>JBFJCP010000024.1:0-78616 GCA_041615815.1 Gemmatimonadales bacterium | reverse complement strand
GCGCAACGTCCCATCCCTGCAGTTGGCGGGCTCGGACGACCGTCGCAACGTGGACGTCAATGCGTTGACGAACGTCGGTGTCGAGATCGTCGGACGTCTCGCCAGCATCTCCGAGGGCAAGGCACAGTTTTCCGGATCGCTCCCTAACCTGTGCCAAATGGCCGACCTGAAGATGAATCGGTTGCTCGACAGGATCGACGAGTGGGTTGCGGAGCACATGGGAGAGGGCGAAGTCGACCCGCCGCATCGCTTCGAGCCCACCCGTGTCGAGGCGTCGCCTCCGCTGGGCATGGATCTCACGAGCGGCGCCATCAAGACCGTGATTTGGGCCACCGGGTACCGACCCGACTATTCGTGGCTCGACGTTCCGGTGTTCGATCGCAAAGGCCGGGTCAGGCATGACGGTGGTGTTGTCGATTCACCCGGCCTGTACCTCATGGGCCTCCCATTCCTGCGACGTCGGAAGTCGAGTCTCATCGACGGAGCCGGCGACGATGCACGGGACTTGAGTGCCCACTTGGCGACGTATCTCGAACGATGCGCCAGCGGCGTGAGGCATCGGCCCAGCGTGGAACGGGTGCTCGTGTCATGATCCGCCATTCATGGGCCCATGCGGAACCTGCGACCGCCCACACGCGCTACGACGTGGTCATCGCCGGCGCGCGGTGCGCTGGTGCGTCAACGGCGTTGCTGCTGGCTCGAATGGGCTTGCGCGTGCTCGTGGTCGATCCCGCCCGCCGCGGCAGTGACACGTTGTCGACACACGCGCTCATGCGTGGCGGGGTGTTCCAACTACATCGCTGGGGCGTGCTCGATGCCATCCGTTCCGCCGGGACACCGACGATCCGATCGACCACGTTTCATTACGGCGACGAGTCGATCGAAGTCCAGATCAAGCGGCGGGATGGCGTCGATGGCTTGTACGCCCCGCGCCGCACCGTCCTCGACCTGGCGCTGCTCGAGGCCGCGGAAGCCGCGGGCGCCGAGGTGGTGCTCGGATACTCCGTGGTCGACCTGCTCCGTGCGCGGGGTGGACGGGTCACGGGAGTGCGGATCGCCGGGGCGGATCGGCACGCGATCGATGTGAACGCCGGCGTGGTGATCGGAGCCGACGGTCTCCGCTCGCGGGTCGCGCGGCTCGTGGACGCCGAGGTCATCCACTCGGCGGCCCACGCGACGGCGTCGATCTACGGCTACCGGCGAGACCTGGGGCTCGATGGGTTCCACTGGTTCTACAATATCGGTGCGTCGGTGGGGTCGATCCCGACCAACGGGGGGGATACCTGTGTGTTCGCGTCGCTCCCACCCGTTCGCTTCGAGAAGGGGCGCCAGAGGGGGCTCGACGCGCTCTACCGGGAAGTGCTCGAAGACGTCTCTCCCGCGCTCGCGGAGCGGGTTGCCCGTACGGAAGCCTCATCCAAGTTGAGGGCCTTTCCCGGGCAGGTCGGATTCCTGCGACGGGCTGCCGGCCCCGGATGGGCGCTCGTGGGCGATGCGGCCTACTTCAAGGATCCGCTCACCGCGCACGGCATCACCGACGCGTTGCGTGACGCCGAGCTCTTGGCTCGTGCGGTGATCGAGGGTGGCGACGACGCGCTCGTTCGCTACCAGACGATCCGTGACGAGCTGGTGCGAGGTTTGTTCGACGTCACGGACCGTATTGCCTCCTTCGAGTGGGATCTCGAGGAGGCGAAAGCGCACCATCTCGTGCTCAGTAAGGAGATGAACGCCGAGGTGGACTTGTTGAGAACGCTGGAGGAGGATGTTGTCGCGGCCCAGCGTTGAGTTCCGGCACCGATGATGTCCGGAGCGGCTAGTGCAGACGGATGCGGCGCGCTGGTTCGACTCGTCGGCCGCGCCGCCCGGCCGTGCGTTTGACGATCCCGCAAGCGGCGACACCGGGTTCCGCGTGGTGACAAACTGGCCATGGGAGACCGCTTCCTAGGGGTGGGCGCAAAAACAACGCCGTTTGCAAGCCGTACCTGGCCCTTTGTGAGCTTCCCGCGCCGCCCACGGGTAGGCTTCCAAACGACGAGATGATGCTTGCAAAAGGCGGAATGCGATCCCCAGGCGGCCAGATGAGACTTGCAAACGTCCTGGTGAGGTCTGCAAACAGCTTTTGCAAGCCTGCAAACGGCCGATGTAAGCCGGGAAACGATCGATGTCGGCTCCGACCTCGAGGCGCCATTCGCGGCGCCTGCATGGTCGACTAGGGCTCAGCTCGGCGCGCCCGACCAGCTGTCCACACCATCCCGCCCGCCGTTGCCACGTTGGGTGGCAGGAACATCGCGTAGACGGCGCCATTCACCTGATCGAGGCCGGGCAGGATCTGAAGCACGAAACCCGCAACTGAGAGCCCACCGCAGACGACGGCCAGCGCGATGGTGACCTGTCTGGTCCGTGGACCGGACCAGAGCGAGGCGGCGACAGCCACCGCGAGCAGTAACCACAGCGGATTCACGGCGAAAAGGTTCTCGTTGCCGTACGATGTGACGTGTTCGGTGAGACCCCAGAGCGCTGCAATGACGAGGCCGAGGATCCCAACCACGAAGGCCCACACGGCGGCGAACGCCATGAAGGTCCTTTGTGCCCAGAGCGACGTGCGCGAGGACCGCGCGAGGGCCGCGGCCAGCACGCCGAGGACGGAACCAAGGGCGAGAAAAATCGGAAGGCGGTTGGGGGGTGTTGGCTGAAGCGGCTCGCTCCCGCCGATGAACAGGGTGTCCTCGGAAACGACCAGCGGGCGAGCGGCGCCGTCCGGCCCGGGCACCGTCACCCCTCGCACGTACTCCTGCACCTTTTCGGGGAGGAACATCTCCTCCCAGCGGGTAATCGGCCGGTCCGTGGGGCTCCCCAACCCAAGCATGATGCCCGCGTAGAGCAGCGGGTCGATGGCCAATGCGCGGCGGGTGTATTCTCGATACGTGGTGCTGGTCTGCACGCGCGCCGTCTGGTCCCGCAGGGCCCCACCCAACACACGGTCCAGGGCGTCGCGAATCCGTGTCGAGCAATTGTCTCGATAGTAGTCGTACCGATAGAAGCGATTTTCCGGAAGGGCGTTCCACTCCAAGAACCGCGCGAGCTCGAGCTTCTGCGTCGGTGTCAGGTTCAATACTTGAATCCACACCGAGCGATCGGCCGCCATGTAGCTCCGGAGGTGCGGCGTCGCGTCGAAGCCCGCGGTCCAGTACAACATGTGCCCTCGCAGGAAGCGCACGAGAAACCCCTCCTGCTCGAAGCTGAACAACCCATAGTTGTACACCCGATCCGTGCCGCGTTTGGTGTCGCGTACGCCGATCGCGTTGTGTCCGAAACGCTCCCACACGGCGCGGCCGGGGCCGATGGTCACCAGGTAGGCGGTGAGCTCAGAACCAGGCGTTTCACTCGTCGCGTCCTGCCTCTGTGCAGCCACCGGAGCGGAGTCACCGAGCAGGAGGAGCATCAGGACGGTTACTGTTCGCATCGCGCTTGCAAGCTATCGCACAGGCGATGGGCATCCAAGGTGCCGCGAGTCACATTGGTTTCCACCCCTTGTTTTCGACTTGCACGGTCGTCACGTTGCTTCCAACCGTGAAAGGAGAACCACCGTGGCTCACAAGCAGATCATTGCCGTCGTCGGCGCCACCGGCGCGCAGGGCGGTGGACTCGTACGCGCCATCCTCGCCGACAAGAGCGGGTCGTTTGCCGCCCGAGCGCTCACCCGAAACCCCGGATCCGACAAGGCCAAGGCCCTGGCCAAGGCCGGCGCCGAGGTGGTACAGGCGGATCTGGATGACCAGAAGAGTCTCGAGAAGGCCTTCGCGGGTGCCTACGGCGCCTTCTGTGTCACCAACTTCTGGGAGCATTTCTCGCCGGAGAAGGAACAGGCACAAGCCAAAAACCTGGCACGGGCCGCGAAGACGGCCGGTCTCACGCACGTCATCTGGTCCACGCTCGAGGATACCCGAAAGTGGGTGCCCCTGAGCGACGACCGCATGCCAACACTCATGGGGAAGTACAAAGTTCCACACTTCGATGCCAAAGGCGAGGCCAATCAGTTCTTCACCGACGCCGGGGTGCCGACGACGTTTCTCCAGACCTGCTTCTACTGGGACAACCTGATCTACTTTGGGTCGGGTCCCAAGCGAGGTCCGGATGGGAAGCTGGCGTTCACGCTTCCCATGGGAGATGCCAAGCTGTCGGGTATCGCTGCGGAAGACATCGGGAAGTGTGCGTTGGCCATCTTCAAGAAGGGGAAAGTACATATTGGTAAGACCGTGTCGATTGCCGGTGAGCACCTGACCGGGGAACAGATGGCCGCTGCACTCACCAAGGCCCTCGGCCAGGAAGTGGTGTACAACCCGGTCACCCCGGAGGCCTACCGAGGGTTCGGCTTTCCAGGCGCCGAGGACATGGGCAACATGTTCCAATTCAAGCGGGACTTCCAGGAGCATTACGTGGGCGTCCGGGACTTGAAGGTGGCGCGAAGTCTCAATCCGGAGCTCCAAACCTTCGAGCAGTGGCTGAAGAAGCACGCGAAAGAGATTCCGCTGGAGTAGTCCAGGGTGGGTGGATGGAAAAACCGAGGGCCGTAGCGGCCCTCGGTTTGTTGCTTGTCGGACATCGGGCGGGTGCCGATGCGGCCGGTCCCGCGACGCTAGGATCCGCCGTCTGTCGTTGTCGTCGGTGCCTCTTCTTCTTCGGGCACTCCCGGGGCCTCCTCCCACGTATAGTCCCGGCCCATCGCGTGCTTCTCGAACCAATCCAACTCGACATTGACCTTGAACAGTTCGTGTCGTAACTCTCGCCACCCATGAGGTTCCCGCGGGGCGATGTATAGGTGTGTCGGAACTCCATTCGTCCGCAGTGCCCGGTAGAGTTCAATCGACTGTGGTGGCGGAACCCGCACGTCATTTTGTCCGACGAGGACGAGTGTCGGGGTGGTGACCTTGGCGATGTCTTTGAGCGGGGAATGCTCCCAATAGACGTCGATCGGCGCGTCCTCCTCCCACGGTGTGCCGCCGAACCAGGGGGTCCGATAGATACGGACATCACTCTGCGCGTACATGCCGATCCAGTTCACGGCCCCCGCGCCTGACGACGCGGCTTTGAAGCGATCGGTGAACGTGATGATCTTGTTGGTCATGTGACCGCCGCCGCTCCATCCCATCTTGACCATGCGTTCTCCGTCCACCAACCCCCTGGCGATGAGGTGGTCGACGCCGGTCATCACGTCCAGGTGCGCTTGATTGAAGTAGTGCCCCACCATGTCGCGGAGTACGTCGTCGCCGTACCCCGTGCTTCCCCGGTAGTTCGGTTTGAAGACGACATAGTCCTTGGCCGTGAGCACCTGGACGTAGTTGCTCCAACTTTGGAACCCGAATTTGTCGGATGCAGCGGGGCCACCGTGGGTCTGCACGACGAGGGGATATCGCCTCCCCTCGGTGTATTCGAGCGGGTAGAAGAGCAGTCCCTCCACGGTTGCTCCGTCCGCGCCCGTCCACTGAATGGCTTCTTGGCGGGGGAGGAAGAAGTCCTCGTCCAAATAGTCGAACACCGCAGTGATCTTTCTGGGTGATCCACCACCCTCGGCCGGTAACCAGTAGAGATCCCCTGCGTTCGTGCGTTCATTGATGCCAACGACATGGCGTCGCGCGCTCGGGGAGTAGGTCCACGCCGAGAGCGAATGATCCCCTCTCGTGAGCTGGGTGAGCCGCCCGGACGGCACGTCAACGCGAAAGAGCTCGCTGCGGACGCCCGTGTTGGCCGTGAAATAGATGGTGTTGCCATCACGGCCCCATGTGGCGCGTTGTACCTCGTGGGGCATTTCCGGAAGCAGCTCTCGATGCGGGCCGCCGCCCACTGGCACGAGGAATAGGTTGTCGTTGTAATAGGGCTCGAACTGCCCGTTCACATCGCCGAGGAACAACACCCAGTCGCCGCTGGGGGAAAGCTCGGCGCCGCGCTCGGTCGTGGCGTTCAGCGTGAGCTGTTTGGCGTCACTTCCGTCTGCGCGCATCAGCCACACCTCGCCTTCGTCCATATTATCGATGAGTGGCGTTGGTGCACGGTGGTGGGCAATGTACCGCCCGTCACGTGAGACTTCGTACCCACGCACCGAGTAGTCTCCCTGTGTGAGGCGTGTTCGAGCAGTGTCGGCCAGTGTGACCTTCCACAGATGTCGCTGCTTGTAGTCCTCGTCGAACGCAACAACGTCGTCCTTGGCCTCGTCCTTCTTCTTCTCTTCTTCGGTCTTGGGGTCTGGCGCGATGTAATAGATGGCCGTGCCGTCGGGTGCCCAACTGATCGATGAGACATCGCTTTGGTGCGTGGTCAGGCGCCTCGCCTCGCCGCCCGTGTTGGGCAACAGGTAGACCTGGGTGTGTTCGTCGCCGCCACGTTTGGCAAGGAACGCAACCGATCGTCCGTCGGGCGACCAGCGTGGGGAGGACTCGCCGTCCTCGCCGTTGGTGAGTTGGACGGCGTTAGCCCCATCCGAGTCGATGCGCCAGATATGGCTGATCCGTTTGTTGGCCTTCCAGTCGGCGCGGCTCAGCACGTAGGCCAGTTGGGATCCGTCCGGGGAGAGCTGGGGATCACCCAGGCGCGGGACCTCGAGGAGGTCGACAATGGTCATGGCGCGCTTGGCCTGGGCGGATGCCGTGGCGGGGATGCACACAGCCAGGAACATGACGAGTGACTTCGCAAACGATGACATCTGGCCTCTCATGTCACATGCGGGCGTGCGAATCGGAACGAACGCATGCCCTATGAACCGGTATCTCGCGATTCTACATCGATGACCGCAGAGTGGCCAGAGAGGGTGGTGGGCGAGGTTGCCGGCGCTTCACGCCGGGAACGATGGTCGAACCCGCAATCCCACGGTCCCGAACGAGCGGCTCAGGAGAGTCATGAGGGGCTGGATACCTGAGCTTGGGATGGCCTCCCCGTGGCGTCGCGCCTCCGGCTGGCGCAGTATTGTGCCATGCGAGACGGTCAGGACAGAGTCGACGTAGGTACGGCGCGGACGTGAGTACCGCCTAGGTGCTGTTTTTCCTCGGTGTGTTCACCGCAGGCGCCGCAGCCGGCTTCCTCAATGTGCTGGCTGGAGGCGGCTCGCTCATCACGCTCCCCATCCTCTTGCTGCTCGGGCTTCCGGCCGCCGAGGCCAATGGGACCAACCGGGTGGCCATCCTCGTGCAAAACGTCGCGGCGGTGTGGAGCTTTCGGCGTGCTGGGCGCGCCGACGTTCGCACGGGGCTCAGGCTCGCGGCGTTCACGCTCCCGGGTGCGGTGGCGGGTGCGTTTCTCGCCATTCGCATCTCCGAGGGCGCATTCCGCGCGATCCTCGCCGGCGTCCTCGTGGTGGCTGTGATCGGGTTGCTGCGGCCGCTTGGTACGAGAGACGGGACGGACGGAGCTCGCACTCGCGTCGGCGTGGTGAGCGCGCTGGCACTCGTGGGTATTGGGTTCTATGGAGGCTTCATTCAGGCGGGTGTCGGTTTTTTGTTCATGCTCGTGCTTTATCGAGGTCTCGGCTTCGACCTGCTCACCGTGAACGTGCACAAGGTGTTCATCGTGTTGCTGTATACCATTCCGGCGTTTCTGGTGTTTCTGGGTTCGGGGATGGTGGATTGGACAGTGGGCCTCGTCCTCGCTGGGGGGAACGCCGTGGGGGCCGTGGTCGGGACGCGCGTTTCGCTTCGCGGGGGCGAACGAGCCATTCGGATCGTCGTGGCCATAGCGCTCGTCTTGATCGCGGTGCGACTCGTCATCGATCTGTGAGACGGCGAATGGCTGTATCGGCTACGCGTGCGGCTTCAGCCGCGAACGCCCATGCCCTGCGGTCCCGGGGACGACGATTGAGCCCATGGCCGTAAGCGAACGCTTCACGCACGAAGGCGTCGAAGGCCTGCGGGTGGGGCGCTTCGATTTGGGCATCAGTTCGGCGTGCATCGTGTATCGCCTTGGTCGCAGCGTCATCGATACGGGCCCGCCCAATCAGTGGCCAACGATTCGTCAGTTCCTGCGAGAACGAGCCGTGGAACAGGTGATGATCACGCATCATCACGAGGACCACAGTGGCAACGGCGCACAGCTGCAACGCCAAATGCACGCTGCGGTGTACGGGCCCGCACGAGGGGTCGATCTGATGCAACGCGGATTCCCGCTCCGACCGTACCAGCATGTCATCTGGGGTGCTCCCGAGCGGTTCCTCCCCCGACGGGTCCCGTCGCAGATCGACCTCGGGGACGGGTTGTCCCTCCGGCCCGTCGCAACCCCCGGGCACTCACCGGACATGACCTGCTATCTGGAACCCGAACGTGGCTGGCTCTTTACCGGCGATCTCTATATTGCGAACAAGCCGCGGTTCATGCGGGCAGATGAGAACGTCCATGATGAGATTCGAAGCCTTCGACGCGTGCTCCAACTCGATTTTGGGACGCTGTTTTGTGCGCACCGGGGGGTGGTCGCCGATGGCCCTGGTGCCATTCGAGGGAAGCTCGACTACTTGGTCTCGCTGCGAGCACAAGTCCAAGCGTTACATAGTGAAGGGCGGACGATCCACCAAATCACGCGGTGGCTGCTCGGTCGGGAGTCGCTGATGTCGTTCCTGACGCTGTTTCACTTCTCGAAGCGAAATCTGGTGCGGGCATGTCTGGCCGAAGGCTCCTGAGTGCTGGCCGGCGGGTCGGAACCGTGGTCTGGCCTCCCGCCCGGTCGCCGCCGCTTCGGCGGGCGCGTATGTTTGTTCGACTGGTCCCACTCGGTCAGCTTCTTTCGGATCACGGCAAAGGGGTACGCATGAACATCAGATCAATCAGTGCCTGGATCATGCTTGTAGCCGTCGCCCTGGTGGCGTGCCAGACTGGGTCGCGGGAGGGTGCCGGTGCCGAGATGGCAATCGACTCGGCAGCGGAAGCGGCTGCGATCATGGCACTCGAGCGTGAATGGTCCGCGAAATTCCAGGAGCAAGACCTGGAGTGGATCGTCAACCTTCACGCGACTAACGGCAGGCAGATGCCGCCCAATGCCGAATCTGTCGTCGGTCATGAAGCACTTCGTACCCAGTGGCAAGCGATGTTTGCCCTCGACGCTTCGTGGGAACCCACGGAAGCGCACGTGTCTGCGTCGGGCGACATGGCGTACGATTTTGGCACGACGACGATCAATACACCGGACGGCTCGGTGCCCGGCAAGTACCTCGTTGTGTGGGTGCGCGAAAACGGCGAGTGGAAGGTTGCCGCGGACATGTTCAGTAGCAATCAGTAAGGAACGCCCGAGCAACGATCGCGGCGTTCGCACGTTACAGTTCGGTGTTCGGGGAACGAGCGCGGCCCCGGGAGCGGTGTTGGTTCCGGGAGCGTTGCGCTAGACAGACAACTGATCGGATTTGAGGAGAGTCGTCGTGGCTCTATACACCAAATGCTTCAAGTGCGGTGGGTGGCGGGAGATGCCAGCGAATCCCACCGAGCAGAACCAAGTTCCCACCGGAATGATGAAGAACCTCCCGAAGCCGCCGGCGAACTTGTGTTCGTGTGACGACGATGTGGGGAGTAAGGACGCTAGCTAGCGCGGCGGCGCGTTGATGCCTGAGGTGCCGGCGCGTCTCGCGGACGCGCTGCGAGACCGGTACCGTGTCGAGCGTGGACTCGGCGCGGGCGGCATGGCCATCGTCTACCTGGCCGAAGATGTCAAGCATCATCGCACCGTGGCCATCAAGGTGCTCAGGCCAGAGCTGGCGGCGGCGATCGGGCGGTCCTCCGTCGCTTCCGTGGGGAGCGGTAGCCGGTCTGGTGCGATACCTCTTCCGGGTGATCGTGAGGTCCAGCGCATGGCGTCCCGAGCGGCGATTGCAGAGTGCAGATCCTCGAGTGCAGATTACCAGGTGAATGGTCGGCAGTACGCGAAAGCACTGGGGATCTCGTTGCAATAGGTAGCGCACGTGTCTGGCCTCATCCACCGTCTCAAGGAAGCACTCCTCGATCCCAAGACTGCGGCTCAACCCGAGGAGCGTGCGGGTGGCGCGGACGCCGCGCAAGCGGGCATCGTCAGGCCCCGTCATGCCGATATCGATGCGTGGGGACTCACCCACCCGGGTAAGGTCCGCGACGACAACCAAGACCATTACTTCCTTGGCTCCCTGTCGCGGGGAGTGAAGGTAGACCGTACAAGCCTGGGCGACGACATCGACGCCGTCATCGACCAGGAACGGTTAGCGTCGTTCGCCATGGTAGCGGATGGAGTCGGGAGCACGCGCGGAGGTGAGGAAGCGGCCCGGTGCGCCATACGCGCGCTGGTGCGCGAGGTGGGGCGGCGCTTTCACGACGCGCAGTACGCGGAGATCACCGACCCAGAGGTGTTCTCTCGGTTACTTCAGGACGCTGCCCTTGCATGCCACGAAGATCTGCTGGAGCGCGCTGAGCAGGACTCCTCGCGCATGCGCTTCGCCACGACCCTCACGGTGTTTCTCGGACTCTGGCCCCACGCCTATCTCCTGCAGGTGGGCGACAGTCGCTGCTATATGTTCGGCGACGGTGTGCTGACCCAGATCACCAGAGATCAGACGATGGCGCAGGCGCTCATCGATCAAGGAGTGTTGACGCAGACGAAGGCACAAGGCACGAAGTGGGCGCACGTGCTTGCGAGCGCCATTGGAGGACAGCAAGCAGCGCCGATGGTGACTCGCATCGTCCGCGACTGGGGCACGGTGATTCTGCTTTGTACCGACGGTCTCACGAAGCATGTGCCCGACGATCGGATCAGGGAACGCATGCTGTCGATGACCAGTGCTCGGCAGCTGTGTGAAGTCCTGTTGCAGGACGCACTGGACGGTGGGGGGAGTGACAACATCAGCATGGTGGTTGGGCGCACCCTCAAACCGGCAAGCCCGTGATCCGTATCCCCTCTTTGCTGCGTCTTCCCACGAACCTCACAGACTCTTCACCCCCAGCGGCATAGCCTGCGAACGATGGGGAGATCGATATGGGCATGAAGGCCCCCGTCTCTTGAATTCGCCTGTCATGGTTTGTGTCATTCTGGTGACCACCGTCGGCGTGGGAACGGCTGACAAAAGGGGCTGGCGCCGGCGGCCTGATTGACACTCCGATCCCGATGCCGATCAGACGAGGCTTCCTCAAGCTGGCTGGATCGGCTGCGCTTGGTGCGTTGCTCGGTGCGCATCCCTTCCGCCGAGGCCAGGCGGTGCCGACGGCGCCCGCCCCCACGGGCTCGGGCGTCATCACGCTCGTGCTCTGCGGTGACGTGATGACGGGAAGAGGGATCGATCAGATTCTTCCCCATCCGGGTTCTCCCCGTCTCTGTGAAGAGTACATGAAATCGGCGATGGGCTACGTTGAGCTCGCCGAGCAGGTCAACGGACGGATTTCGAAACCGGTCACGTTCGAGTACATCTGGGGCGATGCGCTTGGGGTATTGCGTGATGTCCAACCAGACGTGCACATCGTGAATCTCGAAACCAGTGTGACCACGAGCGATGACTGTGTGCCGAAGGGCATCAACTATCGCATGCACCCAGAGAACATCCCCTGCATCGCGGCGGCAGGGATTGACTGTTGCACGCTCGCCAACAATCACGTGTTGGATTGGGGGGACGCCGGTCTCGTCGAGACGCTCGAGACGCTCGAAAGGAGTCGTGTATTGTTCGCTGGTGCGGGTCGGGATGCCCATGAGGCGAGCGCGCCAGCGGTCTTCGACGTTCCAGGCAAGGGCCGGATCGTCGTGTATGCCTATGGCCTTGCGACCAGCGGGATCCCCATTGCCTGGATTGCCCGTGCCAGCAGTCCGGGAATCAACCTTCTCCCCGATCTCCGGGACGACACCGTACGGACGGTCGCCGATCGGATCGAGGCATCGAAGCAGCCTGGAGATCTCACGGTGGTGTCGATTCACTGGGGGCCCAATTGGGGATATGCGATCCCCGCCGCGCAACGGCAGTTTGCACGGTCGCTGATGGAGGTGGCGGGCGTCGACGTCGTGCACGGACACTCGTCCCATCACCCGAAGGCCATCGAGATCCATCGCGGGAAACCGATTCTCTACGGCTGCGGCGATTTCCTCACCGACTACGAGGGAATTGCCGGCCACGAGGAATACCGAAACGATCTGGTCCTCATGTATGTGTTGGACCTGCGGATCTCCGACTCCCGCGTCGAACACGTCCGAATGGTGCCCTTCCGTCTCAGGCGCTTCCAGTTGCGCCGAGCCTCTGCTCGAGACGTGCAATGGCTCTGGAAGACTCTCGATCGGGAATGCCGGGTCTTGGGTCGAAGAGTCGAAATGGCGGAGGACATCCTACGGCTCGTAGTGCACTAGCACGCCGGCGAGACCCCCGTCCCGCTCATTGATTCATCGCACTTTGTCCTTCCTTTCACAGACCCACATGCAAACTCCTATTGACGAAGCGGTAACCAGCCCCCGGGAGCGTTTCAATCTGCGGTAGGTCGTAATGAAAGCAATGCAGGCGGTACGGTGGTTGGCTCTCGTTGCCCTCCCCCTCTCGTCACTCGGTGCCTGTGCAGGGATGAGGGTGGGTCACGACTATGATCCCGAAGTTTCCTTTGCGAATCTCCGGACATACGACTGGCTCGACTCGGCGGAGGTCTCCGAACAGCTCGCAGCCATCAGCCCGTTTCTCGAGCGCCGAATTCGCCGTGCTGTCGATGTCACACTACAGGACCGAGGGTACGACAAGCTGGCGGACGAGCCAGTCGACTTCTGGATAACGGCCTTTGTCGTGGTGCCCGACCAGTCGAGCGTCGCGCGAGGACGGCGCGTGTGCGGCACCACCACATTCACCGTGCACATCGCGTTTGGCTATCCCTGGGGATATGGGTTGGGGTATCCGTGGCATCGCTACCGATATCCGTATTTCCAATACCCTTGGGGGTATGCCTGTGCGTATCGTGTGGGATTCGGTTATCTCTGGCTCCCAGTGTATGAGCGCCCCGGTGGGCGGTTGCCGGGAACACTGGTAGTCGACGTCTTCGACTCCTCCACCGGTGAGCTCATCTGGCGGGGATGGGGGGAGGGAGCGCTCTCCGACCCACCGTCGCGGGAAGCGCAGCAGGAGTATCTGAATGGTGTCGTGCTGAGGATTCTAGAGAGGTTTCCTCCGCGATAGCCTGGCTCGCCTCCCCTCCACCCCCTTCGGGTCAGCTGCAAGCACGAAGGGGGTGTTCGACCAGGGTCCCGCTCCTGCCTTACTGCCGTCGGTGCTTTGCCGCCAGCTGCCGGAGTTTGTCCAGCCGCGCCCGCCTCGCCAGGAGATCCTGCTGCCCCTCGGTGTGGGCGCGATCCGCAAACGAGCGTCCAGCATCCTCCTCGGCGCCGCCTGGTGGCTTCCGGTCTGGTTCGGGAGGCACGGGCACGCCAAGCGTGCGAAGCTCACTCTCGAGTTCCTCTATCTCGCGGTTGAGCTCGTAGCGCTCGTCCCGGATATCGTCCATGGCATCGTCCCACCGGTCCCAGATCATAGAAGGTGTCACGACCGAGTCCAGGTCTCGGTGGGAATGTCGCAAACGTCCGTACGGTGATTCATGGATGTAACATGTCATGATTCATCACGAGCGGCCAGGTGTGGCAACGACGCCGCGTGTCCGGCGGGTGCGTCTCCTTCACCTGACCGATCGCATTCAATCGGATGTTATATCCAGCTCGATCTTCATTCCGAGGTTCTTCACGAGGAACGCCCATCGATCCGCTTGCTCCTGGATGACCATCTGCGTCGGCTTGCCGGCGCCGTGCCCCGCCTTGGTTTGAATCCGGATGAGGACCGGGGCCAGACCCATCTGCATTTCCTGAAGTCGCGCCGCAAACTTGAACGAATGCCCGGGGACCACACGATCGTCGTGGTCCGCGGTTGTGACCATGGTTGGCGGGTACTTGTCTGGATGCAGGTTGTGATACGGTGAATACGCGTACAGATGTGGGAACATCTCGGGATCGTCGGCCGAACCGTAATCGGAGACCCATGCCCAGCCGATGGTGAACTTGTGAAAGCGGAGCATGTCCATGACGCCAACCGCGGGGAGGGCGGCGCCGAACAAGTCCGGGCGCTGTGTCATCGCTGCACCCACGAGCAGGCCGCCATTCGAGCCGCCGGCGATGGCAAGCTTTTCCCGCGATGTGTATTTCTCCGCGATGAGGTACTCGGCGGCGGTGATGAAGTCGTCGAAGACGTTTTGCTTGTTCTCCTTCATCCCACCCTTGTGCCAGTCTTCACCGAATTCACCGCCACCGCGAAGGCTGGGTTGGGCATAGACGCCGCCCATCTCCAACCAGACGAGCCGGCTGGTGGAGAAGCTGGGAGTGAGACTGATGTTGAAACCTCCGTATCCATACAGGTAGGTGGGGTTGGTGCCGTCGAGCTCGATCCCCTTTTTGTGCACGATGAACATCGGAACACGTGTGCCGTCTCGCGATGGATAGAAGACCTGCTTGGTCTCGAATCTCGTGGGATCGAAGTCGACCTTGGGTACTTGAACGGCGGCCGACGCGCCGGTGGCAAAGTCATAGCGAAAGATGGTCGTGGGGTAGAGAAACGAGGTGAACGAGTAGAACGCTTCGCGGTCTTCGCGCTTACCACTAAAGCCGCTGGCCGATCCAATGGTGGGCAGGGCCACTTCCCGAACGAACGTGCCATCCAGATCGTAGATCAGGATCTGTGTATGGGCGTTGTGTAGGTATCGCACCACGAACTGGTTGTTCACGATGTCCACGCTCTGCAGAACGTCTCCCCGTTCGGGAATGAGCGTTTCCCAATGGTCGCGGCCGGGCCGCCGAGTGTCGATGGCGATCACGCGGTACCGGGGCGCATCCAGGTTGGTGCGAAAGTAGAACACCGGTCCGTCGTTTCCGACGAAGCCGTAGTCGGCGTCAAAATCGTCCAGCAGTCTCACCACATCCCCGCCGAGGTTCGGTTGGTTGGCGCTTTGGAAATCGATGTAGTAGACCCGATTGCGTTCGTCGGTGCCATGCCACACGCTCATGATGCCGTAGCGGCCGTCGTCGGTGACCGCCATTCCGAACCCCCACTCCGGCTGATCCGGACGTTGGTAGATCAAGGGATCACTGGCTTGCGGCTCCCCGACGCGATGGTAGTAGAGGCGTTGATTGCGGTTGGCACCAGCGTAGGTCTCGCTCTCCAGAGGTTCGGGGTACCGACTGTAGAAGAAGCCTCGTCCATCATGCGTCCATGAGGCCCCGGAGAATTTGATCCACCGGAGGTGGTCAGCTAAATCGCGACCGGTTTCCACGTCCCGGATGAAGAACTCGCGCCAATCCGAACCGCTGCGGGACACACCGTACACCATGAGCTTTGCGTCTTCGGTGAAGGCTACCGTCGAAAGTGCCACGGTGCCGTCCTCTGACAACTGGTTGGGGTCGAGGAGAACGGTTGGCTCCCCGTCCAATGACCGTTGCGTGTACAGGACGGATTGGTTCTGCAGGCCGTCGTTTTTGTAATAGAAGTACCGATCGCCTTCTTTGAAAGGCACGCTGAAGCGCTCGTAGTTCCACAGCTCCGTCAGCCGTTGGCGGATCCGCTCCCGCTCCGGGATCGAATCGAGATACGCAAAGGTGATTTGGTTCTGGGCTTGGACCCAGGCGTGTGTCTCTGGAGCGTCCACGTCTTCGAGCCAGCGGTAGGGATCAGATACGAAATGGCCGTGGAGCGTATCGACGATGTCCCGTTTGGCAGTCATCGGATAGTCGATCTGCTGAGCGCCGGCGCTCAGGACCGCGACGAAAAGCAGCGAAACGCTTGCCAAGAGAGTGCGGGTACGATGGAACACGTATTCTCTCCTTCCTAGTCAGCGAGGTCGAGCGGTGGTTGCCCCGTTCGGCATGAGCGAACCACGCTGGCCGTTCTTGACGAACATGGCCGTTTGATCGCCCACGTACACCGGGCTTCCCTGTTGCGTGAATTCGAAGTTGAACCGCACGATGATCCGGCGCGTCCCGATCCTCGACGCCGTCTCCTGGGAGCGCAATATGAGCGGCGGACCAACGTGCGCGAGGGACTTGAAGTCTGCGCGGTGGATACGATTTCCGTACCCGACCCATCCCTCGTTCCAGCGCAGCCCATAGAAGAACCATCCGTGCAAGGATCCCATATGGGCGGTGGCCATGACGAGTTCGCCCACCGACACGTGCGCCGGATGACCGGGCCATGCCCGCTGCAGCTCGACGTACGGTAGCTGCCTCGTCGTATCCATCCGTGCCACGATCGAACGTGCGGTCTCGTCGGCTTCGAGGATTTCGTCTGGTAAGAAGGCCGCCTCCTCGTACATGAACGTATCGAGGAACGCGCGCATCTCGGTTGGATCGAACGGGCTGGGAATGTGCCGGTGCACGGTCACCTGGCAGTATCGCTGTCTCGGTTCGGGAGTACGGAGTATAATTCTCGTGTACCGAGTATAATAGGAAACACAGGATGGGTAGGCTCAGCCTGACCGGTGACGTTGCCCCACTAGTCGCCGGAAGCCAGCGTGATCCTGTAAGGTGCCCAGATGGGGTCCACCGCGAGCAGCCTGAGGGGGAGGGGCGCGGGCCGCTGGACGATGCGATCCAGCTTTGGACTGCACGATCGAGGTCGCCCAGCCGCACCATGACTTCTGCCAAGTTGACTTCCCAATCCGGTCCTCGAGAGCCGTCACGCTCGATCGGTATGAGCTCCACAGCGCGTTCCGCCGAGTTCACGGCCTCCGCAGCGCGAGTCATGTCGAGACCTCGGCCAGCTGCGCCAGGTATGGAGGGTGTTGCACCAAACGTGGTAAGTCACTACAATGACCGGCGACACGAGCCCCCAGCATGGCTGAGGCATCGAATCGCCGTTTTCTGAAGGAGCATGTGATGGCACACCCCCGATTCCAGATTTTTCGTGGTAAGACTGGCCAGTACTACTTCAACCTCACGGCCAAGAACGGACAGGTGATTCTGCAGAGTGAGGGGTACCGTTCCAAGGGCAGCGCCACCAACGGCGTCAAATCGGTAAAAGCGTGTTCGAAGAAGAAGACGTTGTTCGATCGACGCACGTCGCGGAATGGGAAGTACTATTTCGTGCTGACCTCACCGAACGGCCAGTCGGTCGCCAAGAGCCAGATGTACCATTCGGCTTCCGGGCGCTCCAACGGCATCTCTTCTGTCATGCGCAATGCAGGGCGGGCGAGGATCAAAGAGGCGTAACGCACCTCGCGTTTCGCCTGAGTCACATGGGACCCGCCGGTCGGGTCCCATGTCTTTTTGGTGCGACCGTCATGAGGCATTCATGGCGCCAGGACGTTTTTCGCGATAGCATTGGCGACATGCAGGATTCGATTCTCGCCGTCGATGCGGATGGTACTCGTCTCAACGTGTTGGACCGCGGAAGTGGCCGGCCCGTGATTCTTGGGCATGGGTATCTCTTCGATCACTCGATGTACGACGCGTTGGCGCAGAACCTGGAACGGGACCATAGGGTAGTCCGGATCGATTGGCGAGCCCATGGTGCCAGCGAGATGCCTCGCAGCTCGTGGGACATGAAGGATCAGGGCGAGGATTATGCGCGCACGATGGATGCCCTCGAGATCGACCGGGCCGTCGTGATCGGACAGAGCATGGGTGGCATGGCCGCCCTCCACCTCGCCATGCACCGGCCACACCGTCTCGCCGGCCTCGTGCTCATCGATACGAGCGCCAACTCGGAGGCGTTCGGAGCGCGGCTCAAGTACGCCGGGTTGGTGCTCGGCGTTCGCCTTTTCGGGATGCGACAGTGGATCCTCAACCAAGCCGCGGCGACGGCCTTTGGTCCGACCTTCCGTGCCGCCCATCCGGATGTCGTGGAGTCGTGGACGAACCGTTGGAAGCGTTTGGACCCCGACTGGGTGGCGCGGACGGTGTCGGTACCCGTCGCCCGACCATCCGTGATTGACCAGCTCGCGACCATCACCGCCCCGACCCTCGTGCTGTACGGTGACGAAGATCGTACGACCCCGCGACGGGAGTCCCGGCGTTTGGCGGAGACGATTCCCAACGCGCGGCTCGAGGTCCTCCCGAAGACGGGGCACATGTCACCCATCGAGCAGCCTGACATGGTCGGCAAACTAGTGCGGGCGTTTCTCGAAGAGATCGACTGGTAACGTCTTCCCTCGGTCATCGGGGCTGCTGCGAGCAGCAGGGACACCAGCGCCCCGGTGGCACCGAAGACGACTCTGCACGCTAGCCTGCGCGAGTATCCTCACCCAGCCCGGCTCGTCCAAATGAGGATCACCCCGCATGCGCTGCTGCGATACTTGGCTGGCACCAAGGCACCCGTATAGATCTCGATGCCCATGACGTCGTGCGGTGGCACCGCGTCTATGTTGAAGTCCGCCACGGGGAGCCCATCGAGGTAAACCGGCATGGGGCAGAAGGTGCCGAGTGTATCCTGCGCCGTTTGGACCCGATTGATCAGCGTGTCGCGCGGGGTGCGCATTTCGAGAGCGATGGACTGCCTGGGCTGACGTGGCGTGGCCGCCACGCAATTGCCCGCTCCTGAACAGCGAAGCCGCACCGCGGATATCCCGCGGAACATCTCAGATACGTGCGACGGTCTTTGCTGCTCGATGGCCTCGCGGGTGATGAACCGCCCGGCGCCCCGATTCAAACGCTCGTAGAACTCGGCGAGGCCCGCGGGGGGCGGGGCCACGGCCTCAACGATTAGGCTGTCCAGTCGCGTCGCATCGGCTGGTAATGGAATGGTGCCCAATGCCACCTCGGCTACATGCTCTGCCGGAAAGTCGATCTCCACCTCCATGGATCGATAGCCCCGACGGTGGAACTGGATGAGGAGGGTGGTACCGTGGGCCACGGCGATCGCGAACGAGCCCTGGGGATCGGTGGTGGCGCGATACTCGGTTCCCGGAATCAGTATGGCCACCCCACCGAGCGGCTGGTGGGTCAGTGAGTCCGCAACGGTCCCACGAATGGTGGTCTGGGGTTCCTGCGACCACGCGGTTTTCGAGACGGCAAGCACCGCGAGCGACCATGTGAGCACACTGATTCGTCGCAACGGAGTGGCGGGCACGACTGGCGGAACCCCAACACTGGACATATGGACCCCCGCTCGGCGTGGAAAGAGTACAACCACTGAATACCACGCGAGCCCGCCCTGGTTCCTCGTCGGTGGACATGGCCCGGGGAAATTGCTACCTTCGGCCGCGATGAGCGACTATTGGCTGATTGTCTCTGACCCGCCGCACGGCGACGTCGACTACGTGCAGGCCTTGCCATGTTTCCGGCTAACGCAGGCCGAGGTCAAGATGAAGGCGAACTACGGCTTGCCAGAGATTTGGTTCGCCGGCAAGGATCGGGACGCCATGGTCCCGACCTTCGACACACTCCGTGACGCGGGTATGGGGGTGATCTTCTTGTCTGCCGCCGATCTCCGATCGGTGCCCGCCAGAACCGAGGCCTCGGCGGTGGAGGTCAGTGATACGGGCCTGGAAGTGACGGCCGACGGCGGTGCGCAGACCATTCCGTACGAGTCGCGCGTACTGGTCGTGCATTGCGAACCGAAGCGCGAGCGCGCTGCGGCTGCGCGATCGTCGACGGGAACCGCGATGGGCCGGCTCTCCCACTCCGGCCTCACGCCCGATACGCTCGTGGGCCGGGGACAACGTGGCCGCAGCCGGGACCGTGGGGACGAGACAGCGAGCGAAGATTTCATGGGGTTCGTTGACGTCTTCGTCGTTGAGGGTGCCGCGACTCGCCGATTCTCATTCGCGGAGGGCCGGACAGATCTCTCGAAGCTGACCGGTTCGTCTCCGCGTGAGCAATTGACTGAGTTGGTAACCGCGTGCGAGTCCCGCTTTACCGCCTGCGCCTGCGACCGACGCCTCGTGGGCATGACGGTCCGTCGTCGCGTGCTCGTGGGCGAGTATCCCGATGACGAGCGGCGAAAGGGCTTCTCGTTTGCCACGCGGGCCTTGAGTCAGCTGCTCGAAGCCATTTCGCCGGACCTCAAGCGGGTGACGGATACCGAGCACGCAACGCGCTTGGCGTTTCTCACCCGATCCGCTCGATAACCACGCATTCATCACCTGGCCGACGCCGCCGGCTGGGACTATAGTACCGATGGCCGTTCCTCTCCTGACCAGACGAGGTCGTCATGTGCCGTGTTCCTTCCCCGGTCCGTTCCCCGAACGGCCGATCCGTGTTGCTCTGCGCATTCGTCGGCACGCTGTTCGCCGTCTCCGCCGTCGATGCCCAACAGCTTGCCCAGGGCCCGTTCGACCGAATGGTGATCCGCAACGTGACGCTCATCGACGGCACCGCGGCGCCTCCAGTGTTCCCGGTGGATATCGCCATCGAAGGCAACCAGATCGTGGACGTGGTGGTGGTGGGTGACGATTTCGGTCGCATAGACGCGGCGCTGCGACCGGCGGCTGGGACGTTCGAGTTGGATGGCACCGGTATGTACGTGATGCCGGGTTTTATCAACGCGCACGCACACATCAACACGGCCAGTGGTCGTGCGAGCCTGCCGGTCGCGTACGACTACTATTTGCGACTTGGCCACGGCCAGACGATGATCCTCGACGCCGGAAGCGGCAATGGCCTCGCGTGGACTACTGCCCAACGCGATTCCAGCGATCGGCGGCAGATTATCGCGCCGCGCATCGAAGCGTACGTCCGGCCCGGGCGCCGTGGGATCTTCAGCTTCGGCAAACAGATCACGACCCCGGAGATCGCACGGGAATGGGTTCGGGCGGTGGCCGCCGCGGGTGCGGACGGTCTCAAGCTCCAGGGCGAAGCTCCTGTGCTCACGGCGGCGTTCATCGACGAGGCCCACAAACACGGTCTCCTGACCACGATGCACCTCCGGCAAAGTGGTGTGACACGGATGAACATCGTGGATGCCGCCCGCCTCGGACTGGATCATCAACAACATTGGTACGGCCTCGCCGAGTCGATGCTTGCCGATGCCACGGTCCCGGACTGGCCAGCGGACTACAACCAGAACAACGAGTACCAGCGGTTCTCGGAATCCGGACGGTTTTTCATGCAGGCTGTGGAGCCGGGCTCCGAAAAATGGAACGCGGTTTTGGACGAGCTCGTGAGTCTCGGCTTCACCATCGTGCCCACGATGGCGGTGTATGAGGACAGTCGAAACTTCATGTTCGTCCGGCGGGCCGAGTGGCACGACGAGTACTCGTCACAGGGCTTCCTCGACTACTGGATTCCCGATCCCGAGCATCACGGCTCGTTACAGTTTTATTGGACCACGAAGGACGAGACCAATTGGTATCGTTTCTTCATCTCGTGGCAGCGGTTTCTCAACGATTTCAAGAACCGCGGCGGCCGCGTCGTGACGGGTGCCGATGAAGGGTCGGGCTATACGCTTCCCGGCTTCACCTACATTCGCGAGTTCGAGCTGCTGCAACAGGCGGGATTCCATCCGCTGGAGGTCATCCGCGCGGCCACGATGCACGCGGCTGAGGCGCTCGGCAAGGCGGATCAACTCGGCACGGTGGAACCTGGGAAGCTCGCCGATCTCGTGGTGGTCGACGCCAACCCGCTGGAGAATTTCAAGGTCTTGTACGGCACGGGGGCCATCAAGTTCGATCCGGAGACGCGCACCGTGCAGCGCGTGGGAGGGATCAAGTACACCATCAAGGACGGGGTGGTCTTCGATACGCAAGCGCTCCTCGCTGAAGTGCGACGCATGGTCGCGGAGTCGAAGCAGGTCGCCGCGTCCGAAGGTGATGCTCCGTAGACGCGCGAGGTTACCGATGAAATCGTGGTCCGATCAGCGGATCGAGCAGGAACAACGAAAGTGGGACGCGCTCGAGGGCGAGCGGCCCCAGCGCGACGTGCCGGGGCCGGGCCAGGAATCGGTCTGGGACTATCCGCGGCCGCCGCGGGTGGAGCCGGTGACCGCGCCGATCCGCGTCGAGTTTGGCGGCATCGAGCTCGCGCAGACAGCAGCGGCATACCGCGTGATCGAAACCGCCAGTCCGCCCGTGTACTATCTGCCGCCCGCCGACGTGGTCACCGAGTACCTCACGCCGAGTTCCCATCGCACCATGTGTGAGTGGAAAGGGGTGGCGCGGTATTGGGATGTGCGGGTGGGCGAGCGTGTCGTCACCAACGCCGCCTGGAGTTATCCCCGACCCACAGCGGCGTTCGCCGTCATTCGGGATTATCTGGCGTTCTATGCGGGGAAGATGGATGGATGCTGGGTTGGCGACATGCAAGTGGCTCCGCAAGACGGCGACTTCTACGGGGGCTGGGTGACGCCCGACATCTTGGGACCCTTCAAGGGGACGCCTGGCACAGAAGGCTGGTAGGGGTGAACGGCGAGACGGTAGGTCAGCCCGCTCTTGGTCCTCGCAGGATGAGCCAGATGCCGAGTCCGACCGTGAGAAGACACGCAACGCCATACCACAATTGAAATTCGGGTGTGGCTGCCCGTACCTGCAGCCGCGCGTTGGGTGGCACGAGCGGTGGAGTGGAATCCCCGCGGACGTTAGGACGGAGCGTGAAGTCCACGTAGTAGCTGCCGTTCTCGCGCACCGCGAAGCGGCCGAGCCTGACGGCGGGACTTCCGGGTAGACCACGAAACCACGTCCCGAAGGTGCCGGATTGCTCGTGGATCGTGACGCCCTCGCGGGACGTGACCAGCAAGTGATAGTGGAGGGAGGCGGGGCTGGGCGGCTCCCGGTACCCCAGTCGTACCTCGAGCGGTGTCATGGCCACCGTCAGTCCCACAGGTCCAATACGCGTCCGGACACCCCCGTCCTCCACTATCGACACGTTGAGTCCCATGAGCGGCATGGTGGTTCCCGACGCGACCTCGAGTTGGGCCACCGGATAGCCGGCGAGCTTCACCCAGAGCCCGTATCCGAGCGCGGTACTCACTCCGAGCGCGACCAAGAGGGTGCCGACCGCGGTGAGAACGGACAGCCTCCACAGGGGGGTCATGCGGTGGTCAGGCGTCGACGAGGTATCCCTGAGCGAGCGCTTGGTAGTCACGGACCTGGTTGGCGGCCCAGGTCTCGTTCTTCCCCAACGTCTCCGCCATCAGGGCGGCGACCCGTGGTGCCATGGTGATGCCGGCTCGGGCATTGAGGAACGTGGTTCGGCTCCGACGCGAGAGATAGTCGTCGACGGTGCGCGCCATTTCATGCCGCGTCGACCAGACAACCTCACCCGCTCGATAGGGGAGTGCTGGGTGCAATTGCTCAGCGAGCGCATCATTGGAATCGATGAGGGTCTGCACCGCCGTCGCGTCCGCGCCATACCAGGCGAGCGCGTCAAAGCGATCGGCATCGCGCAGATGTCCATGAATGTGGAGGGTCTTGGTGATGCATGGGCGGTCTTCCAGCGCACCCACGGTGATGGCTTGATCCACACAGTCCTCGGCCATGTTGCGGTAGGTAGTCCATTTCCCGCCCGCGATCGTCATGAGTCCGGACTGCGAGATCTCGATGGTGTGATCGCGAGAGAGCTCAGCCGTATTCTCCTCGTCGCCGACCTTGACTAGCGGGCGGATGCCGGCGAACACGGAGAGGATATCCTCTTTGGTCGGATCCTTCACGAGGTACTGCACGGCGGTTTCGAGAATGAAGTCGATTTCCTCTGGCATCGCACGGGGCTCGAGGCGCACCTCGTCGAGCGGCGTGTCCGTGGTCCCCACGATGACATGGTCATGCCACGGAACGGCGAAGAGCACCCGTCCATCGGGGGTGCGCGGCACCATGATCGCTGATTCCCCGGCGAGGAAGTCCCGCGTCAAGGTGACATGGACGCCCTGGCTGGGGGCAATGATCGGCTTGATCCCGGGCCGGTCCATCCGCCGCACCCCGTCGGTGAAGGGCCCCGTGGCGTTGATGACGACCCGCGCCGACGCAGCAAACTCCTTGTCACCCTCCACGTCGTGGATTCGCACACCGCTCACGAAGCCACTCCCATTCTTGCCGAGCGCGGTGACCTGGGCGTAGTTGACCAGGCACGCCCCCTGTTCGAAGGCGGTTTGCGCGAGGTTGATCAGAAGCCGGGCGTCGTCGAACTGGCCATCATGGTAGAGCACCCCTCCCCGGAGCCCGTCACGCTCGATGTTGGGGAGCCGCTCGATGGTCTCTTCCACCGAGAGCGTCTTGGACTTTCCGAACCGATAGCGGCCGGCCAGTACGTCGTACACCTTCATCCCGACTCCGTAGAAGGGTGCCTCCCACCACTCGTAATTGGGAACGACAAATTCGAGATCGGACACGAGGTGCGGCGCGTTCTGCAGTAAGATTCCGCGCTCTTTCAGCGCTTCCATGACAAGCGAGACATTGCCCTGTTTCAGATACCGCACACCGCCGTGCACCAGCTTGGTGGATCGGGACGACGTGCCCTTTCCAAAATCCGACTGCTCCACGAGGAGCACATCGAATCCGCGGGACGCCGCATCCACGGCGATGCCCATCCCGGTAGCGCCGCCACCGATGATCACGAAGTCCCACGGGTCGGACCGGTCCCGCAGCCGGTCCATCATGGCGTCTCGGTTCATGAGAAGGAATGGTAACCGCCGGCCACGAGCGGGGTAAGGAACCGGAAGCTCCTGTAGCCGGGTCTGGGCATGCTTGTTGCTTTTGTGATGGGTGTCACACAAACCCAGTCACCGAACCGCGCCCGTTCGGTGTGGCAGGCGCGCCGCGCTGTGGAGGGCTCGCGACGTCAGGGCGAGAAGGACATGGGATGAGCATGCGTCAGCGGATCATCGTCGGTACCGCGGAACATCTGCGCTGGTTGGACGGAATCGTACGGGCGGTGATCGTGCTGAACCTGTTCGACGCCGTGTTCACTCTCTGGTGGGTCAAGGCTGGGCTCGCCGTGGAAGCCAATGCCCTCATGCGTGACCTCGTCCACGATGGGGCGCTCGTCTTCGTCCTAGCCAAGATCGCCCTCGTCTCTCTGGGGGCCCTCTTTCTCTGGCGTCGCCGGGGGCACATCCTCGCCGTGTGTGCCATCTTCTTTACGTTTCTGATCTACTATCTGATCCTGTTGTACCACCTGCAGTTCACCAGCCACTACATGATCGCGCGATTTGGATTGTGACAAGCAGCGGTTTAGGCATTCGGGCCAGCTGTCAGGGACGAGGGGTTCAGTATCGTGGAGCGGGAGCGGAGCAGGCGCCCACGTGAGGGAGCCTGCCCAGGACTCCTTGTTCCTCATCCCTCGTCCCTAGCCCCGCATCACTGCCTCGATCCCCCCAGCGAGAAATCCACCGTGAATCCGGCTTCGACCACCGCGGTGAATTCGTTGCGGCTCGTACCTGAGACGTTGCCCGGGTTGTCGATCACATTCTGACCGATATCCCATTCCAGGTGGAGAAACCGATGCGGTTGAAACCACCCGCGCAGGCCGAACCGCACCGTCGTCTCTTTGACTCCGAGAAAAAGGGCGGGCGACGCCACGTGGATATCGCGAGGGGGAACGGGGTCCCGGAATGAACCCTCGCCCTGGCGCTGCACCTGCAATGTAGGAGTGAGCCGCAGACCGGGTATCCGGGGCACGAAGACGTCTGCGGTCAGGGTCAGGCGATCGTAATCCGAGAAATTCTGGCCCAAACCGCGGTTGATGAAACTCCACACGTCGACGCCGGGGGGGGCGCGATACGCGAACGCGGAGACCTGACTGTATTCCACGCCGAGCTCGAGCCACGGAGCGAGATTGGCCAGCCGGCTCCCCACGGTGAAGGCATAAGTGAACGGTTCGGCACCCTCGGGACCGGGGTCCACGTCGATGTCGTCCACGAAGAACTCGACGTAGGCCTCGAATCCTGGGACACCGAACCATCCCAGCGCCTCCACGACCGAGTTTTCCACGCTCTCCCGCTCGGCACCCGGAGCGCGAGTGGTCGTTTGAATGATGGTTCCTTCCAGGGGGTTCAAGAACCGCAGCTGGAAGCCACGATCGGTGGCGAACATAGTCCCTTCGCCAATGGCCAACGTGATGTGTTTGGAGCGATACTCGAAGCGGTGAGCCGAGATGTAGCGTTTGAGTCCGTTGGGGTCGGAGGAGGGAAGCGTTTCGAGCTCCCCGGTGAGCGACCGAAGGGCAAACGGCCCGATGCGGACCTCGTAGGCGAGTTGGGCATACGCCGGCGCCACGTCCGAAATCATGAGGCCCGTGGTCCCGAGCGCGGACCAGTTCTGCTTGAACCGTCCGAACCAGATGTCGGCGAAGGAGAACCCCAGAGAGAGATAGCCGTTGTCGGCGCGTCCAATGCGCCCCTGATCGACCGCCCCGTCGGGGTCGTCTTGCAGCTGGCCCTCGTAGGTGAGGCGCGCCTCCGCGGCAAACGGCCCACGCTCGATCCACACCCCGCCGCTGGTCCGTGGCCACGCCTCGGCTTGGCCCACGGGGCGAAGCACGTCCAAGCGTTGCCCGGATGAGGCCACGACGCGGCCGCTCAACGGAACGCCCCATGCCCCCACGGGATCCCCCCCCTGGCGATCCAGCTCTCGCTTGAACTCGTCCTGGAGCAATCGGATCCACGCGGCCATGGGGGACGAAACCGTATCGGGATCGATGCCGGCGAGTCCGGACGCCACGTCACCCCGACGGTACGGTTGCGCGAGGGGGTTGAGGTTGAGTAAGAGTCCCCGTGTGCGGAGCCGTTTGATGTATTCGTAGGCCCAATGGTCGGTAGGCAGGTTGCGCGAGCCCCTGCCGGGTGCCTGTGCCGGGAGGGTCGGTGGCACCGCGGTGGTGAGCGCCACCAACGCCGCGAACCACCGGGACATCCAGATTGCTGTGCAGCGTCGTTGCTTGGCGGGGCCAGCGCGCGGCATCGCACTCCTCCTTGCGTTGAACATTCGCTCGATCCGTTTAGACTTGGGACGTCTTTTTCGTCTCGCACAGGCGAGCCAACTGCGAACCGTCCATCAATCCGTGACCGATACCCCGGCTGCCTCGCCACCATCGGATGCTCGCTCGGTCTCTCCGCGCCTCTGGTGGGCGCTGCTCGCCGTCACGGTGGTGCTTCGGGTCCCCGCACTCGTACATCCCCGGGCCATCGACGACGAGACGACGTACGCGGTGGTGGCTTTGGAGATGGTCGAGGGTGGCGAACCGTACCTTACCGCCGTCGAGCGCAAGCCACCGCTCTTGTTCTGGGTGTACGCGTCGGTGATCGAGGCGAGCGGCAAATATAACTGGTTCGGATTGCACGTTGCCGCGCTGGGATGGGTGTTCCTCACCATGGGCGCGCTGTTTCTGGTGAGCCGACGGTTATTCGACGATCGAACGGCGCTGACCGCCGCCTTTCTCTACAGTCTCTATCAGCCGTGGGCCACGTGGAAGAATCTGGCGTTCAACGGCGAGGTCTTGATGAATCTGCCCATCGCGTTGGGCATGCTCTTGGCCTTTCGCGTGTCGCCGTCCCGTGTTCGACCCGACCTCGTGCTGAGCGGTGCGCTCGTGGGAGCGGCGTTTCTCCTGAAGCAGCCGGCAGCCGTGGCGGCGGTGCCGTTGGCCGTGTATTTCCTGCTCCCCGGTTATCAGCGTACGCGGCGGCTGCCCCTGCGGCACGGGGTTCTGCACGCGGCGCTGTTCAGCTTTGGATTCTGGGCGCTCGTGGGTTTCGTCGCGCTGGTACTCGTGAAGAAAGGGATATGGCGCGAGGCGTTCTTTTGGACGATCACCCATCACGACGTACCGCACGGCGTGCTCGACCCAGTGTTCTGGCTCCGGGGCGGCCGGATGTCGTTGGCGTTTGTGGGTGCGTGCGCGCCGCTCGTGATCGGTGCAGTGCTCGCCGTGACGCGGTATCGCCCGCTCTGGAAGGGGCGAGAAGCCGAGTTCGCGGCCCTCGTGGGACTCGCGCTGGTCTCGGTCGTGGGAACGGCTGCGAGCGGTCGGTTCTATCCTCATTACTATGTCCAGCTCGTACTGCCACTCAGCGTGCTGGCCGCGCCGACTGTGGCCGGACTGCTGTTTCGAGATCCCCGGGCGCCGTGGCCGCTCGTCAGCCGGCGACTGTTGGTGACCTGGCTTGCGCTCACCGTCGTAGGCTTCACGGCCGCCCACGCGGTGGGGCTCTGGCAGCAACGGCGACCCTCCGACGTGGGCCAGTACGTCTTCGAGCACTCCGATCCCCATGAGCGGATCTTTGTCTGGGGGCAGGCGCCAGGTATCTATCTGGACGCGCGTCGCCGTCCGGCAAGCCGCTACGTCGCCACGTTCCCCTTGACCGGGTACATCTTTGGGAGCCCGTGGAGCTGGGATCCCGCGATCGACACATCCGATCGGATCGTGCCCGGTGCCTGGGACCGGTTCGCCGCGGATGTAGACCGCCATCCACCGGTGTTCATCGTCGACACCGAGGCGGTGCGTCCCGTGACGCGTTACCCGATGGAACAATTTCCGGTCTTATGGCGTCTCGTGGAAAAGCAGTATGTCATGGTGTATACGGGTACCGACGGTATCGTGTACCGGCGGCGGGACGGTCTAGCGGTGGCTCGCTCGGAGCCGGCGATCATGCTCGAAGGGGGACCGAGATCAGAAAGATGACGAACCTGTGAGTGGCCATACAGGCGCCGTACGAGCGGGATTGATCCGCGCGGCGGCCGTCCTCGCCCTCGCGTCGACCGTGTCCACCCCCGGCGAGGCGCAACACAGCCGCGATACCGTGGTCGCGCCCACCATCGATTCGGTGGTCATCGTGCAGCGGAACGTTTTCGACCCGGACGAGACCCGCGGAAACTTCCTGTTTCGCCTCCTCAACACCTTACATATCCGGACGCGATCGTTCGTCATCCGTCAGGAGCTGCTCTTCGACGAAGGGAGACCCGCCGACTCCCTCGTACTGAATGAAACGGCGCGCAATCTGCGGACTTTGGGGCTTTTCCGTGACGTGGATATCGATACGCTCACCGTGGATGGGCAACTGACGGCCCGAGTGGATGTCGCGGACGCCTGGACCACGACCGTACAAATGGATGCGCGAAGCACCGGCGGACAGACCATGTGGGGACTCGGACTCAAGGAGAAGAACATCTTGGGGACGGGGACCCTGTTCCGAGCCAAGTTTCGCAAAGAGGTGGATCGGAACTCGTTCACGCTCGAGGCATCGCAGAATCGCCTCCTGGGAACGCGCGCGGGATTCTTTGGACGGTGGGACCAACTGAGCGATGGTAACAAGGGCGTGTGGGGGGTTGGGCTGCCCTTTCGCGCCTTTGCCGATCGCAATGCGGTTGAGCTGACTGGAGAGTGGGCGACCCAGCGGGAGCTGCAGTTTCGCGACGGCGTGCTGGAGACTGAGTTCTTTCGCCGGCTCATTCAGGTGAACATGAATGCCGCCATCGCTCCCCTCGCCGATGAGAGTCGGTATCTTCGCCTCGGGGTCCTCGGCCAGATCAAGCGTGAGGAGTACCAGCTGTTGGCGGACACGGCGCTCGCGATTCCGGATACGGTGACTGCCGCTATTGGATTTGGCGCCGAGCTCACGAAAGCCCGGTTTCTGATCACCCACTACTACCTCGCCTTTTCACGGGACGTGGACGTGGACCTATCCCCGCGAGTGGCGGTCTCGGTGTGGTTGGCTCCGAGCGCGTTGGGGTACGAGCGTACCGGGGTGGGGCCGAGCCTCGAGTTTCAGATTGGCGGGTCGGTGGGTGGCAGGCATTTCGCCCGACTCGAAGGGTTCGCCAATGGACTCTTCACGTCGGCCGGATTGGATTCGGGCCAGGTCCGCGGGATCCTCACGGCCGTCACCCAGCCCATTCCGCGCACAGCCACGGTGCTCCGCCTCGAAGCGAGCGTTCGTAAGGGCGCGCCACCGTCCAAGGAGTTCGACGTCGGCTTCGATAAGGGACTGCGGCGATTCCCCGCCCATGCGTTCACGGGTGACCAGGAGATCTGGTGGACGGCAGAGCAGCGAGTGTTTCTGCTCGACAGCTTCCTCAAGTTGTTCGGCATTGGGTTGGCGACGTTTGTGGACTATGGTGGGGCCTGGTTCGACGATCAGTCTCCGCGGTTCGGCGGGAGTGTGGGGGCGGGACTCCGGCTTTCTTCCACTCGAGCAGGTGCGGTTACGATGGGACGCCTCGACGTCGCCTATCGGTTTGGAGATGGATTCGGCGAAAACCGCTGGGTGTTCAGTTTCGGCCGGAACGTTACTTTTTGAACAGCTCTGTCTTGGAGGCCGTTTGAACAGCTCTGTCTTGGAGGCCGTGTCGAGTGGGTAATCAATTGCAGCGACCGCTTCGGCGGGCTCAGGACGATCGAATGATCGCGGGCGTTTGTGGCGGGATTGCCAAGTGGCTGGATTGGGATCCCACGTTGGTCCGCGTTGCCTACGTCCTGATCTCGTTGTTTTCGGCGGGATTTCCCGGACTGCTGGCGTACATTCTCCTCTGGATCCTGATGCCGGAGGAAGGTTACGCCTGACGGTGGGCCACGAACCGACGCCATAACGGCACCACCGCCACGCCGAGGATGATGATGACGAGGAGGGTTGCCCCGAGGCGGGGTCCCGCTGCGGCCAACGTCACGAGCGTCCGGCCCTTTCCATCCGCTTCGATGACTCGCAGGCGGGGATGTCCCACGACGTCGTCCCCAAAGGGAAGCTGAGTCACGAGGGCGGACGGCCCCCAATAATCACCCCACCGTTCCAGGACGTACACTCGGCCGTCTCGAACCGCCACGCCCGTAGGATGTCGAAACCACGACGACACCGCGACGGTCGTGGCCGTTCCCGTACGCGTGATCCGCAGGACTCGGCGACGGCCGTAATCCGCGACGTAGAGATTGCCCATCGAATCGGCTGCGAGCGCCACGGGTCGTCCGAATGCCGTCTCCTCCGTGCCAACACCGTACCCGGTGAGCGTATCGGTCGTCCCGCCTGGTCGACGGCGGAGAATGGCACGGCGATCGATCCGGAATGCCATACCGTCCGGTGTAACGGTGGTGAACGTCGTGTCCGCATCGTAGCCGGTCTCCGGAAACCCAATGGATCCGTCCGGGTTCACCCAGAGCACGTTGGTGTGCACGTCATGGGCGACGAGGGTCAGATCACCATCCAGCTCGAGCCGCCACACCACGTTGCGGGCCGTATCGCAGAAGTAGATGCGACCGACCGTATCGAAGGCGATCCCCGAGCCCACGTGGGCTCGGAGCGGCGTAGTGAGGAAGACACTCCAGAGCGCGGGGAGGATCGGCAGCCAACGCATATGGCTAGTCGAGGATCCCCATGTTGGTAAAGAGCTCCACGGTTTTGTCGGTGAAGTGGCTCCTGAGGCGACGCTTGGTCATGAGCGACAGCGGAACCAGATGAAATCCGAGGCTCTCACCGTGGCCCGGCTCGAGCGTCAGGTAATCGTCCAGCGAGATCCCGATCCGAAACACGTGGTACACGGCGTCGGACAGCGGGATGGCCGTGCTGGACGGTTTGGACTTGCGAACCCGCGTGGCGAGCGTGCCGGTCGCCTCTTCCTCGGCGAGCTCGCGTACCAACGCTTCGAGCGGTGATTCTCCCCCATCCATGTGCCCCCCCAGCAGCTCGAGCCGCCCGTGCTTGTCTGTCCCCGGCGCTCGCTTGCGTGAAAAGAGCAGGAACTTTTTCCGTTCCACCGAGACGAGGGCCTTGGCCACCTGCGGGAAGCCGTTGGCGCCCCCCCCGCCCTCGAGGTCTTTTCCTCGCGCCGCGCTCATTGACACACGCCTCGCGTTCCCGAAATGTCGGGCCCGCAGTTATTGGTACAACACTCGAGATCGCCGAGGCAGCGAGCGCCTTGTGCTTTGCACTGGAGGTCGGTGGGCGCAAAATCGCATCCAGTAGTGCTACCCGGGCCCAGTCCAACCAGGCCCAGGCAGGCCAAAGTCATCAGGACGCGTCTTCGTCCCTTCATGGGAAAGCCGCCGACACGCCGGTCTTGAGGGCCGTATCCAGCGACGTCACCCCGTCCGGGGGACGACTGTCGTAGCGAAGGTCGTACGACACCGTAAGACCCACGCGCTCGCTGAGTGGCACTGCGAGATCCAGTTTGGTGAGATTTCGGGTGTCGCGGAACGCATCGGTCCGGGGCTGGAGGTAGGAGGTAGCCGTCAGGACGACCTCCCGGGGAAACGTGAAGCGGGCCGCCAGATAGCTGCTCCAGCGGACCACGGAGGTCCGTCGAGGGTGAACGGCAGGTGGATCGAGATCGATCCGCTCGTGCTCGAACATGGCGCCGGTGCCGAACCAAACGAGGCGTCGGGCATCGTGGTGCACGCCCAGGCGGAGTCCGGCTCCCGCAAGCCACCGAAGATCGAGGCGCTGCGGTTTATTGTAGTTCAACTGCACGTAGGCCTCCGGTTGAAACCGGGGGCTGACCGCGTAGGCATGACGGAGGTGTACGAGGCTCGCATTGGAGAATCGCTCTCCCGCCTGAAATCCCAGATCACCGCTCGCAATGAGAAACGAGTGGGCGCGCGGCCCCACCCGATTCACCCGCCCCGTGAGCGTGAACTGTGCGATCTCGACGTTGCCGGTGCGGACGGAGAGCTCGAGTGCTGCGGTTCCGGACCATCCGAGAGCATCTCCTCCCGGGCGCAGGCTCTCGATGTTGACTTGGGCGCCCGCCACCGACACCACCTCGCCCGCGAACAGCACCAGTAGTGCGATGACACGCATAGGATACCCGGGCTCTCGCCTCCAGCTGAAACGCTTTACGGTCCGGCGCGAAGACTACGTGGTCTGAGGAGCAAACTCAACACGGGTGTGGGCCCAAGGTAATCGTGAATAGGCGAAGTGAAGGCCGGTGCGGAGTAGGCGCCGGAGCCATCGCAGCTGGGAAGGGGCTCTGCGTGATCGTTCTTTGTTCTCGTGGTCGCCGCGCTTCTCGGCCGCCGCCGCGATTTCACCACGGCGCACGGACAGATGCAAGTCGAGTCTGTCCGGCGAACACTCATGGGGGCTCGCGCCTGCGTGTTCTGGCCCTGAGCACAGTGTTCAGACAGCGCCTCGCAGACGTGACATACATCACGAGCTCGCCACCTGTTAGGTAGATCACAGCCTCTGTTTTCGAGGTCGGGTTATCCTCGGCCCGTCCGTGGCATGTGAGGACATCTTGCTCCATACGAATGGTCAAAAAGTAAGAGTGCGAGCGTGGAGTACCTTGGCGACGATCGTGGTCGCGATCGGCGCCTGCACGGTTCCCGAGCCACCGAATGCCGTGTGGGTGACGGTGCCGGAGGCCGCCTCCGTGGACGCCGTCGCGGAATCGCTGGCCGTGCATGGGATCGTGCGTTCGGCGGAATCGTTTGCGCGCTACGCACGCTTGGGGAATAAAGACGATGGCATCCAGCCGGGAACGTACCCGTTCCGTCCCGGGACGCCGATGGGTCGCGTGCTCATCCAACTACGGAAGGGCCGCCCCCCGGTCCAACGCCTGCGGGTAAAAGCCGGGCACTGGATCACCGAAGTGGCGGAAGCCGTGGAAGACCGCTTTGGCATCCCGGCAGAGAGTTTGGTGGTCGCGGCTGGTGATTCGACTCTTCGAGCACGGGTCGGTGCCCGCGGCGCGTCGCTGGAAGGGTATCTCTTCCCGACCACCTACTACGTGAAGCTGCCTACCTCTGCCCACGACATCGTGCGGCAGATGGTCGATTCCTTCGAGACGCGATGGAACGTCGAGTGGAATGCGAGACTCGATTCGCTCGGTCTCACGCGCGACGAGGCGGTAACGCTCGCCTCCGTCATCGAAGGGGAATTGGTACACGGCGGTGACCGACCGGAGATTGCCTCCGTGTATCACAATCGTCTGACTCGGGGAATGCGGCTTCAGGCGGATCCGACGGTGGTCTACGCGCTTGGCAAGCGCCGGCGTCTTTATCAGGGCGACTACAAGGTCAAGTCACCCTACAACACCTATCGGATCAACGGACTCCCACCGGCTCCCATCAACCAGCCGTCGCTGGCCAGTCTCGAGGCCGCCTTGTATCCCCCGGAAAGCGAGTACCTCTACTTCGTCGCGCGCCGCGACGGACTCCACGAGTTCTCACGATCCTACCGAGAGCATTTGGCCACAATCCGCCAAGTCCGGGCGCGTGGGCGGCGCGGACCGCAGGCTGGAAAATAGATCCGGACACCATCGCGCACGGTGGCAGCGCGCTCGCCGTTGTCGAGCGAGCGTGCGGCCCACCGTGCGTCACTGGTACCCGTGATACTTGCGGTCTGGTGATGGCGTTGCGAGCGGGGGCTGCTCGGGTTCCCCGCGGCCCGATTCGTAGTCGAGCCACCGCGCCGTGAGGGCGTCGCCGTACCGGCGCCGTACCTCGGGCCAATCCGCTCTGGCCCGGAGCTGCTCGAGCAGCAAGGAGACATAGGGCACCCGCGCGACCCCGACCAATTCCTGGAGTCCCTCGTACGCTTCCGCGAGATCGCTGGCCACGAAAGTGACCGTGTTGTCCGCGTAATCGATGCCGGGAACTCCCTCGAGGCTCCGGAGGCTCGCTGGCGGCACCGCGCGGAGCGCAGTCCGAATCGGCAGGGCGATCTTCATGACTTTCGCCGACGAGATTCGTTCGATGGCTCGCCGCGCTCCCTCCCGAAGATCGGCCCGCGCCTCGCCGAGCGGCCGTGGTTCAGCGGTGGACGCGCTCGTGGCACGTTTGACCGTGACGAACTCGATCCACGGCATCGTGACCAGGTCTGCAGCCAGCCGATCGTCGCCGGAGCCGAAGACGACGGGCACGTCCACACGACCCCATGAGAGCGCCACCAGCTCCGTCTCGGTGATGGACCGGCCGTTGAGGATGAAGTCCATCCCAAGCGTGTACGTATGCGAGGCAAATCCACGACTTCCGGTCTTGGCGTGCATGCCCACGACCGCGACGGCATCGTATGCTCCTGGTTCGACGAGATCGAAGTAGGTGTCGAAGGGTTCATCCCTGAGCACCCGGGTGGCGCGAGGGTCCAGAAGATCCCCACGAAGATCGGGCTCGGGGTTGCCGCTGCCGTGACCATCGACCACGTGGACCTCCGTGGCGCCGCCCGCGAACAGACCGTCGACCACGGCGTTGATGTCTCCCGCCAACAGCTCCTGGCCAAACGGGTATTCGTCGTTCCCGAAGTCGAACGACTTGGGGTCGTCTTGGCCAGCGAGTCCCTCCATATCGTGGAGCACGAGCACGCGGATACCGTCCGTGGTATCCGGTGCGGCATCGATCAGGATCCATGGCTCGTCCGTGCCCTGCGGCCGATCACTCGCAGAGCAGCCGCCCAAGGCCAGTAGGCCGAATAGGACGCAGCGGGTCTGACGGCGGATCGCGGGCTCGCATCGTTGCTTCCGGTTTGGTACTCGTCGCATCAGGCTACGCCTCATCCCATGATGGTTATCGAGGGACTCCGGTCACGTGTCAATCGCCTACGCCGCCGCGGACATCGGGAAGCCGGCGCGCAAGAAATCGCGCGGTGGGGCGCCGTCTACGCACTAGGGTTGATGTTGCCGGTCGAATCGCGTCACGCGGTACGGCTCCAACAGTTCCACCCTCGCACCGTCCAAAATCTCGAGGGCCGCCAACCGTCCCACGATGGGAGCGAGGGTGATCCCGCTGTGCATGACTGCCAGGTACACGTCACTGGCGCCGGGGCAAAACCCCATGACGGGATGCTCGTCGGCGGGCAACGGCCGCCAGCCGAGCGTGACCCGGTCCAGTTCGAGCTTTTCGAGTTGGGGAAGGTGCCGGGATACGCCCTCGAGGATCTGCTCCCCGCGTGCCCGCGACGTATCAGTGACCGGCGCGCCCCCAAAACTCGTCCCGGCCACCACCCGCCCGTTGGCCATCTGCTTCATATGTCCACCCGGAGAGAGCAGCGCTCGATGAATGAGGCGGTTCGCGGGTTTCGTGTGGGCCAAGACACCCGGGGAATCCTTGAGGGGGACGCCCACTCCCACCATCGTCGCAAGCCGAGGCGTATCGACGCCGGCTGCGATCACGACGACATCCGCCGCCACGGCACCGCGAGCCGTCTGAAGACCGCGCAACCGTCCCCAACGCAGGTCGATGCCCGTCACATCCTGCGGATACTCGATCGTCGCTCCGGCCCGTCGTGCGGCATCGATGAGTACCTCATTGGCATGCACAGGATCAACGGTTCCCTCATGCTCCGTGTAAGCGGCCGTCGCCGCTTTCCCCGCTACTACGTTGGGCTCCAACTGCCGAAACTCATCTTCATCGATCAGCCGCACGGGGTAACCCCACGCCTGATGCTGCGAGACCTGTTCGCGCAGTCGCGCTGCGTGTTCCGGCCGTCCAAACCACTGGAGGCTCCCACCCCACTCGACCTGAAGAGCACCCTCGAGCTCACGCTCGAGCTGGAGGTAGGAAAGCACGCTCAGGCGATTCAGCCAATGGTAATGGTAAGGTTGCTTGGTGAAGGTCGCGTTGATCCATGCAAACGACTTCCCCGTGGCGCCTGCCGCCGGGCGTTCCCGTTCGAGCACGATGACTTCGGCACCGCGACGGGCCAGGTGGTAGGCAATCGACGCCCCGAGGATCCCACCGCCGACGACGGCCACGCGCTCCGGACGTCGGCTCGGAAATCGAAAACCGGGCAGCACGGTCACGGCCGTGCCCGCGACAATCTCGACGAATGTTCGGCGATGCATGGATCGAATTCCTGTTCGCGCGTTTCGCTAGTTGTAGCGTCAGCGTTGATGGCCGTCAACAAGGGTGGCGGGGAACATCACGATCCGTAGATTGGCGCAAGGTCCCCGATTCCTCTCTGCGTGAGGAGGCAATCCATGTATCGCCGAGACTTTCTCCGTACTGGCGTCGCCGTCGGCGTTGCCGGGCTCGGAAGCATGCCGGGTACCCGGTCCGCCGTGGCCACGCCCACTCGGCATTCCTCCGATGTCCTTCGGTTGAGTTCCAATGAGAATCCGCTTGGTCTCGCCCCAGCGGCCCGCGCGGCGGTGATCGAGGGAATCGCGGAAGCGAATCGGTACCCTGGCGAGGATGAGGATCGTCTGATTGCCGTTCTCGCCGCCCAACACGGGGTGACACCCCAACAGATCGTCTTGGGAGCGGGCTCCACCGAGGTTCTGCAGATGATGGTGCAAGCCACGGCGATCGTGGGCGGGACGATTGTGCTACCGGATCCGACCTTCGAGGATGTCGAGGGGTACGCCGCGCCCTTCCAGGCAGCCATTGCCACGGTACCACTCAACGCCCGCTTTGCCCACGACATCGAGCGGATGCGCGACCGGGCGGATCGGGCGGCCAAACCGGTGCTCGCATATGTCTGCAACCCCAACAATCCCACGGGTACCCTGACGTCGTGTCGGGAGATCGACGAGTGGATCGCGGCCAGGCCAGACGGGGTGACCTTTCTCGTGGACGAGGCCTATTTCGAGTACGTGGACGATTCGGCGTACTGGTCCACCGTCAAGTGGGTCAAGGAGCGGACCAACGTGGTCGTCGTACGAACTTTCTCGAAGGTGTACGGGATGGCGGGGCTCCGACTCGGCTACGGCATTGCCCACCCGGACACCGCAGAGCGACTTCGAGCCTTCATTAGTCATAACAACGCCAACCAACTGGCGCTGGTGGCCGCGCTCGCGTCCTTGCGCGACTCCCACCTGGTTCGCCGGGGTCGCGAGGCGAACGCCGCCGGCATGCGAATTCTCCATGAGTGTCTCGAAGATCTTGGGCTCGAGTATCTCCCCAGTCACACGAACTTCGTCATGCACCGGATCAACGGAGAGCTCGCGACCTACATCAAGCGCATGCGAGACCACGGTGTGCGCGTGGGGCGTCCATTCCCCCCTCTGTTGAGTTACAATCGCCTCTCGATTGGAACGCCCGAGGAAATGGGCAGGTTTGCGGAAGTCTTGCAGGGATTCCGGGCGCGGGGATGGGTGTGACCTTGGGCGGCGGCGGCAGGAGAGGGTGTATGCGTCGGTATCGCAGGATCGGGCAAGTGCTACTCGTAGCACTGGGAGTGGTCCTGGGAGCGGCCTGTGCAGAGGAACGGCCCGAAACGGACGGGCAGGGCGTCGACGGCGGCACCGTGCGGCTCTACGCCGTCGATCGGTACGAAGGCGTGTTCCAGCTCGATCCCCACACGCTGGACGTGCTCGATACGATCGATACGGGCCCTCGTCCCCATGGGATCGTGGCGTCTCCGGACGGGCGCACGCTGTACATCACCGTCGAAACCAGCAACGAACTCCTCAAGGTCGATGTCGCGACTCACGAGATTGTGTCCCGGGTGGACGTGGGACCCATTCCCAACGAGCCGACGATCAGCGCCAACGGTCGCCACGTGTTTGTCCCGCAGCGCGGTGGCGACCAGACGGCCATCGTCGACACGGAATCCATGCTGGTCGTCAAGACCCTGTCGGCCGGTCGGGCGCAGCACAACGCCTACACGTCAGCGAACGGCGATCGGGTGTATGTGACGTCGATGGGCGATAGTCTGATTACCGTCATCGACCCTACGACGCTCGAGATCCAGCGCCAAATCCACGTTGGCGGCATCCCCCGGCCGGTGGCACTGACCGCCGACGACTCCCTGGCGTACGTGGCACTCTCGGGACTCATCGGATTCGTGACGGTCGATCTCAGCTCCGATCAGGTGGTGCATCGCGTGGAGTACCCGATCCCACCCGGCACCCCACCACCACCGCTCGATACGTATACCCATGGCTTGTTGCTCACGCCCAACGAGCGGGAGTTGTGGGTGGCGGCGTACGGAACCAGCAGAGTCTATGGGTTCTTGTTACCGGAGCGGAGACAGTTTGCGGAGATCGAGACCGAGGGTGGACCGCACTGGTTCACGCTCCATCCAGACGGGGAACCCTTGTACGTGAGTCTCGAGGCGGGTGGGGCGGTGGCCGCCATCCATCGGGGATTGCGCGCAGTGTTGCGAACCGCGAAGATCGGCGAAGCACCCACGCGCATCCTTGCGTTTCGAACCCCCGTCGAGTGAACGTCCATGTCATCACCGTTCCCTACGATTCGGGAAAACGGGAATGGCGACTGGGTGGTGGTCCGCAGCATCTCCTCACGCATGGCCTCGTGGACGTCGTGCGCGGTGCGGGACACGACGTCGAGGTGCACGAGGTGCGGGTGGAAGAGCCGGAGGTACCCTCAGACATCGGAATGGCGGTGGCTGTATCCCGTGCGGTGGCGGAGCGGGTGCGTTGGGTCTGCGCGTCGAGTGCTTTTCCACTCGTTCTAGCCGGCAACTGCAGCACCGCCGCCGGCACGCTCGCTGGATTGGGCTCCAACGAGACGGGAGTTCTCTGGTTCGACAGCCACGGCGATCTCAATACTCCCGAGACGACGACCAGTGGGTTCCTCGATGGCATGGCCCTCTCGATGGTGTTGGGACGGTGCTGGGTGTCCCTGCTCGAATCGATTCCCGGATGGGCACCGGTGTCCGAAGCTCGCGTTGCCACGGTGGCGCTTCGAGATCTGGATGCACCTGAAGAAATGTTCCTTCGTCAGTCGGGGATGACGGTCGTGGATCCACAGGCGACCCGGGGAGGGCCGTCTCCTCAGGTCAGGGCCTCGCTCGAGGGCGCCACGGCGGGTGCCATCCAGCTCTACGCGCATGTCGACCTCGATGTGCTGGATCCGGCGGTCGCCCGGGTCAACGAATATCAGGCACCCAACGGGATTACGGTGGATGACGTGGTGGCATCGGTCCGGGCGAGTGCCGCGCGCTGTCCCCTTGCGGCGGTAGCGCTTACGGCATGCGATCCAGCGGTGGACCACGATGGACGAGCTGCGCGAGCGGCGGCGCACATTGCGGTGGGCGTGCTCGCCCTGGTCCTGCAGTGAGCGATCCCCACCAGCGGCTTCGCGACGATGTTCGTCTGCTGGGCAGTCTCCTTGGAGATACCCTCACGCAGATCGAGGGCGTGGATCTCTTCGAAGCGGTCGAGACGGTTCGCGCGCTGGCCAAACGCGCGCGCCATGGAAGTGCGGCAGATCTCGAGGTGCTCGAAGCGCGGCTCACCGGATTACCGGTGCGCACGGCTCGCCGTCTCGCTCGCGCGTTTGCACACTTTCTCACGCTCGCCAATATCGCCGAGCAGCATCACCGTGTGCGACGTCGGCGGGACTACCAGCGCGATCCGCAGGCTCCGCCCCAGCGCGCGTCGTTTGCGGACAGCTTCCGGCGGCTTCGCGAGCGGGGCGTTGATGTGGAGCGGCTGTGTGAGGGTCTCGAGGCCCTGCAAATCGAGCTGGTCCTGACCGCCCACCCCACGGAAGTGGTCCGTCGGACACTTCGGCAACAGCAGCGGCGTATTGCCGAGCTTCTCGCGCGCGACGACCACGGAGATTTGACGCCTGCGGAACGCGATGCCATCCGGCACGGATTACGCCGCGAGGTGATCACGGGCTGGCTGACGGACGAAGTCCGACACCGGCGCCCTACGCCGCTGGATGAAGTCCGGTGGGGACTCGTGATTTTCGAACAAACGGTATGGCACGCAGTGCCGGAGGTCTTGCGGGCGCTGGATCGGGCGCTCCAGGAGACGACGGGCCGCGAGCTCTCAGTGGAGGCGGCTCCCGTTCGGTTCGGGTCCTGGATGGGTGGTGATCGTGACGGGAATCCCAACGTGACTCCGGCGATCACCCGGCAGGCGGTGCTCCTGGCCAGATGGATGGCGGCCGACCTCTACCTGAAGGAAATCACCGAGCTGAGGAGCGAGCTCTCGATGCGCGACGGGAGCACGGAGCTGCGCTCGAGTGTTGGCAGCGCGGAGGAGCCATACCGAGTGTTGCTACGTCGTGTGCTCGATCGACTTCGCGCTACGCGCGCCCAAATCGAGGCCGACCTCGAGGGCGTCCAGTCCCAACGCGTTTCGCGAGCGGAGCCGTACTGGAATGTCGAGGACCTCGCGGAACCACTCCGGATCTGCTTTCGATCCTTGGAGGCAACGGGTGCGAAGGAGGTAGCCCGCGGCCGCTTGCTGGATCTTCTTCGGCGTGTGGCGGCGTTCGGCTTGACCTTGGTACGGCTCGATCTACGGCAGGAAGCCACGCGCCACACCGACGCGCTCGACGCGATCAGCCACCGGCTCGGGGAGGGGTCGTACGCCGAATGGGACGAAGCGACGCGGCAGGCGTTTCTCTGCACGCATCTGGAGACTGGGGGCACGACGGTCCGACGCGTCATGGAAGACCAGGGGCGGCTGGCGCCGCCCGTGCGGGATGTCCTCGACACCTTTCGGGTTGCGGCCTCGTTGCCGGTGGGGTCACTCGGCGCGTACGTCATCTCCATGGCGGCTGCACCGTCAGACGTGTTGGCGGTGGAGCTGATGCAGGTCGCCGCCGGCATACGCCCGCCGCTTCGTGTCGTCCCGTTGTTCGAGACGGTCAGCGATCTCCGACGGGCCGGCGATGCCGTGGCCGAATTGCTGGCCATCCCGTGGTACCGCGAGCGGATCGGCGGAAGCCAGGAGGTCATGCTTGGCTATTCCGACTCGGCCAAGGACGGAGGCCGCCTCGCCGCCTCATGGGAGCTCTATCGCGCGCAGGAGGCGATCGTCGCTCGGGCGCGGGAGAGCGGCGTCCACGTCACCCTGTTTCATGGTCGTGGTGGCACCGTGGGTCGAGGGGGTGGCCCGACATATCTCGCCATTCAGTCTCAGCCACCGGGGTCGGTGGCCGGGTCGCTCCGAGTGACCGAGCAGGGCGAGATGATCGATGCGAAGTTTGGACTCCCGGGAATCGCCGTGCGTACGCTCGAGGTGTATCTGACGGCCACGCTCGAAGCGACGCTCGACCCCGCATCGGATCCGCACCCGAGCTGGCGCGATCTGATGCATTCCCTGGCAGAACAATCGCGCAAGTCCTATCGCCACGTCGTGTACGAACGGCCCGAATTCCTCGAATACTTTCGCACCGCCACGCCCGAGCAGGAGCTCGCCCACCTCAACATCGGGAGTCGGCCCGCACGGCGGAGCAGTGGCTCCGGTGTCGAATCGTTACGCGCCATTCCCTGGGTATTTGCCTGGACGCAGACTCGCCTGATGTTACCCGCGTGGCTGGGTGTGGGTGCGGCACTCGGTGCCGCGATCGCCGATGGACGCCTCGCCGAGCTCCGCGAGATGTATCGGGAGTGGCCGTTCTTTCAGAGTACGCTCGATCTCATCGAGATGGTGCTGGCCAAGGCATCACCCACGATCAGCGCGCGATACGACGAACGTCTCGTCCCGGAGCCGTTGCGCGCGGTGGGCGTCGAATTGCGCGAGCGTCTTCGCGAAACCATCGACACGGTGCTCGCGGTCACCGAGCACCAAGAGCTGCTCGAGCACAACCGGGTGCTGCGGCGATCCATCGACGTGCGCAACCCCTATGTCGATCCCATCAACATCGTGCAGGCGGAGATCCTGTGCCGACTCCGGCGCGAGGGAAAAAGCGCAGAGCTGGTGGATGCCCTGACAGTGTGTGTGAACGGTATCGCGGCGGGAATGCGCAATACCGGATAGCGGGAAGGGGACTCGATTGCCTGCCCGAGGTGCAGCGCAGGGTGTACCGACGAAGGCATCCGAGCCGCAGGCTACCGACGATGGGGTGATGGCGACTCCCGGTGGCCCCTCGGCTTCTCTTACAACTCGGCTCGGTCGACGGCCAGCAGCGTCCCAAGCAGCACATTCGCCCCGTTCACGAGGTCTTCGGGCTTCGTATACTCCCGCGGCGAGTGACTGATCCCGCCCACACTCGGCACGAAGATCATACCCACGGGAGCGATCAAGGCGAGGCTCTGCGCGTCATGGCCCGCGCCACTTGGCATGCGCTGGTGCGTGAGTCCCAGCTCGTCGCTGGCCTCCTCCACCATGCCCCGAATGCGGACGTCGGTCGGGGCTGGCGGGGTATCGATCTCGGTGTCCGTAATGGTGAAGGTCGTGCCGCTTGCCGTGCCAATGCGGTGTGCTTCCGTCTCGATCTCGCGAAACAGGCGCTCGATCTTCGCCGCATCGAGATCCCGAATCTCGAGGCTGACCACGACCTGTCCGGGGATGACGTTCGGTGCGCCAGGATGCGCGCGGATCTGACCCACGGTGCCCACCTGCCTGCCAGGGACGCTCCTGATAATGCGGTTGACCGCTTCGATGAATGCGGCCGCCGCAAGTAATGCGTCGCGCCGCTGGCCCATGGGTGTGGTTCCCGCATGATTCGCAAATCCGTCGATGGTCACGTTCCACCACCGGATCGACACGATGCCCTCGACCACGCCCACATCCAGATTGGCCGCCTCGAGGAGACCCCCTTGCTCGATATGGAGCTCCAGATAGGCAGCGACGTCCCCCGACCGTCGAACGGCGGTGGCGAGATCATCCGGATTCCCGCCAATGAACGCCGTTCCCTCACGGAAGGTTTTTCCGCTTTGACTTGGCTGGTCCAGGACGGATGCGCGGAGCGTCCCGACCATCAAACTGCTGCCGATGAGCCCACCCTCTTCGTTCTGAAAAACGACCACCTCGATTGGGTGACGTGTTTGGATTTCACGATCGCCCAGGGTCCACGCCGCTTCCAAGGCGCCCATGGATCCGACGTTGCCATCGTATCGGCCACCGTCCGGGACGGAATCGATGTGGGACCCGACAAGCAGGGGGGGCAAGTCGTTTTGCGTACCCGAACGCCGGCCGAGGATATTGCCGGCAGCATCCATGCGCACCCTGAGTCCGGCCTGTCGCATCAAGCCCATGACGAACTCGCGGCCCTGGCGGTCAGCTTCGGTGTATGCGACACGCGATACACCTCCGGCCGGGGTCGCACCAAACGCCGACAAGGCATCGAAGTGGCGCAGCAGACGCTCTGCGTCCACCCGAATGGGTTCGCGCGGAAGATCTCGGGAGCGTGTCAGGCTCCAGGCGCCCAGCGCGGCGCCCATCGTGGTCGTGAAGTCGCGTCGGTTCATGTATCAAGTGTATCGGTCTTCGTGGCGTGCCGGCAAGCAGAGCATCTGGCTCTCCGGCGGAAGGCGGTGTAACCTTGCCATGTGCCGGCCACCACTCTCCTCCTGAACGATTCGTTCGGGTCGTAGCCGCGCGCGCGCACGTCGTTGCAAACGCACCGAGAACTGTCTTATGCCATCGAAATCCCCTCATTGGTTGAGCCTGGCCTGCCTGTTGCTCGTATGGACTTCGGCCGCGCCAGCGCAGCAGCTCCCGGTCATACCCGAGACACGGTGTCGCTCGGAACTGGATGCCCGGCTGGCCTTCGGACTGTGTCCGGAAGCAGCCTTCGACTTCTACGCGACCGGCGCGTATCGCGCGGAGGTGCCGCGCCCCGATTCGGTCCTCGGGTATCCCATCGGGAGCTGGCATACGACGTACGGTCGGATGGAGCGGTATCTCGAGCGCCTTGCCGCCAGCGCCCCGCAGCGGGTGCGTGTGATCGACTACGGTCAAAGCGTCGAGCATCAGACGATGCATCTCGTCATCGTATCGGCAGAGGAGAATATCCGCCGGCTCGATGACATTCGTGGCAATCTCGCTCGGCTCGCTGACCCGCGCCGCACAGATCCGGCGAGCGCCCGAACCCTCATTGCCGAAACTCCCATCGTCGTGTGGTTGAACGCGGCGAACGATGGGAACGAAACCGCGGCGTTCGAAGCAGCGATGCAAGTGGCGTATCAGGTGGCGGCGGGCGAAGACTCGCGGACGCGGCTGCTGCGCGACAGCGCCCTGACCGTGATCAACCTGGCTCACAATCCCGAGAGTCACGAGCGTATGGTGGCGTGGTACAACGCATTCGTTGCCGGGGATGCGGATCCGGCCGCGTTGGAGCACGACGCTCCCTGGGGGATGAGTACCAACAACAATCATTATCAATTCGATCTGAATCGGGATGCATTGGGACTGACCCAGACGGAGACACGCGCGGTGGTGGCAGAGCTTCAGCGCTGGCGTCCCCAAGTGTTCGTCGATCTCCACGGACAAACGACACAGTATTTCTTTCCGCCTGCCGCCCCACCGGTCATGCCGCTCTACCCAGCCTCGCTCAACGAGTGGCTCGAGGTCTTCGGCCGCGGCAACGCTGAGGCGTTCGATGCGTTTGGATGGAGCTACTACACACGGGATCGGTTTGATCTGTTCTATCCGGGATACTGGGATACCTACCCTGCGCTCCACGGTGCCACGGGCATGACGTACGAGACGGACGGCGGTGGCTCCAAGGGGGTTCGGTGGCGACGCGATGACGGCACGATTCTCTCCTTCGCGGATGGAATCGCGCATCACTTCGTCGCCTCGTTGGCCACCGTCGAGACGGCGGCCCGGAATCGGACCACGCGGCTCCAGGCGTACTACGACGACTTCCGGTCCGCGCTGCTGCAGGCGGGGGGCACCGACGTCCGGACCGTCGTCGTCGTTCCCGGCCGTGATCCGCAGGGTGCAGCTCGGGTGGCCACGACGCTGCTCCGGCACGGTATTGAGGTTGGTCGCACCATCCGTGAGACACGGGTCACTGTGCGGTCCTTCATGGGCGGTCCGCCACGCGCCGTGGACGTTCCTGCGGAGGCGTATGTGGTAAACTTGGCACAGCCCAACGGCCGTCTCGCGGCAACCCTCTTGGCACCGAACATCCCGCTCCCAGACGCATACGCGGCTCAGGAGCTCGCGCGGCGGGCGCGGAACGCTCGCCGCGCAGACTCCGAGCACGAGCGATACACGTTTTACGATGTCACGGCCTGGAATCTCCTGCTTGCGGCCGGCGTGGACGGATACTGGTCTTCAGAGCCGCTGGATCTCGGGGCAAGCCCGCTCGAGCTCCCGGACCACCTGCGAAAGGCGCCCGGTGGATGGGTCAGCGAAGCACTGAATCGAACCGGTGGGGTGAATGGCCGGGCGAGGAGCTCCTACGTGTGGTCTCCAGGTGGGACCGGCTCCTTCCGACTGCTTGCTCGTCTGCTCGGCGAAGGCTTTGAGATCGCGGTGTCCGAGCGGCCACTCATTGTTGATGGTGAACGGTATCCTCGAGGCACGTTCGTGGCGCGGGTCGATCGCAACCCCACCGCGCTCCACGAACGGGTCGGCGAGCTGGCGCGCGAAGCGGGCGTCATGGTTACCGCATCACAGACGGCGTTTCCGGATCGTGGCCAGGCCGGGACCGGTTCAGAGGATACGCGCGGCATCCGCGCGCCGCGTGTGGGAGTGGTGGCGGGGGAGGGAGTCCGAATCACCTCGTACGGTCATCTCTGGTTCGAATTGGAGCGACGGGTGGGGTATCCCTTCACCGCACTTCGGGCCGCGGGATTGGATCGCACCGACCTGAGCTATTTCGACGTTCTGGTCTTACCGTCCGGCTCGTATGGGTCTACCCTGGGAGATGCAGGCGCCCGAGTGTTGCGGGAGTGGGCGGAAGGAGGGGGGACGCTGGTTGCGTATGGGGGTGGCGCCACCTTCGTCATGGAACGGGACCTCGGCACCTCGCATCAGGAGCCCGACACGACACGTCCGCCGGCGGACACCATTCGCGCCATTCTACGGACGATTGACGGCGCCGCGCCGGCGGGGACCGCGGTGCCGCCCCTGCTCAGCCCAGAGGCCCGCCCGGACGCGCCGCTCAACGTTCCCGGCAGCTTTCTGCGTGGCCGCGTGGACCGAACGCACTGGCTCACGTTCGGCTACGAGCGAGACGAGATACCGGTGTTCATGCGTTCACTACCGCTTCGGGTATCTGCGCAGGGGGCAAACGCCATCGTGTTCAGCGCCGCGGACGATTTGGTGCTTGCCGGGTTTGCATGGCCGGACAATACGGCACGAACCTATGCGGGACGACCGTACGCCACCGTGGACCAGGTGGGTCGCGGTATCGTGATTCTCTTCGCCGAAGATCCCTTGTATCGCGGTGTATACGATGGCACCGCGGGTTTATTGCTCAACGCCATCTTTGTGGGTGCGCCCCCGCGGAGGGATGCGGATCATTGATCAGTGAGGAATGAGGAGTCAGAAGTGAGAAGCGCGAACCTGAAGGTAGCGTGCCAATCACCGAGGACAGAGGGCGGGTCCGTTCCCGACGATCCCCTGAACCACCGAGGATATGCGCGCGGTGTGGGGCATGAGGGCCGATGGGTGATGGCATGAATCGACGCGGTTTCGTGGCGACAGGAGTGGGACTGGCGGGAGCGCTGCTGACGGCGACCCGTCTCCCGGCGTCCGGTCGCGGGCCGCAGCTCGGGATCAATGGCGACCGGTTGTTGCGCCATCACCGGGGCCTCGCCGAGATCGGCCGCACTACGGCAGGAGGCGCACGCCGCTTGGCCTTCAGCCAGGCTGACCAGGCGGCTCGGGCGTATGTCACCGAGCTCATGCGCGGGGCCGGGCTCGATCCCACGGTCGACGTGGCCGGCAACGTGATTGGCCGCCGCGCTGGCAGCGATGCCGAACTGCGCCCCCTCATGGTCGGATCGCACATCGATTCCGTGCCCGAGGGAGGAAACTTCGACGGCCCGGTTGGTGTCATCGCCGGCATCGAGGTTGCCCAGTCGATGGAGGAACAGCGACTTCGAACGCGTCATCCCCTGGAAGTCGTGGTGTTCACCAACGAGGAAGGTGGGAAGACGGGTAGTCGGGCCCTCATTGGCGAAGTCGCAGCCCGCGAGCTGCAGCTCGTGACCGCCAGTGGACTCACGATCGGTGACGGGCTTCGCGCGGTTGGCGGGGATCCCGATCGGCTCGATGGGGCACGCCGATCGCCTGGGGATATTGCGGCGTTCCTCGAGCTCCACGTGGAGCAGGGTAGTGTACTCGACACGCAGAATGTCGACATCGGCGTGGTGGAAGGCATTGTCGGGATCAAACGGTGGAGTGTGGCGATCGACGGCTTCGCCAATCATGCTGGGACGACACCGATGGACCAACGTCGCGATGCCCTGGTGGCGGCGGGGGAGTTGGTCGTGACCATCCACCGAGGGGTAAAGGAACTTCCGGGTCGCCAGGTGGCGACCGTTGGGCGGATCGACGCGCAGCCGGGAGCGCCCAACGTCATCCCAGGGCGAGTCGACCTGAGCCTGGAGATTCGGGATCTCGACATGGAGAAGATCGACGTGATCTTCGGTGAGATCCGGACCGCTGCGGATCGCATCGCGGGTGAGACGAATACGGCGATTGCCTTCGATCAATTCTACGAGAGCCGCTCCGCTCCGACGGATGAGCGGATGCGGGATATCGTGGAGCGAGCGGCCCGTGAGCTCAGTCTGTCCACGTTGCGAATGCCGAGCGGTGCCGGGCACGATGCGCAAAGCATCGCGCAGCTTGCACCAGTTGGCATGATCTTCGTCCCCAGTGTAGGGGGCATCAGTCACTCGCCCAAGGAATTCTCCTGGCCCCGGGATGTGCTGAACGGTGCGAATGTGCTTCTCCACTCCCTACTGAATGTCGACGCGCGAAACTGGAGTTGAGCAAACGCGGCGACCGCCGATACCATACCGATAAACGTCTTGTCGAGGAGCTTGTCATGCGGATCATTTGGCGCGTTGCATTGGCGACGCTAGTCACGTTGAGCGGAACGAGTGTTTCGGCTTGGGGTCAACAGGCCCGGAGCGCGAACATGGTATACGACACGTCGCTGTACGATGGTCTGCGATACCGCATGGTTGGGCCGTATCGTGGTGGGCGTTCGTCGGCGATCGCCGGCGTGCCGGGTGCAATGCATACGTTCCTCATGGGTACCACCGGGGGCGGAGTGTGGAAGACGACCGACGCCGGCCAGCGCTGGGTGAACATCAGCGACGGGTTCTTTGGCGGCTCAATTGGTGCCGTGGCGATCGCCGGTGCGGATCCCAATGTCATCTATGTGGGGACGGGGAGTGCCGACATTCGCGGCAATACGTCAACCGGGCGGGGTCTCTACAAGTCGACCGACGCGGGGAAGACCTGGAACTTTCAGGGGCTCGCGGAAACCGGACAGATTGCGCGGGTCGTCGTCCATCCCAACGATCCCGACCTCGTCTACGTGGCAGCCCTCGGACATCCATTCGGAAAGAATGCCGAACGAGGCATCTATCGGTCCCGCGATGGCGGAGCGACATGGCAGCATGTGCTGGTGCTGAACGACAGCACGGGGGCGAGCAGCCTCGCTATGAATCCCACCAACCCCAGGGAGTTGTTCGCCGGGATGTGGCGGGGTGAGCGTAAGCCCTGGACGCTACGGAGCGGTGGTCCGGAAGGTGGCGTGTACAAGTCCACCGATGGTGGCGAGACCTGGACCAAGTTGGCCGGCGGCCTTCCCGGTGGAATCGTGGGCAAGGTGGGTGTTGACGTTTCGGGTGCCAATCCCGATCGCGTCTGGGCCATCGTACAAGCCGAACCGGATGGTGGGTTGTATCGATCGGAGGATGCAGGAAAGACGTGGAAGCGGGTGAACAGCGAGAACAAACTGCGGCAGCGCGCCTTTTACTACACCCACGTCCGGGCCGATCCTCGAGACGAGAACACGGTGTTCGTGTTGAACACGCGGCTTCACAAGTCGGTGGATGGTGGCAGCACGTTCGAGGTCATCGAGGTGCCGCACGGCGACGTCCACGACCTGTGGATCAATCCCGCCCATCACAACGTCATGGCAGTGGCGGATGATGGCGGTGGGCAGGTGACCGTGAACGGCGGTGCGAGTTGGAGCACCTACCACAATCAGCCAACCGCCGAGCTCTACGACGTCATCGTCGATAACGGCTTTCCATATCGTCTCTACGGCGCGCAGCAGGACAACACCACGATCAGTGTGCCGGCCTGGACCACTAGCAACACCCTCCACGCCAAAGAACACTGGTACAATGTGGGTGGGTGCGAGACTGGGCCGTTGGCGCTCCATCCCGATCGGCCGGACGTCATCTATGGCGGCTGTTACGGCGGCGTGATCGACCGCTATGATCTCGCCAAAGACCAGCGACGCTACGTCTCGAATTATCCGCAACTCCAAGTGGGGGAAGCGGGCAAAAATCTCAAGTACCGATTCCAGTGGGTGTCACCCATCGTGGTGTCCCCGCATGACCCCGACGTGGTCTACCACGCATCCCAGTTTGTGCATGTAACCCGGGATGGTGGCATGTCCTGGGAGACAATCAGTCCCGATCTCACCACGAATAATCCCGAACATCAGGATTTCTCAGGAGGCCCCATCGATCACGACATCACCGGTGTCGAGATCTACAACACCATATTCGCCCTCGCCGTCTCTCCGCATGCCTCCGATGTGCTCTGGGCGGGAACTGATGATGGACGAATCCACGTGACCCGCGATCACGGCGGCACGTGGTCGGAGGTTACGCCGCGGGGTCTGCCACCCCTCGCCACGGTGGATGAGATCGACCTTTCCGTGCATCAACCCGGCCGCGCGTTCGTGGCGGCGCACCGGTACCGTCTGGACGATTTCAAGCCGTATGTCTTCCGTACCGACGACTATGGCCGCTCGTGGCAGTTACTGACGAATGGAACGAACGGTATTCCGGCGGGCTTCCCCGTCCGTACGGTGCGGGAGGATCCCGAGCGCCGAGGACTCGTGTACGCCGGTACCGAGTTCGGGGTATTCGTATCCTTCAATGACGGACGCAACTGGCAGCCGCTCCAGATGAATCTCCCCGTGACGCCCATCACCGGCATGCGGGTCCATGGGGGCGACCTCGTGCTGGCCACGCAAGGCCGGTCATTCTGGATTCTCGACGACGTCACCCCGTTGCGGGAATTGTCCGCCGAAGTGGCGGGCGCTTCAGTGCACCTGTACGGTCCCCGCGACGCCCATCGCGTGAACGCGGAGGGGTCCGATGAAGACGGAGAATCGCCCGAGGCGCTGCCAGGCAATGCGCTCTTTCACTATTACTTGGCCACCGAGCCTTCGGACGAGGTGACACTCGAGATCGTGGATTCGTCCGGGCGGGTGGCCCGGCGCTTCACCAGTGATTCGGCGAGAGCAGCGGAGGAGCATCTCGAGCGCATCCCCGCCAAGGCGGGAACCAACCGCGCGACGTGGGACCTGACGTATCATGGCCCTACGGTACCCGATTCGGTGGTCGTGTGGGGCTACACGGGAGGGGTGAAAGCCCCGCCAGGCACGTACCAGGCGCGGCTCACGGTGGCATCGGCGGCCCACACCCGCTCCTTCCGGGTGCTCAAGGATCCTCGCCTCAGCGACGTCACCCAGGAGGACTTCGAGCAGCAGTTCGCGTTGGGATCGGAGATTCGAGATACGATCGATGCCATCTACGATGGCCTCCGGACGGTCAGGTCCGTGAAGCAGCAGGTGGGGTCCGTGGCGAAGCGCGCGGTGGCTGGTGGCTTCGGCGATGACCTCGACGCGTTTGCGGACACCGTGGTCGGCAATCTCGCGGCGGTGGAGAAGCAGCTCACACAGACACGGAATCAGAGCAACCAGGATCCGCTCCGATACCCTCCGCAGATCGACAACCAATACATCACCTTGTACGGCTACGTCACCGGTACCGATGGTTACATCTACGGAGGTCCCGAGGGGCGTCCCACGGCGGGCGCGTTCCAACGATTCGCCGATCTCAATACGCAGTGGTCGACGCTTCGCAATCGCGTACGCGAGGTCGTTGATCGAGAGGTTGCGGCGTTCAACCAGCGGCTCCAGGCGCTCGGAGTTCCCGGCGTAATCTTGCCTCGCGACGCCGGCCGGCAGACGTCGATGCGCTAGTCTCGAGTCCCCTGCGGCGATGGCGCCGGCTAGGCTGACCGGCGTCCCAGTCTATCGTTCGCGCAGCTGCGCCAACAGCCGCTCCGCCTCACCGGTGGCGCGGGTGAGCGCATCGAGCAATCGGTTGCGTTCCCGCACCAGCGTGGTTTCGGCAAAGCCGTACCGGTCGCTCTCGAACGGTTCGGTCGCGAGCATCGTCACCGGTGCCATCCCCGGTAAGAGGCCGAGGTCGATCCCTGGGTCGGGATGGAACGGATCGGAAGGCGAGTACAGCACGCGAAGGAGTGGGCGAAGAATTCCCATCAACGCGAGATCGATTCCGCCGTCGTCCTTACTCTCCCGTTCGAGGATACTTTGAATCTCCCGCGCGAGGATGAGGAGGCGCTCTTGTTTTCGGTGCGCGGCCGAGAGATCGAACCGGCCATTGGCCTGAAGCGCGCGCCGCTCCATCTCCTGTCCCAGCGCCTCGACTTCCGCAGCAATATCGAGTGGGACCACCGGTTCCACCAGGAGCGCGGCAAGCGCGTCGACGTACAGATCGGTATCCGTTTCCAGAATCTCAACGTCGATCTTGTCAAACGTGTCGTCCGGGGTATGCCACCACCAATATCCCCCGTCCTCAGGCAGTCTGGTGTGATGAAACTGCAAGAGTGCCAGACCAATTCCGTTGAACGATTGGTCCGAGTTGCGGCCGGGGCGACCAGGAACGACTTGGGCGCCGGTGCGCTGGCGGAGAATGTGTGACGCGAGCGCCGCCATCGAGGATGTTGTCGACGCACCGAAGCGTTTGGCGCCACGTTGCCCAACGCCATCGATGTTGAGATAGGCAATCCCTCTCGTTCGCAGTGATTCATCGAATCGATCGGCAAACCAGGTGGATCCGGCGTAGCGCGCGTTGCTGTGTCCCGGCCACCAGGCGACCACGAGACCCCGGCGCAGGCCTTCGCGGTGCCGATGGAAGGCGATTGCGAGCTCGATCATCGCGGCGTTGGAAGCGCCTTCGTCGGTGGCACCGTGATACCACCCGTCGATATGCCCGCCAAGGACGACGAGGGGAGCGCGCGGGTCGGGGCCGGGGATGCGGGCCACGGCGAGGCGCAGGGGTTTCCAACCCGAACTCACTTCGGTGGTGAGGCGGACGCGCACGGGCCCCCGGGCGAGGCGGGTACGCAGGCGCTCACCGTCGCTCTTCTTGACCTGTGCCACTGGAATCGTCGGGAGCCGGTGGAAGTTCCGCAGCGACGGCACCCCCCAAGTGGACGTGACGATCAGATCATTGAGACGCTCTTCCGGGTTGACGAAGATGATCCCGACGGCGCCGAGTTGCGCCAGCACGCTGGTGGGAACATTGCGCGGTTGTCCCTCCACCAAGGCAATGGCGCCGGTGAGATCTGGGGTAAGACGGCCGGGAGACGAAGGCAAGACCAACCGCTCGCCCGTCCCCACTTCGAGCTGCGGGAGGTCGCGAAGACGGCCGACGTCCACCAGGGGCGCCTCTAAATTGCGCGCGGATCCGGAGAACGCCATCGTGATGGCGTCCATCCTGCGTAACTCGCCCACGACCTCGACGGCGGCAGCCACCGGATCGCTCGCATAGGCCAGAAACGTGTGCACCTCGACCGGCACGCCGGCATTCCGCAACGTTTCGAGGATATAGTCGATGGCGGCATTTTCACCCGGACTGCCGGAGGGCCGTTCGTGTGCGACGATGGCACGCGCGTGTCGCGTCAAGGCATCTTGGGTGATTGCAGAGCGAACCGCGGCGGCGAGTGTATCCCTCGCGGTCGGCCGGTCCTGCGCGGTTGCTGCACCGACGAGCGTGGCCAGGAGGATCGTCCCGGCGCAGATGCCGATCTGCCATGAACGGTTCATCGGGCTTTCCTAGTCGGAAATGCTCGTCCGATCTCGCGAGCGGCGCGAAGACCCAGGGCCACGAACGTCAGGGTACCGTTGGCGCAGCCACCGGTCACCATCGTCGGCGCCCCCACCACGAACAGATTCTCGTGATCGTGCGTGCGTCCGGAACTATCGCAGACGCTGGTATCCGCGTCGTTTCCCATGCGACACCCTCCAGCGGGATGATCCTGAAACTCGTTCACACCGGACCACAGAATCGTTCCGTCGCCCACGCGGGCCATGCGCTGAAACAGCGCGTGAATCTCGGTTTCCGTTTCTCGTCGCAGTGTTCGGGAGATCTCGCTGTCGCGGAACGCGAGGCGGGGCAACGGATCGCCCCACGGGGTCTTGCGGGTGGGGTCCAACGTGAGCTCGCTCCCCCGCGCTGGCAATACATCGTAATAGGCCCGAACCCGCGCTGCGCCACGCCGTGTGCGGTCGCGCCAGTCCGCAAGAATGGCATCGCCCAACTGTACCTGTCCTTGCGCGTTTCTGAGCCGCGGTTCTCGGCCGAAGGTCGATTCCCAGATCCGGAGATCGTGCCGCATGTACCTGGGGAGCGGCCCCGGACGCATGAACTGCTTCGACACGAGACTGTGGTGGACGTTGATTCCGGGATACAGCTCGAGCGGGAGCTCGAGGTGGGCGCTCACGCTCCGGTGGCCGCTCAAGTATTTGCCCACGAGACCGGACCGGTTCGCCAGGCCGGTCGGGAAACGGCTGGAGGTCGAGAGCAGGAGGAGATGGGAGCTCCAGACGTACCCAGCGGCCACGATGAACGTGGTGGCTCGGAATTCGAGGTCCCGGTCCGGATCGTCGCGATCCATTGCGACGGCCCGTTCGATCTTGTTGGACCCGGCCGCTGCAACTAACCGGCGCACGACCGTACGGGTGACGAGGTCGACCTTGCCGCCCGCGGTAAGGGCGTTCCAGGTCACATCCGGTGTGTATTTGGCGCCCGTGGGACAAATAGGTGAGCACGTATCGTTGCGGCAGCACACCGGGCGCCCGCGGTAGGCGACGGAGTTCTTCGCCGAGGGCTGGGTCCAGAAGGCGATGCCCGCGCGGTCCGCCCAGGTGTGCAGCTGGCGAAGGTTGTACGAGAGCGGTAGCGGTGGGAGGGGATAGGGCGCCGAGCGCGGATCGAGCTCCGGCGGGCCCTCCTCGCCGGCAACGCCCATGCGGACTTCCGCGTCGAGATAATCGGGTTCCAGGTCCTCATACGTGAGCGGCCAGTCGTCTCCCACGCCATACAAGGAGCGGAGACGAAAGTCTTCCGGACTGAACCTGGGCGTGACCCCGCCCCAGTGCATGGCGAGGCCCCCGACGCACATGGACCGTGACTGCATTCCATCCACTTCCAGACCATCCACATGGTCCCTGGGCCACGGGTTTTCGCCATAATCGAGATACCGCTGACGGTGTGCGTGACGCCGCGCGAGGGGAATGGGCGCGTCACCCGCTTCGACGACGACGACGCGGACGTCGCGTTCTTCGGTGAGGCGTTCCGCCAGAAGCGCGGCCGTGATGCCCGAACCGATGATGCACACGTCGGACTCTATGACGGCGGACCCGCGGGCAGCAGCGCGGTTGGGTGGGTGGTTCATCGGTCAGCTCCCATGTCGAGCGGCGCAGGGCGTTCCGGTGACCGTACCAACGGTCGACAAAGGTGCTTTTGGATGCGAGCACGGTAACAGCGATCGGTTGCCTCTGGGCTCCGGTAGAAGAACGCCAACAGCGCAACAGCGACATGACGAGCGACTTCGGGATCGGGAAACCGCTGCATGGAGTCGCCGGCGAGCGCAGAGCGGACCAACAGCTGCCGTTGATCCCTCGAGAGTTGGGCAAAAGGCGTCCGGAGACGCTCCCGAGCCTCCCGATCCAGCTCCTCGAGCTGGTCGGCCCACCGCGAGCGGGAATGTTCCGGCACGCGTGTGAGTGCGCCGGTGCCGTAGCCGTGATCGCGTTCCGCGCCAGCGCGGTAGCGATCGAGCCAGCGGATGAAGGCGGTCACCACTCGCACCGTATCCGCGATAGGGAGCTCGGAGGGAAGCACGGCCTGGGAGAGGGCATGGAGCAGTGACTCATCGAGGGTCGCGGGTGCGTGGCCCGTGGGGGAGCGCGCGCTCCGCGCCGCGAGCGCGGTTGCGGGCACGGCAACGGCCATGGATTCGAGGAAACGTCGACGATCGATCTCCGTCATGGTGGCTCCCGGGAAAGAAGACGAACGTCTTGTATGGTGTCCCGACGGTCGGCTCTTCGGAAGAGCGACGCTGCAGTGCCGCGGTCGACAGAAACGCAGAAAGCGCGCACGGATCCTTCCGGGAAGTGGCCGGTACGTATACGATCAGAGACCAAGGGCCCCTCTCATTGGCCCGTCCCGCGTCATCACTGGTCCCGAGCGCTAAGGCATTGTGACGCACGTCATCCGTTGGTTCGTACCCCGCTGCCGATGGGTCATGTGTCTAGGAGTGTTGGCGTGCAACTCGGAGCCCGCCGCCACGAGTGGACCTGGCAGGGTTGTGGGCGCGCTGGTCTCTCCCAACGGCGCCGAAGGTGCTGTGGTCTTGGAGCTGGTGGGGAGCGGCCTCGGCGCCATCAGCGCGGAGGAGGGAATCGCGCTCGCTGGCGTGGCGGGCGATGTGGTGCGCGTCGTCGTCGTTCGCGAACGGCCCGGTCGCATCGAGTTTTCGATCCAGGTCGCCGACCTGTCGAGCCCCCCGTCGGTCCGCATCGTCGAGGTTGCCGGTCCGGATGATCGGTTGCGATCTGGGCTCGCAGGGTACGGGATCGCGTTGACGCCTGTGCGAAGTGCGCGATGAGACGGCGCACTTCGCCGTGGGTGGGGCTCGGTCTTGGGATCACGCTCGTTCCCGGCGTTGCGGCGCAAGACATCGAAATGACCTCGCAGGTAACGGAGCAGCCGCTGCCGGCGGCCTATTTCGAACGCGTCACGGCGAAGCCGGACTTCTTCGAGATCGAACGTGGGTGGATTGCCCGCACCAAGGCGTCGGCTATGCTGCGGCAACCAGTCTCAGGGGAGCTGCCGCTGGTCGTGATTTTGGCGCTGTTTGCGGACTCGCCGCAGCCGGCGTTCTCCCAAGACGATGTCCAGCGCGCGCTGTTCGACGGTCCAACGGACAATGGAACACTCACGGAGTTCTTCGCCGAAGCCTCCGGAGGTCGGTTCACCGTCACTGGCCAGGCGCTTCCCTGGGTGCGAACCCAGATCACCCTCCGGCAAACGGTGGGGAGCAGCTTTGGCTTGAGCGGAAGTCAGACGGGTGTCTATCTGGTGCAGGCGGTCGCCCAAGCGGATCAAGCCGCCGACTTCGGGCTGTTCGATAACGATGGGCCGGACGGGGTACCCAACAGCGGTGATGACGACGGATTCGTGGACGCGGTTGCGTTTCAGTTTCTCGAGATTGCGGCGTCGTGTCCCGGACCGGGGATCTGGCCGCATCGGTCCACCCTCGCCAACTGGATGGGCGAGCCGTATCGCACCAACGATCTCCGTCCAGACGGGTCGCCGGTACTGGTCAACGATTACATCATCCAGAGTACGGTGACCTGTGACGGAGGTGCGGTACAAAATGCGGCTACCATTGCCCACGAACTTGGCCACGTGCTCGGATTGCCGGATCTGTATGACAGTACGGAAGGCATCCTGCCGGAGCGGCGCCGTTGGGTCGTGGGCTGTTGGGCGTTGATGGCGGCGGGAGCGTGGGGATGTGGAAGGCCGCTGAATCGCGCTGCCGTGCGGCGACCGCCGCATTTCGGGGCTTGGGAGAAGCTGGAGCTGGGGTGGTTGGACCTCGAGATCGTTGGTGACGTGCGCAATGCGGAGATCGAGATCCTTCCGGTTCGCACTACGGGACATGTCCTGCAGCTCCCCCTTTCCTCGAAAGAGTACCTCCTGGTCGAGTATCGGGACCAGCAAGGGTTCGACCAAGACCTGCCGGCGGCGGGGGTCCTGGTCTACCACGTGGACGACACGCGGCTTCGCCGGCCCTGCCGCTCATGCGAGCGTATCTACCAAGTCCAGCTCCTCGAGGCGGACGCCAACGACGGTCTCCGGCTCGACATGACCAATGGAGGAAATCGAGGCGAAGCGGGAGACGCATTCGGACACGCCATGACCCGGCTCACCAATCGTACCACTCCCTCCGCTCGCCTCAATTCGGGTGCCGCATCCTCGGTGTCGATCTATGCCATCCATCTCGAGACGGACCGCGCCCGCATCCGCGTGTCGACGACGGTGATTCCGCTGAGCCAGCTCGCGGGTCCATTCATGGGTGGCGTGGGCATGCTCACCGCCGACGATCAGGCCTATCTCGACGCCGTGGGTAATGAAAACGGGCGCTACGACGTGGGGGATCTGCGACGGTATCTCCTGGACCATCCCACCGCCGCTGCGGCTGGCGGGGCGTCCCAACCCTGAGACTTGCATGCGCTGCGTGATCGTCTCCGTCCTGTTGCTCGCCACTGCCGCGTGCGGTCAGACCGCCGAGCCGGGTGGTGTGCCGGCCATGGCGTTCGTGAGCAACCGCGACGGTAATGAAGAGGTGTACGTGGTGTTCGAGAGCGGCCGCCTGCTCAATGTGAGCGAGCATCCCGGGCGGGATCGGGAGCCAACCTGGTCGCCGGACGGGTGGCGTTTGGCGTTCGTGAGCAACCGTGATGGGAATGACGAGGTCTACGTCGTCGACTTCTTTACGAGCCTGCCCAGGATCCGCAACGTGAGCCAACACGGCGCACGGGATGGATCGCCGGCGTGGGCGCCAAACAGCCGGCATGTCGTCTTCGAGAGCGCCAGGGACGGCGATCCCGAGATCTACGTGGTGGATTGGAATGGTGACGGGTTGCGGAACCTCACGAATCATCCCGCCTTCGATACCGATCCGGCGTGGTCGCCGGAGGGCCCCCGCATTGCCTATACGACCACGAGGGGTTTCAGGAGCGATATCTACGTCATGAACGCGGATGGGAGTGATCCGCAGAACCTGACGAATAATCCGGACAGTGACGACTTCTCACCGGTCTGGGATCCGGCCGGGACGAGGGTGGCCTTCACCAGTAATCGCGCCGGGGCGAGTGAGTTGTTGGTGATCCATGCCGATGGCACCGGACTGTTGAATATCTCGGGCAGTGCCGCGTTCGACGAAAACCCCGCGTGGTCACCGGACGGTACGCGTATCGCGTTCGAAAGCAACCGACAGGGGGACTGGGAGATCTTCGTATGGCAGGTGGGCGGTGCCCCCCCGGTCAACGTCACCCAGCTAGGCTCGAGCGAGAGTGCGCCATCGTGGTCACCCGACGGCAGTCGACTGGCTTTTGAAAGCAACCGATTCGGCAACTGGGACATTGTGATCGCCCGGGCCAATGGGAGCGAGCCGGGCGTGCTCGATGGCAACCAAGCCAACGAGTCTGCTGCCAGGTGGAGGCCCTAGAGAAGCACCGGCCGTAGGGTGGAGAAAATGGAAGAGGATCGAGTGGTTACGCGAAATGTCGGGAGGCCATGACTCCCGACCCGGTTTCGCATGGCCACCTGCGGTGGTGGCCCGCGGCCGTCGTGTCCCTCCTCTCGGTGGTGCGGCCGGTGCCGGTGGTGGGTTTCTCACCCAATGGGCGTGAGCCCGAAGGCTTGCGTTGCCGCAGTGACCAGGTTCGCTCCACCGGCACCTCTCGGTAGCGCTCTGGCCGCGAAGGGATGATGCCCAACCCGAGCAAGCCTTCCCGCGCCGCACGGACATCATACCCGACCGGCGTTGTTCATCCCACATTCGTTTCCCGCATCACGGACCCCTTTCCTGCGTGGGGCGGCACGATGCGCCGGTCGGTGCCGTGCCGGTACTTTCCAGCTACGCTCCCAAGATCTACACTACCGAGGGTCCACGCCGTCTACGCAACCTGCCGGAGGTCCTCTCATGCGGATTTTGCGCCCCGCCTTGGCTGTGGCGATGCTGTTGGTCGCCTTCCTGTTTCCGTTGAGTGCCCCAGCACAGACGACGCCCACTGAGCGGGCGGCCGCTCGGGACATCATTCGCCAGATCGACGCGTTGCAGGACCGTTTGAAGCCTGCCCAGACGAGCCGCCGGATGGCCACCAAGCGCGATGGGGATCGGGATCGGTTGCTGGCGCGCATCGACGAGTTGTGGGTTGGTGGAATGCGCGATTTGAGCGACCACATCGGAAAGCACCCCGAGGTGGGGTGGAAGGAGTACGAGTCGGTCGACACGCTCACCGCCGTCCTCCGTGGCTTCGGGTTCGCGGTGGAGACGGGGCAGGCGGATCTCGAGACGGCCTTCGTGGGCCGCTGGGACTCGCCGGCCGGCACCAACGGGCCCACCCTCGGCATCATCGTAGAGTACGACGCGTTACGCAGCACCACCGAGCCGTTCCACGGCTGTCAGCACAACGCCCAAAGTCCCGTCGGGTTTGCCACCGCGATTGCCATCGCAGAGTACATGCGGGAGAAGGGGGTGCCGGGTCGCGTTCGCGTCTATGGGACGCCGGCCGAGGAGGTGGGACCGCCGGCCAAGACCATCATGTGGGAAGCAGGGGTATTTGACGGGGCGGACATTCTCATTCGGAGCCACGGGTCCAACGAGACTGCGCGCAACCGCGCAGGCTTTGGCGTGTGCTGTCTCAACATCAATGAAGTCAAGTACGTGTTCGAGGGGAAAGCGGCGCACCAGCGGGCTTCCTGGCACGGACGTAATGCGCTCTCGGCGGCGGTGATGTTCTATTCGGCCGTCGATGCGTTGCGCCCCACGTTCCGTCCGGAGGCGTCCATCCAAGGCGTCATGCCCGAAGCGGGCATTGCCCCCAACGTGGTGCCGGAGCGGGCGGTGGTCGACTACTACATCCGATATCCGGACGAGGTGTATCTGGCGCACATGGATTCGATGATGGCCAACGCCGCCCGCGGCGCCGCCATGGCCACTGGCACCAAGGTGACCATAGAGCGATACGGCGAATACCGTGACGGGATTACCCTGGGAACTTTGGAGGAGCTGGCGTTCGCCTATGCCGAGGCGCTCGATGCGCCCGAGATCAACCCCGAGGCGCAGCGCCCGGCGGGGTATGAGGAAACCGGCTTTCTCACCCGCGATATTCCCGGGGTGGGCGTGAGCGTGTTCAGCTCACCCGCGGCGGGCCATACGATCGAACGCTGGCTCGACTCGATGAAGCCCGTAGGGCACACCGGATTCCTATTGGACGCGAAGATCATGACGGCGGTGCTCTACCATTTTCTGACGGACCGCCGCTTCCGCGAGATGGTGGCGGAAGAACATCGAACCATGGCGACCTTGTTCGACGAGTATCTGGAGCGCCTGCGCGAGACATACGCGGATGAGATTGGGAGTCCGGCCGTGGGACACTGAAACGCGATGTGACGCGGCCAATCATCGTTGGTCGACCTCGTGGTTTCTGAGCGGTGGGGGGACTCCATCAACCGGCGATTCCCCTACCGCATTCCCGCTATCTCCAACCGCAGGTTCCCATCGACCAGCTCCAACGTGCTCCGGATGGTTCCTGTTGCCATCCCATCGGACCCGAGCGCCGCGAAGCTCACATCGTCGATTCGAAGGTGCGCCCGGTCGCTCGAAACTCTCGCCAGCACATCACATTCGCGTTGGATGCCGCGTTTCACGCGCGCAACTTGTCCGACGACCTCGGCGCGATCGTGGGGTGAGACCAGACGGCTCAACTCCTCGGCTCTCGGTGCGGACAAGACCGAGCACGGGCCGTCGCGTATAATGGTAACGAGACCCTCGGCGGCGATGCCGAGCGGCGCCGCCGTGTCCCAGAAACGGTCGAACGGATGATTGCGCACCGACACCCTGCCGCGCTCCGGCGCCCGACCAGCGAAACTGATGAAGGTGACACCGTCTCTCGTGGGATGCACGAACGTGCGCAGATAGTACACGGCGTGATCGCCGCGGTAGTACACGATCTCGAATTCCATCCCGATCATCCGGATGGAGTCCACGCCATGCTCCGCCAACTGTTCGGCGAACCGGCGGCTGACAGCAACGTCGATCGGGTCGAACGCGTCCACGGGATGGCGTCCGGTCAGAAGGGCGTTCATGCCATGCTCGAGCGCACTGGTCACTTTCAGCAGGGCATTCAGCTGCGACAACGCATCGTGCTCCTGCGTCTCGCTCGGAGACACGAGTGCGGCAAGCGCAATCCCGACGAGGATCCCGCGCGCCCCGATTCGTCTCATGAATGGCGAGACGATCAAGGCGATCCACCAGCCGCGACACCGCCCAGCTCGATGCCGTCCGCTGCTCCATAGTAGAGCGCGTTGAAGAACACCTTGAACGTGCCATGGGTCTGCGCCCGATGTTGAGCCCGGAATCCGATCAAGAGGATTCGGCCGCGGCCGTATTCCACGTCGAGCGCCGCCGGCTGCCCGGTAATGTGCTGCGCGCCCACCAGCCACCCACTCTGTAATGGATCACGGTCTACGTAGCGGATGGGTGCCGCGATCCTCGCGTTGAATGCCGTCCGGTCTACCCGGTAGACCGGACTGCCCCAGTTGAGTACCAGGCCCCTCTCCGGCATTCCGTATGCCAGCGGGTGGGTGGTGTCGTACCGAACCCATAGGTTCGATCCGGGGCTGAAGTACTCCTCCGCCTCCAAGCCCTCCACCAGATTGCGTACCGGGATGCCCATTTCTTCCAGGGCCAACTCGGAAGCGTGATCGAGCAGAACCAGCGCGCCGCCCCGCTTGACGAATGCCTTGATGGTCTCGATGGCCTGCTCGTCCAGTCCCTCAGTAAAACGTGGCGGCAGAAACGTTTCGGGGTATTCATCGGCCTTGCCCTCACCGGGTGGAGACACGTCCCCCTCGCCCTTGAGTCGTGACAGTCCGTCCGACGGCACCAGCAAGACATCGATGTTCTGGAGCCCACCGCTCCGAATCGCATCTGCCTCCAACCGTCGATACGGGAATCCCCAGGTGTCGAAGAGATACCGGCTCCAGCCCTCGTCCAATTGCTCGCCCGAGTAGCGGCGGTAGGTGGCCAATCGGAGGGGGTTGAGGCGATAAGCGGGGCCGGTTGGCGGCGTGGACAGGGCAGTGAAGTCGACTCCGGTCTCCCGCGCCAGGGCCTGCACGCGGCTGCTGGACGTCCGTCCCGCCGGAATCCATAGGGTACCCGGCCCGAATCGTTGGTCGCCGACCTCGAGAGGCTGCCGCAGCCAGAACACGCTTCCGCCGTCGGCGAGGACAGCGTTGGTTACGCGAAACGCGTCGTTGACGGCATGGGAGACGAGCCAACCAGCACTTCCCGATCCATGGATGCGGCCCACCGGTTGTGGTGGATCCGTCACCATGGCCAGCGGTGTTTCGAGATGCGTCTCCAGCGGAATGGCCGTCACCCCCATCTGCTCGGCGAGCACGAAGTTTGCCATATCGTAGGGACGCACGATGCGTCCGTCGTCCCGTCGCGTGATGGCGTTATCCGGATAAAACGTGCGGGAGAGCAGCGAGCGCACGAGAATGCCATTCGGCTGTGCGGTGGAGATCACGTAGTCGCCGCCCCGGTAGGCTCTCCCACCGTGCACGAAGTCATCAAGGGCGCGCTGCACCTCGATTCCATTGTTCATCAGGATCGTGATGAACTTGTGGACTGTCAGGGGATCGTGTTGCGCAATCGGAACCACAAACCCAAACGGGGGTTCCGTCAGGCCACGTTCCATCGTTCGGCGGGCCTTGAGCACCATATTCCACAACACCGTCTCCCGATACTTGGCCGCGGTGGTGAGCAGGGCGTAGGTGCTGGCGTGCTGTTGACGGATGATGTCCGCGACGCGCCACCAACCGCCCTTCCAGGGATGGGGAAATACTTGCATTCGTTCATAGGCGCGATGCTTGCGTCCGTGCTCCGCCAGCTGCTGCTCGTGAATCATGAGCGGCTCCGCCATATTGGCGCTGGCGGACTCGGTGAGCATGCCGGCAATGTTGTGGTGGTTTGTGGCCATGTGGAATGACGGGAACCACCAACCGGTGTAGTACGTGCCCGTAGCTACGCCGGTGAACCCCGCGCGTTCGAGCGCCATCACCATGTTGGCACCCACCAAATCATGCTCAGTCCACACGAGGGGGTCCACGTTGGGATTGATGGGATCGTCGTACGGCGGGACGTAGAGGCGTGGACCGTAACTCCCCATTTGGTGCACGTCCAAGTACCACTGTGGAATCCACTCGTGATACACGACCCGGGCAAAGAACTGCGCTTCGTTCTGCGTCAGCATGTACGCGTCCCGGTTGTTGTCGTGTCCCACGTAGTGGTGGTACATCTCCGGGAGTCTCGAGCCCGCGTAGGGCGTTCCCCGCGTGCTGTCCACCCACCGCGTCACCATCTGGTGCCCATCGGGATTGAACGACGGGAACAGCAGAAACACGACGTTGTCGAGCACGGCACGGGTCTCGGCGTCCGTGGCCGTCGCGAGTCGATAGGCGAGTCCCGGCGCCATTTGATTGGCGGCGACCTCCGTGGAGTGGAGCCCCACTGTGACCGCCACGACGGCCTTGCCCTCGGACACGAGGCGCGCGACCTGCGCATCGGAGAGACCGCGGGGATCCGCCAGCTGACGGCTGATCTCGCGCAGTCGGTCCGCGTTGGCGAGGTTGGCGGGCGATGAAATCGTCACCAACAGAAACGGGTTCTCCCGGACGGTCGTTCCGAGTTCTCGCACCCGGACCCGGTCCGATGCTTCCGCCAGTTGGTGGTAGTACGCCACCAGGGCGTTCCAGGACGCAAGCCGGCCGTCGGTGCCGAGCTCGAAACCGAAATGCGCTGCGGGCGAGGGAATGGCCTGGCCGACGGCAGCACGTGGGGCAGCTGAGACCAGCAGCAGAGTAGCCATGAGCGCGGCTGAGAACATGGAGCGCATCGAGTCCCTCCGGAGGGGCGTGAAGTCAGGACCGAGACCTGGCTCAATCGTACCGCCACAAGCGTTGCGCGCAAGCAATCCCGCTTCATGAGGAGTTCACGGCTCTTTCACCCGGTGGTGTTGAATATGAGTTGGGGGAGTCCGCCACACGGAGGGTATTTATGTTGATCTCTATTCTTGTCGCGTTCGGCCTCATTGGCGTGTGTGGTCTGGTCTCGGTGGCGAGCACCCCGGCGCCGCGAGTAACGGCGAAGCGCACCGCTGAGGCGTGGGTTGGTGTGTGGTGCCCGGTGGTCAAGCAAACGCAACGCGTCCGTCTGCGGCCGGCGAACGGTGACAGGCTCATGGTATGCCAATGCGAGCGTTTTGGTGACGGTGCCGTGTTGTGCAACCGCGAATGCGAGTCGGCGTTCAAGGCTACCCGATTGGTGCCAACCGCTTTTGAGCTGACCCAGGTGCTGTTCTTTCCCTCCCCGAACTAGCGACCAGGCCCATAGGGGGCAGAGAGCAAATCACAGAGTCGCACCTCGTCTCACCCGCCACGATCTTTGGGATTGTTGTCGCGGGTGGCCACCCCCTCGTCGCTATCTCGATGCGTTCGAGATGTGGCTTTGACTGTTGGCCACTCGTAGTGTTTCGTTCATTCCTGAAACCGGTCGTCCATCCGTCGCGGGTCGTGCCGTAGCCCGGTCGCGGGGCCAGGTCACGCTTCTCGTCAAAGGGCGTTCATGCCTTCCAAGCTCACCGCCGCCCAACGCGCCACGCTCGCCGCCGTGTGCGAGACGTTTCTCCCGGAGCTCGTGCGCGATGACGATACGGCTGCGCTCTTTGCCACCGGTGCCGTGCGGACCGGTGCTGCGCAGCGCGTCGAGCACCTGATAAACCTGCTCGGCGATCCCCGGGATGGGGCGCGGCTCCGCACGTTGCTCACCGTGTTGGGTTCGCGGCTTGCCAATCTCGCGCTGAACGGACGCATGGTGTCTTTCGCCACACTCGAGCCCCGCGAGCGCGAAGAGGTTCTCCGACGGTGGGCCATTTCTCCAATTGCGTTGCGCCGCGCGGGCTTTCAGGCGCTGAAGCGCCTCACCCACGTCGCGCATTTTTGCTGGCCGCTGGACGACGGAATGCATCCGGCGTGGCGAGCGGTGGGTTATCCCGGACCGCTCGATCCTCCTCTGGATGGTGCGAAACCGCTGCCCGTGTTTCCACTGCCTGGGGACAAGACGCTCGATTGCGACGTGGTGGTTGTGGGATCGGGGGCGGGAGGGGGTGTGGTCGCGGGCGTCCTCACGGCCGCCGGGCGGGACGTGATCGTGCTGGAGAAAGGCCCCAACCCTGGCGCCAGCGATATGACGCAAATCGAAGGGGACATGCTGAGTGCGCTGTACCTGGATCATGGACTCCTCATGACGCAAAGCGGCTCGATGCCGATCTTGGCTGGAAGCTGTGTGGGGGGCGGCACCACCATCAATTGGACCACGAGCTTTGCGCTTCCGCGGTCGGTTCGAGCGGAATGGGATGCGCTTTCCGGGCTCACGCTCTTTGCGAGCCCTCGCTTCGGCGAATCGCTCGAGCGGGTTGGACGCCGGGTGAACGTCGGCACAGAGTGGAACACGCCCGGGATGCGAGACGCGATTCTGGAGCGCGGATGTCGCGCGCTGGGGTGGCACGTGGACCAGCAGCCGCGGAACGTGTCGGACTGCCGGCAAGGGATCGAGTGCGGCTATTGTGGGTATGGCTGCCGCCACGGTGCCAAGAACTCGACCGCGGTCACCTATCTCCGGGATGCTACCGACGGTGGGGCGCGTCTCATCCCACGGTGCGACGTCCGGAGGATCCTCGTACGCGCGGGCGAAGCGACTGGGGTCGAGGCGACGGTGGAGCGTGCAGACGGCACCATGTGCTCGCTCACGGTCCGGGCTCGCGCGGTCGTGGTGGCGTGTGGCGCGGTTTATACCCCCGCGCTGCTCAAGCGCTCAGGAGTCGCCAACCGAAACATTGGGCGCGGGCTTCGGCTCCACCCCGCGAGTGCCGTGGTGGGGGTGTTTCCGGAACGGGTCGAGCCCTGGAGTGGCGCTCTTCAAACCCGGTACTCGGATCAGTTTGCCAATCTGCGCCACGGGTACGGTGTCAGATTCGAGACCGGGCCCGTGCACTTTGCGTTGCCCGCCAGCGGATTTGGCTGGGAGAGCGCGGTCGCATTTCGTGAAGATGTCGCGCGGCTGGCGCATACGAGCCTCGTGGGGGTGCTGTTACGCGATCGCGATGCGGGCCGCCTTGCGGTCAGCCGGGAAGGTCGGCCACGGGTTTCCTACGAGCCCAGTGACCATGACATCGAGCATCTGCGGCAAGGGCTCCGCGGGGCCGGTGAGATCCTCGCGGCGGCCGGTGCCACCGATGTGATGTCTCTCCACACGCCACCGGTGCGGGCCAGGCCCGGTGCGGCCGGGTGGCTGGACACGCTCGTGGAAGGCATGGATGCGCGAGGCTACCGACATTGCCGAATGTCGTTCATCAGCTTCCACCAGATGGGGAGCGCCGCGATGGGGAGGGAGCCGGGTCGGTCCGTGGTGGGTGAGACCGGTAACGTGCATGGGGTGCGTGGTTTGTACGTGGCAGATGCGAGCACGTTCCCGACGTCCAGCGGTGTCAATCCGATGATCACGATCATGGCCATCGCTGATCATGTCGCTCGGGCCATCGACGAAGGGTGGTGAGATGACCGCACGTGACGGTGGCGATCGGATTGCCGGGTTCCTGGCGGCGCAAGGGGTTCCGTTCCTGTTCACGCTCTGTGGCGGGCACATTTCGCCGATCTTGGTGGCGGCGAAGCACCGTGGGATCCGGGTGATCGATGTCCGTGACGAGGCAACCGCCGTGTTTGCCGCCGATGCGGTGGCGCGGCTCACGGGCTCGCCAGGGGTGGCAGTGGTGACGGCGGGACCCGGGGCCACCAACACCATCACGGCCCTCAAGAACGCACAGCTCTCGCAGTCTCCCATCGTAATCATCGGCGGTGCGACCGCCACCATCCTCAAGGGTCGTGGGGCGCTCCAGGACATCGATCAACTGGCCCTCTTTCGTCCGCACGTCAAACGGACCATCGGTGTGAGCCGAGTGGGGGACTTGGTGCCGGCGCTTCAAGACGCGTTTCTCATTGCTCAGGAGGGGGTTCCGGGGCCGGTCTTCGTGGAGTGCCCGGTGGACGTCCTGTACCCGGAACACGTGGTCCGTGAGTGGTATGGCGCGGCCAGTCCCGACGACGATGCGATGTCGTTGGGGGCCCGATTCAAACGCGCCTACTTGCGGCGCCACCTGGACCGGGTCTTCGGCACCGGCGAGGACGACCCCTCCCCCGAGCCGGCGCTTCCCGTCATCGCGCCCGTGACCGCCGGGGACGTGCAACGCGCAGCGGTCCAGGTGGCGGCTGCCCGTCGCCCGGTGTTGCTCGTCGGCAGTCAGGCGATGCTTCGACCTGGAAGCGTCGCCGAGCTGGTCGACGCCGTCGATCAGTTGGGACTCCCGGTCTTTCTGTCAGGTATGGCTCGCGGCCTGTTGGGACCAGCGCACCCCTTGCTCATGCGGCATCAGCGTGGTGATGCCCTTCGCGAGGCCGATCTCGTGGTTCTGGCGGGGGTGCCCTGCGACTTCCGATTGGACTACGGGCGTCAGATCAATCGGAAGGCGGCGGTGGTGGCGGTGAACCGAAGCCGCCGGGATCTCACCCGTAACCGGCGGCCCACGGTGCCCCTCTGTGAAGATCCCGCCGAGTTCTTGTGTCGTCTCGCGCGCGAGGCTCCACCTCCACCTTCGGCGTGGACCGAGTGGCGCGAGCGGCTTCGGAACCGCGATCGTGTGCGGCAAGCGGATATCGAGCGGCGCGAGCAGACCCTCACCGAGTACGTGAACCCGTTAGCGCTCTGCCGAGCCGTGGATGATGCGCTCGACCCGGACAGCGTGTTGATTCTGGATGGGGGTGACTTCGCGGCCACCGCGTCGTACATCGTCTCACCGCGGCGTCCACTGGCGTTCCTGGATCCCGGGCCGTTTGGGACTCTCGGTGTCGGTGCGGGATTCGCCCTCGGAGCCAAACTCTGCCGTCCTGGTGCAGAGGTGTGGATTCTCTACGGCGACGGTGCGGCCGCCTTCAGCCTGGCGGAATTCGATTCCTTTGCGCGCCACGGGCTCCCCGTCATCGCCGTGGTGGGGAACGACGCGGCCTGGACGCAAATTGCCCGCGGTCAGACAGCCCTCCTGCACGACGACGTTGGGACCGTGCTCAGGCGAACCGCATACCACACCGTCGCCGAGGGCTACGGAGGTCGCGGGTTCCTCGCTGACGCACAGTCCAACCTCCCCGGTGTGCTCGCGGATGCCAAGGCGGCGGCACGAGAGGGAATTCCTGCTCTCGTGAATGTCTGGATCGGCAAGACGGATTTCCGCGAGGGTTCGGTGGCGATCTAGGGTACGCCCAGCGAACTCCTCTGTCCCCTCGGCGGCAGCCCACGAGTCCTCGAGCCCTTCAGCTGCTTCAGAACTAGCCGGCCGGCACGGGGTTCACAAGCGTGGCCCCCATTGACCAGACGATCCATAACATCAAAAGATACAAGGTGTTGACCGTCTTACGACTCTGGAAGGGCGGTGCTTGAGGGATGCTCGCTATCCCATTCGGGGACGGTTCGCTCCGCCCGCTCGGCGTTCACCGCGCGCGACCGGACCATCAACGGAGGTGTCATGAGTAGCACGAGGTCCAAGATCCGAACCAGTGACGCGCAATTCTCCAAGGAGGAAATTCGGGCTGTTCGGCGGGAGGTCCAGCGAGCGTCGGCTGTGCCGCATTGCCCGCGTTGCCAGTTGCCACTGGACGTGGTGGCCATTCCAGAGCCCCACGCCCGGGCCTCGACGCTTTCGCTGTTGCGATGCCCCTCGTGCCGTCGCTTTGTGGTGCTCCCCGAGGCGCGGGCGTGAAAAATGCAGCACGACACTATGAAGGTCGGCCGGTCGGGTGTTGCCTGACGGAACTTCCCTTCTTACCGTGGTGTTTATGCCGTGAGGGTAGGTCGACGTCGTAGGGTGACACTGGATGGGGTGCCTGTACATGAAACAAATCGCCCTCTACCTATTGGTCTCTGGTCTCGTGACGGCAGGTGTTGTGCTCTCGCCGGTACCGCTGATCGGTCAGGAGCCCGACCCGGACCCAGACGCCGAGCGAGGCGGTCAGCAGACGCACGTCGTCGTCGATAACGACAATTTTCTCGACATGCGGATCTATGCCGTGAGTGGTGGCCGGCGTCATCAACTGGGTACGGTCACCGGATTCACCGATGCCGTCTTCGTGCTTCCGAACTGGGTGTTGGTGGCCAATGCACCGCTTCGCTTGATGGCGTTGCCCGTGGGGTCGGCGCGAAGCTACACGAGCCCGGCAGTGACGGTGGATCCGGGGGACCTCGTGGAGTGGCAACTGCGAAACAACCTCACCTTGTCCAACATCAGCGTGTGGAAGAGTTGATAGGGAGATTACGGACTAAGCTCGTCCGCGGCCGACCACTTGCGTGGTCGGCCGCCGTGTTTTGGCGACCGGCTTGACGCCTGTCGGGGTCTCCCCCGACCTTTGATGGCCCATGACCCGCAGAGCGCTGCCCACCGCTGGGGTTCTCGTGTTGACATTGATTGCGCTCGGTGCCGTCGATCGTGTCCGATCGGCTCCGGCGGATTCGACACGCCACCAGGCAGATCCTTCGGTTGTCATCACGGACCCCGCTGCCCTCGTGGCGGAGTTGGGCTGCGCCACGTGTCATCGAGATCTCGCGGAACGCACGGTTCGATCGCCCGCTCCACCCCTCGCGGATGCAGGTCGCCGCTTCGCACCGGGACACCTCTTTACCTACCTCGACAACCCCACGCGGCTCCGGCGTCACATCGGAGCTTCTCGTATGCCACGGTTTCCGCTCGATGAGCGGGAGCGGGTGGCGCTCACGCTCTTCCTCTCGTCGCTTACGACTTTACCGGTCAGCGATCCGCAGCCGCCACCCGACGCCGCGCGTGGCGGCCGCAACGCCGCGCGCGACGGCGAACGCCTCGTCCGGTCCGATCTCGGATGTCTGGGTTGCCACACGCTCGGCGAGAGTGGCGGGGGAAGCGCGATCGCCCTGGAGCGCGTGGGTGAGCGATTGAACGAAGCATGGATCCATCGGTACCTGATGGATCCACGCGCCTTCGATTCCACGACGCCGATGCCGGATCTCTTCTTCGAGCGGCGGGACGGCCGCGCTCATCCCGTCCACCCCGACGCGGCCTCGCGGCTCGGCGCGGTCGTCGCGTTCTTGATCTCGCTCGCGTCCGAGACACGCGCAGAGCAGGGTCGGGCATTCGAGCGTGCGCAGCGCCGATACGCGAACGTTGCGGCGGCGGATGGAGCCACCCTCTTTCGATCCCTGGGGTGTGGGGGGTGTCACAAGGGACCGGACGGATACGGCGCGGCGCTGGGGCCACGGCTCCTTGGGGTGACGCGTCGCCTCGAGCTTGATTGGATTCGGCGTTTTCTTGCCGGTCCGCAACCGGTGCGCCCGTCCGGATTTCCTGCCGGTACGTGGAGCCGAATGCCGGACTTCGATCTGTCGCCTGCCGAGATCGACGCGATCATGGACTATCTCGATCGAGGCGCATCGACACCGCCACCGCTGGGTGCGGAGCCCACCGCCCTCAGCGTCTTCTCCCGCGCCAAAGCGCGGTCGTTGATCCGGGACCGGCTCCCGTGTCTCGGGTGTCACGCCCTGGACGGTGAGGGAGGGCGGATCGGACCGGACCTCAGCGATGCGGGGCGCCGCCTCCGTCCCGCGTACGTCGCGGCTGTCATTCGCGATCCGGGTTCGGCGCTCGGCGACCGGGTGATGCCACGCATCCCGATGCCGGACGATCGAGTGGCGCTGCTTGCGGCGTTCCTGTCCGGTGGCGGCGGCGAGCCTTCGGCGGCCACCTATGTGTCCCCACTGGATGTCGGGAATCGCGACGCAGCGCAGGATGCCTCCGGAGCCGGATTGTACGGACGGTTTTGCGCCGGTTGCCACGGGCCCTCCGGCAACAGTGACGGATACAACGTCGCAACCCTCCCAGTGCGTCCCACGCGACTCGCGGACAGCGCATACATGTCCGCACGGCCGGACGACACGCTCTTCGATGGGATCCATGCCGGCGGGCACATTCTGGGACGCCATCACCGGATGCCGGGCTTCGGCTTCACCTTGTCAGGGGACGAAATCGACCGGGTGGTGGGCTATCTGCGCGAGCTGTGCCGTTGTCAGGGACCGGCCTGGTCACGGGACGATCAGGAACGGGAGCCGTAGGGGCCATGGGACGCCGGAGGAAGCACCCCAAGCAGCGACGGTCCCGTGGGCGGGTACCGCCAACCGATTCGACGTCTCCCTCAGGTGGTGGCGCTCCAATGCGGCTCGCCGCGATTGCGGTGGCCGCGGTAACGGTGGCGCTCGTCGTCTGGTGGCTCATCGTGCGACGCGAGCCCGCGCTGGTCGAGTTTCCTCAGGCCTCCGCCGAGGCCCACATGGGTGCGCGAGTGGCCTTCGACGACTTCGTCGGCGCCGAAGCCTGTCGCGACTGTCACACCGCTCAATACGCCGCTTGGCGTGGATCCACGCACGGGCGCGCCGGAGGCCCCCCTTCACCCGAGACGGTCATCGCGCCCTTCGATGGAACGCCCATTCGGTTCGCCGATGCCGTCGTGACGCCCTCACGGACACCGCGTGGCGAATATCGTTTCACCGTTCGGCAGGACCATCGCGACTCGGTGGTCTACCGCGTGGACGGCGTGATTGGGCGCGGGCACATGGTTGGTGGCGGGACCCAGGGGTTCGTATCTCGATTCGCGGACGGAACGATCCGGTTCCTACCCTTCGACTACATCCGCGGAGAGGACTTGTGGTTCTGCAACACGAATTCGCGGACGGACGACGGGTGGGTACCTATCACCAACGGTATGGCGTTGGCCGACTGCGGCGACTGGCCGCCCAGCCGGATTCTCGGTACGGAGCCCCGGTTCTCCAATTGTCAGGATTGCCATGGCAGTCAGATTGTGGTGGCCTACGATGCGTCCGCCCGGCAGTACGACACGAAGTTGACGAGCTACGGTGTGAACTGTGAATCGTGTCACGGACCGGGACGCCAACACGTGGATCTGGCGTTGGCGGGAGCGCTCGGAACGAGCGAGGAGATCGCCATTCGGGCCCTCGGTACCGTCAGTACCGATGCATCCCTCGAAGTGTGCTTCCAGTGCCATGCTCTCAAGGAGGTGCTCGAGCCCGGCTACCTCCCCGGCGAAGACCTCGCCGCGTACTACTCGCTCGGCCTCACCCTCGTGGGTGAGCGTCCGCTGTTTCCCGACGGTCGGGTTCGGACCTTCGCCTATCAGGAAAACCACCTCTTCAGCGATTGCTATCTCAGCGGCTCGATGACGTGCGTGGACTGCCACGATCCCCACAGCCAGGGCTATCGCGACATCTACGGGCAAGCTTTGTCTGGCCGTTTTGCGGATGAACAGTGCCTCGACTGCCACGCCAGCAAGGCGCGGGACGTCGCGGCGCACACGTATCATCCGGTGGGGTCTCCCGGGAGCCAATGCGTCGCCTGCCACATGCCCTATCTCCAGCACCCCGAGGTGGGTGACCATCTCCAATTTGCCAGGTCCGACCACACGATCCCGGTACCGCGGCCGGCCTTGGAGGCATCGCTCGGACTCGAGAGCGCGTGTGTCATGTGTCATCAGGACTCGAGTCCGGCCGCGCTGCAAGAGCAAACCGACACCTGGTGGGGTTCGCTGAAACCCCACAAGCCGCTGGTGCGCTCGCTCTTCGAGGCCGAGGGTGCCCCCGGGCACGTGACACCGTCGCGGTTGCTCGATCCCGAAGGCTCGCACGCCATGGCACAGGTGTCTGCGGTGAATCAACTGGTCACCGCGCGCCTGCGACCGAACATGCCGGACCTCGACCCAGACATTCGCACGCGCCTCTTGGCGATCGGCGAGCACCGAGATCCTGACGTGGCGGCCGTGGCGCTCGCGGCGCTCCACCTCGCGGCGGGCCATGATCCTGCCGTACGTCGGGCCTTGGTGGATGTCGTGCGGACGCGAGAGGACGACGTTCCGTCCTTGCGACGGCGGTGGGCATCAGCGCTGGGATTCTTCGGCGATCGGTATCGCGCGAGCGGCGATATCGTGGCAGCTGTGACCACGTATCGCAAAGGTCTCGAGCTGCTACCGCAGCTCCCGGGGCTCAACCTCAACTTGGCTCTGGCGTATGCCGCGGCGCAGAATCATGGAATGGCGCTCGAGCAGTACACGCGGGCGCTCGACGTGCACCCCGATCGTCCCTTGGTCTTGGTGAATATGGGGGTGACGCTCGAGGCGCTCGGCCGGACGCCCGATGCGGTGGCCGCCTATCGCGAGGCCCTGGCGCTCAACCCTGGTGAAGCGTTGGCACACCTCAACCTCGGCAACTACCACCTGCGCCGGCAAGAGTTGGACGACGCCATCAGAGCATACCGGAACGCCGTGGCTGCCGATCCAGGTCTGGCCCGAGCGTACTACTATCTGGGACGAACGTACATCCTGACCAATCGACTCGACTCCGCCCTGACCGCTGCCCGCAACGCGGTGCAGTTCGAGCCGGGAAATGCCGGCGCCCGCGAGATGCTGCGAGACCTGGAGCGTGCCGCCGGCGGGTGAGGCCGAGCGGTCACTTCAGCACCAACACCGCGCTGGGTGCGACGATGGCGACCTGATGGCTGATCGTCAGGAATCCACGGGTGGCATCCTCCGGATTGACCCTGTGCGATGAGATCACCACGAGGTCGATGTCGTGCTCCTGCACGTACAGCACGATCTCGGGCGCGCGTTTCCCGTAGCAGAGCGCGAACTCGTGCTGCACCTGTGCCGCGCGGAGAGGCTCAGCCAGCTCGATCATCCGTTCTCGCGCCGTGGTTTCGAGTTTGGCATAAAAATCCTCGAGCTCCTCGAAGGGCGCGTCCAGAGTCTCGATGACGTGAAGCACGATGACCTGTCCCCCGTTGCGGCCGGCCAGTTCGGCAGCGACCTCGGCGGCCCGGACGTTCTTCTGCGAAAGGTCCATGGGAACGAGGAGCTTGCGGAACATGCCTGGCCTCCCTCGGTGTGGATCGTGTCAGATGCATGAAATGATGCGGAGCCGTATGCTGGAGGGTAAGTGAGCATGAAGTCCGCTTCACGGACTGGCTCGCTGGCGACCGCTCGGGCGGGCGGGTAGTATGACGAGGCGGTTCTCGGGGGTCGCGGTGCGTGGAGCGATGCTCCTGTTGGGCGTTGTTCGACGTCTACCTGGGTCGTGATCCCGTCTCCAAGGGCGGGAAGAAACCTATCATTGCTTGGTTCCCCATGCTGTTGGGAGCGGGTGGGGAGCCAGGGAGCCTGTGATGGCAAAAGTGAACCTGCGCGAAAAACTCGCGATGTTCAGCGACCATTGGAGCCCCAAACTCGTGGGTGAGCTCAACGGTCAGCATGTGAAACTGGCCAAGCTGAAGGGTGAGTTCATGTGGCACCACCACCCGGACGAGGACGAGCTATTTCTGGTGATCCGCGGGCGCCTGGTCCTGCAACTGCGGGACCGTGATGTGGAGTTGCGCGAAGGCGAGTTCTTCATCGTGCCGCGCGGAGTCGAACACAAGCCGGTCGCCCCCGAGGAAGTCCACGTGATGATGTTCGAGCCGGCGTCCACCCGGAACACCGGGAATCTCGAGAACGAACGTACCGTGGCGGAGTTGGAGTGGATCTAGTGCGAAACGGCGGGCGTCTGAAGCGGGGTCTCTCATGGGCGTGAACGCCACTCAGCCATTCCGTGTGGCCGCCGTGCAAGCGACGCCGGTTTTTTTGGATCGCACCGCCACGGTCGAGAAGGCCTGCCGTCTCATTCACGATGCCGGCGGGGGCGGTGCCAAGCTCGCCGTATTTCCGGAAGCGTTCGTCCCGGCGTACCCCTTCTGGGTTTGGTTTGTCCCGTCGGGGGACACGGCGACGCTGCGGTCGCTGTACACGGAGCTCGTGGAGCACGCGGTCACGGTACCGGGTCCGGAGATCGAGCAGTTGGGCCAGGCCGCGCGTGAAGCGGGCGTCCACGTCGTGATAGGGGTCAACGAACGAAACGCCGAGGCCAGCGGATCGACGCTCTACAACACGCTGGTGTATATCGACGCCAACGGCCGGTTGCTCGGGAAGCATCGGAAGCTCGTCCCGACCTCCGGAGAACGCCTGGTGCATGCGCAGGGGGACGGCAGCACGCTCGAGGTCTACGATCTGCCGGTGGGGCGGCTAGGTGGTCTGATTTGTTGGGAGAACTACATGCCCCTCGCCCGATACGCGATGTTTGCGTGGGGTGCCCAACTGTACGTTGCCCCCACCTGGGATCATGGGGAGCCGTGGTTGTCCACTCTGCGCCACATCGCGAAAGAAGGGCGCGTCTACGTCATCGGATGCTGCAGTGTCGTTCGGAAGGCGGACATTCCCGAGCGATATGAGTTTATGGAACGGTATCTCGCGCGGGTGCCGGAATGGATCAACCCGGGTGAGAGCGCCATTGTCGATCCCGACGGCAAGTTCATTGCCGGGCCGCTGGAAAAGGCGCAGGAGATTCTCTACGCAGAGATCGATCCGCACGCAGAGATCGATCCGCGACACTACACGGGTCCGCGCTTTCAGCTGGATGTCGCGGGGCACTATGGGCGGCCGGATGTCTTTCAGTTGACGGTGGACCGCTCGTCGCGTCCCATGGTGCACGCACGCGATCCAGGGCGGGAGACGCAGGACGCTGACGCTCGCACGCCTGCCCCCCTCGACGCTATTGCATCAATACAACCGCGCCCTTGAGGAGTCGAAAGCGACATGTCCGAGACGCTGAAGGAACGGGTGGGAAAGCTCAAGGCCGCTCTGGAAACGATCGAACGAGAAGTGGTCGCGACGCCGACGAGCCGTGACACTCTGGAGGACTTCAAGCTCGCGGTCGATCACATCCGCATTAGCGTCTGGGCGATTCTGACCGAGCAGCACAAGGGGGGGCATCAGCTGGTCGTCACGCAATTTCGGATGAAGCGCATCATGGAAATGTGCCGGCATCTCGTGGCCGATATCGATGCCGGCGCGGTCCCGGTGGACGAGACTCAGCTGGAGCAGTTTCGCAACGTGCTCGAGAACACGGCGGGCCGTGTGGCCCGCCTCATTAGTCTACGATAACCGACCGCGGCCCGTTGCCACGAGCCGCTTCCGTGCTCAAGACCACGCCGTTCCACCCCCGGACCGCCGCTCTCTGTGCAGGAGAGAACTGGCGTCGCTGGGCCGGCTACCTCGCGGCCAGCTCGTACGAGCTCCTGCACGACCGCGAGTATCACTCCATTCGGAATGCCGCGGCCCTGTTCGATGTCACCCCACTCTACAAATACGTGATCCGAGGCCCGGACGCGCATCGGTTAGTGGACCGCGTGATCACCCGCGATGTGATGCGATGTCAGGTGGGACAAGTGCTGTATACGCCGTGGTGCGACGGGGCCGGCAAAGTCATAGACGATGGTACGGTCGCTCGGCTCGACGAACAGGTCTTTCGCATGACCGCGGCCGATCCCAATCTCCGGTGGCTCGCAGACAACGGGCGAGGACTGCGTGTCTCCGTCGAGGACGTCTCCCAGCAGGTGGCCGCTTTGTCCATCCAGGGACCCAACGCGCGCGCCATCCTCGAGCAGGCCGTGGAGGCAAGCCTCGAGTCCCTCAAGTTCTTTCGCGTGACCTCCGCGGTGGCGCGCGGCATCCCCCTGTCCGTCACCCGCACCGGGTATACGGGCGATCTCGGGTTCGAACTGTGGGTGGCCAACCAGCACGCGCTCGCGTTGTGGGACTTGCTGATCGAGGTCGGGACGCCGTATGGGCTGGCACCGGCCGGTCTCCTCGCGCTCGACCTCGCGCGGATCGAAGCTGGGCTCCTGCTCATCGATGTGGATTACATCTCCTCCCGACGAGCCATGATCGCCATGCAACTGTCTTCTCCCTACGAGCTCGGGCTGGGCTGGACGGTGCCGTTGGACAAGGGTCCGTTCGTGGGCAAACGGGCACTGGAGGTCGAACACGCTCGCGGCGTTGCCTGGCAATTCGTCGGGCTCGACGTGGACTGGGACTCCCTGGAGCGATTGTATCTTGACGTCGGATTGGCGCCAACACTTCCCACCACCGCGTGGCGCGTGAGCGTGCCGGTGTACAGGCGGGGGCGGCAAGTGGGGTACGCGACCAGCGGCTGCTGGTCCCCGCTGCTCAAGAAGTACCTGGCGCTGGGTCACGTAGAGACTCCTTTTGCCGCCCCTGGATCCAGCGTCGAGATGGAGATCACTATCGAGCATCAACGCAAACGGGCCGTGGCCACGGTGGTCAAGACGCCGTTCTTCAATCCGGAGCGAAAGCGGGCGTGAGGGGCGCACACGGCGCTCGCACCGCAATGGCTGGCGGCGAACTCGCGAGATTGGCCGGAGCGCCACGGGGACGATAGGTTTCTCGCCGCCGTGGCAGGTCCGTCTCATACACTGGGGATCGGTGATGACTGGACCGTTTGGGTTCGACCGTCGGTGGGCACAGCGGAGAAAGCTCTCGGGGACCGCGCACATCCGGGTAGACCGGCGCACGGGTGAGGATCGACGCGCGGGGACGGATCGACGGAATCCCCAACGCGCTGCCATGCCACCGGCCCTGTTTGAGCACCAGCGCCGCGGTGAACGCCGCGAGAGCGAACGCCGCAGTGGCACCGACCGTCGGAGTGGACGGGATCGACGGCGTCCTGACCACGGTTAGCTCCGCGGCTCTTCTTTTTCGAGACGGACATCCATGACGATTCGCGCGGCAGTGATGAAGGCCCCAGAGGCCCCGCTGGAAATCTGGACGTTGGAGGATCCGTCCCTCGAGGATGGCAGTGTGCTGCTGGAAACGGTGGCTAGCGAAGTGTGCGGCACCGATGTCCATCTCCATCATGGACGACTAGCCGGAGTTCCGTATCCGATCATCCCGGGACATGTGAGTGTGGGACGCGTGCTCGAGCGCCGGGGAGTGGAACGGGACGCGCTCGGGGCGCCGCTACGAGATGGTGACCTTATCACGTTCTACGACGTGCACGAGGTGTGCAATGCGTGT
>JBFJCP010000023.1:0-80596 GCA_041615815.1 Gemmatimonadales bacterium | reverse complement strand
TCGATCATCTTCATAGCCTCCGCCACACTCTGGGCCAGAACGGGATCATGACCCATCTCGCGGAGGGCCCGCTCGATCAGTACTGCAACCGATGGCTCGTCGTCGATACAGAGAATCTTTGCCATGATCTCGCGTTTGCACGAAGCGGGGACGTGGGACGGTCCAACTTCAGGCCCGTTAAAGATCTGGCATGGCCGGGCCGATAGCAACAGTGATGAAGCCCTCCCTACGCAACGCAGTGCAGCCGGGCGCCAGCTGACTCAAGTTTCTTCACGATCGGCCGATACCCACTATCGAAGCTCGGATCAACCATTCGGCCCGGTGCCAATGGGAGCTCCAGCTTCTTTCGCCGAGAGCCTACGCGTCCCAGCTCATTTCACCGACTATCGGTCGAAAACGGAGTCTCACGGTCGCACCATGCAATCGAGCTCTGAAGGATTTCAGCAGCAGCGACCCACGGTGAGCAGCAACGGTTCCGGTTCGCGTGTCGACGAGTTCGAGCTGACACAACGGGCGGTAGAACTCCCGAGCACGGGTCAACACCATCCGTCCGAGGATCGGTTGCTCGAGATCCACGATCTGCTAGCCGCCGGATTCTATGGTAGCCCTTTCGTGCTCTATGTGGTGGCTGAGCGCGTGCGTCAGGAACTGCTGCGACGATCAGATGCGGTGCCGGTGGACGAAAGCGATTTCGCAGTATGACGGAGATCATGCTGCGGTGGCACACGCAGCCTGTCACGTGGGAGGCCAGGATTGTGCCGCTGGTCCCAACCGGCTCGCATGGCGCCGCCGATGGCACCAACAACGCGGACTTCCCGCGCGGAGCGCACCCATGAACGACGAATCCCAGCAACGTGATCGCCGCCGCAGTGGTGAACGGAGGCGCACGTCGCTGCTGATGAGGTCTCGCGGTGCCGAAGCAGAGCAAGCGCATGAGGCGCGTATCGATGCGTCGGTGGGGGATGCGTTGGCACGCCGTCTCTTGTTCGAAAGTCCAATGGGTGAAGTCGCGCATCTCGTCCTGTTGCTGGTTGTGGCGGTCTTGGTCTGGGGCGTCGCGCGTCCACTCGTGCTGGTGCCATGGCTCGCCGCCGTGGCCGCGGCTACCGTGGTTCGCGCCGTCGTGCGCCAGCGCCTCGCACGGCGCGAGCATCCACCCGCCTATCGCACGCGGATGGTTCGGAACAGCGTGCTCGCCGCCGGCCTGGCGTGGGGGGCCGGCGCGGCGGTGGTGGCTCCAGGGATGCCTTTCGAGTACTTCGCGCTGATCATGGTCGTATTTGCGGGTCTCACGGCGGGTGGGACCGCGAGCCTGATCGCCGACCCCCGGAGCTTCTACGCGTTCATGGGCGCGCTCCTCGGACCGCTCACCCTCGGCACGCTGGCGGCTGGCGTGACGCGTCCACATCTCGCGGCGGTCGCGCTCATCGCTCTCTTTGCAGCCACGATGGTAACCATTTACCGGCGGGGCCATCGGACTTTGTGTGCCCAACTCTTCACGGCGGCTCGGCTGGAATTCAGTGAAGCCGAAGCGGCTCGTGAACGTGGCTTTTTGGACGCTCTGCTCACGAGTGCCCCTGGCGCCATCGTCACGGTTCGGAAGGATGGCAGCATCTTGGGCGTCAACCCGGCGTTCGAGCGTCTATTCGGGTACGCGGCTGAACAAGCCATCGGAGAGGATCTCAACGAGCTGATCGTACCGGCGGGCGAACGGGACGCAGCGATGCAATTGGACAAGCGGGTGGAGGACGCCGAGGTCGTGGTCACGGAAGTCGTTCGGCGACGGCGGGACGGCCACTTGTTGCCCGTTCGGGCATCGGCGGCTCCCGTGCAGAGTGTCGACGAAGACATCATGCTCGTCCTCTACGACGACATTTCAGATATGAAGCACGCCGAACAGGCACTGCGTGATGCAGAGCGGCAGTATCGAAGTCTGGTAGAATCGGCCTCAGATCTCGTATGGAAGATCGATCGTGAAGGGAAGTGGACATTTCTCAATCCGGCGTGTGAACGAATCTACGGAGTGAAGCCGGCCGCTCTCGTGGGTCGCTTGTTCGTTGAACGCGCTGATCCGTCGCATCACAAACTCGATCTCCAAGCAATTGAACAGGTGCTCAGCGGCACCGAGCTCGTCGATCACGAGACCGTCCATCGAGACGAGGAGAATCAAGCCAAGCATTTGAGCTTCGCGGCGAGGCCCCTCCGTGATGCGGCCGGCGCAATCGTCGGCGCCCACGGGATTGCCCGAGATGTCACCGACCGTGCCGCAGCGCGACAAGCGCTGGTCGAGGCCCGCGAGGAAGCGGAGCGCGCCGTCGAAGCGAAGAGCGCCTTCCTGGCGAATATGAGCCACGAGATTCGGACTCCCATGAACGGGGTCCTCGGCATGCTCGAGCTGCTCATGGACACCCCGCTCGACGCAGAGCAGCTACGCTCTGCAGATCTCGCGCGCAGTTCGGCGGAAGCGCTGCTCCATATCATCAACGACATTCTCGATTTCTCGAAGATCGAGGCCGGGCACTTGGAATTCGAGGAGATACCATTCGATCTCGCTGCGCTGGTGGATTCCTCTGTCCGTCTGTTGGCACCGCGGGCTTCCGAGCGTGGCGTCGAACTTCTCTACGACGTCTCTCCACGACTCCCACGGCTGGTACGCGGTGACCCAAGTCGGCTACGTCAAGTCATCACGAATCTCGTCAGCAACGCGGTCAAGTTCACCCATGAAGGGGAGGTGGTTGTCACCGCTTCTCCCGTGACGGCGTCTGAAAACAAGGCGGTCGTAGCATTCTCGGTACGAGACACCGGCATTGGCATCTCACCGGACAAACTAGAGTCGATTTTTCAAGAATTCAGTCAAGCGGATGTCTCGACCACACGCCGCTATGGGGGAACCGGGCTCGGTCTGGCGATTGCCCGCAAGATCGTCTCGATGATGGGAGGTGAGCTGAAGGTGAGCAGTGAAGAGCGAAAGGGCAGTGAATTCAACTTCACCGTCCCACTCACAATCGAGCGCGACGCCGAGGGTATCGCCACAACACCGGTTGTGGGGCGATTGGAAGGACTGCGTGGGATCGTCGTGGACGACAATCCGACCAACCGCCGCATCGTGTGTGGGATGCTGACGGCCGCCGGTGTCACGGTCGATGAGGCGCCCGATGCGGACACCGCGCTCGATGTCATGCTGAAGGCCGCAACCCACGGGGCTCCCTACAGCCTCGCGATCATCGACGGCTACATGCCGGAGCGCGACGGATTCGACCTGGCGCGCACTATGCGTACCATGCCCGAACTGGTGGGTACCCGGGCCATGATGCTCACCTCGGCAGGCCAGAGGGGCGATGGGCAGAGGTGCCGAGAGGTGGGGATCGCCGCTTACCTCACAAAGCCGGTTTCGCGAATCGAGTTACTCGAAGCCGCCGCCGCGATGATCGCGGGATCACCGACGCACAGCGAACTCATCACTCGCCATTCGATCGAGGAGACTCGCCGCCGGGTACGCATTCTTCTCGCCGAGGACAATCCGGTGAACCAGGAGGTGGCAGCGGCGATGCTCCGACGGCGCGGTCACCATGTGGACATCGTCGGCGACGGCCAAACCGCCGTGACGGCAGCTCGTACCGGAGCTTACGACCTCATTTTGATGGATATCCAAATGCCGATGATGGACGGACTTGCCGCCACCCGCGCAATCCGTGAGACAACGCCGTTGACGGACCTCCCGATCGTCGCGATGACCGCCCACGCCATGTCCGGTGAACGTGAGCGATGCCTCGAGGCCGGCATGACGGCATATCTGCCCAAGCCGTTCAAGCCGCATGAACTCTTTGCGGCCGTCGAAGGGTGGGGCGTGGCGGTGACCGGCGCGCAACCACATTCGGATCCCACCGTGGACGAGACGGCCGACGTACCGGTCGATCTCGACGAGTTTCGCCGCTCGATGCGAGAAGCCGGCGTCGAAGACGCCGTGGGCACTCTCTTGGACACCTTCCTGCAGGACGCACCGCAACGCATGAAGGCATTGACTCAGGCCACCGAGGCCGCCGACACCGCCGCCATCGAGGCATCCGCCCATGCGTTCAAGTCGGCAGCTCGAACCATCATGGCCCGTCGGCTCGCCGACCTGCTGCAACAGCTCGAAGACGCCGGCGAGAACGATGATGTGGAACAGGCGCGAAGCCTCATGGATGAGGTTCAAGCGACGTACACCGCGGTCATCGAATATCTCGATGCCACGATGACACGGGAGCCGGCATATGGCTGAAGCAAAAGTGGCGACGCACTGGATGCACCAGGTCGTTCAGCGCGTTGGCCTCGAGGGGGTCGAAAACCTGACCTTGCACCCCGGCATGGAGATTAAGGATGTCTGGGACACGGTCGAAACGACATGCAAGGTCTCCGACCAAGACCTGGCGAAGCACGTGGCCGCCCACTTCCGATTGCAGGCCGCGGAGCTTGGCTCTGCGGAGAACCGCGTGCTCAAACTCGTGCCCGAGGACCTGGCACGGCGCTTTGGCGTATTTCCGCTCCGAGAAGATGACCGGCATTTGGTCGTCGCCACCAGCAACCCCATGGATCTCGACGCCGAGAAGGCACTGGGGTTCGCGTCCGGCCGTACGCCGCTGTTCGAGGTGGCACCTCCCGATGAAATCGAAAGCGAGATCGAAGCGGGCTATTCGCCGGAACGGGTATTGGAGTCGCTGGTCAGCAGCGTGGACCCCGACGTGGTCGATGCCGTTCGTATCCTGGACGAGACGGAACCGGAAGCCCTAGCGGCCGATGCGTTGGAGTCCGGCCCTGTCGTCAAATTGACGAACCTGATTCTGCGGGACGCGATCACGCATCGGGCCAGCGACATCCACCTGGAGCCAAGCCGCGGAGTCGGTACCGTGCGCTTTCGTGTAGACGGCGTGCTCCTCAAGTACATGGTGATACCGATGCCAGCGCTGAACCGCGTCGTGTCGCGAATCAAGATCCTTGGCCGGTTGGACATTGCCGATCGGCTCCGTCCGCAAGATGGTCGGGCACGTGTTCAGGTCAGTGACGGCACGTATGACCTGCGGATCTCGACGGTTCCCACGCGAGATGCCGAAAAGGCGGTGATCCGCATTCTCGATCCTTCGGCATCTTTGGGTCTGGATGACCTCGGCCTTGCCGCAGGCAACGTCGAGTCGATCCGCCATCTGCTTGCGCATCGGGATGGAATTCTCATCATCACAGGACCTACCGGGTCCGGTAAAACCACAACCCTGTACGCAGCGCTTCGGGAGCTCGCCACGGGTGAGATCAACATTATGACGGTCGAGGATCCCGTCGAATATGAGCTGTCCGAGATCACCCAGATCCAAGTCGAGGAACGACGCGGCGTCACGTTCGCGTCTGCGCTCCGCGCCATTCTGCGACAAGACCCCGATGTGATTTTCGTGGGGGAGATCCGAGACCTCGAAACCGCTGAGGTCGCAGTCCAGGCGAGCATGACTGGTCATCTCGTGCTCGCGACCCTGCACACCAACGATGCATTGAGTGCCGTCCAGCGTCTGGTCGACCTCGGGCTCGAACGCTCCGCCATCGCCGCGAGCCTCCGCGGTGTCGTTGCGCAACGGCTCATACGCCGGCTTTGCGAACGATGCGCTCGGCCCACGGGCGAGGCATCGACACCTGAAGAAGAACAGCGGCTCGCAGCGATTTACGGTGTCGAGTGCATGGCCGTTCCGGCGGGGTGTCGCGCCTGCGGGCAGACCGGGTACCGTGGCCGCACGGCGGTCGCCGAGGTCGCCGTGCTGGACGAGCGGCTCGGGCAGCTCATCGCGAGCGGTGCGACATCCGCCGAACTGACGCGCGCCGCCAGCGCCGCTGGGATGCGAACATTGCGGGATGCCGCGCTCGAACAAGTTCGTGCGGGTTCGACGACGCTGACCGAACTCGAGCGCACCCTCGGCAAGACGCCAGAGCGTACGGTCCAGCGGGCGTCCAGTGAGACACACATCTTGCTGGTCGACGACGATGCGGTCAATCGCACACTCGCCAAGGCATTGTTGACGAAGCATGGGTTTCGCGTTTCGGAGGCGCAGGACGGAACGGTCGCTCTCGAACGCTTGGCCAACGGGGGGAATTACGACCTGATGGTACTCGACCTCGACATGCCGAAGCTCAGCGGCGGCGAAGTCCTCAGCGAGGTCCGTTCTTCTCTGGCGACTGCGACGCTGCCGATCGTGGTGCTTACCGGGACCAACGATCCGGACGCTGAGGTCCGGCTGATGGAGGAGGGGGCGGACGATTACATTCGGAAACCGATCGATCCTCCTCGGTTCGTCGCACGTATCCGCGCGGCGCTGCGGCGCGCCGGGACCACGGTCGCCACCGAGTAGGCCAATGACACCCCGAGAGGCACGGAAGTCGACCCTATCCGCTTCGGAATCCCCGGCCCAGTACTTTGAGGAGATTCTGGAACGGGAGGCGACAGCTGCCCGGCCGCGCACCCTCCCACGCCGTTTGTCTCAAGTGCCGCTCCTGCTTACCCTGCTGGCCGTGGCCATCTCGCTCACCGCCTGGAACCTGATCGGGACAACCGGAAATCTCGACTCCTTGAGAGCGGGCGAGGAGGAGGTTGCAACCCGGTTCACCCTCTATCTCATCGTTCAGACGCTCGAGCTCTATCGGGACTCGACAGGCACGCTTCCGACGGAGTTGGAGGTTTTGAACGTGAACGAGGAGGGCGTGCAGTACGCCGTCAGCGGCAACGCCTATGAGCTGAGAGCGAAAGTCGGGGAGCGAGAGATCGTGTATCGCTCCGGCGAGGACATGTCCGAGCTTGCACGCGCATACGAACTGCTTTCTCGGAATCAAATCCAATGAACCGGCGGGGCGTCACGTTCGTCGAACTGATGATCGTGGTCACGATCCTGGGGATTCTCGCCAATGTCGCCATTCCGAAGGTACAGGACGTGCGCCGTCGCGCAGAGGCGGCCAGTGTGATTGCCGATTTTCACGCGGTCCGGGCGGCAGCCTTCGATCGCTTCGCGGAAGCCGAGACCTTTCCGAGCTCCAAGGGTTGGGGCCAGGTCCCCGCGGAACTCATGGCATCGCTGCCCCAAGGCTTCACGTTCCAGCTTCCGAACGTGACTTATCGCTGGCGGCGGTGGTCACTGCCCAACGGCCTCCCCAGACGACAAAGACAATCGTTGCTGCTCGGGCTGCAGGTTCGGACCGACGATCCAAGGCTCATGGAATCAATCAAGGGCCTCTACGGAGGACCTCTTGCGTTCGGCAGTGCGACGCAGGTCACCCTAGTCATCGAGTAGAACATCTCGAGCTTTTTGTGAAAGTGCACGGGAGCCATGGCTACCACACAGACACCACCTGTTCCCCTTCTCATCGTGGATGATGAGCCCTCCCTCCGCGAAGCCCTCGCTCGCTACCTCGGGAGGGTTGGCTTCGCCGTGCAAACAGTCGACTCCGGTGCAGCTGCCCTCGAGCACGTCGCGGCACACGACGTCTCGGCCATGCTGCTCGACATCCGAATGCCGGGGATGAGCGGCGTCGATGTCGTGCCCCGAGCATTGGACATCGACCCGAACCTCGCCATTCTGATGCTCACCGCTGTGGCCGACGCGGCGAGTGCCACCCGTAGCCTTCAGGGCGGTGCGATGGACTATCTCACGAAGCCGGTGGAGCTCACCGAATTACTTGGTGCTGTCAACCGCGCGTTGCGCCGACGTGAGACCATCATCCAAAGTCACCAGCTCACGAGCTGGCTCAAGAGCGAGGTCCAGCGTCGAGGCCACGATGTGCCGTGGGAACGCCAGCAGGGGAAGATCACCCTCGCCACTCTCGAGACCATGGTCAACACCTTGGAGGCCAAAAACCGCTATTTGATCGGCCATTCGGCCCGGGTCGCTGCTCTGGCCACCACGATCGCCTACGAACTGGGCCTTCCCGAAGAGGAGATCGAACGGGTTCGCATTGCCGGTCGGCTCCACGATTTGGGCAAGGTTGGCATTCGCGAGGAGGTCGTGAACAAGCAAGGGCCTCTCACGGACGAGGAGTACGAGCACATTCGCGAGCATCCGGTCATCGGCTCACATATTCTCGAGCCCTTGCCCGACATCAGTGCTATTGCTGGTTATGTGCGGAGTCATCACGAACACTGGGACGGCAGTGGGTATCCCGACGGCCTGAGCGGTGAGGATATTCCCTTGGGTGCGCGGATCGTTTGCGCAGCCGAGGTCTATGATGCACTCAAGAGCCCCAGACCGTACCGTGACACGTTCTCGACCGACGGTGTGGTCGAGCGCATGCATGAACTCAAGGGGTCGGTCCTGGATCCCGCGATCGTCGACGCCCTCGAGGCGGCGCTGAAGCGTCAGACGCACGTCGCCCCTGGCCAAGAGGGCTTCGCCCAGCCACTCGAGCTTCGCGCCCAGTCGTGACTTGGGTCGAGTGGCATTTCGACGGAGAGAGCGCATGGCGATAGCAAGCGCGTTCAAGTTACGGCACCTGCCGCACGCCCCTCCATTCAAGACTCGGTTCTGGATCTACTGCGTGGCGGCATACCTGATGCCGGTCATCGTGCAGCTCGTACTGCCAGACGATCCCGGGTCAACCGACGAGCTCGTGTGGCTGGTGACGATAGCCCCGGCATTCTTACTTTCACTCCATTTCGGCTTGAGAGGATCGCTCGTCGGACTCCTGGCCGGTACCGGTCTGTTCATCACCGTGCAGTTGATTCTCGCCTTGAGTCTCAATCCGGATGATTGGCGTGTCACCGTCCCCATCTACATCGCTTATGGCACACTGACGATCACCGTGGGCTGGCTGTCCGAGGAACTCCATGTCTACTATGGACGTTCCCTCAAGAACGAGCGCATGGCGAGCATCGGTGAGCTCGCCGTCACGGTCCAGCATGAGATCAACAACGCGCTCATGACCATTATTACGGAAACCGACTTTCTGCTAGCAGGATCGAGTCTCTCGGAGAGTCAACAGGCGGCGGTGCGCAACATTCACGAGTCGGGCAAACGCATCACGCAGACCGTCGAGAAGATAACCGGACTGGTGACTGCGCCCACGACCACATACCTCGATGACGTGCGGATGATCGATCTGGACAAGGCAGAAAGAAGAGACCGGAGCCACCTGATCTACTAGGCTCACCGCATCTTCTCACGAGCCCGAACTGCACGGATCGGACCCGCAACATTCTGATGTCTCAAGCGCCGTTTGGAGGCGTGCGCTTCCCTTAGTCTCCCGTACCATGGTCCAGTCTTATCACTGGCCGGGCCATGCTGCGAAGCGTCCTACGCAACATCTGCTCCATTCGCGATCTCGGCGTGCTCTTCGAGGCCTTGGGCTACCAGGGTGAAGACCTTCCGTTCGAGCCAAACATCCACGTGATTGCCACCTGGCACGGGTACAAGGTGGTTGCAGCGGCTGCCGAACGCCCGTCAGAGCAAGTCCGGGCGGTCGCGTCCCGCCTGGCCAGGACTGCATGCCGCTATGATCCAATGGTGACTCGGAGCGCACGCCATCGCGGTCCGAACACGACTGCTAGTCTTCCACCTCGGGAGCGAGTTCCTTCTCATCGTAGTAATCCAGCTTGTGCAGCGGCATCACGACAGCGGAAAGCACGTTCAAGACGTGTCCGCCGATGCGCTTGTAGTATCGAGCGCCGAGCACGGCGGCGGTGGTGAAGGTGGAATCGTAATTGGAGCGAGCAATCGTGGCGAGTAGTGCATCGCACCGATGTGCAAGACTCTTACCACTTTGAATGAGCCCGATGGCTCGCTCCCGGTCCGATGTTCCAAACACCTCGGCCGCCGCGCCAAATGCCCCTTCCACCCCACCACGAATCTCTTTGAGCTCGGCGATGATTTCGTTGTCGGGAGGCGGGTCCGGCCGCAGCTCCACGACGTCGGCGAGGTTCTTGGCGTAGTCACCGAGGCGTTCGACATCCTTCACGAGACTCATCAACAGCAAACAGTAAGGGAGATTTGCGGTGTTCCCTTGAATGCTCAGATGGGCAATCACCTGCTTCCGGATCACCCGCTGCAGTTTGTTGACCTGCACATCCTGTTTGTAGATCTGGGTGCGCTCCTCAGACGTGAATGGTCTTCCAAAGTAAATGTCGCCGGCTCTGACGGTGAGTTCGTAGGTGAGGGTGAGCATTCGTGCAAAGTTTTCGCCCATTGCACTGAGGGGATTGTCCCGCCGAAAGATGCTGAGAAGTTCGCGTAGCATGACTTCCGCTCCTACCTGAGAAGTCGATTCAGCGCTGCAAACAGCGCCGGGAGACCGTAGAACAACAGAACCACGTACACAAGAGCCCAGCGACGAGACTTGACTGCCGTGTCCGCCAACCGTTGCGCCGCGGCAAGGGGAAGATTACGAACCGCCGTGAGGGGGTATATCAGCAAGGTACCACTCAGATTGAACAGAAGATGGACGATGGCGATGGTGATGCCGGCAACAGCGTTCACACCGGTTGCAGCGAGGGCGGCTAACAGCGCCGTCACGGTGGTCCCGATGTTCGCCCCTATGGTGATGGGAAACGCCTGGCGAAGCGTGAGCACTCCCGCGCCGGCAAGTGGCACCAAGAGAGACGTCGTGATCGAACTGGACTGCACCATGAGAGTCACCACGACCCCAACCAGCATGGCGCCCACCGCTGCTCGATCCAGCACTCGCGACACCAGGCTCTCCACGCGAGACAACATCGCCTTGCGCATGACCCGCACCAACAACATGAGTGCCGTGTAGATCAAGACGCCGCTCATGCCGATGAGCAAGAACGCTCGGGCACGCTCGGAGTCGGTGACGAATCCAACCCCCGCCTTGATGGGTGCGAGACCCACCTTCAGCGCCCCTTTGATGGGGCTGTCGTAGTCGACTCCACTGAGTCCCGTCAACAGACCGGAAAGGGTGGTCGCGCTTTTTTGCAGATAGCCCGTGAACAGCTCGAGGGGCAGCAAGACCACCACGGCAATGAAGTTGAAGAAGTCGTGACAGGTGGCCACCGCAAAGGCCCGCCGAAATTCCTCCCGCCGTCCCATGTGGGCGAGCGAGACGATGGTGTTGGTCACCGTGGTCCCGATGTTGGCACCCATGACCATGGGGACAGCGTTCGCGATGGGAAGCGGATTCTCGGGGGCGGCCACGAGCGCCACAATCAACGAGGTCGAGACCGAAGAGCTCTGCACCAAGGTGGTGGCGAGAATCCCCACCATCAGTCCCATGAACGGGTTGGTGGTGGCAAGAAAGAATGCCTCCAGGGCACCACGCCCCAGTGACTTGAAGCCATCTCCGAGGCCGTTCACTCCGAGGAGAAATACGAACAACAACGCGAGCACGGTGGCCACCCGGGTGAGCGGATGGGCAGCCAGCCTTCTCATTGTCGTCTCGCTGAGTCCCGAGCCCGAGGTCACGAACGGAATCTTGGAATAACCATGTGAAGCGAATGTCCCCTGAGACGTGGCGAATCTGGACGCAGAACGGCGGAACAGCAAGTGAACAGCAAGCCGAGAAGGCGACCGGCATAGCCCATCTTGCGTCACGGAAATTTCGGTATATCTTCGGTTTTATGGCTGAACAAAACCCGAAACTACGCCCTACGGTTTACCGGCCACGGATCCCTCCCCGTTGCGTCCCCGACGGAGTGGGCCCTCCCTTGCCCACCGGAAGCAGCTGTCCGGACTGCGGCGGCCCGATGCTGGCCAGCTCGGGATGTTTCCACTGTCGGCAGTGCGGCTGGGGAGCATGCGGGTAGGCCTATCGCTTCCATGTCTCGACCAGGCACCTGGTCAGGTCGAGCTGTTCCGGCACCGTCGCGCACGCGAGAGAGTTGTCGGCCCGGTCGTACTCGATGTCCGGCGACGTGGCGCACAGTTCGTCGAGCACCGCGGCAACACCGCCATCAACCCACCTGAAGCCACCGGAATGAGCTTTTGGTCGATCAATCCCTACGTCGGATGCGAGTTCGGTTGCTCGTATTGCTACGCGCGCTTCGCCCATCAGTATCTGTCCCAACGATATGCGCGGGCTGGAGCCCCAAAAACGGTCACCGCGCAAGGAGGGTCGGGCGAGCCCTTCGAGCAACGCATCTTCGTCAAGGAACGGGGTACGCTGCTCGCCGCCCTCGACCGTGATCTCGCCGCCGTGCGACGGCGAGCGGTGGGAGCGCAGAACATCGTACTTGGCACGGCGACGGATCCTTATCAACCCGCGGAGAGACAATTCGGGATCACGCGCGCCGTTCTACAGCGTTTGTGTGGGGAGCGCGGACTTCATATTGGCATTATCACAAAGAGCCCATTGGTGTGCCGAGACATCGACCTGTTGGGGACCCTCGCGGACCGGCATCGTGTGAGCGTTTACGTGTCGCTCATCAGCGTGGATGTCCGTCTCATCAGGCTCTTCGAGGCACGGTCCCCCATGCCGCATGCGCGGCTGCGGGCACTCCATCACTTGACCGAGGCCGGGGTTCGCGCGGGGCTCATCGTGGCTCCGGTGCTTCCAGGGCTCACCGATACAGCGGATGAGATCAGCAATCTCATGGCCGCTGCAGCATCGGCGGGGGCGCGCTTCGTCTACCCCAGCGTCCTCAGACTGTACCCTGATACCCGCCGTCGATTCGTCGAAGTGTTGGAGCGTGAATTCCCGGCATTGGCACGTCGATATCGGGTTGCCTTCGGCGCACGGCGCGACGCCCCCAAGGCCTACAAGGATGCGGTGGAAGCTCGGTTTCGGCGGATCGCCGCGCGCTTTGGAATCCGTGATACGAATGGAGCCCAAGAGCAACCGGCGGTGATGGCAGCCGCCCCAACACAACTGACCTTGTGGGGGTCGGGACGGTCGGCAGAGCGAACAAACCCGATGGCGGAAGAGCGAAGCGAAGCGCTCGATCGTCCCGGCCCGCGCAAAGATCAAAGTCCCAGCTCCAGCTCTCCGTGAGCTCCAGCGCCGCGAATCCCCAGCGGCTCGAGGATCTCTCCGTAACTCCGGGCTAGCTCGGGCGGTACTTCGACGTCGGTGTGCCCATACAGCTTTTCCAGCATCGCCGCGTTGGCGGGAGCTTGTCCTCGAAAGTGGTTGTTTGCAATCACGTATGTCTCGCGCGCGCGCGCTGCGACCTGATGAATCAGATCCAGCCACGCCTTGAGCTCCTCCGCCGTGTAGAGGTAGTCGTAGCGCTCATGGGATTCGGCGTTGTCACGGAACCAGTTTTGATAGTTTCGACCGTGCAGCCGGATATACCCCACAGGCGACGTCACTGCGGCACCTGGCTTTATGGAGTGCCCGAAGATGGGCTGATCGATATTCACCGCCCCAACCTGTCGGTCGCTGAGCCATCGATAGAAATCCGGAACGTTCCACGAGCTGTGGCGCACCTCCACGGCGAGAGGAAACTCTCCGAAGGCGGTCACGAGATCGCCGAGCCATTCCTCCGATTCCGGTGAGCGTTTGAACGACCAGGGAAACTGTGCGAGGAGACATCCGAGCCGATCCGCTTGGGCGAGAGGTGTCATCGCGGCCACCACTTGATCACGCTCGTCGCCAGTCCAGGCGGCCTCGCGCTGATGGGTGAAGCGCTGCCACAGCTTAGCGGTGAACGAGAAGCGAGCGTTATGTGAGATACGCCGCGCCCAGTTTTCGGCAGTCCTAGGGGTGGGTGGACGATAAAACGTCGAATTGATTTCGATGGTATCGAAGTAACGGGCAAGGTACGCGAGGGGATCGAACCCCTTGGGTTTCGTGATAGGATAGACAGGACCGTACCAGTCGTCGTAGCTCCAACCGGCAACGCCAAAACGGATCATGATAAGAGGTTAGGGACGGGGGTACCCACGGGGAAGCCCACACTCGCTCACATCGTCCCGGATGGGTGGATGGCTTCGCCAGTCTGACGGCGGCGCGCAGCACCATGTCTAGCAACTAAACACATGTCATTAAAAGACTTATAGGAACCACATCTAGACCTTGCAACACTGCGATTTTCGGGATATATTCGGTTTCCTTGGTTATCGGGTTTTCTTCGGTTTCAATGGTCTTGATGCCTCCTGTCCATCCGCCAGCGCATCCAACTGCCGGTCCACCGGTCCACGCTGCCGAAGGACCCGTACTCGCCAGCGATTCCGCTGTGTGTGTTTGGATTCCCACGTTTACCCTGCGCGCCGAGGAGTTGCGGCGGCCCGAGTTGGCCGCGAAACCCGCGGCGGTGCTCGCGCCGGAAGACACCCGCCGACTCTGGCAGGTTTCCTCACTTGCCCGACGTCTTGGAGTCAAGACCGGGATGACCGTGAGCCAGGCGATTGGCTTGTGTCCATCTTTGGCATTGTGTGAGCCGGACCCCGTGTATTACGACGAGCAGTTCGCTCGCATTCTCCTCGCACTGAGCAGTATCAGTCCGATCGTCGAGCCCGTCGAGTTGGGGAAGGTGTTCGTGGGCGTGGATGGATTGGATCGGCTAGTGGGAGGACCCGAAGAGCAATTGCTCGCCATCCGAGCTGCGATCGAGCGGTATGCGGGAGCGGGGAGCCGAGACCGGGGAGCAGGAGAGCGATGGGGTCGCCGAATCCGAAAAAAGAGCGAGGGCGGCAGTGGTCTTTCGGAACGGGCGAGTTGGGTGGACTGGGTGCGGCTGGGTTGGGCGCGTGGCAAGTTCGTGGCTTGGGTGGCAGCGGCCAAAGCCAAACCCGGTGAGTGGGTGATCATCCCCGATCAGCGCCGCACGATATTCCTCGCTGTGCAGTCCATCGTCGCCCTACCCGTCACGCTCGACACCCAACGCCGACTCTGGCAACTCGGCATCAAAACGCTTGCCGACGTGGCCGCTTTACCGGAAGAGGCCTTGGTCGCCCAGTTCGGTCGTGAGGGGCGATATGCCTGGCAACTCGCAACAGGCGTCACTGACGATCCGGTAGTTGGCCGACCGCGTCCCGAGCCTATTATTGCCGCTCTCGATTATCTCACACCGGTGGCGGATCGGGGAATGCTGGCCCACGCCCTGGGGTTGCTGATCGATCGGGCACTGAAGCATCCCCGACGCCATGGGTGGCGTATACATGTACTCCGCGCTCGCGCAGTCCTCGAAAACGGAGCCTCATGGATGGTCGAGGTGGCTCTCAAAGACCCTTCGGCCATTCGAGAACGCATCGCCCAACCGCTCAACACCCGCCTCGAGCAATCTCCTCCGGTGGGAGCGGTGGAACATCTGGCCATTGAGTTCATCGAATTCGTTCGTGGAACGGACGAGTTACAGCTCTTTGTTCGAGATGCCGAGAGCAGTGCCCGTGCCGGCAGGCAGCGCGCATTGCGGACAGCAGCCCGCGAGATCCAGACCCGCCTCAAACGCTCCATGCTCTATCACGTCATCGAGGTGCATCCATGGTCACGTCTTCCCGAGCGCCGGTACGCGCTGATCGACTTCGAGCCCTGAACGTGCCTGTACGCGTCGAGGTCGAGCTCGACGCAGCTGGTATGCCTGTGGCAGTAAGAGAAAAGGTTGATGGGAGCAGTAGGGACAGTGCGGGCAGCGGGGACAGAAGAACCAAAGGCGCCCGCGAATGCATCACTCTCATGGATGACGCGCGAAGGGTGGAAGAGATCCTGGAAATCTGGCGTATCGACGACGAGTGGTGGAGAAAGCCCGTTTCGCGACGCTACGTCGACGTGGCAATGGAAGGAGGAGGGCACATGGTGTTGTTCGAGAACCTGATGACCAACGAATGGTTCATGCAGAAGCCATAACGGCGGCGGCAGAGGAGACAGCCCCGCCCTTCCACTTCCCCTGGGGTGAAGCGGCAGAAGATGTTTGGTGACCGACGTCATCGACTGCCGCCACTGCCTCGGGAGAGAGTGGATGGATGAGCTGCCTCTCCTGCGCCCTTCTTCATGTACATCGAACTCCACTGTCATTCCGCGTTCTCGTTCCTCGATGGTGCTTCGCACCCCGAACAACTGGTGCTCCAGGCCCATGAGTTCGAGTATCCGGCAATGGCCCTGACCGACCACAACGGCATATACGGGTCGATGGCGTTTGCTCAGGCGGCCAAGCATCTGGGAATCCAAGCCATCACCGGTGCCGAGGTCTCGCTGTTGGATGGCTCGCACGTCACTCTGCTCGTCGAGACACCCACCGGGTACGCAAACCTGTGCCGTCTTCTCACTGAAGCGCATCTCCAACGTGAGGATCGCCGCGATCCTCGGCTTGATTTCGCTTCATTGGAAGAGCGTCACGAAGGACTGCTCGTTCTATCGGGATGCCGGGATGGATTACTGCCGCAGGTGCTCGATCGGGAAGGGTATACGGCTGCACGACGTTTGGCCGAACGCTGTCGTGCCGTGTTTGGTATGGAACGATTCTTCGTCGAGCTCCAGCGAAACGCCGTGCAGGGCGACCGGGCACGTACGAGGGCTCTCTGTGATATCGCCGACGCCGTGGGACTCTCGGTCGTCGCCACGGGTGACGTGCATTATCATCGTCGCGAGCGTCACCGACTATACGATGCGTTGGTAGCCATTCGACATCGAACCACTCTGGACGCATCGCACGACGTTCGAAAGCCCAACAGCGAATTTTTCCTGCGTCGCCCCGCTGACATGCAGATCGCTTTTCGGGACCGTCCGGATGCGATCGCCAACACGGTACTGATCGCCGAACGGTGTACGGCCTTCGATCTCACGAAGGATTTGGGATACACCTTTCCCGATTTTCGTGGCGCCAACGGCCGCACTCCACCGCAAGCGTTGGGTGAGCTCTGTCGTGCGAAGTTGGAGGAAAACTATCCGGTAGATTCCCAACACCATCGCGATGCCGTGGATCGGCTCGAGGAGGAACTACGTCTGATCGCCCATCATGGACTCTGCGGCTTCTTCCTCGTCTATCACGATCTCTTCGATCTCGCTCGTGCGGTTGCTGCGGATGTGCGTCGCGGAACCCGCCGAGCACTCGGCAATATGCTTCCCGGACGGGGGCGTGGATCGTCGGTCTCGTCCATTGTCTGTTATCTCCTCGGTCTTTCGCATATCGATCCCATCCAAAATCGTCTCTTTCTCGGTCGGTTTCTCAACGAAACCCTGGCTTCCGTTCCCGACATCGATCTCGACTTCTCCCGTGAGATCCGTGAGGAGCTCATGCGGCGGGTGTATCAGCGGTATGGAGAGGAGCATGTGGGCCTCGTCTGTACATTTCCCACGTATCGGCTTCGTTCCGCGGTGCGCGAGCTTGGCAAGGCCCTCGACTTGCCGCCAGGCGAGATCGAGCAGGTGGCTCGTCTGGCCAGCCACTATTCGGCCAACGGATTGCGAGAGGAGCTACGTCAGCTTCCGGGAATGGCCGATCGGGTCGATGCTCCCCTATGGCGCGAGCTTTGCGAGCTCGCTGAGGAAATCGCAGGACTTCCACGGCACATCTCGCAGCATGTGGGAGGCATGATCATTTCCAGCCGCCCCCTTGTGGAGATCGTCCCACTCGAGCGCTCGGCTATGCCGGACCGCGTCCTTTGTCAGTGGGACAAGGATTCGTGTGACGATGCACGATTCATCAAGATCGATTTCCTTGCCCTTGGCATGCTTTCATTAGTAGAGGAGTGCACGGAACTGATAGCACGGAAGGAAGGGACCACACCTAACCTCAGTCGGATCGAATTTACCGACGAGGCGGTCTACGATCAGATCTGTTCCGGCGACACCGTAGGATTGTTCCAGATCGAGAGCCGCGCCCAGATCCAGATGATTCGGCGCACACGGCCACGAAACCTCGAAGACCTTGCGATCGAAGTCGCGATTGTCAGACCCGGTCCCATCGTCGGCGGTGCGGTCAATCCCTACGTTCGACGTCGAGAGGAGCAGCGCCGCGCTCGGGAACGTGGCGATCTCTACGAGCCACCAGTGGCTCATCCGTTACTGCGGGAAGCGTTAAGCGAGACACTTGGGGTCATCGTTTATCAGGATCAAGTGCTCCAAGTGTGCCAAGCACTGGCCGGGTTCACCGCTGGTCAGGCCGAGGCGTTGCGGCGCGCCATGAGCCGGCGGCGATCGCGAGAACTCATGGAGAATTTCTGGGAGGATTTTCGCGACGGCGCGGCAAACCGGGGCGTGTCTGAGGCCGTGGCCCGCCGTGTCTTCGAACAAGTGGTGGCCTTTTCGGAGTTCGGGTTCCCCAAATCTCACGCGGCGGCGTTCGGTCTCCTCGCTTACCAATCGGCTTGGCTCAGACACTACCATACCGTCGAGTACTACACTGCGCTCTTCAACAATCAGCCCATGGGTTTTTACTCCTTGGACGCTTTAGGGCGTGACGCTGCGCGCCACGACGTTCAGGTCAAGCTGCCGGACATCAACGCAAGTGATGTCCACTGCACGATCGAAGAGCAATGCGTTCGTGTGGGGCTTGGTTTCATTCGGAATTGGGGACTGGACGTGGCCGAGCAGGTCGTACTGGAGCGGGAACACCGTGGGCCGTTTCGTAGCCTGGGTGATTTCGTACGCCGCGCTCCCGCAGGACTCTCCCGCGACTGCATCGACAACCTGGTTTGGGTGGGGGGATGCGACGGCTTTGGCCTCACTCGCCGTGAGCTACTCTGGCAGGCGGGTCTCTGGCTCCCCCCCAAAACGGAACCACCGGACCGCCGACGGGTCCGACGGCAGCTCGAGCTTCCGCTCAACCATCCCCACGAGGGCCTGTCGTTCGGCACATTGACCCAGGACGAACAGCTTTTGGCGGAATACGAAGTCCTCGGGTTCGCAGCAAGTGGACACCCCCTCTCACTGTTGCGGGATGCACTGCCAGCAAACGTGATACGCAGTGACCGGCTCGAAGAGATCGAGCATGAGGGTCCCGTCGAAGTGGCCGGGCTGGTCGTCGCTCGACAGCGGCCACAAACCGCTCGTGGTTTCACGTTCATTCTCATAGAAGACGAGACCGGGATGATCAACGCTATCGTCCGACCAAAGGTGTTCGAGCGTGATCGGATCGCAATTCGGGGAGAGCCTTTTTTGTGGATCACCGGAACCCTCGCCCGTGATGACGGAACGGTCAACATCATCGCGGAAGAAGTGCGAGCGTTGCGAGTGCGACGGACCAGCGGAATGCCGGACGGACGGACACCGGGCCTTTCAGACGCGTCTGCTGCTCCTGCCCACTCTCCATATTCTTTTCTCAAGCGACTGCGGCGTCACGCTCCGGGATCCAAAGATTGGGGTTAAATCCTCAACCTGGCGCCGCATCGCATCGACCGGCTATTCTACAACTTAGCCAACCCTACGGCAGCCTGTTCTAACGCCCCAGAATCTCTCTAAAGGTGGTGACTCCAATGCCGCGATCTCGGTCTCCCTTCGCCCACCGCCGCTGGCTCACTGCAGCCATGGTTGCCCTTCTGTGGACCACCGCTGCCTCGGCGCAGGTGGCGACCACGGCCCCGGCGAAGATCACCCCACCCAAAGAGGCCCTCGGTTTCAACATCGGCGACGACTATCACCTCGCCACCTACACCCAACTCACGGCGTACTGGAAGACACTGGAACGAGAATCACCCCGCATGGTCCTAGAGGAGATGGGGACTACGGCGGAGGGACGACCGCAGTACATGGCGATCATCACGTCTCAGGAGAACCACCGCAACCTCGCTCACTACAAGAGCATCAGCCAACGGCTCGCCCTCGCCGAGGGACTGAGCGACGAAGAGGCACGTCGTTTGGCCGCCGAGGGCAAGGCCGTCGTCTGGATCGACGGTGGCCTGCACGCGACGGAGGTTCTTGGCGCGCATCAGCTCATGGAGCTCGTCTATCAACTCGTGAGTGGCAATGATTCCGAGACCCAACGCTTCCTGAACGACGTCATCATTCTCGCAGTCCACGCCAATCCAGACGGTATGGAGCTGGTTTCGCGCTGGTACATGCGCGAGTCGGCTCCGGAGAACCGCACCACGCGGGGAATACCACGACTGTATCAGAAGTACATCGGGCACGACAATAACCGTGACTTTTTCATGGTCACACAGCCAGAAACTGAGAACATGGCCCGGATCATGTTCCGCGAGTGGTTTCCTCAGATCATCTACAACCACCACCAAACCGGGCCGGCGGGAACGGTGATGTTTGCGCCGCCCTTCCGCGATCCCTTCAACTACAATTTCGATCCACTGGTCTGGGCCGGAACCGACATGGTGGGCGCCGCGATGCACTATCGTTTCATCGCGGAGGGAAAGCCCGGCACCACCATGCGACATGGCGCGGGATACTCAACGTGGTGGAACGGTGGGCTTCGGACGACCGCGTACTTTCACAACCAAATCGCGCTACTCACGGAAACCATTGGTAATCCCACGCCAATGGAGATTCCGTTTCTGCCAGAGCGGCAGCTGCCAAGCGGCGATCTTCCCTTCCCCATCGAGCCACAGCCATGGCATTTCCGACAATCCATCGAGTACTCGCTCACGGCTAACCGAGCTGTGCTCGACTATGCATCTCGCTATCGTGAGATATTGCTCTACAACATCTATCGGATGGGACAAAACTCCATCGAGCGGGGCAGCCGCGACCATTGGACAATCGAGCCGGCACAGATTGATGCAGTGGCAGCCGCGGCCGAGGACGACGGCGGTGATCCCGACCTGCCCGCATTCTTCCGCCGGTTTCGCGGTATTCCGAAAGAGCATTTCACGATGCTGCGACAGCCGGAGGATCGGGACCCCCGAGGATATATCATCCCCGCCAGTCAGCGGGACTTCGGTACGGCCACGAAATTCGTCAACACGCTGATCAAGACCGGTATTACGATCCATCGGGCGACCCGCGATTTCGAGGTTGCGGGCAAGCGGTATCCGGCTGGCTCCTACGTCGTGAAGAGCGCGCAGGCTTTCCGGCCACACGTCATCGACATGTTCGAACCTCAGGCGCACCCTCACGACTTCGAGTATGAGGGCGGACCACCGATTCCTCCGTACGACAACGCGGGTTGGACCCTAGCTTTCTTGATGGGCGTCGAGTTCGATCGCATGCTCGACGGCTTCGACGGCCCTTTCGAAAAGATCGATGGATTCGCTTCGCCGCCTCCGGCCGCGCTGGCGAGTGCCAATGGCGCCACTGGCTTTCTGATCAGTCATGCAGCGAACGACGCTTTCATTGCTATGAACCGGCTCCTGAAGAATGGCCATGACGTGTTCTGGCTGACGGAGTCATTGAGAGCGAACGGTAAGACGTATCCCAAGGGCACGATCTACGTGCCGGCCAGCACAGGTGCGGTCGATATCTTGCGTCAGGCCGCCACCGGACTCGGGCTCGGGGCGGATGGCATTACCACAAGGCCTTCAGCCGGATTGCTGGAGATGCGTCCCGTGCGCATCGCACTATGGGATCAGTACGGTGGCTCCATGCCCTCGGGCTGGACCCGGTGGCTGTTCGAGCAGTTCGAATTCCCCTACGAGGTGGTTTTCCCACCGACTCTCGACGAGGGGAATCTCCGCGACCGATTCGACGTCTTGGTATTCCCCACCGGCGCGATTTCGATGACTGATCGAGAAGATATGTTCGCGCGGTTCTTTGGACCTGAAGATCCCGAGCGCCTCCCAGCCGAATATCGCAGTAGGCTCGGGCGGGTCACAACGGCGAAGACGGTGCCGCAGCTCAAGAGATTCCTCGAAGGCGGTGGCACCATCGTTGCCATTGGCGGTTCCACCAGCATTGCTCATCACTTGGGCCTACCCGTTTCCAATCATCTGACGGCGGACAACAAGAAACCGCTTACCCGTGACCAGTACTACATTCCGGGATCGGTCTTGCAGGTGCGCGTGGACAACACACATCCGCTCGCGTACGGCGTGCCAGAACATGTGGATGTGTTCTTCAACAACAGTCCCGTGCTTCGCCTGATGCCGTCAGCCGCAATGCACGGTGTGACGCCCGTCGCCTGGTTCGATTCGGATACCCCCCTGAGGAGCGGCTGGGCCTGGGGCCAACAATACCTCGAAGGCGGAACCGCGATTGCCGCGGCCCGTGTCGGGAGCGGGCAGCTCTACCTCATGGGTCCGGAAGTCCTGCAGCGGGGCCAGCCCCACGGCACCTTCAAGTTGTTCTTCAACGCGGTCTATCTCGGCGGGGCTGCTCCGGCAGCGCGCGACGCTGCCATGAGCGGCGCCAACTAGCCGAACGAGGGCGTCTTCGCGTCACACGCGGCGTGAAGACGCCCTCCACCAAACTGCGCCGGTGAAAGCGGGAAAGCCTCTGGTGGGACCCATTGTGGTCGCCATCGCCGTTGGTGCGGCGTTCTTTCATTTATATGCGGCCGGCGTCACGCCATTCACCGCCCTCATTCAGCGTCCCGTTCATCTCGCGCTGATGGGGGTGCTCGCGTTTACGGGACTTGGCAGTCGCATGACGATCGGGCGCCCGCCCGCGTCGTCATGGCGACGAGGAGTCGAACGAGCGATAGTCGCGGCGCTGATCGTCGGGACGTTGTTGACGTGCGCGTACCTGGTGCTGCAGCACGAGACCCTCGTACGGCGGGCAGGAGCGGCAACTGTCGTGGATCTGGTAGCCGGCGCTTTGGCAATCGTGATCGTGCTCGAGCTGGCACGCCGTACCACCGGTTGGGGACTGGTTGCCGTCGCGCTCTTCGCCCTAGCCTACGCGGTGACCGGACCCTGGCTTCCGGGGATGCTGGCTCACCGAGGCTACGCGCCACGGCGGCTCATTGAGCACCTGTACCTCAGCACCGAAGGAATCTGGGGGGTACCACTCGGCGTGTCCGCGGACTTCGTGTATTTGTTCGTGCTCTTCGGAGCGGTCCTGGACGTTGCGGGAGGGGGGCGGCTGCTCATCGGTCTGGCGGGGCGGGTGGCCGGGAATACCCCGGGCGGACCGGCAAAAACCGCTGCGGTAGCAAGTGCGCTCATGGGTTCACTCTCCGGGAGCGCGGTTGCCAACGTGGTGACCACCGGTAGTCTGACCATCCCTGTGATGCGCCGCGTAGGCTTCAAACCGCATTTCGCAGCGGCCATTGAAGCGGCATCGAGTACCGGTGGACAGTTGATGCCACCCATCATGGGCGCCGGCGCTTTTATCCTTGCCACATGGACCAACATCCCATACATCCGCGTAGCGGCGGCGGCGGCGATCCCGGCAATACTCTATTACGCCGCATTATTCATGGCCATTCACTTTCGAGCGCGGCAGGTCGGGCTTCCCCCAACGCCGCCAAGTGATCGGGACGCCGTACTATCGAGCGCGCATCTCCTGGGCCCGCTCGTGATCATCGTGGTACTTCTGGCGCTGGGCCGCTCACCCATGCGGGCTGCCTTCTGGGGTGTCATCACCGCCGTGGCAGCGACCTTCTTGCGGAGTGCAACTCGCTTGTCAACGGCTGACGCCCGCACGATGGTCGTGGGTGCAGCTCGCGGGACGGTCCAGGTGGCAGCAGCTTGTGCCGCGGCCGGGATCGTCGTGGGCGTGGCCTCGCTCACGGGAATCGGTCTGAGGCTTTCCCAATTGATCGTGACCCTGTCCGGTGGCTATCTCCCGGTCGCACTGATCCTCACTGGAGTGGGATCGATCATCCTCGGCATGGGGCTGCCCACGACGGCGGCCTACATTGTGTTGGCAGCGCTCGGGGCGCCTGCGCTGACGGAGCTCGGGGTGCCACTCCTCGCCGCCCACTTGTTCATCTTTTACTTTGGATGCCTATCCAATGTGACGCCGCCCGTTGCCCTCGCTGCGTACGCCGCGGCGGGCATCGCGGGCGCGACTCCCATGCGCACGGCAGTCACCGCTATGGGGTTGGCAGCTGCGGGGTTTCTCATTCCCTTTATGTTTGTATATGGTCCGGCACTCCTCCTTATTGCATCCCCGATCGACGTCATGGTCGCCACCCTGACCGCAATGGCAGGCGTCACGGCGCTGGCAGCAGCGGTCATTGGCTTTGCCCGCCGCAGCTTGGGACTGTGGGAGCGAATGCTCCTCGGAGTCGCCGCGGTCGTGCTGATCTTGCCGGGTGTGGCTTCGGACGTCGTTGGGATTGCCGTATTCATGTTTGTGGTTTTGCGCAAACAACCGGAGGCGTATGCTACGTAGCCGTCTAGACCTCGGAACGCTGGTGACCGCCGCCATGATGCTCGCGTGTGGCGGTGGCGACGGATCCGGACGTCGGTTTCTCAGCCTCGGAACAGCGGGAACTGGAGGAATCTACTACCCGCTCGGCGGAGCGATTGCGGCACGACTCAGCGAAATCGATTCCGTGCGGCAATACACCGCCGAAGTCACGGGCGGGTCCGTGGAAAACCTCAATCGCGTCAGCGCCGGTGAGATGGACCTCGCCTTCTCCATTGGCACGTCCGTGTATGAAGCCTTCAACGGTGGGGAAGACTTCCAAATGCCGATGTCGGATCTTCGCGTGGTGGCGCCGCTCTATCCGAATGTCACGCACGTGCTGATCGCGCGAGGCGCTGGCATGACCGGCATCGAGGCATTCCGCGGACGCCGCATCAGTGTCGGTGCTCCGGGAAGCGGCACCGAACAGGTCTCCCGTCATCTCCTCGAAATCTACGGTGTCGGGTACGACGACATCGACATCCGCTATCTCTCGTTTCGCGAGTCAGCGGATGCGCTCCGAGACGGCGCCATCGCTGCAGCCATTCTGTCGGTGGGATACCCTGCTTCCTCCGTGCTCGAAGTGACTACGAGCGGCGGCGTACGCCTTCTCGGGATCGGCCGAGCGCAGCGGGACAGCCTCACGGCGCGGTATCCGTATTACGATGTAGCGACGATTCCGGCGGGCAGCTACCCAGGTGTTGACGCCGATATACCGACGGTTGCGGTGATGAATTGGGTGGTAGCCCGGGCGGACCTACCAGCCGAAGTCGTCGAACACGTTCTCCAAGTTCTGGATCGGGATCGGGATCGTCTCATCCAGGTGCACGACATCGCTCGACAGATCCGACTGGAAGCGCTCGATCGGCCACCCATTCCACTACACGACGCCGCGCAGCGGTGGTGGAACCAGCGCGGTCAAGCCCACAGGGAGGGCGGCCCCAACTGAAACCGCGCGCTCCGTCGATCGCGCGGGCACGTACGCGCGCTGTCGCACAGCAGGAGCGCCTATATCGGTGAGGGCAGGCCACGAGTTTTCAAGATACGCTCGATGGCTTCGCCGATTTTGTTGTTGGGAGTGGACGCACCCGCTGTGATGCCCAGCCGGGATGTCTCCGCCAACCAGTGCGCACGTTCCGTTGGCTCTTCGCTCCCCACCGGCTTGAAGCTGATGGTTCCGCGTTCTGGGTCAATGCAAGACGAGTCTGAAATGTGATACGTCGTCAAGCGGTCGGAACAGATCGCGGCCAGATGATTGGTGTTGCTCGAGTTGTACCCGCCGATCACGACCATGACGTCGAGCGGCTGTTCGATCAGCTCCAACACGGCATCCTGCCGTTCCTGCGTCGCCGAGCAGATCGTGTCGAACGTACGGAAGCGCTTGTCCAACTCCTCGGCACCGTAGCGTCGGGCCAGAGACTCTCCAATGCGTCGCGCGATGGCGAGCGACTCGCCGGCGAGCATGGTGGTCTGATTTGCGACACCGATGCGTTCGAGATCGGCCGAGAAATCGAAACCGGGAGATGCCTTGTAACCAAACGTTTCTCGCATAGTCGAAGATTCGAGCCGGTTTTCGAGAAACCCACACAATAACTCGGCCTCCGCCATGTCCCGCACGATCATATACTTGCCACCAGGGTACTTCGATACCTGGCTCACCGTCGCCTTGGTCTCCTCGTGATAGTGCTTTCCGTGCACCACGGCCGTGAAACCCTCTCTTGCGTATCGGTCCACCCGCTTCCACACGTTGAGCACCGACCCGCAGGTCGTGTCTACCACGAGACAGCCCACCTTCCGTAACTGCTCGAAGTCCTCGCGCCGAACCCCGAACGCCGGCAGAACCACGACATCGTCCTCCGTGATGTGAGAATAATCGAACGCGCCGTCGCTTTCAGGTCGGAGAATGGTGATCCCCATGACCTCCATCTTGGTGTTCACATGGGGATTATGGATGATCTCGCCCACGAGGTAGATCTGACGGTCAGGGAACTTGGCCCGCGTTTGGTACGCATACTCTACCGCACGGTCGACGCCGTAGCAGAAACCAAACTCCTTCGCAACAAGGATGGCGAAGCCTTCGACGGATAACATACCGCCCTCAGCGCGGATCCGATCCACCAGTTGACTGTGATAGTCCGCCGTGAGATCCTCGGCCACCTCACCTTTGAGGCCGAAACCTCTCCGAAAGTATGTGTCGGTCATCGTTCGCAATGTAATCGATTGTCTATTCGAGGGACTGCCCCCCGATCGGCGACGCCGAGGAATCCGGCTCCTCGTCAGGCGCCCCACCGCGGAGTGTCTCACAATCTTCGGGGCGCGCCGGTTGCACGGGGAGTTCCGCGAACACCGCAGCGAACTGCCTGCTTTCACTCGATTCGAGCTCGCGGAGTGTTACGGCGATGCGACCGGCGGCGCGTGGTTCGAGCGCTTCCAGCTCGACGGTACCAAACACACCCCGGAAGCCGGAGACCCCTCGCTCCGTCACCTGCTGAACTCCCACTTGGGCTGCTGGGGGGATCGGGAATCCACTGTCCGTCGCCGCCACGCGATAGACGCGTGGTATCGTATCCTCTGCCGTCCTATGCAACAGAACCACGAACCCAACGTCCGGACTCTCAGCCCTCACCAGAAGCGCCGGGGGCTCTTGGCAGACTTGGGCGCTCGCCGGCCAGTTCCCCTGAATCGTATCGGTTCCGCCGGCGGTGACGACCACCAGATGACCCCGACGTGCGGACGGATATTCCGGCATAGGTGGAAGCTCAGTGGGGTTGGCCGTCATGGCTGGCTCTTCGGACACCACCGAGTCGGGATCGATGGAAGCATCGCCCTGATTGCCCTCGCACGCGGCCGTCAGGAGAAAGCACACCAGGACGGAGCGGGTGGTCATGGACTGGATCCCGTCTTTCCGAGTCCGAGGTGAGCGCGCGCCTCGGTGGCGGTCAGCGCGAACGGCTCGAGCTGCCGTCGGAGCTCTGGGGGTAACGCCCGGGGCCGCAGCGAATCGCGATCGGTGCACACGAGCACTTCTTCGCCCACAGCTGCAAGGCGCCGTGAGCCCAGATGCACCACGTCGAAATTGATGCGGATCGAACTGGTGCCAAACTCGGTGAAATAGGCGCTCACGCGCAGGTGGTCGTCCAGCCGCGCCGGATACTTGAAATCGCAGCCGAAGTGCACCCGGGGGAGCCAGATATCGAAACGGTCGAAGACCTCACCATACGGAAGACCGGCGGTACGAAAGAGCTCGGTCTCGGCGATCTCAAAGAAGCGCACGTAGGAGCCGTAAAAGATGATCCCGGCGAAGTCGACGTCGGACCACCGCACATACTCGTCGATGACGAAGGGGCGAGGCTGCATGGGTGAGGAAACGTAGGTGGGCCTGCCCGATGGCGCTATACCGGCGCCGCAGGGCCTGTTAACGCGGTGCGTTGAAGAACAGATCGAAGCGCACGTCCGTACCCGGATTCAGGCCTTTGGCCAGGTTGAGGCGCACCAGGCCATGAAGAATCGAAAGACCGGCACCGATACCGACCAAGGGGTCCCCAGTAAACGTGTCACCCACATCGACGAAGGCCACCGGGGCCAAGTAGGGACTCGAGCTCAATCCGATGTCGAGCTGCGCGGACCAGAACTCCCGACCAACTCTGGTTCCATAGGTGTAGCCCCGCACGGTCTCGGTGCCACCCACTCGCACCAGCATCTGTGACAGCGCATCTCCCCGGGTGAGACCGCCTCGCAACGTCAGTGTCCCGGTGCGGGACGCGATGGCGAACGGCACGCGCAGCCCGGTCCACAGACGGACGCTTCCCCGATCCTCGCCAAGCAGCGTTTCCGCTCCCTGACGCCATTCGACCGGACCGAGCTCACGAACGTGACGAACGGCGGCGCGGAAGAAGTCCCCCTCGATCACGGGTGGGTTGGGTTGAAAATCCCCGTCTCCCACGAGGTCCGCGAAGATCGAGCCCGCCTCCACAGCCATGCTTCGCTGGCGCTCGCCAAAGAGACCGACCTCCACGTCCCGCAGAAGACCCGAGTGCCACGTGTGGGACAGTCCGCCCCCGAAGGCCAGCAAGTAGTCCGCATCATCGTGACCGGTGACTAACGCGTTCAGGGAGTTCCCGAACCCTTGCCCGTTGGTCCATGGCTCCGCGTCCTGGACCACCCGGTACACGCTGAGATCGAGCCGGCCGCCCGGGCCATCGCGCCGCCAGGTGAGCGAACCCGTGGGCCGTTGATCCGCGAGTCCGAAACGGGCCGTCACGTGCAGCGTCGTGAACGCGGGGCCGGGCCGAAGCTGGTAGCCCACACCGAGCGATGGACCCTGCACCCGGTTGAAGCGGAAGAGATCGGAAAATCGCTCCCAGGCAAGCGCCAGCCGTTGGTGACCAACCCACTGTGCTGGCAAATCCTCCTCGAGTCGAGCGAGCGCGGCGATCGATTCCCGGAGTTGCGCTTCCTCCTCATCGTCCAGGTCGATGCGGAACTCTCGTTCCCACTCGTGACGGGCTAGCGAATCCTCGGGTGGAACGTTCACTTCCCAACGTCCATTGTCCCACACCCCCCCTCGCAAATACCCATGCTGCCGGCGATCCTCATCATTCCCCCGATCGCCCTCTTTGGCATTGCGCGACTTGACCCTGAGCTCGGTCCCCCGTGGATCACTCGGAGCGTCCAGGGCAAACGTCAGTACGGTGTCGGTGTTGATGCGGTACGCATCAAAGATGGTGATGGCGCGAACCGGAACCGTCATGTCGGCGAACCACGGCACCGTGACGGTCTGAAGCAGCACCTGGCGCCTCGGCATCCAATACTGCTGGTGGACCAGTGCATACTCGATATCGGCGTCCGTGGTGATGAACCGACTCGCCCACTTGTTAGCGTTTCGGGCCCTCGTGCTGTCCTCTGCTGTAGGACGCTTCGGCTCCTCCCAGAGATACTCGCCGATGAAGACCACCATGAGACGGACCACATCTGCGGTCTCGGCGTCCAGCCACATGTCCCCCGCGATCATGGACGGTCCAAGCACTCTGGGTTCCACCCGCATGCGCACGGCGCGCACCACTTGGCTCGGGAGACGCAACGTCAGCGTATCGCGAATGGCATAGCGATAGATCGACTCGGCATCTGGAGCGAGGGGGTGGAGCGCGGCCGTGCTCGGCACGCCGAGGAGACGGACGCTGTCCCCGAGCGCGCGTGGAACGAACCACGGCCGGTCGAGAAGCGCCTCCGAACCGAGGCCACGCGACTCCTGATCCAGCTCACCTTCGATCTTCCGATTGATCCGCCCGATCATGCGTAGAGCCGGTAACGCCGTGCGGGCGCCGAGGATTTCGACTCGGAGGTCGTTGGGCGTTTGCCAGGCCACCGTGGCCTCGGTCTCATGAACAAAGAGACTGGTCAGGCGGCCAAAACGACTCCTGCCAACGGTTGCCTCGATCCGGGTGTGGATGCGGGCGCGGTAGTCGCGAACGAGCGAATCCTGGCGAATGTGCCGAACCCGAGCCCGCGCGAAGAGTACTGCCGTGCTCGGGTCGCTGAAGGCCGAGGCATCGACCTGCTGGGGGACGCTAACGAGCGCTGCAGCGACTAGGAGTTGCCCGACCACGGCCGCGAGTTCTCGCGGGACAACCCGTAGGTCTTGAGGCGCCGCCAGAGCGTCGTGCGAGAAATGCCGAGTCGCCGCGCGCTCTCAGTGAGCTTCCAGCCCGTGGCTTCGAGGGTCGTGAAGATGGCTTGTCGTTCTCGCTCCGCGAGAGTCCCGTGGGGGGGATCTGGCTCCGGGAGGTACGCCGCTTCTCCGAGGGTGGCGTCGCCGATCCGCAGAGGGGCCACTCGGGCACCATGGCGGAGCAGAAGTGAACGAAGCTCCGAGTCCCTGTCTCTCCCGGTTGCGCCAAGACGTTCGATGGCGTGGCGGCCCGACTCATTGGCGTACACGAGATTGCCACCCTGATCGAACACGACCACTCCCTCGCCCAGGGGGTCCAGGATTGCTCGCACGAGTGGAGTGAACGTGGTAGGAAGCACGGTTGGAAGCGATCTCCCCGAAGCAGTGCTTATGTTCGCTTACGCTTCAAAGCGCAAAAGGTTTCACCTCTTCGTCCAGGATTCCTCAGTCGACTCGAAGCTCGCGTTGCATTGACTGAACGATCGGCCATTAGTCCCGTGGTTGTCCTTGGCCGATCCACGATCCTATATTGGTCGTCCGGACAACCAGGAGCTGTGGCGTGGGCACGAGAAGCAGCACTTCGAAAGAGGGGATCCTGGACGCCGCGCAGGCCGTGATCCAACGCCGCGGGGCCCCTGCCCTGACGATTGATGCCGTAGCCAAGGAAGCGGGATGCGCGAAGGGACTGATCCATTACCACCTGAAGAACAAGAAGGCACTGCTGGAAGCGGTGGCCGATCGCCTCGCCGAGCAGCGGGAGCGCGATTGGCGTGAAGCTTTCCGTACGCCCTCCGCGAACGAGGCCATTGCCAAAAGCTGGACGTTGCTGACTCGAGAGGCCCAGGATGGCACGGTTCGGGCCTGGACATCACTCGTGGGATCTGGTGTTTTGACTGAACAGACAGCCAAAAAGGCCGTGACTCGGTACAGCCGGGCGCTCGGCGAAGCGGCTATCCGACTGCTCCGAGACTTGAAGCTCGAGCCGGCCGTGCCAGTCGGGGATCTCGGGTGGCTACTCGCCGCAACTGTCGAGGGGTTGGGATTACAGCTCGTGAGCGGGGTGGATGGGAAGGTGTTGGAGGAAGCGTATGCCGCGGCTTGGCTCGGGGTACTGTCTTTGGGGGGCCCTTCCGGCTAGCGCCGCCGGCCCCGCCGGCTGCGTCGTTCTCTTTGGGGAAGGCGCCGCAGCATGCGATCCAATTCGTCCAGCGAGGACGCCCGGGCCACCTCCCGCCGGCCTCTGTAGACCGAGAGCCGTAGTGGACGCTCGATCTGCGGAAGATCTCGGTGCCGGAGCCGACGTGCCTGGCCCTCTCGCAGCCTCAGCCGTGCGATCCCCACCCCGCCCTCGATCTCATACGTCACTGGCACGCGATCCCCAAGCACTGGAGCTGAGCTGGGCAAGGCGTCGAGCGAAGCCCGCTGTTCGGCGGACACGAAGTCGTCCAGCTCCAACCGTACCCGCGTCTCGAGAAAGTCTTCCCAACTCCCTGCGCGCTCGAGCTGCCCGTGGAGGGCATCCCGGACCCGATCGCGCCGGGCGTTGTGCAGTGCGCCGCCCGAGCGTCGCCAGTATTCGTCGAGACGGTCCGCGACGCGAACCACCGCATGCTGATCGGCATGCGCGGTGGACCCGGTCAACAGTGCTTCCACGATCGCCGCGCGCGCCGCGTCCACGAGGTCCGGGGGAAAGGGACCCTCCAGCGGTTTGCGCACCCGGTCCAGCACGAAGCCCGCGTAGCTCGTGGCGCGAGCCACCACGAGTCCCGATCTCCGCCGTCCAGCTCGGTATTCCACCTCGGGGGGGCCAAGGGTCGCGTACTTGCGAATGAGCTTGAAGGGAACGGTCGTCCCTTCGATCACGCCCCGCGGCACCCCGAACTTGTCCGCGAAATACCGCAATGTGCCCGCGATGGCTCCACCGGCGTGACAGACGGAGGAATCCGACAATCGCACGCGGTCGCCAGTCGCGGTCTCACCCTCGATGACGAGATCAAACGGCATGATCCGCGCCACGAGATCGCCGAATCGTTGGAGCGTCGCATTAGTTGCGCGGGGAAGCTTAGCTGGAAGCGCGATCTCCATCGTCCGATACACTGAAGCCATCCCCAAAGCAATGTCTTCGATGGCCTTCACGAGGACGCCGCGACGCATTGCCCAGTCGTCGACTTCATCCGGAAACAGATGTCGTGGGAGCCCGTAGACCTCACCGAGGTACCCGTGCGTGTTCACCGCCTCCGCGTAGATGTTGTAGGCCGTGAGATGATCGCTGCCATACACGATGAGCCCTCCGAGATCGCTCTCTTCACGGGTCATCCGATGCAGCGAGTCGATATTTGCCGAGACCGCAACGAATGGGACCAATTCGTCATCGGCGTGCACGAGCATCTCGGCCCAGGGTCTGTCCACCGGCATCGCCTCCACGTCGCGGCCGTATCGGGTGAGGCGAGTCCCGGCCAGTATGCCTCTGACGGTCAGCTTTCCCACGGCTTCGGAGTACGCGCGTCGATCGAGCGGGATGGGGAGCTCGAGCTGGGTGAGATCTATGCCCAGCGCGCCGGCGGTGAGCGCCACTCGTTCCGAGTCGCCGGCGAGCTGGAACTCCGGCGGGACGGGTCGGAGCGTGGCGAACTCGATGTCACGATCGGTCAGGATGTACACCTCACCATTGGGGACCCGCCCATGGACCCGACCGGCCATTTGGAGGATCTCGTTGGGTCCGAGATACAGCCGGGTTAACACATTGCGGCCGCGGTCGATGACGTTGCCGTACCGCGCGTCGTAGATCACGACGGTATCCAGCCCGTGGATGTTGAGCGCCGACTGGCCGGCTTGTGTCATGGCGAGCATGAACGGCTTCTTCGCGGTTCCGTCGAGAAACGGACGGATGACGCGGATGGGCTCGCCCCCGTGGTAGAAGGAGGTATTGAGACGAGGCCATTCGTCTCCGAGGAGCGTGGCAATCTGTTCCACCTCGGCTCGCGTCGGGAGAAACACAGCGACGCCCCGGCCTTCACGGACGGCTCGCTGCACGAACCGACGGTCCAGAAACTCGAGCGGTCGTTGCATCCGCGTCTCCACGCGGGCGGCGAGCCGCGGATCGAACGCCGTGGTCTCCAGCACCTCGGCGGACTCGAGATACCGAGCGTAAAACGATGGATCCACCGTTGCGGAGAGCCAGATGAATCGGCAACCCAAGCGCTTGCCGAGGGCAAGGCAAAGTTCCAATTCCGCCGACGTTTGGTGGATCTCATCCACCACAATCGTGTCGTGGGGGTCGATGAGGTCGTCCTGGAACCATCGCCGGGCGATCCCGGTGGTCACGATGACGACGTTCCACGTGGGTGTTTCCGGCGTCGCCTCGCGCTCGCGATTCACGACGCCGACTCGCAGAGGAGCTCTGAGGATCTCCTCGGCAATGATGCGCACACCCAGCGTCTTGCCGGTGCCTGTTGCCGCCACGATCCCGAACCCCAGGCCTCTCGCAGCCAAGGCCCTCATCTCATCGCCGTGCTCACGAGCCAGCAACGTCTCGACCTGGAGTTGGAGAGCGAGTTCAATGGTCTCGCAGGCAGCACGAGTTGGCGCGATCACGAGCACTCGGCCGGTCTCTGGCTCCGCGCGGCGGAACGCCTCCGGATCAGGCGGGAGATAGTGGTCCCGGATGTGATGATGGGGACTCATCGAGAATCAGATTGCGGCGCGGGACACAAGCGCCCGCCGGAGGTTGTCAGTCGCCGAGACAGACGCCCAGCTCGCGCGCAGTGGCAATGACGTCGGAGTCGAGCGGAACCCCACGAGGACCGCGGAGCGCGTCCACCATTTTCACCAGCGTTACCTCGGGGGGATCGAGAGCGACCATGTATCCAAAACGGCCGTCGGCAACCGCTCGGACGGCGGCGGCTCCAAAACGGAGAGCCAGGAGGCGGTCGAACGTGGTTGGGAATCCGCCTCGCTGGAGGTGTCCGAGGGTCAACGTACGCGTTTCTTTCCCCGTGTGCCGCGAGATTTGTTCCGCCACCCGTTCACCGATGCCGCCGAGCCGCGCGGCGCTACCAGGTGCCGAAGCCGTTTTGACGGTCTTCGCGCCCTCCTTGGGGAACGCCCCTTCCGCCACGACCACCACGCTGAAGTGTCTCCCTTCGGCTTCCCGCGAACGAACCTTCTCGCACACGCGCGCGAAGCTGAAAGGAATCTCGGGGATCAGGATCACGTCCGCCGTTCCGGCAAGGCCGGACGCCAACGCGATCCATCCAGCATCTCGACCCATGACTTCGATCACGAGCACACGCTCGTGACTCTCGGCCGACGGATGCACTTTGTCGATCGCTTCGGTCGCCGTCTGCACGGCCGTATCGAAGCCGAAAGTCTGGACAGTACCGCCAACATCGTTGTCGATCGTCTTGGGCACACCGACGATGGGAACACCCTTCTTCCAGAGATCCAGCGCGATCGCCAGCGTGCCGTCACCGCCCACGGCGATCAGCGCATCGAGCTCGAGATCCTTGAACGACGCCACCAACTCGTCCGACCGGTCCTTCTCGGCCCACGTGCCATCCGTTTGGAGCATGGGCCAACGGAACGGATTCCCCCGGTTGGTAGTGCCCAGGATCGTGCCCCCGAGATGGGTGATGCCACGTACCGTCTCGCGGTCGAGCGGCACGATGCGGGCATCTCCCAAGAGGCCGCCAAAGCCTCGCCGCACACCGAGCACCGTCCAACCGCGGTGCACCGCACTCAAGACGGCTGAGCGGATGACGGCGTTGAGGCCTGGGGCGTCTCCTCCACCGGTGCAGATCGCGATTCGCATTGTTCGCCCCTATCCCAGCTTGCCCTCGATCAGCCCAACCACCTCGCCTGGCTCCGCGTGGCGTCCGAGCGCCTGTTTGGAAAAGACGAGGTCACCGTCCACAGCGACCTCGAAGAGGCCGCCGGACGCTTCGACGAGGCGAACGTCGGCAGTCGGATAACGCGCGCGGATGTCGGCCGCCAAACTGGCGGCCCGGGGTTCGTAGTTTCAAACCACGCAATACTGGATCGTGACCTTCACGCCTCGGTCTCCAAAAGCGAAAGCACCGTTCCAAAGCAGTAACCCTGTAAAGTAATCGGCTCGCGACCACCGGCCACGCCACGCAGGGGGTGCCGGCAGACGGCTTGCTCATTCGCGCTTCCGCCCCCAAGATTGGCACGCCTTTAGCCTACGGTTCGCCGCGCACCGTGACTCGTCCATCCACCGCAGGCATCACCGCCCTCCGCACGCTGGTGTACGGTGCCGGTGCATTGTTCGTGATGCTGGCCGTCGTGGCGCTTGCCACCCGCCCGGAGATGCGGGTTGGCGCGGCGGCCCTCCAGTTCGTCCTGTTGGGGGCCGCGGCAGCGCTGTCACGACCACTGGGCATCCCGCTCCCCGGACGCGGGTTTGCGTCCTTCATTCTTGCCGTCGTGCTCGTGGCGATGTTGCTGCAGGGGTGGGAGTTCGGCGTCATCGTGGCGGCCGTCGGGGTCCCCCTGGGCGATCTGGCCTTCCGCAGGCGGGCATGGGTGGGGATTGCCACGACGGCCCACATCGCCGTGGCCGCCGGCCTGTCCGGTCTCCTCTATAGCAGTCTGAACGGGGTCGTTGGCCCAGGTGCGCTCACTATCGACAACCTCTTCCCCCTCATCGTGCTCCTGCTGGTGTTGCCGCTGGTGGCCAACGCCACGTTCTACTTCGAATTGGCCCTGAGCGGGAGCGTGGCGTGGGTGGACGCCAAGCTGACGCTCCGCTGGGAGGCGGTGGTCACGTTTTCCGGTCTCGCACTCGCCCTCGGATGGAGCGCGTTGCTCCACGAGTCGCCGCCGCCCTTGGAGGCAGGCCTCTTGGCCGTGCTCCTCCTCGCGGCGGGGGCGCTGCTCTACTGGATCATTCGCACGGCCGTCCGGGCGGACGAGCTACGACTGGTGCAGGGTCTCGCGGGGACTGTGGCCGCCGAGGTCAGCATCGAGCGAAGCTTCCATCGGATTCAAGAGGTCACGCGCCATCTCGTATCGTGGGAGAACATGGGCTTCGCCCGCTACGAAACGGGTTCGGAAGAGCTGATATTGCTCGCGGATACCGCAACCGCGGAACAGTTGCGCTTCGATGCCCGGTCCGGGTTGACAGGCGAGGCGGTTCGTCGGGGACAGCCCCTGGTGTCCAACGTCTTCCGCAAAGCAAACATCGTGCTTCCGGAGGGAGAGACACCCGGAGCCGAGGTACTCATTCCCTTGTATCACGCCGGCCAGCTCGTGGGAATGTGGAGCGTCCGACATTCGGATCCCACAATGTATCGCGAGGCAGACGGGCAGTTGCTCAACCTCTTGGCGCCGCAACTCGCGCTTTCGATCGTCCTCACATCACTCCTGCAACCGATTGACCGGTCCTCCACCCAGACGGCTGCCTATGTGGTGCGACTCACTGCCGCGAGCGAAGCCCTCCGAACCATGGCTGAGTCTGTCGCATCTGCCTCGTCGAGCGCGCAGGGAGAGGCAAGACGCGCGGCTGGTCGCGTGGAAGAGGCGGTGGACGCGCTGGCGCGTCTGGCGGGGGGAATCGACGAGATGATGCAGGCAGCGACGGAGACACAGGCCACCAGTCACACGATGGCGCGGGCGGCGGTGGATGTGCAGGAAGCAAGCAACCGAACGGCCTCGGAGCTCCAGCATTTGACGACCACCATCGCCGCCGGGTCGGCCGAGGTCGGCCGGCTGCGAGACGCTGCCAGTGAGGTGGAGCGCTTTGCTGAAGCGATCGCCGGGATCGCCAACCAAACCAACATGCTGGCACTGAACGCAACCATCGAGGCCGCGCGGACTGGCATACAGGGCAAGGGATTCGCCGTCGTCGCCGAGGAAGTCCGCAAGCTCGCCGAGCAGAGCGGGCACGCCGCCCGAAGCATGGGACGCAACGCTCAGGAGACGCGCCGCGTCATCGACCGGGCGGCCCGAGTGTTGGAGGATTTGGGCCGCCAGCTCGGGGAGCTGAGTGGTTCGGCCAGTCGGTGGAGTGATCAGCTCACGGGCATCGTCACCACGGCGGACGCTGCGAAGGACACGGGCGAGCGACTGGTCCAGGTGCCGCGGCGGAATCGGGAGCTCGCGGAGCGCGCCAAAGCCATCCTTGCGGACGCACAGACGGCCGCCGCCCAGTCTGCTGCCGAGGCGGCGGGCGGGGCCGGAGCGGCGGCCGAGCAGCTTCGTTCCATCGCCGAGCTCCACCAGGGAGCGACCGAGCTGCGCACGCTGGCAGACCAGTTGACGGAGAGCGGCCGACTCGTCGGAGGCACGAAGACGTGAGAAATATCACAACCTATTTACCACGAACGACATAGCCCGACCCCCGCCGGTCCGCAAACTTCTTTTCATGCCAGAATCTCGGACACCGTGCCGCACGCTCGGCGGCCTCGCGCTGCTGCTCAGCCTCACGAGTTTTCCCGCTGCCGCCCAAAACGGCGGGTCGCCCAGGGTGGAATTGGGCACCTATGGGACGTTCACGCGGTACGATGCCCAGAGTCTCGTCCTCGACTCCCGCATGGGAGCGGGAGGCCGACTCGGGCTGTTCTTCGTTCCGGGCCTCTCCATCGAAGCCAATGGGGATTTTACGCAAACCGAGATGACCGGCGTGGGAACGCAGGTGGACGTCGCTCGCGTGGGCGGTACGCTGCTTGGTCACTTGCGGCTCGCCAGCTGGAACAGCCTCTACGTGGGAGCTGGCTACGAGCGTCTCTTCTACCGAGGCGGCCTCGAGGCCGACGACAACGGTGGACACGTCATCCTGGGTGATCGGCTGCACTTCGGGAGCCGCGTCGCGCTGCGGCTCGAGGGTCGGGCGGCATACTACCCCAGCTCGGCGCTCCAACTCGGCGACGACCGGGTTGTGAACTTTGGTGGCGCCGCCGGGATCTCGATCTTCGCCTTCGGCGGCACTCCGAGAGACACGGATGGGGATCTCGTCCCCGACAAGCGCGATCGCTGCCCCGAGACTCCCGCCGGTGCCCGTGTGGATGAGCAGGGATGTCCCATCGACAGCGATAGCGACGGCGTGTTCGACGGTTTGGATTCCTGCCCGGACACTCCGTTGGGCGCGGTCGTCGACCCGCTTGGTTGTCCCAGGGACACCGACACCGACGGCGTGCTGGACGGCATCGACATCTGTCCTGACTCACCCGTCGGGGCGGCGGTGGACGAGAATGGTTGTCCTCGGGACACCGACGGTGACGGCGTCTTCGACGGGCTCGATCGGTGCGCCGACACTCCGGCAAATGCCGAGGTGGACGCGGAGGGATGTCCCAGAGACTCCGACGGTGACGGTGTATACGACGGTATCGATCGCTGTGCGGGAACGCCGGCTGGTACCGAGGTCGACGCCATCGGCTGCCCGGTCCTTTTCCGCGAGGAGAAAGGGCGCGCCCAACCGCTCGTTCTCCAAGGTGTGAATTTCGAGACTGGCAAGTCTCGTCTCACGCCCGAATCGCACGCTGTTCTCGATGAAGTGGCCAAGTCGCTCTTGGCCTACCCGGACGTCCGTATCGAGGTCTCCGGACACACTGATGCAACCGGGTCACGCGCCCTCAACATGCGGCTCTCGCAAGCACGTGCACAGGCCGTGGTGGCATACCTCGCACAGCGGGGCGTGGCATACTCCCGGATGCAAGCCAAGGGTTACGGCCCGGAGCGCCCGATTGCCACCAACCAGACTCGGGACGGTCGTGCACAGAACCGACGCGTGGAGCTGCACCGAATCGACGATCCGCAGTAGGCCACGTCGATCATGCGTTGGCGCGTCGGGATTGGCGCGGCGTTTCTCGGCGTCGCGTGCGTCGCGGGCCCCGGCCTGACACAGGAGCTGGGACGCCCGGCTCACCTGGCGCCGCTGCACCACGATCACACCGCACCCAACTATCTCGCGGCGATTGAACCGCGAGTGTCCGATCCCCTCCGTCAGCCAGCACCACCAACCGATCCGCCGCCGCAGGTGGTGCGGGGCATCTATCTGAACGCGTGGTTATTTGGCTCGTCCCGGCTCGACAAGCTCATCCGCCTCGCCGACACGACCGAGGTCAATGCGTTCGTCATCGACGCGAAGGACGCGACGGGATACGTGACTTTTCCGTCCACCGTTCGAACCGCGATTGAGATTGGGGCGAACGCGGAAGTCCGTGCCCCCGACACGGCGCGCCGACTCGCACGCCTCCGCGCGCACGGGATACACGCCATCGCCCGAATCGTCGTGGCTCGCGATCCCCTCTTAGCGCAGCAGAAACCGCACTGGGCGATTCGCGATGTGCAGGGCGGGCTTTGGCACGATGGTTTGGGAAAACCGTGGGTGGATGCCCACAACGATTCGGTGTGGATCTACGCCGCCGAGCTCGCTCAGGAGGCCGTGCGTTACGGCTTCGCCGAAATCCAATTCGATTACGTGCGATTCCCCGACGAACCTCCACATCGCCTGAAGCGAGCGGTGTATGCTGCGCAGCGTGGCGACGAGAGTCAGCGCGCATCACTCGCGCGCCACCTCGAGCTATTACGGGATCGCGTCAAGCCGCTCGGTGTACCGTTCACCATCGATGTCTTCGGTCTGACCACGAGTTCCGAGGGTGGGTTGGGCATCGGTCAGTACTGGGAGGACTTGATCACGATCGCGGACGTCGTGCTCCCTATGATCTACCCCAGTCACTATCGGCGCGGGACCTACGGCCTGCGTCACCCCAACTCACAGCCTTACAGTGTCGTGCGCCGCGCGCTCGAGGACGGAATTCAGCGGACGGCCAGGCTGGAGCGCCCGGGCCGTATTCGCCCGTTCCTCCAAGCGTTTACGCTTGGACGCCCGCGCTACACGGCGGCGGAAGTGCGCGCACAGATCGCGGCCGCGGAGGACGCAGGGATCCAGGAGTGGGTGTTATGGAATGCTCGGGGGGTCTATCCGGCCGCAGCCTTTCGTCGCAATCCACCGGTTGCCGGCGTCAACATCTCAACGGGAGCTTTCGGCGAGCCGTTTCGTTGACCGCTACGCCGGCGTGGCGATTGCCGTGCCCTCCCAGATGGTGATGTAGCCAGCGATGGCACTCGCCGCCGTGGTAAACGGACTGGCCAGGTAGAGCTGACCGGGACCTGAGCGGCCCGGGAAGTTCCGATTAATGGCGCTGATCGTCACCGTTTCTCGATCGTAGGATACGCCAGGCCCAGCATTGATGCACGCGCCGCACGACGGCTCGATGAATTCGGCACCGACCTGCTGGAACACCTCCAGATAGCCTTGGTCTTCGCAATACCGTTTCACTTCCTGCGAACCGCACTGGATGTAGCACCGCACGTCTGGATGAACCCGCTCATTCCGGTCCAATGCATCGCGAAACACGCGCGCGTACATATCCATGTCGGACTTCTTGCCGGCGGTGCACGAACCGGCATAGGCGATGTCGATCTTGACGGGATCGCCGAGTTCTTCGATGAACAACCCGTTCCCTGGATCACCGGGAAGCGCGACCATCGGGCGTAGGGCTGCTGCGTCGACCTCGATGATCTTCTCGTACTCGGCGTCTGGATCGGAGAACAGTCCGTCGAGCATGGCCTCGGCGGCTGCGCGCTCCATGCCACGCTCTCGCGCCAGAAACTCCACGGCCTTGGCATCCGGTTTGACGATGCCGGTGAATGCACCGACCTCGGCGGCCATGTTCGTCATCGTGGCACGCTCGTCGATCGAGAGTTGCTCGACCGCTTGGCCCGCATACTCGACGATTTTCCCAATGGCGCGCCCGTTCTTCACGTACGGGTCGCGCAGGATCTGCAACATGAAGTCCTTGGCCGTCACGTTCTCCGGACGCTCCCCGCGGATCCGAACGAGCACCGATGGCGGCACTTTGATTCGAACGTCTTTCGTCAGCCACGAATTGAAAATGGCTGTGGTCCCCACACCGAAGGCCACACTTCCAATGGCACCAGCATGCGGAGTGTGGGAGTCGCTCCCGATGATGAGGTGTCCCGGTAGGGCGTGTTGCTCGAGGATCTTGGAGTGACAGATCGCCTCCGATCCGCGCACCATCATGTGGGGTCCGAGGCGGGGAAGCTCGCCGTAGAGAGTGATGCCCTGCTGGGCTGCGAACTCTTCCTGCTTGGTCTTCAGCTCGAGTGCCACGTCGAGGAGGCCTTGGGCCTTTCGCTCGTCGGTCATCGCCAGCTCGAGATACGTGAGGTGATCTCGGAAAAAGAAGACCGAACTTGCATCGACCACTGGCTCGTGCTCACCGACGTTGTCCTGCCAGAAAATGGCGGCCATCGGCGTTACGTATTCATGGCTGAATCGGATGTCCGTGCGAACGAAGCCCTCGTCTCCCGTTTGCACGTAGGGCACGCCAACCTGATCACGGGCGAGATCGGTTACCCAATGTCGTGCAATGATCTTTTCGGCCAAGGTCATCGGACGCTTCGGCGTGGAAATCGTGGGGACGCGGATTCTTCCTTGAACACGACCCACGTTGTACTGGAAGAGACCGCCGTACTCAATGATTCCCCGCGTGATCTCACCTTCGCGCTCGGTGAACTCGCGGAGTGGAATCTCCTCGCCGGCCCGAAGTCGCTGAATGAGGGCGAAGTCCGTGCTGGTGAGAATACCCAGATTCTGGCAATTTTCTCGATAAATGCGCTCGATACTTTCCCCGATGACGAGACGTATCCCTGCGCGCATCTCGGCGTATGGAGACTGTTCGCGCGAGGAGCCCTTCCCGCGCCGCTTGCCAGCCACGGAACACACGAACGCTCCGTGACGCACACTCCCCCGGGTGATGGGAAAATCGTCGCCGGCTTTCAAACCCAAGTATGGGAAGTCGCCAAGCGTGTCGTCGTAGTAGTAGCAGATGTAGGCAGGCGTGATCTCGTCCGTCGAGATGTCGTCGCGCAGGGGGGCGGCGACCGGCCAATCGAGGTCCTCGCCCTCAAGCTGGCGGCGCATGAGCTCGGCATCGTCCACGAGGAAGAGAATGCGCCCTGAGAGGCGCACACGGTCGGGTCGTTTTTCGAGCGGTCGATTGAGCAGTGACGCAATCATCGCCGAGAAACATCGCGGTTCCTTTACCGAGGGGCAAGCACCCGGTACAATTGGACGCCTATGTCATCGTCGAGGTCCCATTCCCGGCATTCATGGGGAGTGGTGGGGACCCTGATGGTCCTCGCCATCCACCCTCTCGGAGCCCAAGGCTACGACTCCCTGGTCGTCGAGAGCGCGGCGACGTTCGCGAGCCGAGGGATCGCCGAGAGCTCGGGGGTCGTAGCCAGCCGGCAATATCCCGGGCTGTTGTGGACACACAACGATTCCGGCGACGATGCCAACATCTACGCAACTAACCTCCAGGGTGTGGGGCTCGGCCGATACCGCCTGGACGAAGTGGATCCCGTGGACTGGGAGGACATGGCGCAAGGCCCCTGCCCCGACCAAGACGCTCCCTGCCTCTACGTAGCCGACACGGGCGATAATCTCGAGGATCGGCGCGAGGTTGCGTTGTACATCCTGCCGGAGCCACCACCACCAGCCCGCCGGACTGGGAGACCCGAGCGACTGTCCGCCCGCATGCTCCGGGTTCGGTTTCCGGACCGCGCACACGACGTCGAGGCCATCGGCGTCACGCCACAGGGCGAGATCTACCTCGTGACGAAGGGACGTTCCGGACCCATCAGGGTTTTCTGCATTCGTCCCGACGAGCGGCTTGCAGGTGGGACGACAGCCGTTCCGGTTGGAACGCTCGACATCGCGCCCGTGCGCCGGATCGGTCAAGTGGTCACCGGGGCGGCCATATCGCCGAGCGGCAACCGATTTGTCATTCGGACCTACACGGAACTCTTCTTTTACGGCCGGCGACCCGACGGATCCTACCATCCGGACGGGCGACCGTGCTGGATCGGGTACCGCGAGCCGCAGGGGGAGGGCGTCGATTTTCTGGACGAGGAATCGCTGGTCTTGACGAGCGAGGCGATTGCGGGACATCCCGGGACTATCCTTCGCGTTCGGTGCATTCCCCGAGAGAGGCGCTAGCGTGCGGCCGGACGCGAGTGTGGTCGTGCTTGCGGCACTGTTTCACGCCGCCCCGGCAGTAGCACAACGTGACTCTGGTGCTGCTGCGCCCATTCCCGCAGCGATTCTGGAGTCGGTTCGCAGTGACGCGATCGAGGCCCACACCAGATTCCTCGCCGATGAACTCCTTCGCGGTCGAGCGCCGGCGACCGATGGCGGTACCCTGGCCACCCGCTATGTGGCCGCACAGTTCCAAGCGTTGGGACTGGTCCCCGGCGGCGACAACAACTCCTACCTCCAGCCGGTGGAATTGATCGGTTCCGTCTCGCAGACCTCGCTGGTGGTCGCGGTCGGACGTCAGACGATGGCGCTCCGGGCGCGCGAGGATTTCGTTGCCTGGCCCGCTCGCCCCGAATCGTCGCTCACTGTAGACGGCGAGATCGTATTCGCCGGATATGGGGTCTTCGCTCCCGAGTGGAGCTGGGACGATTTCAAAGGAACACCACTGGCGGGGAAGGTGCTGCTGGTGCTCGGTCACGACCCTGGTGTCGCGGACGCGAGTCGATTTCACGGCCCGGCTGTCTCCTACTACGGTTGGTGGACCTACAAGCTGGAGCAGGCGGCCCGGCTGGGCGCAGCTGGCGTCATCATCATTCACGACGACCGCGCGCCGTTCTCCTGGTCGGCAATCCGGAACACGTGGTCCGGGGAGGTGCTTCGGCCACCTGGCGAGCGTGGTACCACACTGCGTTTTGCGGCCTGGATCACGCGAGAAGCAACGGCGCGAATGCTGCGGAGCGCGGGTGTCGATTTCGACGCCCTGCTGCGGCGGGCAGCACTTCCGGACTTTCGACCGATGGCGTTTGGAGCGCATGCCGCCGTGCACATTCGGAGTCGGATTCGAAACGCACGCTCGGCGAACGTGATCGGACTGATCCCGGGGAGCGATGCGGAACTCCAAGGGGACGCGGTCGTGATCACCGCGCCTTACGACTACCTCGGTATTCGGGAACATGCAGGACCTGATAGCATTCTCAACGGAGTCCAAGCCAACGCCGCTGGTGTGGGGGTGTTGCTCGGTGCGGCGCGTGCCCTGGTGCAAAGCCGGGGGGCACTCAGACGATCGGTGTTGTTTCTCGCCACGACGGCCTCCACCCCTGGGCTTCTGGGCGCCGCCCACTATCTCGAATCACCCCGATTCCCGCTGGAGCGCACCGCAGCGGTTTTGAGCATCGAACGCGCAAACCTGTACGGAATCACGAGCGATGTGATGGGGATCGGCGCCGACGGTTCCAGCGTCGATTCGGCTTTTGTCCGTTTGGCTGCCGCCGAAGGGCTGAAGGTGTTGGCTGACCCGCTTCCCGCCGTGGGACGGCTGTTTGCATCCGACGTCTTTGCCTTTGCACGGGCCGGGATTCCGGTGGTGGCCCTGAGCCCCGGGATCGATTACCACGGGCGCCCTCCGGGCTGGGGGCTCGATCTCCACCGCGCATACGAGCAGTCGGTCCGGCATCGACCGGGCGACGAGCTCCGGGACGATCACGACTTCATCGGGGCGAGGCAGCAGGGCCGGTTGCTGGTCCGGCTCACGTGGGAGCTCGCCATGTCCAGCGCGTTCCCCATGTGGAAGCCCGAATCGCCCTTCCGTGGGCCGGGCGACTTCTTGCGGGTTCGCCGCAACCGCCGGGTTTCCCGCAACTAGTTGTCAATAAACAGATTACAGGTCGTACTGGCCTATTGTGGTGAAACTCGGTAATTTCTCGCCCGAATCCCACCTTCATATCGGCGGACGGGAGCTGACGCTGGAGCTGCCAACAACGCACCGCGTGCCGGTCGGTTGGATCCGAGACCACGCCTGCGCACCGATTCGGTGGCGAACGGTGACCGAGATCCTCCCGCAGGGGTCCGCCACCGAAGCCGACATCGAGCAGCTCCGCTCGGAGCTGTTGGATTACAAACGCGTCTCTCAGACTCTCAAGAAACAAAAAGACGACGGGGTCTGGGCCGCGAACATTCTCGGAATCGCTCCCGCCAAGGCGCAGGGAATCAGAGACGTCGGAACGGTGGCTCAGTACCGCCATCTGCTCGAGCTGGGGGTGCCGCGGGACGTGCGTGCATTTCGACTCACCGACCGCGTATTCTATCGGATCCTGTCACGCGACACCGACCCGGCCCTCTCCTTCGAATACCAAAAGGCAGCAAAGGCGAATCCCGCGCTTGGGATTTGGGCGCGAGACCTCATGCGTGAGGCTGCGACTGCGGCGCTCGCGCAGGCCGGCCAGGCGGACGATCCGCGAAACCGGGGTTCGGCACATCGGATCGCCACGGCAATCTCGCAGTTTCTCCGGAGTGAACTCGCGGAGAAACCGATCGTCCGCAAGGGTTCGCGCAACATTCTCCATCCGGAGGCGCATCCCCCGACACTCTTTTCGGTCGCGATGATTGCCTACATGCCCAATCTGCAGCGCGAGCGGGCCGGGTTCCTCGACCGGCTCGGAGCGTTTCTCACCAAGCCGGCGGGGCGCCGGACCTACGTGATTCAGATCGGGCGCAAAGTGATCAAGCCGATCTTCCACCTGCTGGGGGATCCGCTACAAGCCGATAGCTCGGGGCGGCCCAAGGATCTGCCGTTCGCTCTGCATTGGATCGAGCTCGTGATCCGCCTTGGAATGTTGGAGAAGTCGGCTATGGCGCAGCGCGTCCTCGTTCGGCTGCTCAAAGATTGCGATGAGAGCGGGGTGTGGAACCCCAAAAACTTGCGGGCCATCCCCAAGAGCGCCTCCGGTTTGGCAGACTTCGCATTGCCGCTCGAGTCGGATGCCAAGACGCTCGAGCGTCGGAAGGCGGACGTCACGTTTCGGCTTGCTCTTCTGGCACAGCTGGCCGGCTGGGAACTCGATTACGTCGTGTAGGTTGCCAGAGACAGTACAGTTGCCAACCGGAGCATAGTATAGTAGTTGTATTCACAACTACCATGCCTCGCACAATCGATCTCACCCCATTCGGATTCACCCCAACCGAGAGCACGGTCTACGCTGCCTTGCTGGACGGCGGTGCATCCTCGGGCTATCGCGTGAGCAAGCTCTTGAGCCTGGCTCGAGCGAACACCTATCAGGCACTCCACGGCTTGGTGGCTAAAGGTGCAGCCGTCGAAACCGATCGCGGACCTCCGAAGCTCTTTCGGGCCATCAGTCCGCGGAGCCTCTTAGCCCTGATCACTCGTCGCCAGATCGAGGAACTGGACGAGTTTGAGCAACAGGTGTTCGAACATCCGGACGAGGGGGCCGAGACCATTGTCCCTCTGGTGGGACGCCGGGCATTCGAGCAGGTGGCCTTGCGAACGACGGTGCGGGCGCCCGGACAGATCATCGCCCTGGCTCCTCAGGGTCTCATAGAAGTGCTGGCCCCAATCTGGAGAAAGCGCGCCCAGGATGGCACACCCACGCGGCTGTGGGCATTGGGCGAGCTCGCGGGCCAGCCGGCGACTCCAGTTGAAGGGTGGATCCCGCTTCCCGTGGTGGCTGAGCGTTTTGGGGGCGCGGTGGCCGTGCTTGCTGCCGAGCGGACGGCGGTACTCGCCCATATCGACAATCAAGACCTCATGGGCCATTGGACGTCGGACTCCCTCGTCGTTGGAAGCGTGTGGACTGCCCTTGCCCATTTTGAGACTCATCTCCAAGCCTTTTAGCGTCTTGACGCGAGTCAGATGGGATGGCAGCTTTGCCTATGCCAATCAACCGGTTGACTGAATAGTGGGGGGTTCTGTAGCTACGACCTCACGGCGAGATCTGATCCTCAGAGCTGCCCGGGAGGAGTTTTCGATTCGCGGCTACGCCGGTGCCAGGACCGCGGGCATTGCCGAGCGCGCTGGGGTCAACAAGCAGCTTATTCACTACTACTTCGGATCAAAGCGCGGGCTCTACGACGCGGTTTTGCAGAGCGCCGACGCCTCTTTTGGCGATCCGCAACAGTTGAGGGGAACGAAACCGGTGGACCGGATTCGCCGGTTGCTCGGTAGCGTCTATCAGTCCTTGGCTGACGACCCGAATCTGGTTGGACTCCTGTTGCGCGATCTGGCAGAGTCCAGGCGAACCCGCACCAGCCGTATGGGCGGTATGGTGCGGCGTTTGATCATCGATCTGGGAGCGGCGATATCCGAAGGGCAGGGGCTGGGTTATTTCCGAGACGACGTAGATCCGGATCTGGCAGCGCGTCAGGGCGTGGCCCTCGTGTTGGGATATCTGGCGTTCGAGGAGGCAACAAGCGGCCCGGTACACGCGCACCGGGCCGAATGGTTGGAGCGGTCCTGTGAACTGATCGTGCGCTCACTCTCCTGGTAAAGGGGCGGCTAGTTCTTACTCGGCACCAGGCCAACCTCACCGTCCGTCTCGACCGTCGTCGAGATGGTACGGGTCGGCCGTCGAACCAGCGCCGCCGTCAGCACGTCCCCCAGGGTCTCGACTGCGTGTACCGTGATCCTGGCCCGCTCATCCGCATTCAAATCATCGAGCGCCGGAAGGTTGTCCTTGGGCAGAACGATGTTGGTGATGCCGGCCCGGCAAGCGCCAAGCACCTTTTCCTTCACGCCGCCGATCGGCAACACGCGGCCGGAGAGCGTGATCTCGCCGGTCATCGCCACGTCGTGACGGACCGGAATGCCGGACAGCGCACTCACCAGGGCGGTGGCCATCGTCACACCTGCTGATGGGCCGTCCTTGGGGATTGCACCAGCGGGAACGTGGATATGGATATCCTTATCCGCGAACATGTCTGCCGGAATACCCAGATCTTGGGCGTGCGACTTCGCATAGGTCAACGCTGCCCGCGCCGATTCCTTCATGACGTCGCCAAGGTGACCGGTGAGCACCAGGTTCTCCTTGCCCTTCATCACCGAAACCTCTACGAACATGATGTCTCCGCCCACTGGCGTATAGTAGACGCCCGTGGCGATACCAACCTGATCTTCTTCCGAAGCATGTTCGGGGTGGACCGTAGGGCGGCCCAGCAGGTCAGCAACCGCTGTCCTCGAAATCGTTGCTTGATCCACCTCACCACCGGCAATTCTCCGGGCAACCTTGCGCGCCACTTTCCCGAGCTCCCGTTCGAGCTGGCGCACTCCCGCCTCGCGTGTGTAGCGGGAGATGACCTCGCGAACAGCGTCGTCAGTAAGGTCGAGCTCATTGTGATCCAGGCCAGCTTCCGTCTTCTGTCGCGGCAACAAGTAACGCCGGGCAATGGCCAGTTTTTCGCGCTCGGTGTAGCCGGCAAAATCCACGACCTCCATTCGGTCCAGCAGCGGCTCCGGAATGTTCATTCGGAAATTGGCCGTGGCGATGAACATCACCTCGGACAAATCGAACGGCACCCCGAGGTAGTGATCAGTGAAACTGTCGTTTTGCGCTGGGTCCAGCACTTCGAGCAACGCCGACGCGGGATCCCCTTGGAACGACACACCGAGTTTGTCCACCTCGTCGAGCAGAAAGACCGGGTTCTTGGTCCCCGCCCGCTTCATCCCCTGAATGATCCGGCCGGGCATGGCGCCCACGTAAGTCCGACGGTGCCCTCGGATGTCAGCCTCGTCGCGTGCCCCGCCGAGTGAGATCCGGACGTATTTGCGGCCCATCGCCCGCGCAATGGACTTGGCCACCGACGTCTTTCCAACGCCCGGGGGGCCGATGAATAAGAGAATCGATCCCTTGGGACCTCGGTCGTCTTCGTTGCCGGGGATTTGAGCACCGCCGTTGCCATCGCTTCGCTGATGGCGCAGGTGGCGCACGGCGAGAAACTCCAGGATACGATCTTTGACATCCTGGAGTCCGTAGTGATCCTCATCCAAGATCTCCGCTGCACGCGCGAGATCGAGGTGATCCGTGGAACGTGCATTCCACGGCAGCTCAGCGATGGTCTCGAGAAATGTACGAACGACCTGCGCTTCCATGGATTCCCTGGGCGTTCGCTCGAGGCGGCCGAGCTCCCGCTCGACCTCCACACGCGCCTCTTCTGGAAGGTCGAGTTGTTCGAGCCGCTCGCGAAGCTCTTCGATGTCCGCATCGGCGTCGTCGTCACCAAGCTCTTTCCGAATAGCCTTGAGCTGCTCGCGAAGAAACATCTCGCGCTGCCGCTCTCCCAGCTCCTCCTGGACCTTGGACTTGATGTCTTCCTGAGCCTCGAGGAGCTGGACCTGGCGCTGTACGTGCACCAGCACGCGCCGCAAACGCTCTTCGACTCCTCGCGTCTCCAAGAGCGCTTGCCGATCCGCAGCGGGAACATCGACATACCCAGCCACCAGATCCGCAAACCGCCCCGGGTCCGACACGCTTTCGAGCACCTGTTGCACGACGTCCTCGGGCAGACCCGTCTTCTCCCCCAACGCCGCCGCCTGTTCTCGCACTTCCTTGTGTAAGGCGAGGAATGCTGCGTCGTCTTCGGATAAGGGAGCGAGGTCGGGCGCTTCGTATACGACGGCTTCCAGATAGCCCTCGGTCTCGTTGTAGTGCAGGACGCTCGCCCGGTACTCCCCGTGAATGAGGAGCTGGACTCCACCGAGTCCGCGTTGCGCCTGGCCAATCCGGGCAACGGTTCCCGTGGTGTGCAAACCTTCTGGCTTGACCTGCTCGATGTTGTCGCGCTGAGCCACCGTGAAGATCAGCCGATCCTCTCGCTTGAGCGATGCCTCGATCGCGCGGAGCGTGCCCGGCCGTCCAGCACCAATCGGGGCCGTCACCCCCGGAAAGAGCACCATGTCCCGCAGAGGCAGAACGGGCAAACGCACCCGCTGGGTTTTGGTATCAGGCATTGTCGATTCGTCCCCCCAATCGCACGCGGGTCTAGAAGTCGCTCGTGCCGACTTCCAACGGGGCACCTATTGTGCCACCTGAATCAGTCCGTACTGCTACAAAACACCGCCGATAGGTGCACTGTTCCTGCCATTTGGACCCGTCAAATGGCATGACTGCCAGAATGGCGTGGCTTGGGGCGTGGAGAGACGGGGTCTTCTAGGGTGCTTTGGGGGCGATGTTAAGCAGAGCCTTGAGCTCGCTATCGGTCAGCTGCTCGAGGAGGCCCGCACGCGTGGTGACTTCGCGCGACGCTTCTGCGTGATCCGACTCGCAGCTGAAGCGCACGATATCAGCTGGCTCGGGGAACGTGGTCGTGCTCTTCTTGGGCGGTATCATGCCCGACGTGCGTCCGACACGTTCCACGCACCAGCGTCGTCCGGCGTCGTCGGTTACCCAGCGCATCGCGGTCCTCGCAAGAGTGTAGCTCGCCGGTTGCCAGTGGGTTAGCGCAACGTTAATCTACCGTCGGTCGGGAGCGGATGCCAATGGACGAGGGAAAGTTGGGCCCCGTCGCCGAACGATTGGCGGAGGCCCTCGCGGGGGCGTACGTCGTCGAAGGCGAAATCGGCCGCGGGGGCATGGGAATCGTCTATAGTGCACGGGACCTAAAGCTCAGACGTCGCGTCGCCATCAAGGTACTCCCGCCCGAGCTCGCGTATCGGGAGGAGATCCGGAAGCGTTTCATCCGGGAGGCGCAAACCGCCGCCCGTCTTTCGCACCCCCACATCGTGCCCATTCACGCCGTCGGCGAAGACCAGGGACTCGTGTATTTCGTCATGGGTTTCGTGGATGGAGAGTCGCTGGCTGCGCGCCTGCGGCGTCGTGAACGCCTTCCGGCCGAGGAAGTGCGTCGAATCCTGAAAGAGACGGCCGATGCCCTCGGCCTCGCCCACGCGATGGGTGTCGTCCACCGTGACATCAAGCCAGACAACGTACTCCTGGAGGGGACCCGCCGCCGTGTCATGGTCACCGACTTTGGAATCGCGAAGGCGGTGTCGGGAATGAGCCCCGCGACGCTGACCGGAACCGGGGTCGCGATCGGCACGCCCGCCTACATGAGTCCCGAGCAGGCAGCCGGAGACCGCGAGATCGATGCGCGGAGCGACATCTACAGTCTCGGTGTGTTGGGTTATGAGATGCTCACCGGTGAAGTGCCGTTCAAGGCTCCGACGGTCGCCGGCATGCTCATGAAGCAAATCACCGAGCCCGTCCCCGAGATTACCGAGATCCGCGCGGACTGTCCTGAAGACCTTGCGGTGACGATCCTCCGGTGCCTGGAAAAGGACCCGGAGGATCGTTGGCCCACTGCCGACTCCCTCCGGCGGTCGCTCGAGAACCGCTCTGCAGTCCGGTATCGGCCGCGCTCTCCACTGTCCCGCCGGCGATCTCGCCGTCCGTCGGACCGACCCCGTCCGTCACGGCCCAAGGACCGCGAATGGTGGGATTGGTTCGAAGAAGACCGCAGCGGTCGCCGGCCGAGTCGGCCAAGCAAGCGGCAGGAGGCACCTAAGCCCAGCGAGCGTCGCGAGCTGCACGAGACGGGGGAGCCCGTCGTGGTTCGAAAATTCCGCGCCAACTTCGCCTCGTACGTGTCGGTGAACGGTGGCCTGCTCTTGTTGAACATCATCCTCCCGGGCATCACGACGCCGTGGTTCCTCTTTCCCGCTATCGGATGGGGGATCGGCTTGGCCTCTCAGTACGGCAAGCTCTGGTCGGATGGATACAGCATGCGGGACGTGCTCAACCGACCACCAGCACCGGATGCACTTCCACCGCCGGCCGGGGACGTGCAGCGACTGCCCCCCGCACGCATCGTCGAACCCACGTCCGGCGAATTCGGCAAGCTGGCCGGGCAGATGCAGCAGATGCAACGTGACCGCGGCGCGGTGATACAGATCATTCAACGCCTGCCTTCGTCTGAGCAGGAGATGTTGCCCGACGTCGTACCGACCGTCGACTCGCTGGTCGGCCGCGCCATAGAGCTGGCTCGCACGCTGCACCAGATGGAGGGGGACGTGGACGACGACGGGCTGCACCGGCTCGAACAGCGCATTCGCCAGCTGGAGGAGGGTGGCGCGGACGCAGAGTCCGACCGACGGCTCGATCTCCTCCGGCGTCAGCGGGATACCCTGGCCGAGTTAGTGGCACGCCGTTCCACTGTCGAAGCGCAGTTCGAATCGTGCGTCTTGGCCGTGCAGAACGTCCGCTTCGACCTCCTGCGGCTGCGTTCCGCAGGGGTGGCCGCTGTGTTGGACGACTTGACATCGGCCACACAGCAGGCGCGGGCGCTCCAAATCGATGTAGAGGCGGCGATCGACGCGGCCAGTGAAATCAAACAGGCACTCGGCCGCATGTAAGCGTCGCCGGTGCCCCGGAACGAAGAGGCGGATGGGCCCAGCACTGGGCGCATCCGCCTCTTCCTTTCCATTCTGTCTGCACGACTAGAACCGATACATCTCCTCGATCGCTCGCAGCAAATCCGGAACCTGCGGAAGGATGATGTCCTCCAGTTCCGGCGCATACGCGACAAACGTATCCGTCGATGCGACCCGCCGCACTGGAGCATCCAGCCATGCGAAGAGCTCGTCAGCGATCTTCGCGGCGATCTCCGCACCGTATCCCCAAGACAGACCGTCCTCATACGCCACGATCACCTTGTTCGTCTTCTTCACTGATTCACTGATTGTCTCCCAATCCACGGGGTTGAGCGATCGGAGATCGATGACCTCGGTACTGATGCCGCTACTTTCTTCGAGCTGCTTGGCAGCGGCGATGGTTCGTTGGACCACCGCTCCATAGGTGACCACGGTGAGATCCGACCCTGCGCGGACCACCTTGGCCTTGCCAAACGGTACCATGAAGTTGGGACCGGGATTGGGCGCCTTGTTGTACGTCTGCCTATACAGGTGCTTGTGCTCAAGAAAAATGACGGGGTCCTCGCAGCGGATGGCGGTGCGGAGCAGTCCGTTGGCATCCAGGGCGGTGGATGGACACACCACGCGGAGTCCGGGGATGCTCGTGTAAATGGCAGCTCCCGTCTGCGAGTGGTAGATCGCTCCACCCTTTAGGTAGCCGCCGTACGTGACCCGGACAACCACCGGGGCGCTGAACGCTCCATTGCTACGCCAGCGGAGAGTTGCCAGCTCGTTGCGAATCTGATGATAGGCGGGCCAGATATAGTCGAAGAACTGCACTTCGACGACGGGTTTGATACCCCTGGTCGCCAGCCCGATTGCACGCCCCACGATGTTCGCTTCCGCCAACGGAGAATTGTAGACGCGGTCGCCGCCGAATTGTTTTTGGAGACCCCATGTGACCTTGAAGACACCACCCTTTCCTTTGACCCGATCCAGGTGTTGGACGCGAGACGCGTCGGCCACATCCTCGCCGAACACGACGATCCGCGGATCCCGCTCCATCTCGTCCTTCAGGCAGTTGTTCAACAAATCCACCATCGTGGTGGGATCGCCACTGAATTGCGGATCGTCCTCGGTATCAAACTGCTCTGCCGTCGGATCGACCTCGCCGGAATACACGTGGGAGTAGAGCGTCTCCGCAGCCGGTTGCGGTGACGCCAGCGCGACATCGGTGGCCAGCTCGATATCTTCTTCGACGCGCGATTTGATCTCTTCGATCTCCGCGTCGGTGGCGAGGCCTTCTGCGACGAGGCGGGCCGGGAACGTAACGAGCGGATCACGCTTGGCTTCCGCATCGCGCTCTTCCGGCGGCTTGTACGCAATCTCGTCGTCGGACAAGGAGTGAGAGTACGGTCGAATCACGTGGGCGTGCACAAAAGCCGGGCCTTTTCTGGCGCGCACGTACTGAACCGCGCGAGTCAGGACGTCGTACGAGGCGAGCGGATCACACCCGTCCACCTCCTCCACGAACATGTTCGGGAAGTTCGCGACGAGCTTGGAGACAGACCCACCGGCTGTCTGCACCTCAATGGGAACCGAAATGGCATAGCCATTGTCTTCGATCAGGAAGAGGACCGGGAGTTTGAGATTCGATGCGGTGTTCAGGGCTTCCCAAAACTCGCCCTCGCTCGTCGTGCCTTCGCCAGCCGAGCAAAGCACTACCTCGTCCTTTTTGATCTGGGTATGGCGGTCCGGAATGTCTTCGATACGGTCATAACGCAGCCACGCCTCGGCGCATCCCACCGCGTTGAGAAACTGCGTGCCCGTGGGGCTCGAGGCACTGACGATGTTCAATTCTCTGTGCCCGAAGTGCGACGGCATCTGGCGGCCGCCCGAATTGGGATCGTCAGCCGCTGCCACGGCCGAGAGCAGCATCTCGGTGGGCGTCATCCCGAGCGCCAGGCACAGTGCCCGGTCCCTATAGTACGTGTAAAACCAATCATAGCTTGGCTTTAGCAGCTTGCCGGCAGCTGCCAGGACGGCTTCATGACCGGCACCCGAGATCTGAAAAAAGATGCGGTTTTGGCGCTTGAGTTGAATCTCCTTATCGTCGAGGCGTCGGGACATGAGCATGACCCGATACATCTCGAGCAGCTCGTCCTTGCCAAGCTGTGTGGCCGGGGTCCGCTTGGAGCGGCGCGACGTCTTCGGTTTGGTCTCGGTACCCATGGTTCCGTAAGATAGCTTGGTTCGGGGCCTAGGCCAGCAAGTGGCGCGCCACTCCGGCACGACGCCACAGGCGACTCGGGTCATGGCCGGGAGCCGTCTTGGAAAGGCGTATATTTTCCTATACGGTCGGAGTCTTCGGGCCGTTCGGGGTTCAATGGGAGTTACTTGAGGCGAGTGAGTCGCCGCAGCACCTCCAACTTGTCCAACGCGGACCGATCGTCGGCCCGGTCGCCGAGTAAGGCGTCGCGTACGTCGAGCAGTACTTCGAGGATGAGCTGCTCGCGTTGGAAGGAGGCATCCAGATCGAACATTCGCTCTCGATCTCCCGCCACCTTGGCGCGCTCGTACGCCTCGCGATAGATGCTCTCGAGGTTGCCGAGAATCCGCTCTCGGGGCCGAGGGGGCATCAGGAACTCGTCATAAATGGGTGAACCACCATGGCATCCTCACGAGGCGCTCGACGGCGGCGGAACACGATCTTCGAGCGCGACGGTTTCCGGTGCGTGTATTGCGGAATAACGTACCCTGGGGACGCGCTCACCGTCGACCACGTCCAGCCCCGGGTGAAGCGTGGCGACCATTCGCCTGGGAATCTCGTGAGTGCATGCCTCCGGTGCAACACCGATAAGGGCGGACGCACCGCCTGGGAATACCTCCGCGGCCGACCCGTGGAACGGGCCAACTTCCTACGATACGCCATCCACGTGTGGGCTCGATTACGCCGCGCCGTCCGCGAGTCGGGCTAGCGGGGCGATTCGGTCACGTAGGGAAGGAACACCACACCGCTCGGCACCTTGGGCGCGAAATAGGTCGATTTCTGAGGCATCACGCCTCCCGTATCCGCGACATCGAGCACTTGTTGGATGCTTGGTGGATTCATGAGGATAGCCGCGCTGATACGTTGTTCTCGAACCGCGCGGATTGCGGCGGCAGGATCCGCCGTGTATGTGAGCGTTGAGTTGGGACCCGCGAGCTCTAACACCGGGTTGACCGCCAATCCGTCGACACGAGCGACGTCGAGCTTTGCTACTTCGGTATGATCCACCGACGGTAAATCCCCAATGCCGACAGAGCCCCTGAGGAGTAGCACGAATCGGCGCTGGGGAAGGATGAGGACACACGCCGTTCCGCGGTCCTGGGTGGCGACCAGCGCTTCGAGGTGGTCGTCATCCGGCCCGAGCTCGCGGATGCGGAAGCGCTTTCGCAACATTCCAAGGGCCCGTTCGGCATCCACATCGCTCCCCAGCACCAATCGATGGGTCGCTTGCACGATCAATCCCGGGTCTCGGAGTGGGACGATGAGCGCCAGGGTCCGGTCGGCGCGACGGTTCTCCTCGGCGTAAGCGATGGCGGTCTCGTACCGGTGATGGCCGTCGGCAATGTAGAGCGGGTGCCTACTGGCGGCGCTTGCGAGAGAGTCCGAGGCCGCATCACCGACGTGCCACACCGACATTGAGCCATCACCCAACGAGGCAACAGCCGTCGGTGGTGTGGCGGTCGCACTCGCAAGCTGGCGGTGCAGGACTTCCTCCGGATCGGGCGCGAGCATGAACAACGCATCGAACACCGTCTCAGTTGCACGGAGCAGAGCGAGGCGGTCCGCTTTTGGCTCGGCGTGGGTTCGCTCGTGAGGTCGCACGCGCCGTGCCGTGAACGGCTCAACGGCGACCGCGCCTATCACGCCGGTCCGACGGCGCGTGACCCCCTGGACGTCGCGGAATTCCTGCTGCACGACCGTCACACTGGACTTGCTGTCCGCGATGAGGATACCGCGGGCACGCCATGTCTTGAGGAGTTGGGCTGCTCGCCGATACCGATCTCCATTTGACTCGGGAAGGATCAAACGAACGACATTGTGCTCATCGAGCTCGGCGAGTTGAGCCCACGCATCCGGATCGATGACGTCGTAGGGCGGTGCCAGACGGGCGCTCAGCCGGGTGGAGTCATCGTATCTCTCCCCGTGGAACGGCACGACCAACGCTTTGGCTGGGTTCGCCGGAGGACCTTTCTTCACGTCCATGGTCGCGCCGCCCGTTGCGCCTCTTCCAGTAGCCGGCGATACGACTCGAGACGGGTCATCGCAATCTCGCCCTCTTCCGCAGCCTTTCCCACGGCGCATCCGGGTTCCTCACCGTGTCGACAATTGTCGAACCGGCATTGGCCGGCGAACTGGGCGAACTCTGGGAACGCGTTAGCCACCTCGACCGGCTCCAGACCCCACAGTCCGATATCGCGTAATCCCGGCGTATCCACGACGAACCCGTCGTGGCCAAACGGGTGCATTTCGGCCGCCACAGTGGTGTGTCGGCCGCTATGAGACTTGCCACTCACGGGAGCCGTGCGGAGCAAGAGACCTGGCTGCAGCGCGTTGAGAAGACTCGATTTACCCACCCCGGTGGGACCAGTGAGAAGCGAGATCTTTCCGCGAAGTTGAGCTCTGAGCGCGTCGAGTCCCTTCCGCAGGGGCACGCTTGTTTCAATCACCGGATACCCGGCGAGACGGTATGGCTCAAGGAGTCCTTGGCAATCATCAACGAGATCGCACTTGTTGACGACTACGACGCACGGTAAGTGGTTGACTTCGCCGACGACGAGAAACCGATCCATCAAGTGTGGATCCCAGGCTGGCCGCGCGGCGGCACCCACGACCACGACCCGATCCACGTTGGCCGCGATATTGCGCACGCCACGGCTCTTACCGGGGCTTCGGCGTTTCAACAACGACCGACGACTTTGAACGGCCTCGATCGTCATCGAGTCGTCGGGGTGAGCGTGCAGTGACACCCGGTCACCAACCAGTACGCGAAGCTTGGACTCCTGCTTCAGCCTTCCTCGTAGCGATGCTTCCAGCACCTCACCGTCGTCGTAGACAAGGTACCGGCCGCCGACCTTCGAAAGCACGAAGCCCTCTCGTTCCCCTACCAGCTTCCGTTCTCCGGTCTCACCGCGATGGCTCGATCCAGCTGCTCCTTGACTTCGTGGAGCGTGAGGCGACGGACGGCGTCACTCGCCTCTTCTGGGGTCTTTGCGTACGCGAGGTAGGGACTCTCGACATGGCCCACTGGGCGGTCACCCGCCTCAGACCACCGCACGAAGAGAATAGCCGCGCCATATCGGCCTCGCTCGTCCGGCTCGTCGTCCACGTAGAGTGCAGCCGAGTAGGGTAACCCATCGGGACCCTCGAAGGCCGGTGCGCGATCATGAACCTCGAGGTAACCTCCAAACGTGGCATCGTCTATCATCGTCGCGCGAACGCCTCCTTGATCATGCTGGCCCCCATAAACGCGATGTTGGCAGGACGCTCAGCCAGGCGGCGCATCAGGTAGGGATACCACGCCGATCCGAACGGGATATAGACCCGCACGCGAAAGCCCTCGCGGTGGAGTCGGTCTTGAAGATCACGGCGGACCCCATAGAGCAACTGAAACTCGAATTGTTCCTTGGGAATCTGGTGTCGCGTTACGAACGCCTTGGCCTGTTCGACCAGTGCGTCATCGTGGGTGGCGATGGCGGGCCGGTGGCCCTCCACCAGCAGCTTTTCCATGAGCCGCACGAACGACATGCTGACTTCGCGCCTGTCGTGAAAAGCGACCGACGCTGGTTCGGCATAGGCGCCCTTGCACAATCGGACACTGGCGTTCCGAGCGATGAGTTCCTCGATATCGTGATCGGATCGACGCAAGTACGCTTGAATGACCACCCCGGAGTGCTCCGAATACCTGGGCTGAACGTGGTCATAGAACATCCGGAGAGTGCGCTCCGTGTACTCGGAGCTCTCCATGTCGATGCGAACGAAGACGCCGTGACGGTTTGCCGTTTCCAGAATATCCGAAAGATTCTCGCGGCACAGCGATTCGTCGATGTCGAGGCCCAGTTGGGTGAGTTTGATCGACACACCACCGTCGATGGACTGCGTACCGATCGCCCCGATCGTTTCAAGCACCTCGTTCCGCGCCACTCGAGTAGCCTCGGCGTTGGCAACACTCTCACCGAGCAGGTCCAGCGTGACCTTGATTCCCGCGTCGTTGAGCGCGCGGCTCGCCGCCATAGCTTGGCCGACGGTCTCTCCGGCAACGAATCGCGAGGCAATACGGCGGGCAACGCCGTTTCGTTTGACGAAATCGAAAATGCTGCGTCGCTCGCTCAGCCAAAGAAACGTGCGGCGCAGCATCTCAAGCTGGCATCGAGCTACGGGGTGGGGTAGAAACGCGTGCCGGCCGCAGCGTGGCGCTGGAGGATAGGGGCCGGTGCGAAACGTTCACCGTACCGTTCCGCCAGGTCTGCAAGTGTCTCGACTACCTTGGCCGCCCCCAGATCGTCCAAAAAGCGGAGTGGGCCGCCACGGAACGGTGGATACCCGATGCCGAAAATGGCCCCAATATCTCCATCGCGTGCTGAGCGAACGACACCCTCGTCGAGGCCGCGAGCGGCCTCGTTCAACATGGCATACACCAAGCGGCGCCCAATATCCTCGCGAGGAACGGTGGAATCGGGCGACGCCCCGATGATCTCGTACACCGTCTCATCCACGCCACGTTTCTTTTGGTCCTCGTAACGGTAGAACCCGCGTCCGTTCTTTCTTCCCAGGCGTCCTTCCGCGGTCATGCGGGCAATACCGTCTCTCGGTTGCAGCCGAGGACCGAACGCCTCATGCAGTACGCCGGCCGCCTTCTGTGCCACGTCCAGCCCAACCTCGTCCAGCAGGGTGATGGGCCCTACCGGGAATCCGAATTTCGTCATTGCCCCGTCTACGGCCTCGATGCCGACCCCCTCTTCGAGCAGTCGACCGGCTTCGTTCATATAGGGAGCCAGAATGCGATTCACCCAAAAACCCGGACAGTCGCGTACGACGATCACCGTCTTCCCCATGGTGCGCCCGAATGCGACGGCGGTGACAGTTACCCACGGCGCGGTCTGTGAGGTCACGATCACTTCCAAGAGCGGCATCTTTTCTACCGGGGAAAAGAAGTGCATTCCAAGCAGACGCTCAGGCCGCTCAAGTGTCTCTCCGATGCGGGCGATGGGGATGGTACTGGTGTTGGACGCCAGGACGCAGTCTGGCCGCGTATTGGCCTCGAGGTCGCGAAACACGTTTCGCTTGATCTCCAGGTCCTCGAATACTGCTTCGATCACGAGATCGGCGCGCGCAAACCCATCCCATCCGGTACCACCCGAGACAAGGCGCTCCAACCGAAGGAACTCGTGTTTGGTAATGCGACGACGCTTGAGACGGCTCTTGAGCGGTTGCCGGGCGTTCTCGAGACCGCGCCCGACGGCTGCGAGGTCAGTATCGCGAAAGCGAACGTCGACACCGGCCTGCGCTACCGCAACACCTCCGATGCCCGCACCCATGAAGCCGGCGCCAACCACCGCCAGCGCGTCGACGTCCTTCGGTGGAGGTGCCTCGCCCTCAACTCCGGAATCCTTCTTGAGGGCCGTTGTGGCAAAGAAGATCTGCACCAGCTTGCGCGAAACGTCCCCGACCGCCAACTCGGCGAACTCCGCTGCTTCCATGTTCAGGCCGGCCTCGATGCCGTGCGCCAATCCGTGCTCCACCGCCCGCAGCGCTGCCAGGGGCGCTGGATAGTGTCCGCCGGTTCGTTTGAGCACCTGTTTGCGCGCCGTCGAGAACACGACTTTTCGACCCACGGGGGTTTTTTCGAGGGCGAAGCCGGCGAGACCGCCGGATTTCCGGCGCGGTCGCCACCCCTCGGAGAGACGAGCCGCGGCCTTGCCTGCCGCTTCCCTGAGTATGGCCGGGTGCACCAGCTCGTCGACGATCCCCAACCGATAGGCGCGACTTCCTGGTACTTGCTTGCCGGTGAGAATCAGGTCCAGGGCGCGCCGGACGCCGATGAGGCGAGGGAGGCGCTGGCACCCGCCAGCGGCAGGGAGAATCCCGAGCTGTACTTCCGGAAGCCCGATTTTCGTCCTCGGGTTGTCGGTTGCGATCCGATAGGTGCAGGCCAAGGCCGCCTCTAACCCCCCACCCAGGCAGGCCCCATCGATGGCCGCCAACGTCGGCTTCCCCAAGGTGGCGAGCTTGGTGAGGAGTACTTGGCCGCCCGTGACCAACGTGAGGGCTTCGTCGCGCGAGCTGAGGGCAACGAACTCGTCGATGTCGGCGCCGGCGATGAAGCTCCCGGGCTTGGTGGAGATGAGTACAACCGCCCGCACGGTGTCATCCGCCCGCAGCTGTTGCAGAAGAGGGTCCAGCTCTTCGCGTACCGCCCGTGTGATCTTGTTGACGGGCTGGTGCTCGAGGTTCAGCTCGAGCCAGGCAATGCCCGCCTCGACAGTCGACGTGAAACCGGACACGATCAGCGACGCTCCAAAACCATTGCGAATCCCATCCCGCCCTGCGCACAGACCGATATCAACCCGAATTGAACATCTCGGCGACGCATTTCATTCGCGAGTGTGAGTGTGATGCGCGCGCCGGTGGCTCCGAAGGGATGTCCGATGGCAATGGAGCCGCCCATCACGTTCAGCGTGTCCCAGTTCACCTCGCCAATCGGACTGGTCCGTCCCAGCCGCTCTTCTGCCCACGTGCGCGACTCGAAGGCTTGGATATTGGAGAGCACCTGCGCGGCGAACGCCTCGTGCATCTCCACCACTCCGAGCTCTCGCCAGGGAATCCCCGCGCGGTCGAGCGCCTTGGGCACCGCGTACGCGGGACCCATCAGGAGTTGATCGCCGGGATCCAACGCCGCCACGGCGTAGGACCGGATGTACGCGAGCGGCTCGTACCCAAGGCTCCGGGCGGCGTCCTCGTGCATGAGCAGGACCGCTGCCCCCCCGTCGGTGAGGGGTGAGGCATTCGCCGCCGTCACGGTGCCGTACTTCTTATCGAACACCGGTCGTAGGGCCGCCATTTTCTCCAAGCTCGTGTCCGCCCGAATACCGTTATCGCTGATTATCGCCTCGCTGCCGCGAACAAAAACAGGCGCGATCTCGTCCACCAATCTTCCGTCTTCCGTCCCAGCATGGGCGAGTTGATGGCTGCGGAGTGCGAACTCGTCCTGCGCTTCCCGAGAAATGTGGTTGATCTTCGCCATTTTCTCGGCCGACTGCCCCATGGTCTCGCCGGTAGACGGCTCAGCTATGGCGGGACTCACAGGGATCAGATCTTTTGGCCGCAGCGTCGATATCAATGCCAGTTTCGCGGCCGGTGTCTTGGCCTTGCTGAGACCGATGAGAAGATCGGAAAATCGCCGTGAATGCAGGATGGGAACCTGCGAGAGGCTTTCGGCACCCCCCGCGATCACGACATCGGCGTGTCCGTGTTCGATCTGATGAAAGCCTTGGGCGATGGCTTCGTTGGCCGAGGCACAGGCGCGATTCACCGAGGCTGCGGGAACGTGTTTTGGGAACTGCGGCAGAAGGCTCACTTCCCGGGCTAGGTTCGGCGCCAGCGGACTCGGCACCACCTCCCCGAAGAACATCGCATCCACCACATTCCCATCGAGGTTCGTGCGGTGCACGAGCTCAACGGTGGCATGTTTCGCGAGATCGACCGCCGTGTAGTCCCTGAGAACCGTGCCCGCCCGGCAGAACGGAGTGCGGCATCCACCCACTACGGCCACACGCCGTCCATTGTGCATGGTATTCATGGTACCAAAGCTAGTTTGTGGGGAGTAGCGTTGCTAGCGTCGACAATCCATCATTCCACGGGCCGTTGCGCCAGCACGGAGGCGAGCGCCATCTGCTGTCCGTCGATGGTCTCGATGACGTCCCGAGCAAGCATGATTTCAAAGGGCTGAACCAGCGAGATGATTTCCGCAGGCCTCAAGAGGTGATCGGGCGACGAGGGTCCCCACCCAAACTCACGTTGCTGCTCGAGGAACGTCTCGAGCAACACCCATCCGCCGGGAGCCACCGCCTGGAGGAATGTCGGCATGCGGGCCCGGTCCAAATAGTTGAAGATGGTGACGACGTCGAACACCCCCGGGGGCAGTGGGTCTCGTTCGAGATCCGTCCGCACCCACTCGACCCGAACACCGGCCAGTTTCGCCGCTTCTTCGGCCGCGCTGAGGTTGTCTCCGTCTGCGTCCAAGGCCACGACGTGAGCCCCGAGCCGCGCCGCGGCGATTGCGTGTCGTCCTTGTCCACAGGCGATGTCGAGCACGCGACACCCCTCCCCAATCACGTCAGCATGCCACACGAACCAGGGACTGGGAATGTTGCAGACCTTGGTTTCTGACACGCTAATGGACGCTCCTTTCTCCCATCTGTCCCGCGCCGCGGATCTCGCCACGATGGCCACGCATCGGCTCGATCTGCTCGTCATTGGCGCCGGGATTGCGGGCGCCGCTATCGCTCGTGATGCCGCGATGCGGGGGATGAGAACCGCGCTCATTGACCGAGGAGATTTCGCCGCCGGAACCGGTTCTCGATCGTCGGGTCTGATCCACGGCAACTTGGAGCATGTCATTCAGGGGCGTTGGCGGTCCGTGTTTGACGCTTGTCGGGAGCGCGCAATCCTCCGCGACATCGCTCCCCACCTCGTCGTGCCTCAGAAGTTCGTCTTTCCCCTGCACGAGGGCGGGCGGCTGTCCGTCCTCAAGCTCGAGGCGGCCCTGTGGATCTATGATCTCCTCTCCCTCTTTAGAAACGTGCGCCGCCATCGAAGGATGGGCAAGGCGGCCGTGATCCGTGCCGAGCCCGGCCTCCGTCAGCGCGGCCTCATCGGCGGCGCCAGCTTCTTCGAAGCGTGGTGCAACGACGCCCGTCTGACGCTGGCCTCCATCCGAGACGCACACCGGCACGGGGCCTTGGTGGCCAACTATGCCCAGAGTGAGCGGTTCGAGATGGCCGAGAATCGCGTCTCTGGTGCCACCGTTCTGGACCGGACCTCGGACAGGGTTTGCACGGTACGTGCCGCCGTCGTTGTGAACGCCACCGGTCCCTGGTCTGACGAACTTCGGGGCACACTGGGGACCGCCACCCGCGCGCTCCTGTACAACAGGGGGGTGCACATTTTGGTGCCCCGACACCGCCTTGGGCAACACGGAGCCGTGGCGGCGCTGACCCCCATCGACGATCGAATGCTGTTTCTCGTGCCCAGCGGGGATCTCACGTGCATCGGCGCCACCAACACCGAGTCCACAGAACACCCAGACGATGTGCGCGCGACAGCGGAGGATGTGGTCTATCTCCTGCGCTCGGCGAACGCACTGTACCCCAGCGCGCGACTGACGCCGGAAGATGTGCAGGCGGCGTGGGCTGGGCTGTGGGTGCGACCGAAGCCCGAGATCGCCAACCACCCTGGGCAAGAATATGCGATTGTGGAGGATGCAGCCGGGTTGATCTCCGTAATCGGTGGAACGCTCACGCTGCACCGGCGGATCGCCGCGGCGGTGGTGGATCGGGTGGCTCGTCGCCTTCGAGACCGACACGGTGGTGGCCGGGCCGCCCGGTCGCCGACAGACCGTCGGCCTCTAACGGGCGGAGAGGTTCGAGATCCCAACGTCCTCATTGCAGATCTCATTGGCGGTGGTCTCCCCGGAGCGATTGCGGAACATCTCGTCCGAGCGCACGGCAGCGAAACGCCGGCGATTGTGCGCGCCGCGAGAGCGGATCCTCGACTCGGCGAACCCGTGGTGGCGGGATCCCCGGTGTTGTGGGGAGAACTGCTCCACGCCATGCGCCGCGAGATGGCCATCACCTTGAGCGACCTTCTCATGCGCCGGACCCGTCTGTTCTTCGAGAGCCCCGGCCAGGCCGTTGGTCAGGCCGCCGCCGTTGCAGAGTTCGCAGCCGCGGAGATGGATTGGGATGCGGCGCGCACCGCGTCGGAACTCGCTGCGTACCTGCAGGAGGTCCAGCGGGTCAACACGTTTCGCGACGAAGTGTTCAGCGGCCAGTGACGCTCAGGGTTCCACGCCCGGAAGCGCCTCGGCCTTGAGCCGCGAATCGCGAAACTCACGTGCGGAGTGATAGGCCTTGATCAGCCGCGCGAGCATGTCCTCCCGTCGATCGTACAGGCGCTTCTGCGCCCGAGGTTTCCGCTTTGCCAGGGCGTAGGAGGTGAGGAGAGGAAGCCCAATGGTGGCATCGACGTAGCAGACCACGGAATCCGGCAAGCGATCGGGGTCCACCTTCCCCCAGCTCACGGCCTCGCCGGGTGTGGCGCCGGACAGCCCCCCGGTATCTGGTCGTGCATCCGTGAGCTGCAAGTAGTAATCGTGGCCGCGCTCTTCGATGCCGAGCACCTCCTGAATCTGCGGTTCCGTTTGGAGAACGAAGTTTTTGGGACTCCCACCACCCACGATGAGGACTCCGCTCTTGCCGTCGTTCCGCTTCGCGTCCAGGACGAGGGCCGCCGTCTCGTTGACGTCCGCGGAGACGTCGAACCGCAACGCGAAGTTCTCGATGGCCAACTCTGCGACGTTCATGCCGATGGACGAGTCGCCGGGCGAGGAGGTGTAGATGGGCACACCATGCGCATGGGCGACCCCCAAGAGAGACTTGTGCGTGAGCCCGAGGGCGCGTTCCCGTTCTCGAACGTAACCGCCGAGCAGATAGTGATACTCGGCGGTGCTCATGGCGTGCTGGAACTCGTCCCGTTGGGACACGCGGCGAATGAACTCGTCGGTTCGCAGCAGGACGGCATAGTCAAAGAAGATGTCGTAGATCCGTACGACCCCCTGTTCGCGCAGCTCGACGTCATCCGCGGCCGGTGAGCCTCGGTGAAGGGAGAACCCCAGCCCAAAGTGTGCATCGTGATACAGGTTGGCCCCAGTCGAGACGATCCAGTCCACGAAGCCGGCCTCCAACAGAGGGATAATCGTGGACATCCCGAGTCCCGCCGGCGTCATGGCGCCCGTGAGGCTCATGCCGACGGTCGCGTTATCGGCGAGCATGCGGTCCGCGAAGAGTTGGCACGCCTCTCTGAGCCGTCCGGCGTTGTATGCGAGAAACGCATTGTCGACCAGATCGACCACGCGTTCCTCACCGGTAACCGGACGCGGATCGATAGACCGTCCTGTGAGTATTCGGTGCTTGGTATCCGACATCTCGCGTTGTCCTTTCCCTTGACCGACGGCACCCGCCTTACCTCCGAAAGGCACCCAGCCTAGGACTACCGTGCCAGACAAGAGCGAGGTGGCAATGCCCGCCGCGCTCGCATCCCCTGATCATCGTGGCCAATATACAAGTATGAAGATGGGGGGTAAGGTAAATCAGCGCACAAGGGGAGCCACGTCCGGCATGGATTCATCGATCGAGCGAGAGACCAACGTCTCTCCAGCGGCAGATAGGGACCCGGCGCCTCGAGCCGCCGCGCCTGATCGGCAGCCCGGCTGGGCATCCCTCGCGCTCCGGCTCGGCGCGCGCGCGGCGTTCCGTCCGCGGCTCGCGCTCGACCTCATTCGTTTGGTCTGGGCGTTCCGGCGGCGCGGCTGGTACCGTCGCGCTCCATTTCTCCCCCTTCCTCCGACTGAGTACATACGCTGGCGTATGCACACAGCCTACGGTGACGAGCACGCGGTCCCACCGGCCGCAGATATCGAACGGTTTGCTCGATGGCGCCGTGAGGTGATGCACCTATGACGCCGGAGCGTCGCGCGGGCTTGATCAAGCGACGGAGCCGGGAGGTTGGGTTCGATGCCGTGGGCATCACCGATCTCCAGCCACCACCACACGCCGAGGCCTTCCGTCGATGGCTCGAGGTCGGCATGGCCGGCACGATGACCTATATGTCCCACCAGGCGTCTCGACGCCTGGACCCGCGGACGATCGTGGCCGGTGCCGGCCGCGCAGTAGTGCTGGTCAAGAACTACTTCCAACCGGATCCCCCGCCCCACACCGGGACCGGACGTGTGGCCAAATACGCCCGTGGCGAGGACTACCACGTGGCATTGAAACCCCCGCTTCAGGAGCTGGCGCAGTACGTTCGCTCACTCGGGACCCCAGACACCATCGCAAAATGGTATGTCGACTTCGGTCCCGTGCCCGAGCGCGAGCTGGCGCAACGGGCTGGACTTGGCTGGATCGGAAAGAACACGATGCTCATAGATCCAACGCGTGGATCGTATTTCTTTCTCGCCGCGGTGCTCACGGACCTCGAAATCGCGGTGGACCAACCGTTCGAGGCCGATCGGTGTGGATCCTGTCGCCGCTGCTTGGACGCCTGCCCGACCGACGCCTTCCCAGAGGAGCGCGTGCTGGACAGCCGGCGGTGCATTTCCTATTTGACCATTGAGCACCGGGGGGAGATCGACCCGTCGATACATGAAGCGATGGGAGATTGGGTCTTTGGCTGCGATATCTGCCAGGATGTGTGTCCGTGGAACGTCAAGTTCGCCGTCGCGGATGCCGACTCCCAACTCGGCGCGGACCCCGCTCTCGCCTCGCTCGACCTCCTCGAGCTGGCAACGATTACGGACGACGCGTTCGACTCACGCTTCGGCTGGACGGCGCTCGAACGTCCCGGTCCAAACGGCATGCGACGCAACGCCCGAATCGCTCTCCACAACATCGGCGAGGCCTCTTCGTGGCCGACGTCCCTCCCTCGATAACCGATCCGGCGCTCCGCGCTCGTCTGGATGAGATCCAGCATCGCCTCAACAGTCGTCTCCGCGAAGTTGACCCGCATCGTCGCCTGACCGGGCGGCCTGTGAGCTACCGAGTGATTGCGGGACAGACGATCGAAATCGTCTATCGAGATGTTCCCAGTATCGATGAGTCGGAGGTGCTGGGTGTCAAGCGGCTGATTGGCGAACAGTGTTTCTGTCGTGTCACACCGCAAACGTCAGAAACCCTCTGCGTGCGCTTTGTAGTACCACTGAAAGGGGCGTGAGCCGCCGGCAAGACGAGTTACAGTCCGGTAGGGTGATCCAAGAACTCCCACCGTAGGCCAAACCGCTCCTCCAAGTGTGACGCCAACGCCTTTACTCCCACCGTTTCGGTGGCGTAATGACCGGCGTAGACGACATTCAACCCCCACTCCTCCGCATCGAAGTGCGTGTAGTGGGCTCCCTCACCAGTAATGAATGTATCCAGCCCAGCGTCGCGGGCGGAGCGAATCATGTTGCCCGCTCCACCAGTGATGATGCCCACTCGGCTCACGCGTTCTGGACCGGATGCGATGGTGTGCGGTTCGACGTTGAGGGTCGTACGAATGCGGTTGACGAGCTCACGAAGGGACGTGTCGAGGATCCCGGCCACTCCGATGGCCACACCTCGATAGTCACCGAACCACGTGGTGTCCTCGAGACCGAGCTGGCGGCCCAACACGACATTGTTGCCAACGTCGGGGTGGCAATCCAGGGGAATATGCGCCGCGTATACGGCGATGTCGGCATCCAGCAACCGTCGGATCCGTCGTGCGTGCCGGCCGGTAATCGGTTGCAGCCCACCCCAAAAGAGTCCGTGATGGACCAGGAGGAGATCGATGCCGCGTTCCGCCGCAGCGTCGATGGTTGCCTGGCAGGCGTCGACCGCCGCGCCGATGCGAGTGACGGATCCCCCGTTTTCCACCTGTAGCCCATTGAGGGCCTGATCTTCGTCCGGCACCTCGCGAATGCGGAGGTATTGGTCGAGATAGTCGGTGATGTGGGACAAAGGGACGGCCATACGGCAGGTCTTAGGGTCGAGGCGCTCCCACGGGGGCAGCGGGTTCCCGCGTCGGCGCCGTTTGCCGTTGGGGTTTCCGTTCCGCAGCCTGACTCGCGGCATGTCGTGCCGCTCGGGTCGGTCGACCCATCCGCACATGGCCGTTGACCTCGGCTCCTTCCTGAACGACGATCCGTTGCGCTTCAATGTCGCCGTTGATGACCGATCCCCGCTGTATTTCGACTCGTTCGTCGGCGTAGATCCCACCGACCACGTTGCCTCCGATGATGGCCTCGCGGCTGTGAACATCACCGGTGACCTTGCCGCCTTTGGCCACGACCACCTGCTGGCCCGCACGCACACACCCCTCGATCGCGCCCTCGACCTTCACGACGCCATCCGTGGTGAGTTCTCCGACGATGGTCATGCCGGGCGCCACGATCGACAGGTTGTTATCGCGCACCGGGCCGCGGCCCTGAGCCTCGCGGCCGCTATCGCCCCCAGAACCGAATACCGACATGGTTAGCGATCCTCCTGATTGACTACAGTTCGTGGATCAACGTACTGCCCCGCCCGCCGGATCTCAAAGTGGAGATGCGGGGCGGTGGAGCGGCCCGTGGATCCGGACAACGCAATCACCTGGCCAACGGGTACGGTGTCCCCAGCCGTCACCAGAAGCCGCGACGCGTGTCCGTACATGCTCTCGAAACCATCTGGATGCTGCACGAGGATGAAGAGCCCGTATTCGGGATCGGACCCGGCCTGTTTCACTACGCCGCCGCCGGCGGCTCGGATCGGCGTGCCCCGTGGCACGGCCACGTCGAGACCGCCATGGGCTTCCGCCGTGCCGCCGGCGTCGGCGGGACCTCGTGTAATGACGCCACGGGTGTCGAGTGGCCAACGATTCGGCACTGACGGTCCGGAGTTCGCCGAGGGTGGCCCAGGGTAACCGGCGAATACGGGGGGAGCGGTGGGATACGTGCGATCGGCATCGCCGCGCTCCGGAACGACGTCGCCACCCAACATGGTCCGCACCTGCTGGTAGCGAGACTCCACCTGCGCAAGCGCAGTGGCGAGTTCCTGAACCTGCGCATTCTCAGCGCGCAGGCGTGCCAGCTCACGGTTGAGCGCCGGCACACGTGCCGCTGTACGGGCAATGGGGGCATACAGGGCGGCGCCAATGAGAATGAGCACGAGGACGGTGGTGCCGCCGATCGCGCCGATTCGGAGCATCCACACCGGGACACGGAAGGAGCGCGACTCAACCGCACCGTCCCGATGAAACAGAATGGTGACGGCGGGGCGGCGGCTCATCCGTCGAAACGCTCTCCGAGGACGATTTCCAAGAGGCGTGCCAGGTCGTCGTTGGAATAGAAGTTAACGGTGATACGGCCAGCTTCCTTGCCGCGCTTGCTCACGAAGACGTCGGTTTTGAGACGGCGTCGTAACGCATCTTCGACGCGCCGCGTCTCCGGATCGACCTGGCGCTGACCACGCCGGCGTCGCGGACGGCGCGACGGCGCGCGGTCGCCTCGAGTCAGCGACTCGAGCTCTCGCACCGAGAGGCCACGTTCCACCGCGTCATGGGCCAGGTGAGACAACTCTTGCATGTCGTCGACTTGAAGCAGCGCCCTCGCGTGCCCGGTCGAAAGCCGACCCGCGTGCACCAACGTCTGAACGTCATCGGGAAGCTTGAGTAGTCGGAGCGCGTTCGCGACCGTTGATCGGTCCCGACCCACCAGTTCGCCAACTTCCGCCTGTGATACCGAGAATTCCGAAATGAGGCGGGCATATCCCCTTGCTTCATCGATGGGCGAGAGCGCGTCGCGCTGCAAGTTCTCGACGAGTGCAAGCGTGAGCAGCGTGCGATCGTCCACCTCACGCACGACCGCGCTGATATGGCGCCATCCCAGCTCTTGTGCGGCGCGCCACCGCCGCTCACCCGCAATGAGCTCGAAGCTCCCACCGGTATCTGGACGAACGACGACGGGTTGCAGTAATCCGGACGCCCGCATGGACTCCGTCAATTCCCGCAGTGCATCGCCGTCGAAGGCTCGTCGTGGCTGGTAGGGATTGGGTCGTATGGAGGAAACGGCTAGGTCACGCAACGTCCCTTCGCGTTGAGCCTCCTCGACGCTCTGCGGGCCGAGGAGCGCTTCCAGACCGCGGCCCAACCGTGTGCGACCGCTGCGCGCCGTCATACCAACGCCCGAACGGTTGCCGGTAGCTCAGACACGTTCAACGCCGCTTCCGCGCCCGCTTCCACGCGCCGGATCAGCTCTTGCGCCAAAGCGAGATAGCTCTTGGCGCCCACGGACTGCACGTCATAGAGGATGATCGGCTTCCCGAAGCTCGGCGCCTCGGCGAGGCGGACGTTTCGTGGTATGACGGTCCGGTAGACCTTCCCGCCGAAATACTCTTTCGCTTCCGTTCCCACCTGACGCGAGAGATTCAGGCGTGCGTCATACATGGTGAGCAATACGCCTTCGATGGCGAGCGACGCATTGCAATTCTGCTGCACGAGACGAACCGTGTTTAGGAGCTGCGACAACCCCTCGAGCGCGTAGTATTCGCACTGAATCGGAATGAGGACAGAATCCGCAGCCGTCAACATGTTGAGGGTGAGCAATCCCAACGAGGGCGGGCAATCAATCAGGACGATGTCGTAGCGGCTCCGCAAAGGTGCTAGGGTATGACGCATGATCGATTCACGACCGGGGCGTCCAACAAGTTCGATCTCCGCTGCGACCAGATCTTGGGTCGAAGGCACCACATCGAGTTTGGGAAAGCCCACCTGTTTCAGCACGGTGTCTTCGAGCGGGACGTCGCCGAGCAGCGAGTCGTACAGCGTCTCGCGAATGGACTCAGGGGGAGTGCCGATCCCACTGGTTGCATTCGCCTGGGGATCGGCATCGATGAGCAACGTGGTGCGCTCCGCGGCAGCCAAAGACGCAGCGAGGTTGACCGCCGTGGTTGTCTTGCCCACGCCGCCCTTTTGATTCGCAATCGCGATGACTCGACCCATTATCTACGTAAGTTGTTGCTATGAAATAAGTTACGGCATTAAAGGCGGCGTGGTGACGCACGTGCCGTGGCGCGCGCTCTCAATATAACTGTCCGTACAGATCGAAAAGTGTGACATCACGAACGAATTAGCAATGCACGTGCGGCGTTTCACGTGAAACGACGCTCGGCAGCGAAAACCGACGCGCACAGCAACAAACAACTGTCCCAGCAAGCGTTAGGGACGGTCAGAGTCACCCGGCTACTCGGGCGAGTGGTACAAATCCTGTCAAGCGGCCGCACGATCATTGGTACCCGCTTTTCAGCAGGCTCGTATGCCGAGATTGATGTGGGAGTCCAGCCGGGAAAGCTCTTGCCTAAGCTCGCAGCGACCGGCCAAGCCGAGGCCTACGACGGTTCTCGCCGCGGTTTCACGTGAAACAAACGACCGGCTCGTTCCGAGGGGTGATTACGCCGCCGACCGCCGCCGCCGCGCGACTTCGAGCACCAAGTTCTGAAGGTCGCTCGGCGAGACGCCTGGAACCCGTCCTGCCTGTGCGAGCGATTCAGGCCGAATCCGATCGAGCTTATGCCTCGCCTCGGTACTCAGACTGTGCAGCTCCAAATACGGTAGGTCTCGAGGAAGCCGGAAATCAGCCATTTCGGAGAGCCTCTTGGCGGCCTGCCGCTCCCGGTCCAAATATCCTGCGTACTTGATCTCGATCTCGACCGACATCCAGGCATCCAGCACAGCTTCCGGAATCTCGGTCGTCGCAGCGGATAGGAGCTCGCGCAGCCCAATTCTCGGCCGCCGAGCCAGCTCGGCAACGACTTGGGATGTCGTTACGGTACTCTCCCCAGCTGACAGGAGGACGCCATTCGCACAATCGGCGGATAGGACAGAGGAATGCGCCAGGTCCCGGAGCGATGCTTCGATTTTTGTACGGTCCCGGAGGACTGTCCGCTCCACGTCTGTCAGCAACCCGAGACGCTCCGCAAGACCCCCGAGGCGTCGAAGGGCGTTGTCCTGACGGAGGAGCAAACGGAACTCGGCGCGAGAGGTGAAGAGACGGTAAGGCTCATCCACGCCTTTCGTCACGAGATCATCCACGAGGACTCCGACGTAGGCATCGTCGCGACCGAGTACCACCGGTTCATCCCCGCGGACCCGTCGGACCGCGTTGATACCGGCGACAATTCCTTGCCCAGCCGCCTCCTCGTAACCCGTGGTGCCGTTGATTTGTCCGGCGAGGAAGAGACGTGCGATGGCCTTGAGCTCGAGCCACGGAGTAAGCTGCTGCGGTGGGTAGTAGTCGTACTCGATGGCATAGCCCGGCCTCGTCATCCTGGCCCGCTCAAGGCCGGGGACCGCGTGTAGGAAGCTCAGCTGCGCCTCCACCGGCAGGGAGGTAGATAGTCCGTTCACGTACAGCTCGCACGTCTCCAAGCCCTCGGGTTCCAGAAAGACCTGGTGCCGCGGAGCGTCTGGGAACTTCACGATCTTATCCTCGATAGAGGGACAATACCGCGGACCGCGACCCGAGATCGCTCCGCCATACAGTGCTGATTCGTGAAGGTGTTCTCGGATGATATCCTTGACCTGTTCCCCGGCCCATGTGACCCAGCAGGGCCGCTGCTCCGGCCGCTCCACGTTGGCAAAACCCGAAAAGCGATACTCCGAGAACTCACCGTCTTGCCGCTCGAGCACCGAGTAATCCACGGATCGACCGTCGATCCTCGGAGGAGTGCCGGTCTTGAACCGCGCGACTTCGAGGCCCGTCGACTCGAGCTGTTGCGCGAGGTCGATTGCCGGTGGATCACCGGCGCGCCCGGCGTTGACTCGCGTTCTTGTTCCAATATGAATCATTCCTCTCAAGAAGGTCCCAGCGGTGAGGACCACTGCTCGAGCGCGAAGCGTACGTCCCTCGGACGTCGTAACACCTTCTACACCATTGTCTTGAAGAACAAGTGCCCGCACGGTTCCTTGGAGAAACTCCAACCCCGCACGATCCTCGAGGAGCTGCCGGACCGCGCGGCGATACAACCCGCGATCACATTGGGCGCGAGGAGCCCATACGGCCGGGCCTTTTGATCGATTGAGCATCCGAAACTGGATCGTCGACCGGTCCGCCGCCCGACCCATGATGCCCCCTAAGGCGTCGACCTCTCGCACGACGGTCCCTTTCGCGACTCCGCCGATGGCGGGATTGCACGACATTTGGCCGATCGTCTCCAGATTGGCCGTGACCAGGAGGGTTCGGGCGCCGAGTCGAGCGGCTGCGCACGCCGCTTCGGAACCGGCATGGCCGCCGCCAACGACGATCACGTCGTAGTCGTATTTCATGGTTGTGAAACGTAGTGCGGCGCGCCCGCCGTGTCAGGCGTGCCCTCGAGAAGAAAACGTCAGGCCGTCCTGACCCACCGTCCCAGCTCTTTCAGGCCCGGTCGCTTCCCATACATGAGGATACCGACGCGGTAGATACGGGCGGCGATCCAGGTAACGGCAATGACGGCCAGGATGCACCCGCCCAGGGAGGCGACGAGCTCTGCGGGTGGCACTTCCGCCACCGCCCACCGGACTGGCATAGCGATGGGCGCGGAGAACGGGATAAGGGACAACGTGATCGATAGGGCACTGTCGGGCTGATCCAGGAGTGCGATCAGCATGATCGCTGGAACGGCGAGCAGCATGACGACGGGCGTCTGCGCTTGTCGCGCTTCAGCATCACTATTCGACATCGCCCCCACCGCGGCGAACATCGCAGCGTAGAGGAAGTAACCGAGCAGGAAATACGCAAGGAACAGCGCGATCAGTGTCGCGGGTATCGGTGGCAACGTTATCGCTTCACCGGTTCCGAAATCCAATCCAACCATTCGTGCTAGCGTGCCCCGTTGTCGAAACAACACGCTGGCGGCAATTCCCCAAATGGCTAGCTGAAACAATCCCACGCCTCCTACGCCCGCAACTTTGCCGGCCAGCAGCTGAAACGGTCGCAGGCTGGAGATGAGCACCTCGACAATGCGTGAGGTCTTCTCTTCGACGATCGAGCCCATCACCTGGAGACCGTATAACAGGATCGCCATGTACAACAGGAACCACATCGCGTACGAGAGAATGAACGTCGAGGTGCCCGACGCTTCGGTCACCTTGCCACCGCGTAGCGTGACCGTCTTGAGCCTGACCGGGATCTGCGCCTGGGCCACGAGGGCAGGGTCCACGCCGACCCGATCCAGGCGCTCCACCAGCACGGCCTCGCGCACCAGTCGTTCGAGTGCCCGCATGTCGGTGGGTGAGGACGTGTTCGATCCTCGGTACTCGAGCGAGCCACGGGCCACAGCATCTTCGGTCACGATGAGAAATCCATCGAGAACTTTCTCACCAACGGCGATCGCCAAGGAATCCGCCACGGTCTCGAGATCCGCCGGCTCCACCGACAATAGGCTTGCTCTAATAGCCCCAGACGCGCTCATGGTCCGAACCACGCGCTCACCGAAATCGTTGGCGCCGACGTGCACGATCGTGACCGTGCGGACTTGCCCTCCCCTTCCCGCGAGGATGAGCGGCAGGAAGATGAAAACGGCCATGAGCACGGGACCCAAGACCGTCGAGATCACAAACCACTTGTTTCGTACCCGTTCAACGAATTCTCGACGAAGCACTGCCCACGTCTTACGCATCGGCGCGCTCCGGCGTGGCGGCCGCGGGGCCGACGAGATCGATGAAGATCTTGTGCAAACTCGGCTCGGCCACTTCGAAGCGCGTGATCAGCGCGCCCGTGTCGACCAGTTCCCGAAGGAGGGTCTGTGGGCTCACTCCATCCGCCAATTCGACTTCGGCGTATTGCCCGTAGTCGTCCCCCTTGGACACGAGTGTGGGGTTCCGCAGCAACGCTCCCACGTCCGCTCCACTACGTTCCACTCCAACGATCACATGGCGTCCACCATGTCGGCGCTTCACGTCCGTGACCGGCCCATCCACCACTTTTTCACCCCGGGCAATGATACACACCGCATCACACAGTTTCTCGGCCTGTTCCATGATATGGGTCGAAAACAACACCGTCGTACCATCACGAGCGAGGTCCAATACGACGTCCTTGAGAACCTGGGCATTCACGGGATCGAGTCCAGCAAAGGGCTCGTCGAGTATCAGCAACTGGGGTCGATGGAGCACGGTGGACACGAACTGAACCTTCTGTTGCATTCCCTTCGACAGCTCATCCAACTTCCTCGACCGCCAGTCACCGAGGCCGAGCCGCTCCAACCATCGACGCGCCTCCTCTCGTGCCTCCCGCCGGTGAAGACCCTTGGTTTCCGCCAAAAAGAGCAGTAGGTCCATCACCCGCATCTTCTTATAGAGGCCGCGTTCCTCAGGCAGGTACCCGATGCGATGGCTCAAATCCCGCCCGGCCGCATGGGTACCCCAGAGTTGGACCTCGCCGGCATCGGGAACGAGGATGTTCATGATCATACGGATGCTCGTGGTCTTCCCTGCGCCGTTGGGTCCGAGCAGCCCGTAAATGCTACCTGCAGGAACCTCGAGCGAGAGGTCTCGCACCGCGACGTGGCCACTGAATCGCTTCGTCACCCGCGACATCCAGACGACTGGTGGCATCGACCCCTTCCTGATGGTCGTCTCCGACATGGGCACTACCAGAGCACTGGCACTGGTTGCTTGAGTCCCGTAGGATAACTCACCGGCGGGACAATGGTGCAGGGCAGGGTGGTCGGGCGCGGGCGTGGGAACCTGGTGGGCTCGTTCCTGGTTTCCCACTGGGGCGGAGGCCGCACGTGCGGACGGGAGAGGGACAATTGCAAATCCCGGCGCGAGGCGTGACCAAGGAGTTTGCTCAGAATGCAGTGTGAAGACGTTCGCGCCACCCTGTGGCCCGAACCGGGGCCACGGCCCGCGACTCAGGAATTCACTGAAGCCTTCCGGCACTACGAAGTCTGCGAGGCTTGTCAGCGGTTTTTCGCCGCCCAGCGCGCACTATCTGCACGCCTAGCCCGACTGCAGCAGACCACCGCACCAGCATCATTGCGTCAGCGGGTTCAGCATGCGGTGGCGAGCGAAGCAGACGCACATATACCGACCCGCCGGCGGGTCGGCTGGTTCGTTGGCGCCGGGGCGCTCGTGGCCGCCGCAGCCACCGTAATCATCACCGTCCGAGCACCCATTATCCCGGAGCGCGTCGCCAGTCCGCTCGTCGAGCAGGCCGCGCGCGCGCTTCCGCCTGGCCCCTCTGCATCCGACCAGCGCGCCATTACGACGTCGGACCCCCGAGAGCTTCGGCAGTGGTTCGCCACCCGAATCCCGTATTCCGTCGATATTCCCCAAATCGACGACGCGGTGCTGCTCGGCGGTCGTGTTGCCGATCTCGAAGGTCTCCCCACTGCGGCCGTGGAATACCTCTTTCACGACCAACCCGTTACTTATTTCGCCCTTTCTTCGGGCTCCGTCATGGGTACCGACGTAGACTGGGACCGCATTGTGGCCCGTTCGGCGGATGGCTACGAGTTGGCGGTCTGGCAGGAGGCTGGACTGGCGCGGGCGGTGGTTGCGGCCATGCCGCGGCGCGACCTCATGCGCTTTGCCGAGGAATGCCGCGCAAAGGCTCTCAGAGCGATCTAGGGAATTATTCTTCGCTTACAGGGGTGGTTTGCACCCATATATCCCCTTTGTCGACTTTCACGGGATAACACGGGAGTCGATCGGTGGCCGGTAGTTCGACGACTTCTCCCGTCCGAACGTCGAACTGCGCCCCGTGCAGCCCACACTCGATGACGTAGTCGTCCACGATTTCTCCGTCGCTCATCGGGAACTCTGCGTGGGTACAACGATTCTCGAAGGCGAAGACCTCTCCCCGCACTTTCACCAGACAGATCTCGTCCCCATTGGCTAGCTCGAAACTGACCGGTGTATGATCGGGCAGCTCGTCTAGCGCCGCCACCTTCTCGAAATCACCGTCGCTCATTCGAAGTTGCCTCGCGGTAGAATGGGTTCGGCGGTACGAATCACTCGGTGGTCACGGCCTCGGCGGAGGCTTCGAGCGCTGCATGAAGCGTATGCCAAGGGAGATTGGCGCATTTCACTCTGGCGGGAAACTGTTTCACGCCACCGAGCGCCGCCAGCTTCCCGAGGACCTCTCGCTCCGCTTCGTCACCCACCTGACCAGTCACCATGGCGTGGAATGCTCGGAAGAGCTGCTCCGCATCCTCCCGCGATCTGCCTTTGACCGCTTGGGTCATCAGGGACGCTGATGCCTGCGAGATCGCACACCCAGATCCCTGAAACCCAATGTCGCTGATCACGTCGTCCTCCAGACGCAAGGAGACCGTGATGATGTCACCACACAATGGATTGTTCCCCTCGGCCGATCGGTTGGCATCATCCAATTGACGAAAGTTCCGGGGGCTACGGTTGTGGTCGAGGATGATTTGCTGGTAGAGGTCTCGCAGATCGGTCATCCGGCAAACACCTCGCGGACGCGACAGAGCGCGTTCGCGAGCGCGTCCACGTCCGCCGCAGTGTTGTAAAGCGCGTAGGAAGCACGTGCCGTCGCGGGAACACCCATCCGCTCCATCACCGGCTGCGTACAATGGTGGCCTGTACGGATACACACCCCTTGTTGGTCCAGAATGGTCCCGACGTCGTGCGCGTGGACGCCGTCGAGCACGAATGAGACGACGCTCGCCTTGTCGGTTGCCGTCCCGATGAGCCTCACACCCGGCATGGCACAGAGCACTTCCGTAGTCCGCGCGAGCAGTGCCTGTTCGTGGGCGGCGAGTGCTTTGGGGTCGATCGCTTGCAGATAATCGATGGCCGCCCCGAGTCCGATCGCCCCTGCGATGTGCGGAGTGCCAGCCTCGAACTTAGACGGAGCGGGTGCGTACTGTGTAGCCTCGAAACTGACTGACCGAATCATATCGCCGCCCCCCTGGTATGGGGGCATAGCCTCAAGGTGTTCCGCCTTCCCGTAGAGCACACCTATGCCGGTGGGTCCGAACATCTTGTGGCCGGAGAAAGCGTAGAAGTCACAGTCCAGATCCTGCACGTCGACCGGCATGTGAGGCACGGCTTGGGCCCCATCCAACAAGACAGGGATCTGCCGATCGTGCGCGAGGCGTACGAGCTCCTTGACCGGATTGATCGTGCCCAGCGAGTTGGACACGTGTACGAGTGTCACGAACTTCGTCCGATCGTTGAGCGCTTTCGCATACTCGTCCAAATCCAGCGCGCCTTCATCGGTGATGGGGACGACCCGGAGCCGTGCCCCCGTCGCCTCACAGACGAGCTGCCACGGAACAATGTTCGAGTGATGCTCCATCTGGGAGAGCACGATCTCGTCCCCGGCCTCAAGCATAGGGCGCACGAAGCTCTGCGCGACCAGATTCACGGCCTCTGTGGTGCCCCGCACAAAGACGATCTCACCGGCGCGAGCCGCGTTGATGAAGGTCTGGACCTTGGTACGGGCAGCGTCGTACGCTGCCGTCGCCTGCTCGCTGAGGTAGTAGACCCCGCGGTGAATATTTGCGTTGTGTTCTTCGTAAAAGTGCTGAAGCGCTCGAATGACCTGTGTCGGCTTCTGGCTCGTCGCCGCGTTGTCGAGATAGACAAGCGGGTTTCCCTCATGCTCTTGCTGCAGAATGGGGAAGTCCGCGCGCAGCTGCTCAGCATCGAGCGTTGCCGGCGGACGTCGGCTACGCGCGGCGCGAATGGAGGTCATCCGGCCGCTCGCGAGACCGCACCTTCCTGGAGTCGCTCGCGGACCAACCGATCGAGCTGGGCTCGGAGGCGATCGAGTTTCACCGCGCTCAACACTTCGGCGCAGAATCCATAGGTCAACAGACTTCGGGCCGCCTCGCGGTCGAGCCCTCTACTCTGAAGGTAGAATAGCTGCTTGTCGTCGATCGGCCCGAGTGTTGCCCCGTGCGTGCATTTCACGTCGTCCGCATAGATCTCGAGCTGCGGCTGACTGTCGGCGCGGGCGCGTTCGGAAAGCAAAAGGTTGTTGTTGGTCTGCTTCGAATCCGTCCGCTGAGCCCCAGGGCGAACGATGATACGTCCGGTGAAGACTCCCCGCGCGCGGTCGTCGAACACCCCGTTGAAGAATTCCCAACTGTTACAGTGGGGCTTGGCGTGCTCGAGCGTCGTGTGAAAGTCCACGTGCTGACGGTCCCGGAGAATCGAGAGCCCGTCAAGCACACACTCCGCACCTTCGCCGTCGAGCACGGCCTTGATGTCTTGCCGGGACAGCCTGGACCCGAACGCGAAGTTGACCATCGTGTACTGGCTGTCCCGCGCCTGATGGGAGTGGGTCGAGGCCGTATGATACGCCCCATCCGCCTCATGCTGCACCCGATAGGTCTCGATCCGTGTGTTCTCACTTCCCACGACTTCCGTCACCGCGTTCGTCCAGTAGTTCCCGGGCGCCACCGTCACGTATCGCTCGATGAGTGAGACCCGGGCACCGCGGTCGGCGATCACCAGGTTGCGGGGGTGCCAGAGCAGGGTCCGATTCGGATCTGGCACGGCGAGGAACAGCAGGTGGAGCGGCTGGTCCATGACGGTGTCTGCCGGCACGTGGACGAAAGCACCGTCCTTCATGAACGCGGTGTTCAAGGCCGTAAACGGGTTCTGGTCCGGATCCGCGTACTGGCCCAAGTGGCGCTTCGCCAGTTCCGAGCCGGAGGCGATAGTGTCGTCCAAGCCACCGAGCTCGACACCTGCAGGCAGCCCGGCGGTCGTGGAGAGGCTCTCGACGAACGACCCGTTGACGAACACGGCCACGGGACCGCCCGGCTGCGGTAGCAGCGACCGCACCATCGCCTTGGCAGCGCCGGATACGTCAGGTGTCTCTGCCAGCGCAAACGTCGTCTGCACGATGGGCTTCACGTCCGTGAAGCGCCACGCCTCTTGTCGGGTGTTGGGAAAACCGAGTTCGGCGAACCGCTCGATGGCGCCGTCGCGACGTTCTCGTAGCCACCCTGGAGCTCGTTGCGCACCATTCTCTGTAAACGCCTGGAAGGCTTTTACATATGGCTCCGCGGCTGCATGCACTTCTCGCGTCTTACTCATGGTCATCGCGCTCACGCTACCGCCGCAGCCTGCTCGCGGATCCAATCGTATCCCTTCGCTTCCAACTCGTGGGCGAGATCCTTTCCGCCGGACTTGACGATCTTGCCGCCCGCCAAGACATGCACATGATCCGGGGTGATGTAGTTGAGGATCCGTTGGTAGTGGGTCACCACCACGAACGACCGGTCAGCGCTCCGAAGCTTGTTTACGGCCTCCGCTACGGCCTTCACGGCGTCGATGTCGAGACCGGAGTCCGTTTCATCGAGGATCGCGAGCTTAGGTTCGAGAACCGCGAGTTGGAGGATCTCGTTCCGTTTCTTCTCACCACCCGAGAATCCTTCGTTGACCGCTCGATTGACCAAGCCGTCGTCCCAACCGATGAACTTCAGTTTCTCTTGCAGGACCTCGATGAAGTCGAGCGTGTCGATCTCTTCGTCTCCGCGGGCCTTGCGGACGGAATTGACCGCCGAATGAAGGAAGTACGCGTTGGTGATTCCCCGGATCTCAACCGGATACTGGAACGCCATGAACACACCGGCGATGGCGCGCTCGTCCGGCTCCATCTCCAGGAGGTCCTGACCCTCGTAGGTCACGGATCCCGCGGTCACTTCGTATCCGGGATGGCCGGCGAGCACTTGCGCGAGGGTGCTCTTCCCGGAGCCATTGGGTCCCATGATCGCGTGCACTTCACCGCTTCCGACCTTGAGATTGATCCCCTTCAGGATTTCGGCGCCCTCGACGCCCGCGTGCAGATTCTTTATTTCGAGCATG
>JBFJCP010000022.1:0-81443 GCA_041615815.1 Gemmatimonadales bacterium | reverse complement strand
GAGGGGGCCGCCACCCCTGCGGGATCTGACGTCTCCATCCTACCTCCGGGCTGCTCGATACGGTGTATTGGCCTCCTAATCGGGAAGGCGCAAGAGAGGCCCCGGACGGCTCACTGTGGCCGACCCTTGATCAATACTAGATCCCGCTGAAGGTTGGGGTCATTCTGCCGTGGCCACCGGCCTGAAGCAACTGGGAGTCCTGCACCGCTGTGCCCCGGCGCGCCACGACACATCACGAAGGAGCGCAGTATGGACCCGGTCATGGTGCTCTTGCGACTGCTGCACATCGTGCTCGGCGTGTATTGGGCGGGCACGATCATCTTCTCGGCCCTCTATCTCGGGCCCAGCGTCAGCGCTGCGGGACCGGCGGGGGGCCAGGTCATGGCGCAGCTGGTGAAGCGCGGCCATCTCAACGTCATGCCGGCCGTGGCGTTGATCACCATGCTCGCCGGGATCGAGCTCTATCGCCGAGTGTCGGCAGGGTTTCAGCTGGAATGGATCACCTCGACGCAGGGCATGACCCTCACCATCGGCGCGGTTGCCGCGATCCTGGCTTTCATCATAGGGGTCTTCGTGATGCGGGCCAGCTCGCTCAAGGTGATGGCTCTGAGCAAGGCAGCGCAGCAGCTGCCCGATGGTCCAGACCGCAAGGGCAAGCTCCAAGCGATCGAACCGCTGCGCCGGCGTGCCACGCTGAGCCTTCGGTGGGTGGCGGGCCTGCTTGCCCTGAGCGTCGTAACGATGGCCGTGGCGCGGTACTTGTGAGGCGACGCGCGCCACGGCACGCTGACCGATTCATGATCCGGAGCACGGTTTCCCGATTCGCCAGCCACCCCACGGCGCACTCACTCGAAACTCGCTGACCGATGCAACTCACCTCTATCGATTGGACGGTCGTTGCCATCTACGGGGCCGTCACGCTCGTCCTCGGCTTCTGGTTCACACGCCGCGCGGGCCAGAGTGTCGAGGAGTACTTCGTGGCCGGACGCTCGCTCCCCTGGTGGCTGGCGGGAACATCCATTGCTGCCACCTGGTTCGCCACCGACGCGCCACTCGCCACCGCCGGACTCGTACGTACGCGAGGCATCTTCGGGAATTGGCTGTGGTGGTACGAGGCCGCCGGCATCCTTTTCCTCGTCTTCTTCTACGCCAAGCTCTGGCGCCGGGCGGAGATCCTGACCGACGCGGAGTTCGTCGAGCTACGCTATTCGGGTCGGCCAGCCGCCGTGCTGCGTGGCTTCTCAGCCCTCTACAACGGGATACTCAGGAACGCAGTCGTGATGGGCTGGGTCATGCTCGCCATGGTGAAGTTCGCCCGCGTGATGCTCGGTTGGTCACCGGAACTGACATTGGTTGTCTGCGTGGGGCTCGCACTGACCTATACGATCGCCTCAGGCCTCTGGGGGGTCGTGGTCACCGACATCCTCCAGTTCACGGCCGGCATGCTGGGATCGCTGACCCTTGCGGGGATCGTGCTGGTACGGTTTGGCGGTCCCGCCTCGTTGGCCGCGCAGGTTCGCGCGCTGCCCGATGCGCCCCTAGCCACACTCGATCTCGTTCCCAACGCCGCGCACATCAGCTCGCTCGAGTTCGTGTCCTTCCTTTGTCTCATCTTTCTGCTCTGGATGCGGAGCGGCCACGACGGGTACATCGCGCAGCGCCTCTTTGCCACCAAGAACGAGCGGCAGTCATTACTGGCGTCGTTCTGGTTCAGCTTCGCGGGGACGGTGCTCGTGACGTGGCCATGGGTAGTGGTGGGCCTGGGATCGCTGTTGGTCCTGCCCTTGGCGACCGCCGGCCCGCAGCTCGCTGCCGATCCGGAACTTGCCTATCCGATGATGATCGTCGAGATGATGCCGTCCGGCCTACGGGGATTGATGGTCGCCACGTTCCTCGCCGCGTTCATGAGCACGATGGACACGCATCTCTGCTGGGGCGCATCCTATCTGGTCAACGACATATACCGTCGATTCGTCCGACGGAACCGGTCGGAACGGCACTACGTGCTTGCATCGCGTCTGGCAGTGGTGGTCCTCGTGCTGGTTGCTGCAGCCACCGCATGGCAGATGGAGTCGATCCAGCGGGCATGGATCTACATCATCCAGCTGACGGCAGGGGTGGCCGTCGTATGGCTGTTGCGTTGGTACTGGTGGCGGGTCAACGCGTGGGCGGAAGTGAGCGCGATGACGGGGTCGTTCGTGTTGGCTAATGGCGGCTTCTGGATCGGGGGCCTCCATCGCCTCGGCCTCGTCTCAGACTCCGTCATGGCCGGCGTCGGCCATTTCTACGGCGGCGAATTCGACTTCATTCGGGCCACGATCATTCTCCTGGCATGCACCGGTGTCTGGCTCGTGGTGACGCTCAACACCGCGCCAACGGAGCAGAGCGTGTTACAGACGTTCTATCGACGGGTGAAGCCGGGCGGTTGGTGGGGTCCGGTTGCGGCGTCGTGTCCCGATGTCATCGTTCAGCGTGACGGTCGAACAAAGTGGCTGGGATTTGGATTCGGTATCCTGTTTGTGTACGGCAGCCTCCTCGGAGCCGGGTATCTGCTGACGGGCCGACCGGGTCCCGGAACGGTGGCGATCCTGTTATCGATGGTGGGGGCGTGGGCAGCCCTGCGATTGATTGCCAGGGATCGCGAGGCGGAAGATGTCAGCACATTCTAAGGAATGACGAGTCGGATGAAGATCACAATTATCGGAGCGGGAAGCCGGGAGTTCGGCCCGGCCACCGTGCGGGACCTTCTCCTGAGCGAGCGGATCTGCGATCAGGAGCCCACCATCACGTTAATGGATCTAGCGGAGCGGGAGCTCAACGCCACGGCCTCCTACGCTCGCGAGACCATCAAGCGGCACCGCAAGCCCGTGTCCATCGAAGCTACCTGCGAGCTGGATCGCGCACTAGAGGACACCCAGGTGGTGGTGATGGCCATCGAACGAGGCCGATATTTCTACTGGGCGCAGGACTTCCACCTGCCCCGCCAGTTGGGCTTCCGGCAGATCTACGGTGAAAACGGCGGGCCGGGCGGGCTGTTTCACGCCTTGCGTAACATGGGCCCGTCGCTCGAGATCGCCCGCGCCATGGAGCGGCACTGCCCGAACGCGTGGTTGCTCAACTTCACCAACCCGCTGACCAAGCTCTGTGAGGCCCAGACTCGACTCTCGTCTATCAAGGTGGTGGGACTCTGTCACGGCGTCTTCCATGGCATAGCCCAGATAGCAGAGTTCCTCGCGTGCAAACCGGACGAGTTGGAGACCTATGCCTGTGGCCTCAACCATTTCACCTGGTTCCAGGAGGTGCGGGACCGCGCCTCCGGAGCCGATCTCTACCCGCGGCTCAAAGAGCGCGAGCGTCAGGCACACTGGCTCGCGCAATGGGACGAGATCGCGCTCTCCCGGGTACTGTTTCGCGTCGTGGGTCTCTATCCCTCTCCCGGCACCAACCACATCGGCGAGTACGTGCGGTGGGCCGAGGAGTATCTCGCGAGTGCGGCCATGCAGTTCTTCCACGATCCGCGCGACGGCCGGCCGTGGGACGGTGGCGAGATGCCCACGTGGGTGTACAACCTGAGAGACCGGCCGCACGAGGTGCCGCTGTTCCCGGAGGAGCGTTTACACCGATTGCATACCAACCCTCGGCAGTTATTGGACCCGGCTGCCCCGCTCGAGTCATCCGGTGAAGTCACGGTGCCAATCATCGAAGCGCTCTACTGTGGATGCCGACACGAGGTGGCAGCCGTCAATGTTCTCAATCAGGGCGCCATCCCCAATCTGCCGAACGATGCGGTGGTCGAGGTCCCAGCTACGGTGGACGCGGACGGCGTGCATGCGAGACAGATGCAGCCACTCCCGGAACTGGTGACCGCGCTCCTCAGCACTCAGATCAGTATCCACCGATTGCTCGTGGAAGCGTTCGAGCACCAGTCGCGGGACGCGTTGCTCCAGGCGTTGCTGCTGGATCCCACTACGGTGTCCTATCGAGCGGCGGTGGATCTGATCGATCTGATGTGCGAGAAACAGGCGGAGGCGTTGCCGAAGCTGGTGTGGCATCATCGTCCGACCAGGGGGATTGCTGCGGATGATCGTAGCTGACGGGCATGCGCGTCGATCACTAAGGATGGACGAATGACTCCTACCCCTCACTCACCTCGGATTACGCGTATCGCTTGGGGCGTTCTCCAAACCGACGACGGCCGCACGTTCAAGGACGCGAAGCTCTATCCGGGCGGTGGCCGCGAGTGGGACTGGCGCGAGACGGGGACCCAGCACGAACCAGGCGTTCAGCCCTCGGACGTGGAAGAGCTGCTCGACCACGGGGCAACCGTCATAGTCCTGTCCAAAGGCATGTTGGAACGACTTCAGGTGCAGCCTGAGACTCTTCGGATGCTGGAGGAGCGGGGCGTGCCGGTCCACGTGGCGTCAACCAAGGAAGCGGTCATGGAGTACAACGCGCTTCGGGAGCGGCAGCCGGTGGGCGGGCTGTTTCATTCGACGTGCTGACGGCGCTTCACGGCTAGGTTATACTTGCAGCGCGGATGACCGTTAGCGCCGGGGATCCTCTTTCCAGGGTCCGCCATGCTTCGCGCATTCGCATATGGGCAATTCGACGCCGAGGACTCCCGTGTCGATCCGACCAATCAAGCGCGTCATCGAAGCCACTCCGACCACGGAGGGAGCGGGCGTACAGCTCCGTCGCGCATTTGGCTTTGGTGCAACCAACGAGTTCGACCCGTTCCTCTTGTTCGACGATTTCCGCAACGAGAATCCCGCCGACTATCTGGCGGGTTTCCCATGGCATCCGCATCGTGGGATCGAGACGATCACGTACGTGCTCACCGGGACGGTCGATCACGGGGACAGCCTGGGAAATCGTGGCAGCTTGGGAGCAGGCGATGTGCAGTGGATGACGGCCGGCAGTGGCATCATCCATCAGGAGATGCCACAAGGCGATTCGGAAGGTCGGATGCATGGATTCCAGCTGTGGGCCAACCTCCCCTCTGCCCTGAAGATGACCGCACCCAGGTACCAAGATGTCTCATCCGATGACATTCCCGAGATCATCGATGATGACGGTACCACAGTTCGCATTATCTGTGGGAATTTTTGGGGCGCGATCGGTCCGGTGGACGGCATCGCGGCTGACCCGCGCTATCTGGACGTATGGGTTCCCCCGGGTAGGCGCAAGACGCTACCGGTCGAGACGTCACGACACGCCTTCGCCTACATCTTCGAAGGCACGGGCACGTTCCGCGACGCCTCTGACCCGCTGAGCGTTCGCACCGAGCAAATCGGCGGGCCCGCTGACGCCCCCCGCGATCAATCCGGGAACCGGACCCTCATCCTGTTCGACCGCGGTGACGAGGTCACCGTCAAGGCGGGAGAGGCGGGCATCAGATTCCTGCTGGTTTCGGGGAAGCCGATCGCGGAGCCCGTAGCCTGGTACGGTCCCATCGTGATGAACACCAAGGAAGAGTTGCGCCAGGCGTACGCCGATCTCCAGGACGGCACGTTTATCAAGCACGGCTGAAACCCCGTCGTGCTCGGCCTGGGCCCATCCTGAGGGCGGCGCGGATTTCTCGAGATACCCGGGTACCGCCGGGAGGTGGCTCCAAGGCCAAGCGCGAGCGTGATCTGCTGCTCAGGCGCTTGACGTCCGCGCGGGGCTAATGGATCTTCTCCGTGTGGGTATTCACTGACCCGCCACGGTGACCAGCCAGTTGAGCCTCACCGCGTTCTCGACGAGCGACTTTCGTAAGAAGAGGCGCCCCCTGGCACCCCACACGATCGGCTCGAGCCGGAAGGGTCGAGGCGCCTTCGGCTATTCCTTTCGGAGGCGGCTACGACCCGGCACCTCCCATGCTTCGATCGCCGCGCGCGGCGTCCACGGACGCCACGAGCGAAGGATCGATGGCCGTCATGTACATCCATCAATACCTGAATGCCGTGTGAGCGCAGCCGTTGTGACGGCGCGCCAATCATCCAAGTGATTCCAAACGAGGAGATGATCACCATGCAGAGAACAGCAGCAATGCTGATGGCGAGCCTGCTCGTGCCGGCTGTGGCCATGGCTCAAGATCAGATCCGTAGCGCCATGAGCGCGGCGCCGTCGTCGGTCTCGGCGGACGCGAGAATCATCGACTGGAACATGAAGGAACTCCGCGCCGGGACTAACGGCTGGACATGCCTCCCGGACCGGCCTGATACCCCTGGGACGGATCCGTGGTGTGTAACGGGCGCCTGGCTCGACTTCCTCCATGCGTACGTCAACAAGACGAAGCCGACGTACAAAGAGATCGGCTTTGCCTACATGCTCCAGGGAGACACACCGGTCAGCAACAGCGATCCCTACGCAACCGGGCCTACCGGACCGGAGGACTGGGTTACCCATCTCGGTGCCCACTTGATGATGCTGGTGCCCGATCCCCGCATGCTCGAAGGCATCTCCACCGACCACCTGAACGGTGGGCCGTGGATCATGTGGCCCAACACACCGTATGCCCACATCATGATTCCGTTGGAGAGTCGAGGGCACTAACGTCTCGCGCCCGGTGTCGCCCCCCCTGGTGCCTCGGCTACGCCGAGGCAGCAGGGGCGGAGCTTCAGTGCGGTACGCTCGCCCGCAGTACATCGTCCTGCGCACACGCTCGTGAACGACACTGCTCAATCTGCGAGCGCCGGCTCTGTTACGTACCCGGCGAAATGAGCCTGATCCTGGACCGGCAATTCCCGAAAGGCACGCACCAATTGGTCGGTTCTCGTCGAGCCGAAACGCCGCGCACCAACCCGAAGGTAGGCGAGCACGTCGTGAACGTCGCGAATGCCACCTGCCGCCTTCACGAGACAGCGCCCCCGCACCGCCTGGAACATGAGACGCACATCATCAAGGGTCGCGCCGCCGTCGGCGTAGGCGGTCGACGTCTTGACGAAATGCGCACCGGCCTGCGCGATCCATTCACAGGCACGCCGCTTCTCCTCCTGCGTCAAGTAGCAATTCTCTGTAATGACTTTGACCGTCCTGCCCTCGGCCGCCCGGACGACGCCTTCGATATCGTGGCTGAACAGCGATCGCTCCCCGTTCTTGAGCGCCGGGACGTTCATGACCATGTCAACCTCCCCAGCGCCGAGATCGAGGACTTCTTTGGCTTGATACGCTTTCATGCGCGGGGTCTCATTGCCATGGGGGAATCCCACCACCGTACCGACCAGCACATTGCTCCCGCGCAACAGATCCGCGGCAAGACGGACATAGTGCGGCTGGACGGTGAGCGATGCCGTGCCCAATCGCGCCGCCGTCTCTGCAAACCGGTTCACGTCCTTCTGCGTGGCGTCGGGACGGACAATGGAGTGATCGAACAACTTGGCGAAGCTGGTGGCTTGCATGTGGACGCCGCTCGTTCGTCTGGCCGAGTGAGCCTCAGCGGTCCCCGATGACCGGCGGCCCAACACGATTGAGCAGACCGGCATCGGCATAAAGGATAGCTCCGGCGGGAGTGCGCTGCGAGCGTAGGCCAGGGAACGGCCAAGAGGCACGTTGAGTTCGCTCGGGTCCACTGAGCGTGGCGAACTGGTGGAAGAAGAGATGCACGGCGCGGTCGCAGTCCCAGGAGTCAACCTTTGGGCCACCCCAACTGTCTAACCCGGGAAGTACAGACGCGACACCAATCACCGCCTCCGCCCGTAGAGTCGCTTTAAGCCAACGAGACCGCGCCGACCCCAGGAAGGGACCAATCCATGGCTGCCTTGAAACTCGCCTTTCGCATGCTGGCCAAAGCCCCCGTGATCACCACGGTAGCGGTGCTGTCGTTGGCCCTCGGCATCGGAGCCAACGCGGCGATCTTCTCACTGTTCAACCAGATGCTGCTCCAAGCCCTCCCGGTGCAGGACCCCGACCAACTCGTGAACTTGGCCAATCCGGGGCCCAAGCCCGGCTCGCAGTCGTGCAACCTGGCCGGCGACTGCGACGAGGTGTTCAGCTACCCGATGTTCCGTGACCTGGAAGCACAGGCGCAGGCGGGATTCGCCGGGTTCGCCGGGTTCGCCGCCCACAGGCTATTCGGCGCCAACCTGGCGCACGCCCAGCAGACGATCAACGGCGAAGGCCTCCTCGTTTCCGGATCCTACTTCTCACTGCTCGGCGTACGCCCCGCGCTCGGACGCCTGCTGGGACCCGAGGACGATCGCACCATCGGTACCCACTTCGTGGCGGTGCTGAGCTATCGCTACTGGCAGAACCGGCTGGGCGGCGATCCCGGTGTGTTGAACCAGACCCTCGTGATCAACGGTCACCCGATGACGATCGTGGGGGTGGCGGTCCGCGGGTTCGAGGGCACGACGTTGGGGGCGCGGCCGGACGTGTTCGTGCCGATCACCATGCGGGGCGAGATGAGCCGAGGGTTTGACGGCTTCGACAATCGACGAAGCTACTGGGCATACCTGTTCGGACGTCTCAGACCAGGCGTCACCATCCAGCAAGCCTTGGCGGAGATCAACACGATCTATCGGGGCATCATTAACGATGTCGAGGCCGAGCTTCAGGAGGGGATGAGCGAGCAGACCATGGCCCGCTTCCGCGAGAAGGAGATCACCCTGGAAAAAGGCCAACGTGGACAGAGCTCGCTCCACGCCGAGGTGGCGGCTCCGCTGACCTTGCTGTTCGCCATCACCGGGGTAGTACTCCTCATCGCCTGTGCCAACATCGCAAACCTGCTGCTGGCCCGGGGAGCGAACCGGAGTCAGGAGATGGCAATTCGCGGGTCACTGGGCGCGGGCCGCGTGCGGCTGGTAAGGCAGTTGCTACTCGAATCGTGTCTGCTCGCGGTATTCGGTGGTCTGGCGGGCCTCCTCGTGGCTCGCGGGACGCTCGGACTCATCGGATCGATCATCCCAATAGAGGCGCAGCAAACCCTGACGCTGACGTTACAGCCGTCCGTCGTGGCTTTTGCCGGACTGCTGTCCGTCGTCACCGGCCTCCTGTTCGGAATGTATCCGGCGCTGCACAGCACGCGTCCCGATCTCATGACCGTCCTGAAAGGCAGCTCCGGCCAACCATCCGGTGCCCGCGCGGCGGCCCGTTTCCGCAGTGCCCTGGTGACGGCGCAGATCGCCCTTTCGATGGCCCTCCTCGTCGCGGCCGGCCTGTTCATCAAGAGCCTCACCAATGTGAGCCGCGTCGATCTCGGTCTGCGCACCGAGAACGTGGTCACGTTTGCGCTTTCTCCGGTGCTCAACGGATACGAGCCGGGGGCGTCTCGCGCGCTGTTTCAACGTGTCGAGGAGGAGATTGCGGCGCTGCCAGGCGTCACAACCGTCTCCGCAGCCCTCGTGCCCATCCTCTCAGGCAGCAATTGGGGAACGGATGTGGTGGTCCAGGGCTTCGAGAGCGGACCCGATATCGACGACAACGCCCGCTTCAATCGGATCGGCCCCGGTTATTTCAGCACGTTGGGGATCCCGCTCATGGCAGGGCGTGAGTTCACGGACGCCGACCGTGTCGGCACACCGAGCGTTGCGGTGGTCAACCAGACGTTCGCCGAGAAGTTCGGTCTCGAAGGAGCCGAGGCCGTAGGCATGTTCATGGGTACGGATGACGAATTGAACATCGAAATCGTTGGACTGGTGCGCGACGCCAAATACAGCGAGGTCAAGCAGGACGTTCCCCCGCTGTTCTTCACGCCGTACCGTCAGGACGAGGCCCTCGGGTTTCTCACGTTCTACGCGCGCACCTCCGGCGAGCCCACGCAGATGTTGCGGGCCATCCCCGCGGTGATCCGCCGGCTCGATCCGAGCCTGCCAGTCGAAGACCTCAAGACCTTGGAGCGGCAGGTCCGCGACAACATCGTCCTGGACCGCGTGATCGGCATTTTCTCGACGGCATTTGCCATGCTGGCCACACTGCTGGCGGGTGTCGGCCTCTACGGGGTGCTCTCCTACACCGTCGCGCAGCGCACGCGGGAGATCGGACTGCGGATGGCGCTCGGCGCTGACAGCGGGCGCGTGCGGGCAATGGTGCTCTGGCAGGTGGGGCGCATGACGCTGATCGGCGGCGTGGTCGGGATTCTCGCCGCGCTGGGAATCGGTCGGGTCTCGAGCTCCTTGCTGTTCGGGATGGAGGGACACGACCCCATGGTGGTGGCACTCGTGGTGTTTCTGCTCGCGGGCGTGGCCATCGGTGCGGGTTACGTACCGGCCCATCGCGCCTCGCGGGTGGACCCCATACGAGCGCTGCGATACGAGTAGCGAGGGCGCAACGCCGCCCCCCGGCTAGGCCAAGAGTCGCGGCGGCAGCGCCCAGTCGATACCCCACCCGTTCTGGTCTCGCCAAAGGCAGACGATGCCGGCGTTCGTGAACCGAACCACTGACGCGCCCGCATCGGCCACGACGAGCTGACCAGCGAGTCGACCGAGAAACGGCAAGTGGCCCACGAGCATCAGACTCTCGGGTTCGTGCTCGAGCGCCGCTGCCATAAGAAGCACGTTGTCGCGGGGCCCCAGCCCGGCTGCCGCACGCACGCCCTTGGGCGGTTTTACGTGTTGCGCGAGAATCTCTGCCGTCTCTGCAGCGCGGCGCTTCCCGCTGTGGCGGATTTCACCGACCCCGAGACCTCGATCGGATACCCAACGTGCCACCTGCACGACCGTCTTGGCACCGCGATCGGTCAGCGGCCGCTCGGGATCCTCGACCTCGCTCTTGGCTTCGCCATGTTGGACGAGATAGAGACGCATTGCTGCCCAGCTCACCTAGCAAAAGGGGTTCACGCGCGTGAGCCGATGGTCCGTCTTGCGCTAAGCGCCCCGTCACGCGGCACGGTATCGAGTGGGTGACGCTGCACTAGGAACGCGGCTCGACGGTGACTGCGGCCGTCACGGCAGCCTGGATGGCGTCGTCCTCCACCACCTGGGCCTGCAGCGCCGCTTCGGTCATCCAGGTGGCGGAGTTCATGGTCAACGTAATCGAGCGCTGCTCGGACTGACTCGCGACCAGCGAGAATCCCGTCACCGGTACGACAACCTCCACCAATTGGTCACTTCCGCCAAGCGGGACGTCGGTGTTGCCGCTCAGAAAGGTGTTCCCGATGACCGAACCCCCGTTCAGCCGGGCCAGCACGCCGGACAGGGTGACTCGGACCTGCGAGTACGTGCCGACTGGAGCTTCCTGCTCGCCGTGCACCGTCGTGCGGACATTGTCCGTCTGTAACGGGACAGTGATGCCGTTCAGGGAACCGAGGTCGATCCAAGTCGACCCATCCGCCGAGATCGAAATCTGCACGTCGCCATTGAGATCCCCCGCGAACGACGCGGTCAATGGATCCGCAAGGAACGCCTCGACGCCCCCCAACCCACCACCCGTGCTGTCATCGCATCCGGCGGAAACGAGCAGCGCCAGTACCAGGCACGTTGTGCGCATAGAAAGTTCTCCACGGACAGCTTCATGGGCCACGCGTTCGGCCCTGGTCCACTCACAGACGTTTTTGCCACACGGGCACCAATGCCAATCCTCCAAGCAGCGCGACCACGGTCCAGAGCATGGACGGCCGAGCTGCGGGGACCAGCAGGGTGCCCACACCGTACAATAGTAGATAGAGAGAGACTCCGGTGAGCGCAGTGTCGACGAGCCCCCGTCGGAGCTTTGTGAGCGGCGTCGTCGCGGGCTCGCCCAGCTCGCGTGCGGTGGTGCCCCAGAACCCGGGAGGTTGCACGCGCTGATAGAAACGGTGGCGTGTCCCCGCGTCGGTGGCCGGCGTAAACCAGGTCACCACCACGGCCGCCGCGGTGGACAGCGTCGCCATCACGCCCAGTCGGACCCATTCCTGGTCGGTTGCCACCAGGAGGATGGGCGCTACCACCAACGAGACGGCGATCGCCATCAACTCCGAATACAGATTGATCCGTTCCCACAGCCACCGAAGGACGAGGACCGCGCCCATCCCCGCTCCGAAGAGCAGCGAAATGAACCACGCGGTCTGGATCGAGCCCAGATTGGCCATGATGGTGAGCGCGATCAGAATGATGAGAATGTTCGATACTCGGGCAACGATGACCAGCTCGTGGCTCCCCGGCTTCCGCCGCATCCACTCTTGCGCCACCAACCGCTGGTAGATGTCGTTGCTCCAGTAGCTGGCGCCCCAGTTGAGATGCGTGTCGATGGTGGACGCAAGCGCGGCGAGCAAGCCGGTCAACATGAGCCCCCGGAATCCCATGGGAAGGAGCTCGTCGATCCCCGTCACGAACAGGATCTCGCGAGACGCGGCGAACGCCTCTCCGCCTGCCTCTCCCGCCGCCACCGGGTAGAGCGCGAGCAATCCCACCGCAATGATCAGCCACGGGAGGCTCCGGAGAAGAATCTGGAGCCAGGCGAACGTCACGCCCGCCACCCGCGCATCCTTGTCCGTTGCGCACCCCATGCTTCGCTGGGCCAGATAGCCGGTGCCGTCGCTGTTCATCTGGAAGAACCACTGAAGTCCTACCACCACGAGAAAGGGAAGCAGCGCCTCCTGCGCGGAGGGGGCGAAGGACATCAATCGATCCACGGTCTCGGCATCATAAAATGTGGCTAGTCTGTCGCCGAGCCCGCTGAAGCCGCCCACCGCCCGGAGCACGAACACGGCGTAGGCGATCGTTCCCACAATGGCGAGCGAGAACTGCATGATGTCCGTGGTGACCACGCTCCGGAGACCGCCGGTGGTCGAGTAGAGCGCCGTGAATGCCAGGATCAATACGACGCTGAGCAGGTTGTTGGTGGTGGCGACCGCCGGATCGAGCGTGGTGGACGCCGACGTGAGCGTGATCCCGATCGACTGGATGGCGGTTTGGAGCGGCAGGTAGAGCCCGCTGGGAATCCACTCGTGCCAGGGCAAGAAGACTTCGGCAATCCGTACCGCCGCGACCAGCACCATGGCCAGCACCACGCAGTTGATCACCGTCCCGTAGTACACCGCCTTCAGGATTCGGAGCGCGAGCACGCCGCGACCGCTGTAGCGGATCTCCGTGAGCTCGGCATCGGTGAGCACGCCCGCGCGCCGCCACAACGAGGAAAAGACGTACGCCATCAACAGGAACGCGATGCCGTAGATCATGAGGCGCCACGTGCTGAAGATCCCGGCGGTGGCTACGAGCCCGGTCACCAGGAGCGGCGTGTCCGCGGCGAATTGCGTGGCCGCCATACTCGTTCCCGCCTGCCAGCCCTTGAGCGTGCGTCCCGCCAAGAAGTACTGGTCGAGTCCCTGGGACGCTTGCTTGCGGGCCTTGAAGCCGGAGGCGGTGGCCGCGACGACGAACGCGAGAACGATCAGAAGATCGAGCATGGCGCGTATAGGATAGCCCGAGGACAAGGGGATGGCGAGAGATCCCTGGCCTCCACCGGGAAGCGCGGGCGGCGGTTACGCAAGTCTCGATTTGACGGTCTCTGTGACCTGTCCGCATACTTGGGTCACTAGTACCCCTCTCACTCGGAGGCGTCAATGACGCGAATCGCAATCGCCGTTGCCGCAGGGATGATGCTCCTGGCATTTCCCGCCGCCGCGCAGGATGCCAACCCCATCATCTTCGGCGCGTACTACCGGTGCAACCAGGCACAAGAGGCCAATGCCGACGAAGTGGTGCGCAACACCCTCGGGCCCGTCGTGCAACGGCACGTCGACGCAGGCCACCTGACGGGCTGGATCTGGCTGGCCCACTCCCAAGGCGGCGCGTGGCGCCGACTCTTCGCAACGGTGGGCACGGACCTCGGCCAGATGATGAATGTCCGTGACCAAATCATCGAAGAGATCACGAGCCAGCACGCCGACGCCATGTCTGGCCTGTCGGCAGCCTGTCCCGGACACGACGACTACATCTGGACCGGCGTGGCCACCTCCGCCGCGGCCGCCACGAGCGCAGTCGGTTCAGCCACGCTCTCGGCGTACCATGCCTGCGACCGCTCACGCGAAGGTCGCGCGGATGAGATCTTCCGAAACGTCCTGGCACCGCTCTACCAGAAGCACATGGACATGGGACACATCGCGACTTGGGGCTACTACGCGCACCGCGCGGGCGGCATCTTCCGGCGATTGGAGACCTTCAGCGGCGCCGATCACGCGACGTTGTTGAACATGCAGAACGCCATCTACGAAGAGGCCGGAAATACCAGTCCGCTCGCCATGCAGGAGTTCAACCAGATTTGTAGCTGGCATACGGACTACATGTGGAACAACGCGACACAGCAATAACGTACCGAAGCATGCGGTGAGCGCCCGTCGGCCCGAGGAATCACTCCCGATGGGTGCTCACGAGCAGATCAACGTAAGGGTCGCTCCAACGAGCGACCCTTGGGTTGTGGCGACATTGCGGGATTGAACGGGGCCCGGCATTCTGCTAAAACTCCCAGCCCGTGGGTGGGGGGTCGCCGTCCGACGAGATGCAGCGTATAGTTCCCGGCACCGCGGCCGACCGTGGAGCGTGGATGGGATGCCTGGGATCGCTGCGGCGCACTTGGAACACGGACGGCGAGCCAGCCTGGCCGTACATCTAAGGTAACTTCATTCGGACCGTGACTCATGACGAGGACCATTTGTCAGGCAACTATCAGCATCGCGCTCTGCGCGGCAACGCTCGTTGGCTGCGCTGAACGGGTGAATTGGCCATCCGTTCGTAGCGCCGTCCCGATCGACTCTGCGTTGGAACGACAGGTGTCGGATCTCCTCTCGCGAATGACCCTGGAGCAGAAGGTCGGGCAGATAGTCCAGGCGGAAATCCAGAACGTCACGCCAGCGGACGTCAGGGAGTTTCACCTCGGATCGGTTCTCAACGGGGGCGGTTCGTTCCCCAATCGGGACAAGGCCTCTAGCGTTGCTGCCTGGGTGGCGATGGCCGATGCGTTCTACGACGCTTCTATGGACACCGCGGATGGCGGTATCGCGATCCCGGTGATCTGGGGAACCGATGCCGTCCACGGCCACAACAACGTTCGGGGTGCGACGCTGTTTCCCCACAATATCGGCCTAGGTGCGACGCGCGACCCAGCATTGATCCAGCGGATCGGCGAGGTCACCGCTCTGGAGGTGGCCGCCACGGGCATCGACTGGACGTTCGCCCCGACCCTCGCCGTCGTCCGCGACGATCGTTGGGGCCGGACGTACGAGGGGTACGCCGAGGATCCGGAAATCGTGAGACAGTACGCTGGCCGCATGGTCACGGGTCTGCAAGGGAGCGCGTCGTCGCCGAGTTTTCTGCGTGCACCCCATGTCGTGGCGACAGCAAAGCACTTCATTGGCGACGGCGGAACGGTACGCGGAGTCGATCAGGGCAACAACCTTTCCACCGAACAACAACTGTTGGACATTCATGGTCAGGGCTATCTCTCGGCGCTGGAAGCCGGTGTCCAGACCGTCATGGCATCGTTCAACAGCTGGCAAGGCGAGAAAGTCCACGGCAAGCGCTACTTGCTCACCGAGGTACTCAAACAACGTCTGGGTTTCGACGGGTACGTGATCGGTGACTGGAACGGCCACGCTCAGGTCCCGGGCTGCAGCAACGACTCCTGCCCGCAGGCAATCAATGCGGGTGTGGATATGTTCATGGTGCCGGAGGATTGGAAGGCATTCATCACCAATACCCTGCGTCAGGTCCTCGCCGGCGAAATTCCAGAATCTCGAGTCGATGACGCCGTGCGGCGCATTCTGCGGGTGAAGGCCAGGGCCGGGATGTTCACCGCGGGCCGTCCCTCTTCGCGACCGCACGCCGGCGATGCTTCGCTGGTCGGGGCCGCGGCACACCGAGACCTCGCGCGGCAGGCCGTGCGTGCATCCTTGGTGCTTCTCAAGAATACGGGGGGGATCCTTCCGCTACCCCGCAACCTGAACGTCTTGGTGGCCGGAGACGGCGCGAACAATGTCAGCAAGCAGTCCGGGGGATGGTCGATCACCTGGCAGGGCACCGAGGTCACCAACGAGGACTTTGCGGGCGCTACCTCGATCTTCGCCGGCATCGAGACAGCGGTCACTGCTGGCGGGGGTACCGCCACGCTGAGCGTGAACGGTTCGTTCGATCAGCGCCCGGACGTCGCGATTGTCGTTTTCGGTGAGAATCCCTACGCAGAGGGACAAGGCGATCTCGAGTCGCTGGACTTTTCCGCTACACAGGGTGAGGCCCTCGTCCTGTTACGGCGGCTCAAGCAGCAGGGTATACCGGTGGTGTCGGTGTTCCTGAGCGGGCGGCCCCTGTGGGTCAATCCCGAGCTCAACGCATCCACGGCGTTCGTGGCCGCTTGGCTACCGGGATCGGAGGGCGGCGGGGTTGCGGATGTCTTGTTCCGTAATGACGACGGGAACGGCAACTTCGATTTCAGCGGCAAGCTGTCATTCAGCTGGCCGAAAGACCCTTCCCAGACAGCACTCAATCGCAACGATCCCAACTACGAGCCGCTGTTTCCCTATGGCTTTGGCTTGACGTACGCCGACGCCGACACCCTACCCAGCGACCTTCCCGAGCAGGGCAACCCGGTGTCGACGCAGTAGCGCCTCCATCGCGAGAGCGGATTGCACCCTGGATGACCGCGAAGCTGCGCTCACCCTCCCGACCTCCGTCATCGGACCCTTCGTGAACGGAGACTCATCGTTGTCGCATCGGCAGCAACATGAATGGTGGCAGCATGCCGTCGTGTATCAGATCTATCCCAGGAGCTTCAAGGATACCACCGGAAGTGGCATTGGGGATCTCCAGGGTATCATCGACCAAATGGACTATCTCGGTGACACCCTCGGGGTCGATGCCATTTGGATCAGCCCGTTCTACCCTTCGCCGATGGCGGACTTCGGCTACGATGTGGCAGACCACTGCAATGTGGATCCGCTGTTCGGCGATCTCGCGACGTTCGATCGCCTCGTCGCCCGCGCCCACGAGGCCGGCATCAGAGTGATCATCGACTTCGTGATCAACCACACGTCGGATCAGCACCCGTGGTTCGTCGAGTCCCGGCGCTCGCGGGAGAGCCCGCGTCGTGACTGGTATGTGTGGCGGGATCCGAAACCGGATGGCGCACCACCCAACAACTGGCTCAGCGTGTTCGGCGGCTCGGCGTGGGAGCTGGACGAACGAACGGGTCAGTACTATCTGCATTCGTTCCTGAGAGAGCAGCCCGATCTCAACTGGCGCAATCCCGCGGTGCAAGCCGCGATGTTTGATGTCATGCGCTTCTGGCTCGATCGTAAGGTGGATGGCTTTCGACTCGACGCCGTGCTCTTCATCATGAAGGACCCTGCGGAACGGGATAATCCCGTCAATCCCGATCGCGCCCCCTCAGCACACAAGTCCTTGGGTGCCTACGACTCTCAATTGCACCCGTACGACAAGGCGCACGGTGACGTGCATCGCGCGTTTCGCGACCTGCGGGCCCTCCTCCAAACGTATGTGCCGCCTCGCATGGCGTTGGGCGAGATGCACATCTACGATCCCAAGGAGCTCGGGGCGTACTACGGCGATAACCTCGACGAGCTGAACATGCCGGCAAACTTCGGACTCCTGAAGGTGCCCTGGACGGCGGACGCCGTTCGCCGGGTCGTGGACGGCGTGGAATCGGAATTTCCGGCTGGGGCGTGGCCCAATTACGTATTGGGAAATCACGACGATCGACGCCTCGCCACCAGACTGGGAGACGAGGGAAGCCGCCAGGCAGCCGTGCTGCTACTTACGCTACGGGGATCGCCGACGCTGTACTACGGTGACGAGCTCGGCATGCGCGAGGCGAAGATCCCACCGGACCAACAGCAGGATCCCTGGGGCCTCGCCGAAGCGAGTCTGGGCCGAGACGGTTGCCGAACACCCATGCCGTGGTCGCCGGAGCCAGGCGCCGGATTCACGTCCGCTGACGATCCGTGGCTGCCCCTTGGCAGTGACTACGCCGTACGAAACGTGCAATCGCAGCTGCGGGATCCCGACTCACATCTCCATTTGTATCGCCGGCTGCTCCAGCTCAGACGAGGCTCCGCCCCTCTCAGAACCGGGATCTACACGCCCGTGGATCCCACGCCGCCAGATTGCTTCGTCTTTGAGCGCTCCGAAACCAGTGAGCGCGTGCTCGTTGCCGTCAATTTCTCTCGTGAACTACGCTCCATGGATGTGGCGGATTGGGCTGGCCAAATCGCGGTATCCACACAGCGCGCCAGCGAGGGCAACGTAGTGCGGGGCACTCTCCACCTGCTACCACACGAGGCCGTCGTGGTCGTGTGATGCACGACCGGAGCCGATTGTGGTGTCAACACTGTTTCACATGCCAATTGCTGCGAGCTCTTCTTGCGACACCATCGGCATGGCGCCCTTCTTGGTCGCAATGAGGGCCGCGTAGAGATTCGCGGCACGCAAGGTCTCCTCCGGTGCGGCATCACGAACGAGCTGATGGGCCATCGCAGCCGTAAATGCATCGCCGGCGCCCACCACATCACCAGCTGACGTATTGCTCTCTATCCCGGGTGCCGTGACCGTTCTCTCCGGAGTGGTGATCGTGGCGCCGTCCCTTCCCCGCGTCACGCATACGGCTTGCACTCCAACCTTGTCCACTAGCCACCCGATCAGTGACGGCCGATCGAGCAGGGTGGACAGCATTGCGACCTCCGCTTCACTCATCTTGACCACGTCAGAGACCAGAAGAGTGTCTTCGATGACGGCCGCATCGATGAATGGGGAACGAAGATTGACATCGAAAACGATGAGGGCCTGACCGCGCCCCTCTGCTAGCAGCTCTCGAATGGCCGCGCGGCTCACTTCATGTCGTTGGGCAAGCGAGCCGATGCAGATGGCATCGGCAGTACGAACGAGTGTACGGGCATGATCGTCCGTCGAGATGTTGTCCCACGCCACCTGTTCGCTGATCGCGAACTGTGGCTCGGCATGCTCGATGGTCACCACCACCGTGCCCGTGGGCCTGGTGCCGTCGCGCTGCACGTAGTCGGTATCGACCCGCCGCTCGCGCAGGAATGCCACCAGTTCGTCCCCGTCGGGATCGTCACCCACGCGCGTGACAATCACACCCCGGTTTCCCAGTCGCGCAGCATGGAAGGCGACGTTACACGGTGCACCACCCGGGCGCCGCCCGTCCGGGAAGAGGTCCCAGAGCGCCTCGCCGATGGCTACGATGGTCTTCGACATGGCGCGACGGCCGCGCATGGCTCCTCGAGCACGCGAATGATTGCGCGAACGATCCGTGTTCCTCGCGATTCGTCCGCTGCAAGTCCGATCCGCGTTCTCGCAGTGACTCCGTAGCAGACTTCCCCGTCTACCACCACGCGATCACGAAGATCGCTATCAACACCAGCATGCCGGCCGACTGGTAGCGATAGTTCTTGTACCATGGCATGCCTCGGAGTGCCGGTGCTTCTTCCGCCAAGAGGGCCGGAGACCACGTCAAGGTACGCACCACCTCGTCGTCAGGCTTTGCGGTAGCGAGGCTCACACCCACCAGCGCGACGAGGGAGAAGACCAAAAGAATGGGCGCGAGGTAGAGAAAGTGAATCACCGGCGTGCCGGCCGCGGCCATCTGCATTTGCTCGGCCGTCAACGCTTGCGTCTGGATGATGACCGACCCGGAGAGCGCGAGGCCGAAGATGACGGCGGCGGCCAGGTGTCCAACCACGAGCGCGGCAAATGCCCCATGTCCGTTGGCCCGCTTCCAGAACACGCCGGCAAAGAAGCATGCCACGATAGGCGGCGCCAGGTAGGCCAGCATCTGTTGCAGGTACGTCCAGATGTTCGGAAACTTGATGATCTGAGGCGCCCACACGATCGCAAGCGACATGAACACGAACGTGACGATCCTACCGGCGATGACCAGACTGTGATTCGGCACGTTGGGCTTCAGCTTCTTGATGAAGTCCATCGTGACCAAAGTGGACGCCGAGTTCAGTGTGGAGTCCACGCTCGACATGATCGCCGCCACCAGGGCAGCGATGATGAGCCCGCGGATGCCAACCGGTAGGAGATCGAACATGAGCGTTGGGAAGATGAGATCCGAATTTTCTGCCAGGGTCGGATACTCCGCTGCGGGATACAACAGCCGGCCGAAGATGCCGGGCAACACCATAATGAAGATGATGGGAAGCTTGAGCAGACCGGCGAAGAGCGCGCCCCACCGACCGTGGTCGAGATTCTTCGCTCCTAACGCGCGCTGCACCATGAACTGGTTGGTAGCCCAAAAATAGAAGCCCAACAGGAAGACACCGGTGATCAGCCCCGGCCACGGTAAGACCGGGTCCGACGCAGGCCGAACGATCGATAGGTCATCGGCGGGAACGGCTGCCACGACGGCGGACCAGGAGCCGCCGATCGCGTTAAAGGACAACACGGCGACGAGGCAAGCGCCGATCAGTAGTAGCACAGCCTGCACCGCGTCCGTGTACACCACCGCCTTCAGTCCGCCTGCAATCGTGTAGGCACCCGCCACGATCCCGAGGACAAGCACGGACTGCCAGAGGGGAATCTCCGGATAGATGATTTGGACCACCAGAGCTCCCGCATACAGGGCGGCAGCCGTATCGATGGTGATGTTCATCAGGACCAGCAGCGCCGAAAAGTAGTATCTGGATCGCTGGTCGAAACGCCTCTCGAGAAACTCCGGCATCGTGTACACCCTCGTCTTCAGGTAGAACGGAAGGAAGAAGACCAGAAACACGATCAGGACCAGCGCTGCCATCCATTCGTAGTTGTAGACGGAAATGCCGGAGCCGAAGGCCGACGAGGACAATCCGATGAGGGTGCTGGATGAGACGTTGGATGCGAACAGTGAGAAACCGATCAGCCACCAGGTCAGCGAACGGCCCGCCAGGAAGTAGTCGTCAGTGGTCTTGGTTCGCTTCGCAAAGTAGAGGCCGAGGGCCACGATGAAAACGACGTAGAGCAGCACCATCACCAGGTCGGGGGCCGCAAGCTCGAATTGGGGCATGCATACCTCGGGGAACCGATTGGACGAAGGAATCGCGCCCGCGAAAGTGCCAGCCCGACGCCAAGAAGACAAGAAACGGCATGGGATGCGGCCCTTCCAGGCCCGACGACGCAAAGCATTTGCGGTAGAGCCAATCGATCGGCAACTTATCAGATCCCGAAGTTGCCGGTGACTCAACTGAACTCAGGCGCGCCTATGAACCTCTCCCGTCGAGAAGCCCTTCACCAACTGTCACTCCTCATTGGTGGGGCCATATCCGCGCCGGTGGTGGCCGCAGTCCTCTCCGGCTGCCGGGCGGAGGCGCCCACGCCAGCATGGACTCCTCAGACGCTGACGGCCGACCAGGTCGACCTTCTCGATCTCATGGTCGATCACATCATCCCCACCACCGACACCCCAGGGGCGAAGGACGTTGGTGTGACAGCCTTCATCGACAAGCTGCTGGGGAAATGGGCGGAGCCTGCGGGCCGCGAGCGGTTCATGCGTGGCCTAGGCACGATCGACGAAGAGATGCAACAGGCCCATGGTGCCACCTTTGGGGAAGCCACATCGGAGCAGCAGCGCGCGCTGCTCACTCGCCTCGACAACGAGGCCGTGCACGCGCGGAAAACCAACGCCGACCCGCTGCCCTTCTTCGCCACCCTCAAGGAATGGACGCTCGTCGGGTACTACACGTCCGAGATCGGGGCGACCCAAGAGCTTCAATGGCTTGCGGCGCCCGGTCGCTATGACAGCGACCTGCCTCTGAAGGAGGTCGGGCGGACATGGGCATGAACTTCCCAACCGCGCAGGCCGGAAACGGCAAAACCTACGATGCGATCGTGGTGGGATCCGGCATCACGGGAGGCTGGGCCGCGAAGGAGCTGACCGAAAAAGGTATGGAGGTTCTGCTCCTCGAGCGGGGACGGCCGGTGAGACATGGCCTGGACTACATCACCGAGCACAAGGCCCCGTGGGAGATGGAGTACCGCGGCCGAGGTGACAACCATCGGTTCAAGGAGGAGCAATTCCTCCAGTCGCAAGCCGGCCCCGTGAGCGAGGACAATGCCCACTTCTTCGTCAACGACCGGGAGAACCCGTACACGTTCGACGAAGACAAGCCGTTCCTGTGGATCCGTGGCCACCACCTCGGCGGCCGCTCGATCATGTGGGGCCGGCAATCGTATCGCTGGAGCGATCTGGACTTCGAGGCGAACGCCCGAGAGGGAATCGCGATCGACTGGCCAATACGGTACGCGGATATCGAGTCGTGGTACGACTACGTGGAACGGTTCATCGGTCTGAGCGGCCAGGCGGAGGGCATGCCCCAGCTCCCGGACAGCCAGTTCCTGCCCCCCATGCCGTTCAACGCGGGCGAGCTGCGAGTGAAAGCGGGAATCGAGCGGGCCTTCCCTGATCGACGCATGACCATCGGCCGCTCCGCCGTGCTGACACAGCCACACAACGGGCGGGGCGCCTGCCACTACTGCGGCCCGTGCGCTCGCGGTTGCTCCGTGGGCGCCTACTTCTCCAGTCAGAGTAGCACGCTTCCCGCAGCGCTCCAGACGGGCAAGCTCACCATCCGCACACACAGCATCGTCCACAGCCTCATCTACGACGAGAGCCGAGATGTCGTCACCGGCGTCCGCGTGATCGACGCCGAGACCCATGAGGACCTCGAGTTCAAGGGACGGATCGTGTTCCTGTGCGCGTCCTCGCTCGCCTCGACCCAGATCCTGTTGATGAGTACCTCGCCCCGCTTCCCGGACGGATTGGGGAATTCGAGTGGCACGCTGGGTCATTATGTGATGGATCACCACTTCAAGCTGGGCGCCGTGGGGACGATTCCCGGACTCGAGGACCGCTACTATTACGGCCGCCGCCCGAACGGCATATACGTGATACGCTACCGCAACGTGGACGCACGGACCCGCCGGCCGGACTTCGTGCGCGGGTACGGCTATCAGGGGGGCGCCAGCCGCGAAGGGTGGGGCCGCGGAATCGGAGAACCGGGTCTTGGTGCAGAGCTGAAGAACCGGCTCCGGACTCCGGGACGATGGCGTATTGCCCTCTGGGGGTTCGGCGAGATGCTTCCCCGCCACGACAACTACGTCATGCTGGATCCGTACGTCAAGGACGCCTGGGGGCTCCCGGTGCTTCGGATCCACTGCACCATTGGCGAAAATGAGTTGGCCATGCGGCGAGACATGAAGGTGGCCGGGGCGGAAATGTTACAGGCGGCCGGCTGCACGGACGTGGAAACGTGGGAGGACATCTACCGGCCGGGCGAAGGGATTCACGAAATGGGAACCGCCCGCATGGGACGCGATCCACGAACGTCCGTACTCAACTCGTGGAATCAACTCCATGATGTGCCCAACGTGTTCGTCACGGATGGGGCGTGTATGACCTCGGCGGCGTGCCAGAACCCGTCGCTCACGTACATGGCCCTCACGGCCCGGGCATGTGACTACGCGGTGGAGGCAACCAAGCGTGGGGAGTTATGAGGCGGTCTGGTAGCCTCGGAACCACTCGACCCTGTCAATCGCCCACACGAACGATCCCCAAGGCAAAGCGCTGAGGTGGGACGGACCGGCCGGACGCATCTTGCGCCCGCACCTCGACGTAGTGTAGACCACCGGTAATCGGACGGCCGGCCGCGGAGAGCAGATCCCAAAGCAGGCGCTGTCCCTCCGGAGCGGTCAAAGCTCGTACGAGCGTTCCATCAGGTTCGACGATGCGAACGGACGCACCAGGCCGAACGTTGACGAACATGATCCCGGCCTGGGCAACCATCGGATCGACGCTCACCTGAACGGCCTCTGGCCCGCGGTAGCGCACTGGCAACGACGCTATCGGTGACCCCAACACCCGCACTCCGGTAACCACACCTCCCGCGGTGCGGACGTAAAGGAGCGGTGCAAGCGCTTCGGCAAGCGACGGATTGAACCGCACGGCTCGCTGGAACGCCTCCCTGGCCTGACCCAGGCGCCCCCGCCCGGTCAACAGCGTACCCAGGTTGAATGCAGCCACGTCGAGACTCGGGCGCTCGGCGAGCGACAGGCGGTAGGCCTCTTCAGCCTCCTCGCGCCGCCCTCGCTCCTGCAAGAAACGGGCATAATCAGCGCGGATCCAAGCCAGTGCTGGCTGCAACTCCAGCGCACGTTCATAGAGTCGCTCTACGTTGCCGGGATCGCGTCCCGCAGTTTCGTATGCCCGGGCGAGAGCGTGGAGCCGCTGAGGACGATCGGGATCCATGCGGATAGACCGCTCGAGGGCCCGAATGGCACCGTCCAAGTTTCCCAGTTGTCGATACGCCAAGCCGAGCATGAACAGCGCGTCGCCGCGCGTCGTGTCCCGCTCTAACGCCCGGTCCAGCCTCTCTGCGGCCTCGCTCAGCAGTTCTGCATCAGGAGCCAATGTCGCATAGAGAATTTCCCCCATGCCCTGGTAGATCTCGGCGTCCTGCCCTGTCCGGTCACGTTCGAAGTAAGCTTCAATGGGTCGGTCGCCGGCACGGCGTGCCCCGGCCGGGGTGGACGAGGCGGTGAGCACACGGATCCAGTGATCGGTGAACGTGCCGTGCGGAACGGCGCGTTCCTTCACCGTCGGCATATGACAACTCACGCAGTTGGCCGTTGCTGCATGATCCGGGAGCGCAGCCGAGGCCGCTAAACGGCGACCCAGCGTGGCGGGAGGGTGGCAGGTCTGACACGGCTGGTTTTGAGTCCCACGATCGGGCGTCGGCGCGTGCGGGTTGTGACACGTAGCGCACTCGAGAGGCCGTTCGGTAGGACGCGTCTCGATGAAGCACACGCTCTGCCGTAACCGGTCTGCGTGGGACACGATGTCGATGCTCCCGGTCGCTTTGAAGAAAGCTGCATGATCGCGCAGCGGCTGCGACGGTATGTAGCTGAACGCATCCCTGCTCTCTCGCAGCACCGTCACCGGCGTGTGCACGTGGCACTGCTCGCACACGTCGAGCCGTCGCTCGAACGGCAGGTGTTTCGGGTTGACGATGGTGTCGTCGTACGTGCTGTCCGCCGGCGAGCCTAGCTCGCGCTCCGTGGCATGGAGGGCGCCGGGACCGTGGCACCGCTCGCAGCCGATACCGGGGAGAAGCTCCGCGTACTTCCCCTCCACGAAGGCGATGGGCCGCGGATAGCTCCCATGACAAGCGATACAACGGTCGGGCAAGAGACGATCGAACCGAGCGTTGTTCAGTTCGTATCCGGGACTGAAATCCCAGCCTTGCTCGCGATACCAGGTGAGCGGGAGTTGAAACAGCCGGCCGTTTTCTTCGGTGAAATACGTTCTGGCCACACTGCCGCTACCCATGACGTAGTCTATCCGCCGACGGAGCTCGTGCAGACGCCTTTCTTCCGGCCCGATGAGGTACTCCTCTTGATACAATGCGTCCCCATCCTCAACGATTGCGTAGTAGAAACCAGTGGGAGCGTGTAGCAGAGGCTCGTCTGGAGTGGTCTCGATCCGCACCTCGGGCGTCCAGCGATGAAACGACCGGGCCATCGCATGCTCCTGATAAGCGGATGCCACTTCCTCGTGACAGGGCGTGCAGGCCTCGTCACCCACATACGCCGTCATCGTCTCCACATTGCGGAAGGGGGGTGAGGGCTCGTCCGGCATCGAGGCGGGACTCTTTGGCGCCGATGCGCGGTCACACCCTACGAGCAGAAGCACCGTCGAAATGAAGAGAAGGGAGCGAACGGTCTGGCCAGTCATCGCGAAGTGTCCGCTACCCCTCGTAACTGATTTTGAAGATTCGCCCCTGGAAAATGTCGCTCAGAAAGAGGCTCCCGTCGGGTCCTTCCGTCACATCGAGGGGATTACCGATGTCGGCGAAATCGTACACCGCAAAATCCTCCAGCGAGAGGGTCGGCGCATCCAGGTCGATTACCTGCACTCGTTTGGCTCGATCGCTAGGCCCCTGTGCAAAGGTGTCTCCGAACAGGACCAAAAACAGCTTCCCCCGATACGCCGCCGGAAACTGCGTGCCCTGGTAAAACAACATCCCCGCAGGAGCGACGATCTGGGACCACACGTGGAGTGGTGCAATGAATTCGGGAGCAGACGTTTCGCCAAGCGCCACCGGCCAACCGTAGTTGCCTCCTGCGACGACTTCGTTCAGCTCGTCATCTCTGTCCGGCCCGTTGTCGGTGGAGAACAGATCACCCGAGTTGTTGAACACCAGGTCGAAACAGTTCCGGAACCCGTAGGCGTAGGTGTAAGACCCTGGAAAGGGATTGTCGCCCGGAAGGCTGCCATCGGGATTCATTCGGAGGATCTTCCCAAGGAAGTTGTCCGTGTCCTGGACTTCGCCCTCCATGAAGGCGTCCCCGGCGGACACGTAGAGCAGACCGTCCGGCCCGAACGTGAGGCTCTCGATCTGGTGGCCGGCTGCGCTGGGGACACTTTCCAGCAACACCGTGAAATCTTCGCCCCGATTGTTCACATCGGTGAGCCTCGCAACGGTCCCGAAGGTGCCCGAATCGGTGCGCGTGGCGTAGGTGACATAGACGTACCGGTTGACGCGGTACTGGGGATCGAAGGCGATACCCAAGAGCCCATTCTCCCCACTGACCGGAAACCCACCGGTGGTGTTCGTGGCCACCTCCGCAAAGGGCTCGTCGCGCAGAGTGCCATTCTCGACGATGCGCACCCTGCCGGTTTGCAGCTCGTTCACGAAGAGCCGGTCCGAACCATCCGGGGGAAAGGCGATGGAGGTCGGGAGATCGAGCCCGACGGCGAAGATCTCCACCGTAAACCCGTCCGGCACCGTCATTGGGAACGGCGTGGGGGGCAGGGACGTCATCGGACCCTCGGTGCCGTCACACCCGATCGCCGCGAGTACGAACAAGAACGTCAGAAGCGAGAACTTGCCTGAATAAGTCACGATGTCGGGTTTTCTGCCTTGAGGGACGTCGTTCCTCGTTCGTTTGGGGTCGCTGACCGGCGCGCACTCGCGTGTCCTGAAACTGGCGATCGGTTTGCTGTGCCAGCGGTGGCATGATCGGGATCCGCCGGTGGGGTGAGCGGGCCTCCTGTGCAACACTCGGGGTTCCGTCGTGCTCAACTTAACATAACCCACCCAGTGACGCGCTGGCCGGTCCAAAGGTATTGATGAATGGCGGACCACAGCGCGATTTCGGCCACAAACAGCTCGCCTGCCACGGCGAGAGGAAGGGACGGATGAAGATTCGATACCAGTCCACCACGCGAATCTACCACCTCCTCGACCAGGAGGGTGCACTCGTGGGGGCGATCGCACATCCCCTGACGGAACCGCTGTTTGGCGTTGGCGCGCCCACTCTGTTCTTGCGGCGCTGCGTGCTAACTCCCCGGTCGCCCACTGGACACCGTTGCCGACTCGAGACAGGCTCCACGACGGCCACGTGGCCCGAGGCCAAACTGCCGTCGTTCACTGTGGCGGCAACCGGTCCAACAAGAAACGAACGGCGAGATCGGTCACGTTCCAGAGCTGGATGTCGGAGCTCACACCGTAACGCACCGGACGGAGCGTACCGCCCTGGATCCGGTAACTCCAGAGCTCGTTGTGGCTGAGGCCCGAGGCCTCGACCGCTTCCTGCATCGTCTCCAGCACCTCGCGCAGCGTACGGACGTACGAGCGAACCACCCCGCGCTGATCTCGCAGCCGACCGGTCGCGCCGTAGGCGGCATCGATCTGCCGAGCCAGCCCCAGGAGCAGGAGGTTCACCTCGCGCCCCCAGACCACCCGGGGCGAATGATAGAGGTCGTCCCGGAACTGCTGCTGCACGAGCGCACTCGTGTACGCATCGTTTGCGACGACCGGACCGAGTCCCTCGACGAAGAGCCCCACGGGATAGGGTCGCACGATAGCGTCGAGCATGTCGAGCACGGCCGCCGGATCCGCCGTGCCCGCTAGGATCTCTTCGGTGTAATCCTCCAGAAAAAGCTCGGTGGCTGGGTCGGTACTGGCGGCGGCGATTGGCTGGCCTGCGTCGTTCAACGAAAGCGCCAGAAACGTGAGCGGCCGTAGGGCGGCACCACCTTCGTCGAGGCGGTGTCGCCAGTAGTCAGTTTCCGCGGCCGGCAGGGGCTCCAGCAATCGGTCCACGCGCTGGCGGATCTCATCGGGCTCCAGCCGCACTTCGAAGTGCCCACGGGCGCCGCGCCACGTGGCGATCGCCGCACGTCGCGCAGCCGGATCATGGAGATATGTCTCCAGGGCGGAGGCGTCCGGCATACGCGCCAGCACAGGCTCCACGGAAAGGCCGAGCGCGTTCACCGCTTCCAGGATGCGCTCCAGCGCCTCCAGGCCCTGGGGGACCCACACCACGTTCACGTCCATGGCAAAGCGACCATTGCCGTATCCCACACGACTGTCGCGCCAGCTGCCTGGAAGCCACCCTTCGTCATCACGGTGAAAGAAGCTCACCAGGTTGGTGGCCACCGGCTGCTGGGCGTAGGGCCGCGCCAGCTCGGCCACGAAGGCAAGGTTCCGCATGAGTGCATCGAGACGTGACTGGCCGGGCCCCGCAGGGTTGGTCAGAAAGCGTCGTTTTCTCTCTGCCGGCACGTCCAGGCGAGAGAGGTATCGCGCAACGAGCACGGGCAGTTGGAAATCGTCATCCACCATGCGGTAGTTCTCCCGCACGGCTTGCAGATCCCCCAGCAGCTGCCTCGCGCGCGCAAGGTGACCGGCGGCAGCGTCCGCATTCCTTTCCCGCTCCTCGTCCCACGCCCGGATCAGCGCACTGTACTCGGCGGCGTTCTCGCGAATCGCTTGGCCCCCCAGGGCCTCCTCGTGGCTCGCATTGCCCGATGGGGCGAGCTTTCGGAGCACGCTTGCGATCACGAGCTCCTGCAGATCCACCGACGAAACGGGCTCGAGCATGAGCGCGGACATCATCTGATCGCGCCCGAAGTACGTCGCGTAGTTCGGCATGGACGCGATCAGCTTCTCCTCCGAGCTCAGGAGCTCGAGACCGCGCACTTGGCGCTCGAAGCGCCGAAACGCGTTGAGCCAGGAGTCCCCTTCGACCTCTTCCACGGTCTGGGTCGTCATGAGGCTCTCGGCTCTGCTCCGCTGGCGTGCGTAGTAATCGTTGAAAGCGTCGTTGAACAGCCGCTCGCGGCCGAGCGGAGTTAGCGCGTCGGCATCCGTGGTCACGGTCACGTCGAGCTCGATTCGTTGGCCGGAGCGCGCCCGTACGGAAACCCGGTCACCTGACAACGAAGCGGCGGAGGCCATCGGATCTCCTCGCAGCTCGAGCGTCAAGTGGTTCCGTCCATCCAGGCTCGTATGTTCGACCAAGACCGTCCATTCCGCCTCATCCTGGGTCAGCGTGACATGGGGCTGCAACCGGGTCCGAAGCTCCTCGAGATCTCGGGCACCCAAGAGTGAGATGTGGCGCGCGCGCTCCCCGGCTGGAAGCCGATCCAGGCTGTTCATCAGGCCGGTCAGCTCGCTTAGCATGAAGGGTGAATCGGCGTAGGGCTTCCGGTGCCACTCCAGATACTGGAAATCCCGCTCCTGACGCATGGTTCCGAGCAGGAACCATCCGATCTCGAGGCCGCTGCTCTCCCAGGCGAGGCGGTGCCGTAGCACGCGGAAGCGCCCGTACGACTCAGTCGCGGCCCCCGGTCCGCCCCAGCCTGCAGCGGCCGGACGACCTGCGACGTCGCGAACGGTGAACGCGGCGCTCTGGTTCGCGGCGTCCGCCCACACGTGGACGACACGACCGTCCCGGTCATTGCGATAGATCTGCAGCGTGTTGCCACGAGAATCTCGGAAGAACCGCGTCGAATACCCCTCGTACGCCGCCGGATCGTCCAGCCCGGCCTCCGGAAACTCCAGGACCGGCATCTGCAGCGCTTGGAACAGGGACTGCATGACTATGAGAGATGCGAGCATCTGCATCGGTGATACCATCCCAGCCTGGTCAGGGAAAATTGTGGTCGAGGCGGTTAATGTACGCGACGTGAACCAGCTCCGCGACACGGAGGATGACAAGTTCGCGTTTGCCATCGGCGGGACGTGGGGTGGCCACAGTGGGCACCAAAGAGGACAGAGAGGTCACAGAGAAGCATTCTTGTCTGGGCGCCGAAGCAAGACTACGTTTTCCCGCTCAGCCAGAACCCATGATCGATCGGAGACCAACGTAGCATGCCGATGCCCCGCAATCCCGTTGCTGCGCTCTGCGTCGCTCTCTTCGCGTTCCCCACCCCGACCAACGCCCAGGATACCGATGCCCCGGGCGCGTCTGACTGGAAGCGCAGCGCCGTCTGCTACGAGATCTTCGTCCGCTCATTCTACGACAGCGATGGCGATGGCGTTGGTGACCTGAACGGGCTCATCGAGAAGCTCGACTACATCAACGACGGTGACCCAAACTCGCGCCACGACCTGGGCGCACGCTGCGTCTGGCTCATGCCCGTGGCCCAATCGCCGAGCTATCACGGGTATGACGTGACCGATTACTACCGTGTCGAGCGCGACTATGGCACGAACGACGATCTCCAACGTCTCGTCACCGAGGCGCACGCGCGGGGCATTCGCGTATTGGTGGATCTCGTATTGAACCACGCCTCCAGTGAGCACCCGTTCTTCAAGGACGCGTTGCTCAACCCGGACTCGCCTTACCGCGATTGGTTCGTGTGGTCCGCCACCGATCCCGGTATACAAGGGCCCTGGGGCCAACAGGTGTGGCACCGCTCCCCCGTTCGCGAGGAGTACTACTACGGAGTATTCTGGGGCGGGATGCCGGACCTGAACTACGAGACGGCCGCAGTCCGCGAAGAGGCAGAGAAGGTTGCGCGGTTCTGGCTCGAAGAGATCGGGGTCGACGGATTCCGCCTCGACGCGATCCCCTACCTACTCGAAGAGAACGGACGGCTCAAGCACACTCCGGGGAGCCACCTGTTTCTCCGTGAGTTCGCCTCCTCCATCCGAACCATCGAGCCGGATGCGTTCACGATTGGCGAGGTGTGGGACTCGACGGGTGCCATGCTGGCCTACTACCCGGACCAACTCGACGCGCACTTCGCCTTCGAAGTCTCCGACGCCATTCTCGAGGCGGTGCGGAACGGCTCGGCAAAGAAGCTCCTCCAGCCGGTCCTGAGGCTCCAGAGTGAGTTGCCCGGCGATCGCTGGTCGCCCTTTCTCCGCAACCACGACCAGACTCGTACCATCACGGAGCTCGGGGGGGACGTGGCCCGCGCCAAGCTGGCCGCCACGATTCTGCTCACCCTGCCCGGTTTGCCGTTCGTGTACTACGGGGAGGAGATCGGGATGGGTGGCGACAAGCCGGACCCACGCCTGCGGACGCCCATGCAGTGGCGTCGAGGGCCGGGGGCCGGCTTCACCGATGGCATGGCGTGGGAGCCGCTTCAGCCGGATTCGCTCACCGCCAACGTGGAAGTGCAGGACGCGGACCCCAACTCGCTGCTCACCACGCATCGCGACCTGATTCACCTCCGTGCCCAGCATCCCGGGCTGGGTGCCACCGGTGACCTGCTACCACTCACCGCGAGTAGGGACGCGATAGCGGCGTACCTGCGGCAAGATGGGGACAAGACCGCCCTGGTGATTGTCAACCTCGGCACGGCGACGCTCGCAGGCGTGACCGTGATTTCGGAGGGGCGCGTGCTACCGCCAGGCCGTTATGAGGTGCAGAGTCTGCTCGGCAATTCGGGGGCGGCGCCGCTCAGGGTCGGACGGAACGGGCGGATCAGCAGCTACGTCCCACTCCCAGAACTCGGCCCGCTCGAAAGCCATGTCTTTGACGTTGTCCGTGCGGAACGATAGTGGGAGACGGTCCGTATCGGTGATCGGGCGTAGGGTGTCGGGTTTGCGTAGCGAATCGAGCTGGGGCGAACGTGAAGTCCCCATAGCATTCGGCACCCGTCCCGCCTACACCGTACAGAGCTCGATCGCGGCGCGCAGGCTCGCGATGGGATCGCGTGTGGGAATGAACTCATGGGCAAACCAGCCGTCGAATTCTAGGTCTGCGATCGCGCGGGCTATACCCACGTAGTGCAGCTCCTGTGTGTCGTCCAGCTCGTGGCGTCCGGGCACGCCGGCGGTGTGGAAGTGAGCGATATGCGCCCGGTGCGTGCGAATCGTGCGGATCACGTCGCCCTCCATGATCTGCATGTGGTAGATGTCGTAGAGTAGCTTCACACGGGGAGAGCCCACAGCCTCCATGACCTGCACGCCAAACGCGGTGCGGTCTCCCTGGTAGTCGGCGTGGTCGACGCGGCTGTTGAGCAGCTCGATGCAGATAGTCACGCCCTCCTGCTCGGCCAGAGGCGCGATCGTGGAGAGCGCAGCGACGCAGGCGTCGATCCCCTCCACATCACTCCGACCGTCCCGGTTACCGAACATGCCGATCACGTTGGGCACCCCGTGACGCGCGGCGAGCGGGAGCGCGCGTTCGAGCTCGCGCAGGAGCAACGGGTGGTTCGCGGGATCGTTCAGCCCGCGCGTGATGAAGTCGCGCCGCACCGCGGGATATCCCATCGAGCAGGTCAGGCCATAATCGGCGGCTACCGTCCACTCCTCGGGCGCGAGCAGGTCGATCGCGCCGAGACCGAGGTCGGCCACGGCGCGGCAGAAGTCGGGAAGCGCAATGGACGAGAACGGCCAGCGGCATACGGACTGGCGCAGGCGGCCGGGTGGAACCGCCCCGTCGGCGCTGGACGCCGCAAGCGCGCGGGCTCGCGTGCCCATAGCAGCACCAGCGGCTGCGCTAACACCGAGCACCTTCAGAAAATCACGTCGCCGCGTCGTGGTGGCTCCCTCCTCTTGATCCCGCGATTCCTTCCGCAGGTTGGCCCCAGAACCGGTTCCTCACGAAAAGTAGATCCACACCAACCCCACGCACATCACCACTAGTACGCTCAGCACGAGATCCCTTCGGCGCCAGCGAGGATCGGATTCTGCGGCGGTTGTCGGTTCTTGCGTGGCGAATGTCAGGCCGGCCACCTTCGGTGCGGGCGGCGTTGGCGTCAGCAGACTCACGATCACCAGGACCGCCGTGCAGATCACGAAAAGGATCACGGCGAAGTGCAGGAAGTTGATGTCCGCGTAGGTCTCCAGGAACCCTTTTTGGAGTGGTTGGCTGATTTCCACCACCAGTCGCCCCATACCCAGCACGAATCCCGTAATGAGGGCCGCGATGGCGCCGTTTGCGTTGACGCGCTGCCACAGGACGCCAATCAAGAATACTGCCGCGATCGGGGGCGAGATGTACGCCTGCACGCTCTGCAGATACTGGTAGAGCTGCCCGGAGATCAGCTTCATGAATGGGATCCACAGTAGGCCGAACACCACGAGCACCGCGGTGGTGACCTGGCCCACCAGCACCAGCCGTCGTTCCGGTGCTTCGGGATGAAGCTTCTTGTAGACGTCCAGGGTGACCAACGTGGAAGTGGAATTGAACACGGAAGACAGCGAGCTCATGAGCGCCGCCAGCAATCCGGCCACCACGAGGCCGCGCAACCCGATCGGCAGCAGCACGGCGATGAGCGTGGGCAACGCCTGGTCTGGCGCGTCGAGCTGTAGCCGACCCTGCTGCGAGAGTGCGAAGGCGATCACGCCCGGGATCACGAAAATGAAGAGCGGCAGCAGCTTCAGGTAGCTGGCGAATACTGTTCCGCGACGAGCATGATCCGGGTTGGTGGCCGCCAGCACGCGTTGCACGATGAACTGGTCCGTGCACCAGTACCACACGCCGAGGATCGGCGCTCCAAAGAGAATGCCGGTCCACGGAAAGTCCGGGTCCGACATTGGCTTCCACAGCGTGAGGAATCCGGGACCCACGGTGTCCGTCATGGCGCCCCAGCCACCCAAGGCGCTGAGCCCCAGGAGTGTGACCGCCACCGCGCCACCGATCAACACGAACATTTGCAGCAAGTCCGTATACAACACGGCGCGCAGTCCGCCGAAGATGGTGTACACTCCCGTCACCACCACGACCACGAGCGCACCGGTCCAAAAGTCGATCCCCATGATCGCCTCGAAGACGATGCCGCCGGCAGCGATCGTGACCGAGATCTTGGTCAGCACGTAGCCGATGATGGAGATGACCGCCAGGTACCACCGGGCACCCGCCGAGTAACGTCGTTCGAGGAACTCGGGCATGGTGAAGACGCCACTCGACAGGTAGAACGGCACGAACACCCAACCGAGAATCAACAGGATCAGCGAAGCGAGGACCTCGAACTGTCCCACGGCCACGCCGCTTGCCGCCCCCGTTCCCGCCAGGCCCACGAGGTGCTCGGATCCGATGTTGGAGGCGAATAGTGAGCCGCCGACGATGAACCAACCCGCATGACGGCCCGCGAGAAAGTAGTCCTGGGATGTCCCGCGGTCCGCGCGCTCCCGCATGGTTGCCCAGATGGCGACGCCGAAGACAAGCACGAAATACAGGCCGATCACGACCCAGTCGAAACTGGCTAGTAAGCCCACGGGGACCTCAAGGTCTTTGGTGAACGAGTGGAATCCGGTTTTCCAGCTTGGAACCGGCTAGTATACGCCTATCTCCATCGGCCCGTAATGCTTAGCGCCTGCCCGCTACCGGGCGGTGGCGCCCGTGCACCGAGCGCCCGTGCGTCGCCTTGCGCCCTCTCACCCACGGATCTAGCTTCCCAAAACTCCTTGAGCAACTTCCCCAGGAACATCGGTCAGGCCCGTTGAGAGTCGCTCTTCACACTTCCGCCGCGCTCGTGTTCGCCTTGGGTGCAGCGGCCTGCGGGCGCGATCTCCCCGACCCTTCGTCCCCCACCTACGCGGATGCCGTTACGGCCTTCTACCGCGGTGTGGCGGCCGCTCAGGCCGGGGAGAGCGGGCTCGCCCAAGCCGCCTTCGCGCGCTTCACGGAACTCATCCCCCGAGAGCCGGCCGGCTGGGCCAATCGCGGGATGATCGCGCTCCAACGACGCGAATTGGACCAGGCGGCGGACCGGCTCGAAGAAGCACGCCGGCTTGCTCCCGAGGACAGCCGCATCCTGTTTATCTCCGCGCTCGTCGCGCGCGAGCGAGGGCGCCCCGACGCGGCCACGGAACACCTTCGGCGCGCCGTCGAACTCGACCCCGGAAGCCTCCGGGCCCTCTATCTCCTGGCCCAGGTCGTCGAACAAGAGGATCGCCCCGAGAGCGACGTAGACGCAGCGCAGCTGATCGAGCGGATTCTGGCCGTGCAGCCCGAGAATCTGGTGGCCCTGCTCGAACGCGCGCGCCTCGCCGCCAAACTGCAGGACCTGGGGGCGCTCCGCCAGACGCTCGACCGCATTGGCGCTCGGGCCGATCGCCTGTCGTTCCCCCTCGCCGACGAGCTTCGGGTGGTGCTGAGCGCCGGTGAGGCAGGCGCATTTGCCCGTGCCGCCACCCAGATCGCGTTTCTGCAGGCGGAGTTGCAGCCCCTACCCGCCTATGCCGACGACCAGGACGCTGTGCTCGCCTCGCCGAGCCGAGTGGAACTCCTGCTGACGCGTTTCGTGCGGCTGCCCAACCCCTCCGCGCAGTCGGCCCCGCCGGATACGGGGCTCCAGTTCCTGCCGGAGACGCTCTCGGTGGCACCGGCTGGACCCATGGCCTGGGTGCGTGCGCTGTGGCTCAGCGACGAGGTGCCGCTCGCGCTGGTCGCTGCGAGGCCTGGGACCGTGTGGATCTCACCAGAGCCCGGCCGGGTCGAGGCGTTCGAGTTCCCTGCTGGACCAGCGACTGCGCCGTTTTCGCCGGCTGTTATTGCACCGCTGGACTACAACGACGACTTCCGGATGGACCTGGCACTGGCAACTCCGGGCGGACTTCGCCTGCTCCGTCAGGACGGGAGCGGCTCCTTCACGGATGTGACGCGCGAGGCCTTCCCGCGGGGTGTGGCCGTTGGGTCGTACGCCGGCGTTTGGGCCGCCGACCTGGACATGGAGGGTGACTTGGATCTCGTGCTCGGAGCGACGGAGGGCGCCCCCGTGGTGCTCCGCAATCGGGGCGACGGGCGATTCGAGCTCTATCCCGAGTTTCAGGGAACGGCCGGTGTGCGTGATTTCGTGTGGGCCGATCTGGATGCCGATGGTGACCCGGATGCCGCGCTCCTCGACGCGGACGGCCGCCTACGCGTGTTCCGTAACGGCCGCTTCCGCGTTCCGCAGTTCGAGCCACTCCCGGTGCCGGATACGCTCGGGTCCGTGCACGCGATCGCCGCCTCGGACCTGAACCGGGACGCGATCCTGGACCTGGTGCTCCTCCGGGCAGACGGGACACTGAGCCGGCTCTCGCTCGAGGAGGGGGACTGGGAAGCCGAAGCGCTCACGCGGTGGCCGGACTTCTCACCGACCGGTCCTTCAGCGACACGACTCTTCGTGACCGATCTGGATAACAATGGCGATCTCGATCTCGTGGCATCCGCGGCCTCCAGCGCACGGGTGTGGCTCAACACGGCGCTCGGGTTGAGACTCCTCTCACCGGTGGATATCCAGATCACGAGTATCGCCGACGTCAGCGGTGAGGGTCGGCTCGACCTGATCGGTGTGTCGTCGGACGGTGCGACACGGTTGCTCGTCAACCGCGGCACTACGGACTATTACTCGACCAACATCCGCCCTCAGGCAGCACAGACTACCGGGGATCGACGCATCAATTCGTTCGGAATAGGCGGGGAGATCGAGATCAGGGCGGGCCTGCTGTACCAGAAGCAGGTGATCCAGGGTCCTGCCATCCACGTCGGCCTGGGAGAGCACCCGCAAGTGGATGTCGCCCGCATCATCTGGCCCAATGGGACCGTCCAAGCCGAGTTCAACCTCTCGGCCACCAACGAGACGATCCTGACGCGACAGCGGCTCAAGGGCTCGTGTCCCTGGGTGTTCACGTTCGATGGCGAAGGGATGCAGTTCGTGACGGATTTCATCTGGCGCTCGGCGCTCGGTCTGCGGATCAACGCGCAGGGAGACGCGACGGTGATCCACAGCGAGGACTGGATCAAGATCCGGGGCGATCAGTTGGCTCCGCGCAACGGGTTCTATGACGTGCGCATCACGGCGGAGCTGTGGGAAACACACTTCTTCGATCACGTCTCGCTGATGGTCGTAGACCATCCAACGGGTACTGAGGTGTTCGTCGACGAACGCTTCACGCTCCCTCCACCCGCACGTACGGTGCACGTCATGCAACCGCTCCGTGCCGTGGCCTGGGTTCGGGATGATGCGGGGCGCGACGTGACCGGATTGATCCGTACGCGTGACGAGCGTTTCGTAGACACGTTCGAACTGGGTGACTACCAGGGTATCGCCCGCGAGCACTATGTCGAGATCGCACTCGGTACCGATGTCCCTACCGAAGAACCGCTCTGGCTGGTCGCATCCGGATGGGTGTATCCCACCGATGCCTCCATCAATGTCGCCGTCACCCAGGGCGACCATCCTGGGCCGCGCGGGCTGCAGCTCGAGGTGCCGGACGGCAACGGGGGTTGGACGATCGTGGATTCCGATATCGGGTTCCCGGCCGGAAAAACGAAAACGATACTCATCGATCTGCAGCACGCCTTCCGACCTGCGACGCCGCGCCACGTGCGTCTGCGCACCAACATGGAGATCTATTGGGATCAGATCGCGTGGACGGTAGGCCAGCCCGACGCACCGGTCGCTGTGCACCGGCTCCTCCCCACCACGGCCGAGCTGCGGTACCGCGGCTTCTCGCAAGTGACGCAGGCTCGCCGTACCGCACCCGAGCTTCCGGACTACAACGAGATTGTCACCGCGGTACCACAGTGGCGGGACCTCGTAGGCTTCCATACCCGCTTCGGCGACGTACGCCCTTTGAACGAGGCTATCGACGACCGATATACTATAATGAACGCAGGAGACGAATTGGTTCTCCGATTTCCGGCCCCGTCTGCCCCACCGGAAGGCTGGACGCGCGACTTCGTGCTCATCGGCGACGGTTGGGTGAAAGACGGAGACTACAATACGGGCTTCTCGACGACCGTCCTCCCACTGCCCTATCATGGGATGTCCGACTATGCCCGCCCACCGGGCCGGTTGGAGGACGATCCGGCGTACCGCCGCCACCCGGAAGACTGGAAGGTTTTTCACACCCGCTACGTGACGCCGCGGATCTTCCATCGTGCACTCGCGCCCAGAATCGACCGTTGAGGGAGCGGCGGCCCCACGGCCGCGTCGCTTTCTCAAGGCTCTCACGGCGTTCGTCTTCCTTGGGCTCCTCGCCACGCCGGTTGCCGTCCGGTACTTCTCGTCGGGCTCCCGGGCGGACGATGCCGGACTGAGCGTGCCGGCGGCTCTCGAGCGCTACGGCTTCGCACTCCAAGCGGTTTCGGATGCTGCCGGCATCCGGTTCACCCACCAGCCACCAATGCTCGACCCTAAACTCGAGCCCATCATGCCGGCGGTAGCGGCGTACGGTGCCGCCGTCTCGGTCACGGATTTCGACCGCGACGGCTGGCAGGACCTGTACGTGACGAACAGCGCAGTGGGTAGCCGGAACGCGCTCTATCGCAACCGGCAGGACGGCACCTTCGAAGACGTGGCCGCTCCACTGGGCGTGGCGGAGGTGAATCACCGGGCCACCGGTGTCTCGATGGGAGCCGTGTGGGGGGACTACGATAACGACGGCTATGAGGACCTGTTCCTGTACCGGTGGGGTCGCCCCGAGCTGTTCCACAACGACCGCGGGAGCGGTTTCACGCGCGTCACTGAGTCCGCCAACTTGCCCGATTGGATCAACGCCAACGCGGCTGTCTGGTTCGACTACGACCGTGATGGCTGGATCGATCTCTTCGTGGGTGGGTTCTATCCCGCGGACCTGAATCTGTGGAATCTCACCAACACCCGCGTGATGCCCGAGAGCTTCGAGTATGCGCAGAATGGTGGACGCAACTATCTCTTCCGTAATCGGGGCGATGGCATCTTCGAAGAAGTTGCTGAGGCCACCGGTCTGACGAGCGAGCGCTGGACGCTCGCCGCGGCGGCCGCGGATGTGGACCACGACGGCGATCCAGATCTCTTCGTCGCGAATGATTTCGGGATCAACGAGCTGTACATCAACGATCGAGGCCGGCGCTTCCGCGAGGTCGGCCGCGAGGCGAACGTCGCTCGCACGCCGAAGAGCGGGATGAACGCATCGTTCGGAGATGTCCTGAACCGTGGCGAGTGGACGCTCTACGTGACCAACATCTCGGAGCCCGGGGTGCTCATCCACGGCAACGACCTGTGGGTGCCCACGCATGACTCGGGCGGGGCACCCCGTTATCGGAACCTAGCCGGCGCCATGGGGGTGGAGTTGGCTGGTTTTGCCTTCGGTGCGCAGTTTGGTGACTTGAACAACGACGGCTGGCTCGATCTCTTCGTGACCAACGGCTTCGTCTCGGGCGAGACGCGGGACAGCTATTGGTACGACTACTCCATGGTCGCCGGTGGCCATCGCAACATTATCGCCGACGCGAGCAATTGGCCCGCCATGCGGGGGCGCAGCCTCTCAGGCTACCAAGCGGACCGCGTGTGGCTGAACGACGGAACGGGCCGATTCCAAGACGTGACCCCGGCCGTTGGGGTGGTCAATCGATACGATGGGCGTGCCGTAGCGGTCGCCGATCTCTGGAACCGCGGCGTGCTTGACGTCGTGGTGGCGTATCAGCGCGGGCCACTCTTGGTCTACAAGAACACGGTCAGGGCCGAGCACGGCTGGATCGCGTTCGCGTTGGAGGGCACCCGTAGCAATCGGAGCGCCATCGGTGCGGAGCTGCACCTCTATTGGGCGGGCACGGAGCAGATTCAGCAGATCGATGGCGGCAACGGGTTTGCCTCGCAGAACCAGCGTCGGGCACACTACGGGTTGGGCCCCGCGTCGCAGGTCGACAGTATCGTGATCCGCTGGCCCTCCGGTACCGTACAGACGATCCCATCGCCCGCCATCAACACTCTGCACGCCCTCACGGAGCCGCAATGAAGTACGACCGGCGCCTGACGGCGCCACTTCTCATTACGCTCATCCTGATCGGCGCTCACTGGTCTTACGGGGTGTTGCGCGGCTACGAGGCGATCGCCCTCGCGATCTTTTCGGCCATGGCGACAGAATTCGCGCTACGGCGTCTTCTCACGGGCCGGCCGCAGCAGCTCGTCAGTGCCTACATCTCCGGCATCAGCATTGCCATCCTCGTGCGTTCGCCCGTGCTGTGGCCCTACGCGGTGGGTGGGGTGCTCTCCATCATGTCGAAGTACGTCCTACGAATGAAGGGGCGACACCTCTGGAATCCATCCAACTTCGGCATCTGCGCCCTGCTCTTCCTGGCGCCCTTTGCCGTAGCGCCGTTGAGCGTTCAGTGGGGGAACGACCTGTGGCCGATGCTCGTCATTTGGACGGTGGGCCTGAATGCGATTTGGCTAGCCAAGCGCGCACACATCACGTTGGCGTACGTAGCGTCCTTTTTCGTCTTCGCCTACGTGCGGACTGTATTCACAGACAGCTCGTTCGCAGCGGAGATCGCCCCAATCACGGGGCCCATGTACCAGCTCTTCGCGCTGTTCATGATCACGGACCCAAAGACCACGGTATCATCCAAGCGAGGCGCGATCGTCGTCGTGTTCCTCGTCGCGTTCGTCGAGATGCTGCTCCGGCTCGCCGAGGTCATCTATGCGCCATTTTACGCACTTTTCATTGTCGGGCCGGCCGCGCTGCTCGTCGAGATGTGGTGGAAATCACGTGCTGAGGCGGCGCAGCCCGACGCGCAGGCGGCTCCGTCAGCGCACCGTGGCCTTCGATGGCCGCTCCGATGATATCACGCGCTACCTCCACGCTTTCCGCAACCGCTGCAGAGAACCGATCAGGGCCGTTTGAGCGCGAGCGGACGGAAAATCTGGACCGTTTCATTGTTCCGCGCCACGACAATTAGCCGGCTGCCGTCCGCGTATTGCAGCAGCTCCAGGTCCCGCACCTGTCCAACGATCACGAGATTGCTCGTCTCCAGGTCCACCGCTGCGAACCTGCCCGCCCCGTCACCGCGAAGCATGAGGCCATAGCTGGCATCATATCGCCCGCGCACGGGCGGAACCTCGAAGAAATTGCCTGCGATAACGAGATCGGTGTGCCCGTCACCATCGAAGTCTTCCGGTTGCACGGCGTAGACCGGGGCGTACTGGGCCTCGATGGGTAGCGGCTGGAGATCGAAGGAACCGTCTCCGTTGTTCAGAGCCACGGAGCTAGCAAACAGACGCGCTTCCCGGACCTGTGCCTCGCGCAGTTCCGACGCCGAGAAAATATCCTCGATCCGGCTGGCCCCGAAGTCGGCATAGGAGGCGTACCGGCTCCGCAGTTGCGGAATCGCTCGGATCAGATCGTCCCGACTCGCCATCGGGTAGCTCACGCCATGCTTGGGAAACGTGAGAATCTGCTCCACCGCCCCGTTCTGAGAGAAATCATGGATGTACAGCCGCGCCGGTTCATCGGATGATGCCCGGATGTAGGAGTTCAACCCCAGGTTGCCGAGAATGAGATCCGGGCGTCCCGTCCCTCGTAGGTCGGCCGCTACCACGCGATTCCACCAGCCACTCGTCTTCGCAAACCCCGCCTCAACGGTGCGGTCTACGAACCGGCCATCCTGCTGCTGAAAAACCCGTATCGGCATCCACTCTCCAACGACGATCAGGTCGAGCCGCCCGTCGTCGTCGTAATCCACCCAGGTGGCGGAAGTCACCATTCCCACTTCAGCCAGCGCCTCCGCTTGCTCTATGGTCACATCGCGGAATCGACCCATGCCGTCGTTCTGCAGGAGGTAGCTACGTGGGATGAGACCGTAGCGCCGGGAGATCACCCGGCTCCCGACGAAGAGGTCGAGGTTACCGTCGCCGTCGAAGTCGCCCGGCACCACGCAGGACCCGTTCTCGAAGAATGCTGGGAGGGCGACTTCGTCTCGATGGTAACGACCCTGTCCGTCGTTGACGTACAACCGATCCTGTAGCGCCCCATGATCTCCCCAGAACTCGTTGCCGCCGCTCACGACATAGAGGTCCTGAAATCCATCGCCGTTGGCATCGAAGAACACCGCGTCCACGTCTTCGTGCAGACTGTCGGCACGGAAGACACGCTCATTGACGCGGCCGAACGTGCCATCACGCCGCTGAACCAAGAGCCGTCCCGGTTGCCACTTGGCACCGCCCACGTAGAGGTCGTCCAGACCATCGCCATTGACGTCACCGACGGCGAGGGCAGGTCCTTCGGTGGAGAGCTGGTGCGGGATGAGCGGCTGGCGCGTGTAGTCGAAGAACCTGTTCTCCAAATGGTTGACATCGATGGTGAGCTGAGCGGTGACGTTCTCGAACAGCGGCTGGCTCCCCTGGTCCTTGCGGTACGCATACCGGCCAGACGCGTCCTGCTGGGAAAGCGTGACCGTCTGGTCTGTCGCCACATCTCCCAGGACCTGATAACGACGGTCCGGCCAGATGACGATCAGCGAGTCTATCCGCTGGGAGGCTCCCAATCCAAAATGGAGGCGCGGGTCGACCGAAGATTGAAAACCTCGAGTTGGCATTTGCTCGAGCAGCTGCATCCGGCCGTCATGGTGAATGACGACCTTTGCGCCAATGCCGCTCGTATTCGCCCCGGTTCCTTTCAGGTGGACCGTCAGGTAATGGTGGCCATCGATCTCGCGGGCGCGGTTTCGGTAGATCCCCGCAGGCCCGTTGATGTCGTTCACGACAAGATCGAGCGCACCGTCGTTGTCGAGATCCACGTAGGCGGCGCCCGTCGAGAACCCCGGCTGTGCCAAGCCCCACGGGTCGGCCATGTCGGTGAAGGTCAGATTGCCGTTGTTCCGATAGGCGAAGTTGGGAATCGGCACTTGGGGCATCTTTGCCAACAGCGTCGTGAGAAGCTCAGTCGTGATGCCTTGCTCGAGAGCGGCCTGGACCGCGCGGTCCGCCACGTGGCTGATGTAGTCCAGATCATTGGGCCGCCGGTAGATGCCGTTGGTGACGAACAGGTCCTTGTACCCGTCGTTGTCCAGGTCGGAAAACAGCGCCGCCCAACTCCAGTCGGTCGCATACACGCCTGCCAGATAGCCGATTTCGCTGAATCGGCCGCGGCCACGATTCACCTGAAGCGTGTTTCGGCCGTATTGCGAATGACGACCGGCCTGCTGCTTCATCTGATAGATATTCAAGTCTTCCGCGTTAGCGGAGCGTTTCAGGATCTCCTCGCGCTCCGGGAGCATGTCGAGAACCACGAGGTCCGTCCTGCCGTCGTTGGTGAAATCGGCGGCATCGACGCCCATCGAGGAAAAGCTGGTGTGTCCGGTTGAGGTGGCGATGGACTCGGTGAAGGTGCCGTCGCAGTTGTTGCGGTAGAGAAAGTCACTCTCGTGAAAATCGTTGGCGACGAAGATGTCGGGGCAGCCATCGACATTCAGGTCGCTGACCACTACCCCCAAACCGTACCCTTCGACACCGCCGTATATGCCGGACACCTCGCTGACATCGAGGAAGCGGAGGCCCTCGTTCCGGAAGAGGCGATCGCCTGCCTTGGGGTGGCGTGTCTCGCGCTGCGGGTTCCAAGTTCTTCCGCGTTCCTCGTGTGTCGAGTGGTTCAAGAGATACATGTCCAGGTCTCCGTCTTCGTCATAGTCGAAGAAGGTGGCCTGGGTCGAGTAGCCGACATGCTCGAGTCCGTATTCCGCGGTCCGGTCCGTGAACGTGCCATCACCGTCGTTCACGAACAGCACATTGCGTCCACGCACCGTAAGGTGGGTGACGGTCGAGACGTAGATGTCGAGGTATCCGTCGCCGTTGACGTCGGCGAACGTCACGCCCGTCTTCCAGCCTTCAACCGCTCCTGCGCCGGCTCGCTCGGTGATGTCTTCGAATCGGAAATCGCCCAGGTTACGATAGAGCCGATTGGACCCCAGGTTCGACGTGAAGTAGAGATCCGCGAGGCCGTCGCCATCGATGTCACCAGCCGCCACACCGCCACCGTTGTAGAAATTGAGATAGTTGAGGATGCTGAGCTCAGGCGTGTCCACTACCTCGTTGACGAACGCGATCCCGGTTCGTTCGGGAGGAAGAAGCTCGAACAGCGGAGGGGGGTGCTCCGTACGGTCACAGGCCGTCAAGAATAGGACAGCTGTGCCGATCAGTGGCACCGTTCGGGTGGGGCCCCGGTGGCTCCCTCTGCGCCCCGCGGCGTACCCTTTGGAGACGCTAGGACGTGAATCCCGCACCATTATCTGGCCGGCCGAATCCGTATCGCTTGTCCTCCGCCAGCGGCCAACGAGAGGGTGAGTCGCGAGCCCGCATCGATGGGACGCTCTGAAATATCGATGGACAGCGGGTTGTGCAGCCAATGGGCTCCAGGGCCGTCTGCGTAGATCTCGGCGACGTATCGCCGTCCGGGGACGAGGAAGGAAAGCGAAATATCCAGCGTGCGAGCTTCCTCGTCGGTGATGGCGCCTACATACCACGTCTCGCCACGACGTTCCTGGCGCGCGACCACCACGTAGTCGCCGATCTTGCCATCGAGCACCCGCGTGTCCTCCCAGTCCACGGCAACGTCCCGGATGAACTGGAACGCAGGTTGGTTCACGTAGTTTTGGGGCAGGTCCGCCGCCATCTGGAGGGGTGAGTAAAGCACCACGTAGAGCGCAAGCTGCTTGGCGAGCGTCGTGCGGATCCGCGATTCCTCGGGGCGTCGAGGCGTTCCGTTGCTGCTCTCGATCAGAATGTCGAACACACCCGGCGTGAAATCCATGGGGCCGGCCAACTGACGCGTGAAGAAGAGGATGGCCTCGTGCTCCGGCGGATTGCCGCCGTCGCCGGCCCAGGCGTTGTACTCCTGACCCCGCGCCCCTTCCCTTGTCATCATGTTCGGATAGGTCCGGCGTTCCCCGGTGTCCTTGATCGGCTCGTGGGCATTGACCATGATCCCGTGCCGCGCCGCCGTTTCGATCACCTTGCGCCAGTGCCGCACCATGTACTGCCCGTGGTGCGCGTGACCGTCCCGGGTCAGGTCACCCACGTACCCCGTTTTTACCGCGGTCATACCGAGCGACTCGTAGAGGGCGAACGCGTCCTCCAACTGGCGCTCGTAGTTCTCGATGCCCATGGACGTCTCGTTGTGGCCCATCAGCGTGACACCCCGCTCCCGTGCATAATCGGTGACCGCCTGCAAGTCGAAATCGGGATACGCCTCAGTAAACGAAAACAGGTCTCCGTTCGCGATCCAGTCACCGTCCCATCCGCGGTTCCATCCTTCCACCAGAACGCCGCCGAACCCGTTCGCGGCCGCGAAATCCATGTACTCCTCCGTATTCGCGGTCGTCGCGCCGTGTTTCGGCCCGGAGCTCCATGTCATCGTGCCGATGTGCATGCCCCACCAAATCCCGATGTACTTCATGGGCCGGATCCAGTCCGTGTTTTCCAGAACATTGGGCGGATTCAGATTCAGTCCCAGTACCGAAGGCGCCAAATCCGCCGCGCGGTTCGCTAGCTGGATCGTGCGCCAGGGCGTCACGAAGGGCGCGCGGCCCCGGACCTTCACGCCGTCGGCCCAGGGGGCCAACGAGGCTCGGAGCTTCCGGTCTCCGGTCCGGGCCAGGTTCATGGCCGCGTAGTCGGCGAGGTTGGCCTCGTGAATGACAAGGTGTGTGCCGTCACGGGCTTCCAGCGTGAGCGGGGTGTGCACGGTGTCGATCCGGCTCACCGGCGATGCGGAATACAGAAACTCGTAGCGATTCCACCGATTGGCCGGGATCCACCAGGCCCTCGCATCGTCCGCCAAGGCAAACTCGGTCAGCTCCTCGGTGATTTCGAACGCTCCGAGCCCGGGCTGCTCCGGAAACTCGTAGCGAAAGCCTATGCCGTCGTCGAACGCACGAAACACCACGGTGAATCGACGCCCGGCTGGCGACGTCTCGACCACGGTGAGGCTCAGCTCATGATGGTGATCTCGCACGCGGGCGACCTCGCCCCAAACCGTTGTCCATGTCTGATCGACCGTCTGACGAGCGCTGTCCACCACCTGGAGGTCATCTCGCAGCGGCTGCGCTGCTCGGAACTCGAATCCGAGCTGCGACGGAAGAAGCACCGCCCGCCCGTCACGTTGCACGCTGTAATGGAGCCTTCCGTCACGGATCTCAACCCTGACATGATTCCGACCATCGGGCGATGCGACACCGAATTGCGCGAGGGCAGACGCGGGGGTCGCCATCAGCATCCCGCAGATGACGGCGAACACATGACGGGCCGTGCAGCGTATCCACATGCAATGTCTCCATTTACGGATGGACGGTCGAAAGCCCGTGCCGCAGGTGGAACACCGGCACGAGCAAAAAGGGTATATTAGCCTATGGCTTCATTGCATCCCCTGGTCTTCACCTTGCTCTTGGCTGGCTGTGCCCAAGCCGCCAGCACGGGCGAGGGGGACGTCCAGGAAGCCCCGGAGCCGAACCAACCGGGCGAGCGAACGCTAACAGCGGAAGACATCGAGCAAAACCCCAGCGAGCCCATCGAACGCTTGCTCGCGAACCGATTCCCCGGGGTGGTTGTTACCCGCTCTCCCAACGGTGGCATCGCCGTACGCATCCGTGGCCGAACGTCGATCCTCGGCAGTAACGAGCCCCTGTACGTGATCGATGGTGTTCCCATCCAACCGGGACCAGGGGGGGCCCTATTCGGGATCAACCCATACGACATCGAATCCATCGAAGTGCTGAAGGACGCCGCCAGCACGACCATGTACGGTATGCGGGGCGCCAACGGCGTCATCGTCATCAAGACGAAGCAGCCGGAACGGCCGAAACAGCTGGATCAGTGACCGCCACGCGCTGACACGCTCCCGGCGACCCGGAAAACGAGCGGTCGGTCGTTGTTGCGGCTCACCACGTACAAGCTCCCTCGCTCCGTGCCGATGCGCTGGACGTCCCGTGCCTGTCCAGGCACGAAGAACCCGCTCTCCGCTGTCCGCACCGGCGTAAAACCACCCCTTCCATCTCCCCGCAAGAAGAGACCATAGCTGGCGCTCATCCGGCCGATCTCTGGCTTGACTGCATCGAAATTGCCCGCCACGAGCAGGTCGGGCGTGCCGTCTCCATCGAGGTCGTCGGCCAAAATGCCGTAGACGGGGGCCAATTGGGCTTCGGTGGGCAGCGGCTGAAGCGTGAAGGACCCGTCGCCGTTGTTGCGCACGAGGGTCGTGGCAAGGGTATACGCCCGCTTCAGCACGGCATCGTCCAGTTCCGCGGGTGTGAAGATGTCCGTCACGGTCTGCTTGGCATACGCTTCGAATGTTGGATAGCGCTCCCGGAGACCCGGTAGGGCTCTGAGCAATTCATCCCGCAGTACGTGGGGGTAACTCACCCCGTCGCTGTAGGATGACAGAATCTGCTCGACAAACCCGTTCCGATCGAAGTCCTTGACGTACATCGTGACCGGCTGCGTCTCGGAAGCTCTGAGGCGCGTGTTGAGGCCCAGGTTCCCTACGACGAAGTCCGTGCGGCCATCACCCGTGAAGTCGCCCGCCACGATTCGGTTCCACCAGCCGTGGCTCCGCTCGAGCCCAGGTGGGGATACACGCTCGAGCTTCCCGGACCCCGTATTCCGAAAGATCGTGATCGGCATCCACTCGCCGACGAGGATTAGATCCTCCCGGTCGTCGTCGTCGACGTCATGCCATAAGGCATCCGTGACCATGCCGATGTGCGGCAGCTCAGGCGCCACATCCCGCGTCACATCGCGGAAGCGTCCCCGGCCATCGTTCTCCAGCAGTACGCTCCGAGGGTCGATGCCGTAGCGCCAGGGAACGACGCGCCCGCCCACAAAGAGATCGATATCACCATCGCCATCGAAGTCGGCCGGTGCTGCGCGCGAACCGCTGATGTTCATGGACGGTAGATGGCCGCTCGTCTTCCGGAAGACACCCCGACCATCATTGAGGTACAGCCGATCCTGGAGAGCGGGCGCCACGTCTGAGAACTCGCTACCGCCACTGACCACATACAGGTCCCGGCGACCGTCTCCGTTCGCGTCGAAGAACACGGCGCCAAGGTCTTCCGACACGCGGTCTCGTTCGAACAACCCCTCGTTGCTCCTGACAAACCCGCCGCTACGCTGCTGGATGAGAAGTTGACCAGCTTGATCCTTGGCGCCGCCTATGAACGCATCGTCCAATCCGTCCCCGTTCACATCCGCCACGGCCAGGAACGGCCCCTCCATCGACAGCATCTTCGGCATCAGGCGTTCGCGGTCGAAATCGACAAACGTGTTCTCCCGGTGCACAAATCCCAGCACAACGCTGTCCGTGACGTCGACGAACCATGGGCGGGCACGGCTGGGGGTGATGGGCTCCGCCCCGGCCGACTCCTTCTGCCGTATGGTGAGACGCTGGTTCGTCGCGACGTCCGTCATGGTACTCACTCGCCCATCCGGCCATTCGACCGTCACGGACTCGACGGTGTCCACCCGACCGACGCCGAAGGTCAGGACGTAATCCACGCTGGATTGAAACCCGCGCGACGGCATCAGCTCCTGGAACAACAACCGTTCGCCGCTTCGAAGCGTCACCGTCGCCCCGATGGCGAAGCGGTTGGGCCCTTCCCCTTCCAGCCGGACCTGGAGATAGCGGTTGTCCAAAAAGGCCCGGGCGTTGTTCCGATAGACCGAGGCCTCCTGATTGACGTTGTTCACGACCAGGTCGAGCGCGCCGTCACCATCCAGGTCCCCGTAGGACGCACCATTGGAAAAGCCGGGCGTGTTGAGGCCCCATGCGGCTCCGGCATTCGTGAAGGTCAGATCCCCCTCGTTGCGGAATGCGTAGTTGGGGAGCGCGGTGGAGCTCATCGATTCGATGAGGCCCAGGAAGTCGACCTCGTCGCTCGTAGCGGCGGCCCGCATTGTCTCCTCGTTTGCCAAAAAAGCGACGTAGTCCTGCGACGTGACGTCCCGTAGGATGCCGTTCGTGACATGGATGTCTTTGTAGCCATCGAGATCGAGATCTGCGATCAGAGCGCTCCAGCTCCAGTCCGTGCGCGCGACGCCGGCCATCTGCCCGATGTCGCTGAACGTTCCGTTGCCATTGTTCAGGTGGAGCATATTGCGCATGAACTGGTGGTGATAGTCGTTCTTCAACTTGGTCTGGTAACCGGCCCACTCTTCGAACGTCGACGTTGTCTTGAGTCGGTAATCATCCTCCGGGAGCATATCGGTCACGTAGATATCCAGCCATCCATCGTTGTTGACATCGGCAATGTCCAACCCCATCGAGGAAAAGCTGATAGAAGGCATCTGCCGGTCGAGCTGCTCGCCAAAGGTTCCGTCTCCCCGATTGATATACAGATAGTCCCGCTCGAAGAAGTCGTTCGAGACGTAGATGTCCGGCCAGCCATCGTGGTTCACGTCCCCCACCGCCACGCCCAGGCCGAACGCGACCTCGCTCCCGAAGATCCCGGCCTGCTCGCTGACGTCTCGAAAGCGTTCTCCTTCATTGCGATAGAGTCTGTCTCCGCCGAATGGATGGCGCTCGTGGCGGATGTTGCGCAATCCGAAGCTGCTCACCGGCCGCGGAGAGTTGTTGACCAGATACAGATCCAAGTATCCGTCGCGATCATAGTCGAAAAACGCCGCATGCGTCGCATAGCCCTCGTCTGCGATCCCGTACGCGGCCGCCATCTCCTGGAACGTGGGCACCCCATCTGCCCCAACCCCTTGATGGATGTAGAGCTCGTTGGCGCGGCGCTCCCCAGCCACGTCTCCCGCGTAACAGACGTAGATGTCGAGGAGTCCGTCCCCGTTCACGTCGGCGAAGGTGACTCCCGTGGCCCAGAGCCCCTTCTTCGCTATCCCGGCCTCATCCGTCACATCCCGAAATCGGAACTCGCCCTCGTTCAAATACAGCCGATTTGCGCCCAGATTGGCGGTGAGCAGCAGCTCTGGCAGTCCGTCGCCGGTGAGGTCTCCCAGGGCCACCCCACCGCCGTTGTAGTAGTTGCGATAGGTGAACACATTGACGTCACGCGTATCGCTCAGGTGGTTCTGGAAGCGTATACCGGTGTAGTCGGCGGGAAGCCTGCTGAAGAGCTGGTCACTCGCCTCGGGCGGCTCAGCCAGTCGCGTTTCCGGAGCAGACCGGTCCGCTGAGCAGCTCGTCAGGACGCACGACGCTGCAAGCAGGAGCCCGCGGCCTGATACCCGGTTCATGTCGTTGGGTCGGAGTGGGTGGGCAGGGTATGACGCAGGGGACGCGGCCTACAACGCCACAGCCTGCCCTCGATGACGAGAGCAGGCTATGGCGTAGACACTTACGACAGAGACTTTCCCCAATCAGTACCCGGGATTCTGCGTGAGCTCCGGGTTGGCGTCCAGCTGCAGTTGCGGAATCGGCATCAGGACGAGGTGGGGCGCTCCCGCCTGCTTGAACGACCACGCATCGGTGAACCGGCCATGTCGGATCAGATCCAATCGCCGCTTGACCTCGGACGTGAGCTCAAACAACCGCTCCTGCAGAATCACGTCGCGGTCGATGGCCGCCAGCGGCTCGTCCGGCTCGAAGACCCGCTCGCGAAGCGTATTCAACAGGGCAAGCGCTTCGCCGCTGCCCGGGCTCAGCTCGTTCAGCGCCTCGGCCTTGATCAGCATGATCTCGGCTAGGCGGAAGAGCGTGAAGTCGTTCGCGTTGTTTTCGGCAACGTGGTTCGGGTCCGGCGAGAACTTCAGGACCCGCGTCCCCTCGCCTTCCCCGGCCTGGGTCTCATCGATGATGTCCACCGTGAACACCAATGGATTACCCTGCCGGTCATTGACTGGCTGGCCGGTCTCCACATTCACCTGCGGTCCTTCGAGGAAGATTTCCCGACGTTGGTCATCGGCATCGAAGGCGTTGTACGTCTCCGCCAGGGCCGCGAAGCCGTTCCACGGGCTGGGGTTGAACTGGTTGTAGTGTAGCGCCCGCATCACCAAGTTGAGACCCAAACCGGTCTGGTTCGTATTCTTGATGACGAAGATGTTCTCTGTCGAGGCAAAGTTGCCGGCCTCGAAGTTCGAGCGCCAGTCCGTGGCCAAGGTATACTGACCGGAGTTCAGGATCCGATCCGCCGCCGCAATGGCGGCGTCGCAGGCAGTTCCGCCCCCCACCGAGACACCCATGCACGAGTTGTACGCGTTCGCATTCGGCGCCTCCGTCGTGAACACTCCGGCGTTCAGATACATGCTCGCCAGAATGGCATCCGCGGCCCCTTGAGTGATCCGGCCGTGTTCGCTCGCCGGCCAACTGGCGGGCAGCGCTCCGCGAGCCGCGGTCAACTCGCTTTCAACGAAGCTGAAGACTTCGGAGCGGCTGACGCGTGGCCGCGCCCCAATCTCCGTCGTCGTTACGAGCGGCACGCCACCGAACATGTCCAACAACATGTAGTAATAGAAGGCGCGGAGTGTGCGGACCTCGGCTTCGATGGCCGCTTGATCCGCCACGGTGACAGCCTGCAGTGCCTCGAGCAGCACATTGGCCCGGGTGACGCCTCGGAAGGCATCGACCCACATTCCGTTGATGTCATCGAGCCCGGAGGGGCTGTTGGCATTCCAGGTATGCCGGTGGATCTCGAGCCACCGACCGTTATCGAACCAGTCGCTCCCGCGGGTGGGGACGATCATTTCGTCCGATGTCACCTGGCTCAGGTTGTAGTAACTCCACTGCGTGCTGCGCAACACCGAGTAGACCGACGCCAGACTGCCAAGGATTTCTGCCTCGGTCTGGTTGAAGTTCTCCGGCGTGATGACGCTCGTCGGTTGCTCGTCCAGATTCGTACAGCCTGTGACGAGTCCGAACGCCAAGGCCGGGACTAGTATCAGCCGCGTGAGCAGTCCTTTGACCGAGTACTGGAAATGACGTCTAATCATGAGATCTCAACCGTTACGTGGTTGCTGAAGGCTCGACCCATCCCGCCGTCACACCGCATCAGAACGCAAACCGAACGCCGGTGGTGAACGTGCGCCCCCGGGGATATGCAAGATAATCGACCCCGCGCACGCCGATGTTGCCGCGGTCGGTATGCGTTTCGGGATCATAGCCGGAGTAGCCCGTGATCAAGAACAGGTTGTCCGCCGATGCGTAGACTCGCGCCGAGCGCCCGGCCCCGAGCGCGGTCGGCAGATCGAACGTGTACCCGACCGTGATATTCTCGAGGCGAATGAACGATCCGTCCTCGATCCACCGGGACGAGAAGATAGCCGGCTCGTCGATCCCGACCCCGTCGGTCAACGCCGACGCCAGGAAGTTCGTGCCCTGGAGCGCAGCGCTCTTCGTCGCATAGACGAGCGCGGTGTTGTTGAACACATCCATGCCCTGCTTGGCGCGAACGAGGAAGCTCGCGTCGAGCCGGCCCCACGTCATCTGGCTACGCAACCCCACAGTGAAGTCGGGATTGGCATCGCCGATGGGTACAAAGTCATCGGCGTCCGGATCCGTCACCTGCCCCACGACGACGCCGTTCTCATAGTCGTTGAACAATTGCTGGCCCGTCTGTGGGTCGACCCCCACGAACTCGGGCCCATAGAACGTCCCCAACGCGAAGCCCGGGATGATGCGCTGGGAGACCTGTCCTGTCTGTCCACGACCGCTCACGAACGCGGTCGTGATGAAGCTCTGGCCACCCAGGTCCCTGACTTCGTTCTTCTCGGCCGCGAACACCAGTCCGGCCTCCCAGGTCAGATTGGACTTGTTGACCACCAACGCATCGATGCTGGCCTCGAAGCCTTGGTTGCGGACCTTCCCGATGTTCTCGAGCCGGTCCGCCTGGACCGCCGGCTGTGGGACCTGGACCCGCAGCAGCAGGTCGGACGTGTTCTTGACGTAGTACTCCAAGCTGCCCGAGATCCTGTTGTCTGCGAAACCGTAGTCGACGGCCACGTTCCATTGCGACGTTCGCTCCCACTTGAGATCCGCGTTCGGATTCTGGGTCGGCGCCACACCGACCGTCTTTTCCTCTCCGAACGGGTAGCTGTCTCCGTCACTGGGCGCCAGCGTAAGCAAGGATGCATACGCAGGTACGGCCTCATTCCCCTGCACGCCAAAGCCCGCGCGAATTTTCAGCTCCGAAAACGGCGCGTCCTGCATGAAGCCCTCTTCGCTGATCCGCCACGAGGCAGAGATAGCGGGGAACACCCCCCACTTGTTCTCGGCTCCGAACACGGACGACCCGTCGTACCGGATCACGCCGGTCAAGAAGTACTTGTCGTTGAAGCCGTACGTGACCCTGGAGAAGAGCCCGATGCCGGTCTTCTCTGTCTTGAAGGAAGTTGGAGTTTGCAGATTAGCACCAGCCGCCAGATTGTCGAAGCTGAATGCGTCGGTGAGGAAATCGCGGGCCTCCGCCGTGAACTCGTCGGTGTCAAACTCAGCCCACTCGTAACCGCCCACGACCTCGACGTCGTGCGACGCGCCGAAACGGTGGCTAAAGGTCATGAGGCCCTGGAACGTCACCCCCGTGAGCTCGCGACTCTTTTGGAACGCTCGCCCGTTCCACTCCGCCCCGACGGCACTGTTCGCGGGGAAATAGATACGCCGCGTGCTCTCGCTCCGGTCCACGCCCACAATGACTTGGCCCCTGAGCATCTCCGGCACGATATCCAGCTGTGCCCTGACGTTGCCAAGCGTTCGGGTTGTGTTGGCGAAGTCTTGCACTTGCTCTGCCACCGCCACGGGGTTCCGCACGGACTGCCGGCCGGTTCCGAGCTCGTAGAACACGTCTTGACCCGTTCCCGGATCAGGGACCGTGACCGGCTGCGTGGGGTTGAAGCTGACCATGTTATGGAACACCGCTCCTTCGAAGCCCCCACCATCTTGGAACGGGACGTAGTCGTTGCGGACATGTGAGGCGTTGAGATTCAGGCGCAGTTGCAGCCGGTCGTCCCAGGCGTAGTGCGTGCCGTTGAGCCGCGCCTGAAAGCGCTCGAGGCCGTCACTGATCGCCACTCCTTCTTGATTCATGTAGCCAAGGGAGGCGCGATACTGCGTGGACGCCGTGCCGCCTGAGAAGGACAGGTTGTGGTTGTGGGTTACGGCGCTGCGGGTAACCGCAGCCTCCCAATCGTTGTCGACCGGCCCAAGCCCGTCCAGGAAGGTTGGTGACAGATTGCCCAGGGTAACCTGTTCCTGAATGAAGCTCCGGTACTGGGCTCCCGACAGCAGGTTCAACGACCGCGCCCGGTTCGAAACCGAGACGTAGCCATCGTACTCGAAGGTCATCCTGTCCCGCTGGCCCTGTTTCGTCTCGATCAGAACCACGCCGTTTGCGCCCCGGGCACCGTAGATAGCCGCGGCCGCGGCATCTTTGAGGACCGTGATGGACTCGATGTCGCTCGGGTTGATGAGATTCAGTGGGTTGCGGGCCAACGAAGCTTCACCACCGATGCCTTCCCCCGACGCTTCGGTCGCCTGACCCGAGAGGGCGACCCCGTCCACCACGTACAGCGGCTCGTTGCTGGCGCTGATGGAGGTGCCACCGCGGATCCGGATTTGCACTCCGCCCCCCGGCTCGCCGTTGTTCTGCGTGATGTTCACACCGGCTACCCGGCCCTGGATGAGCTGGTCGGCGTTGGTCACCACGCCAACGTTGGCCTCATCCGCGTTCACCGAGGCAACTGATCCGGTGATCTCCACGCGGCGCTGGCTGCCGTAGCCGGTGACCACGATCTCATCCAGCACCACGGCCTGACGGACGAGCGCGAACTCGACCGTCGTTGTCTGCCCGGCCCTGACGACGACCTCTTGCGTCATGGGAGCGTACCCGATGACGCGCGCCGTCACCCGCTGGGTTCCCACCGGCACACCGGTGAGCATGAACGAACCATCGAGCCGTGCGGCCGTCCCGCGCCGCGTCCCCTCGACGGAGACATCGGCACCGGCCACGGCTTCCATGGTCGTCGCGTCAGTGACCTGGCCGGAGATGCTTCCGGTCTGGCCCTGCGCCGCGACCTGGCCCGCCCACAAGAGGCTGCCCAGAAGTGCGAATTTGACCTTACGGACGATTACCATACGTCTGCCCTCCACGGTTACAAAGTGGAACGTTTGATTCAGAGGGTTGGAAGTCAGGATGCGAAATCAGACGGACAGCGTGCATAAAGCAGAAAGAACGGTCGCCCACCCATCCAAAAGGCGGTCGTTCCCTGAGCCTGATTGTGACGGTAGATCGCGCCCAATTCCTACCTCTTGGCGGTCAGCACCGGGATTGGCGGATTCCCGGTCCCCAGCCCCGCCTACGTCAACAGAAACCAACAACCAGCCCTTGTTCGAGAGGACGGATCATCCTCTTGAATGGAAATGGCTGTAGGTGAGGGTTCCAGCAAAGATCCACCCGGGACCGCCGCTGTCAAGGATCGCCTCGAGGGGCTCCCGCACCCCCTGCCGGGATCGCGCATGTAGCCATAATGCGCGCGGAATCCTTCAGAGGAGGCCGGGAATCACGCTCGTTGTGCCGTCTTCTCTCCCGAGCTTGTATCTCCCGTTGCTGAGCTGGGCAACGATCTTTTCCATCCGGCGTGACGAGCCGGCGCAGGCGTGCCCCACAGCTCATTGCGTTCCGCTCCAACCGGCACTGGGACCCTCCCGGGGTGCGCCGCGAGGTCCCTACGGCTGCAAGCGGTGCAGATAGCCGTAACTCCGCCGCGCGCTCTCGACTGGATCCGGTGGGTCGTCGTGCTCGACGAAGTAATGCCGGATTCCCGCCTGCCGCGCCCGTGCGAAGATCCTGCCAAAATCGATCTGCCCCTGACCCACGTCGACCATTTCACCGTCCGCCGCCATGTCCTTGACGTGGACGAGCGGGAACCTCCCGGGATGGCGGGCCATGTAATCGAGGGGGTCGTAACCCCCTTTCGTCACCCAGAAGAGGTCCAGCTCGAAGCACACCAGCTCCGGATCGGTCTCGTCCAACAGCACATCGAACGGGACCCGGCCACCCATCGGAGCGAATTCGAAGTCGTGATTGTGATAGGCGAACGTGAGCCCACGGGCTCGCGCCGCCGTGCCCGCCTGGTTGAACAACTCCGCCAGGCGCTGGTATCCCTCCGCCGTGCGCTGCTCCTTTGGAATCCATGGCGTTACAACGTAGCGATGCCCAATTTGTTCGGCCGTATCCAACACGCGCTCCCACCCATCGCCCACTTCGGGAATCCCCACATGTGCCGCCGGTGCCCGTAGGCCGTGCGCGTCGAGCAGCTCCCGTATCCGCTGGGGAGGGTGATCGAAGTACCCGGCGAACTCGACCTCGCTATATCCGATCTCGGCAACCGCCGCGAGCGTGCGCGCAACATCCTGCTGCATGAGACCGCGCAGCGTGTAGAGTTGGATACCGACGCGTTCGAGAGGCGCGGCGGCAAGCTGCCACGGGCGCCCGATGACGGCCATGGCCGCGCCGAGCCACGCGAGAAAATCGCGGCGAGGGAGCATGGAGAAAAAGTTACGGCGAGGGGTGGGCGAGGGCTATATTCTGGGCCGGCACCCATCTCGTGAGATTCGCATGACCCGACGAGCCATGCCCTTCGTCCCCTTCCTCCTCGCCCTCACCGCTCACGCGGCGTGCACCGCATCGGGTCAAATCGAGCAGGACACAACGAACACACTCACAGCGGAGGAGCGCGCCGAGGGTTGGCGTCTGCTGTTCGACGGCCAGACGACCGACGGGTGGCGCGGTTTCCGTGCCACTGACATGCCGCAGGGCTGGCGGGTGGTGGACGGCACCCTCGCCCGGGTCGCTCCCGGCGGGGACATCATCACCGTGGACCAGTTCGCCGACTTCGAGCTGGCACTCGAGTGGCGGGTCGGGCCCGCCGGTAACAGCGGGGTCTTCTTTCGGGCCACCGAAGACGTGCCTCGCATCTACGAGGGGGCTCCAGAGATGCAGGTGTTGGACGATGAGCGACACCCCGACGGCCAGTCACCGCTGACCTCGGCGGGCGCCAACTATGGGCTCGACCCCGCGCCGCGTGGAGTGGTCCGGCCCGCGGGCGAGTGGAACGAGGCCCGGATCGTCGCGCGCGGCGCCCACGTGGAGCACTGGCTCAACGGGGTCAAGGTGGTGGAGTACGAGCTGTGGACCCCAGAGTGGGAAGCGCGAGTGACAAACAGCAAGTTCGCCGAGTGGCCGTCGTACGGCCGCGCAGCCAACGGCCACATCGGGCTACAGGACCACGACGACCCGGTGGCGTATCGCAACATCAAGATCCGGACGCTGCCATGATGCCGGGCCGGTCGAGCGCTTCGGCTGTGCCCTCCTCCGACTTTGTGGCCACCAATCGCGACGGCCAACCATGAACCGCTTCCTCGGCAGCAGACTCAGCGTCATGATGTTTCTCCAGTTTTTCATCTGGGGCGCGTGGTACACATCGGTCGCCGTCTACATGACCGCCGAGGGCATGGGCGACCTGACGCACTGGCCGTACACGGTGAACCCCATCGCCGCGATTGCTGCGCCATTCTTCCTCGGATTGATCGCCGACCGCTATTTTGCGACGGAGAAGGTGCTGGGCTCGCTTCATGTGCTCGGCGGCCTGGTCATGTTGGCGGTACCACAGTTGAGTGGGGCACCCGTAGCATTCATTCTGCTCCTCCTGCTGTACAACCTCTGTTACATGCCCACGCTGGGGCTGGCCAACTCGCTTGCGTTCCACAATATCCAAAGTCAGGAAAAGCAGTTCCCGCTCATCCGCGTCTTCGGGACAATCGGGTGGATCGTCGCTGGGCTCTTTGTCAGCTTCGTCCTCCGAGCATTCGTGAGCGGCGGGCGCCTGCCGGAGCAAACGCCCATGCCGATCTACACGGCGGCGCTGGCGAGCATTCTCTTGGGACTCTATAGCTTCTCGCTGCCGCACACACCGCCACGGGCAGCCGGCAAACCGGTCTCCATCCGCAGCATCATCGGTATGGACGCCCTCAAGGAGTTGGGCAGCGGGCCGTTCTACGTGTTCCTCGTGAGTTCACTGCTCATCTCCATCCCGCTGGCCGCCTACTACAACTTCACGCAGCTCTTCCTCGAGGGGACCGGCTTTCAGAACATCGCCGGCACGCAGACGCTGGGGCAGATGTCCGAGGTCGTCTTCATGCTCCTGATGCCGGTGTTCTTCCTGCGACTGGGCGTGAAGTGGATGCTCCTGTCCGGCATGGGCGCATGGGTGCTGCGCTACGTGCTGTTTGCCCTCGGTGCGCCGAGCGCCCTCTTCTGGATGATCATCGTGGGCATCTTGCTGCACGGCATCTGTTACGACTTCTTCTTCGTGACGGGACAGATCTACGTGGACAAGAAGTCGACACCGGGCATCCGGGGACAGGCGCAGGGGATGCTGGTGCTGGTCACTTACGGCATCGGAATGCTCATCGGCGCGCAGGTGGCCGGCAACGTTTTCAACAGCTTCCTGGGCGACGCCACCGCCTTGACCCTTCCGCAGTGGCAACAGTTCTGGTTCATCCCGGCCGCGTTTGCCGCCTTGGTCATGGTGGGATTCGGACTGCTGTTCTACGACCGCGTGAATCCCGAGCCCGTCGCGGGGGCGGAAGACCAGTCCGGGCCGGGAGCAACGTAGGGGCGTAAACAACAGGATACCGGCGATGGACAGGCGACCGGCGGAGCTTCCCGGTCGCCTCTAGTCTACCGCCTGTAGCCCATCCCACTAACCGTCTTCCCGGGATAGAGCCGAGGGGGAGAGACCACATGGCGACGCTCGATATTCCGCGGCGCACATTTGTTGGCGGCGTCGCGTCCGGCTTGGCGTTCACCCTCGTGCCGCGCCACGTGTTGGGCCGCGGGTTCCGCGCACCGAGCGACACGCTCAACGTCGCCTGCATCGGCGTGGGTGGGATGGGGGGCCGCGACGTGCGGGGGGTGAGCGGCGAGAACATTTACGCGCTGTGCGATGTCGACGAGGAGCGGGCGGCCGAGACCGTTGCGGAATTCCCGCGGGCCAAGTGGTATGGGGACTTCCGCGTGATGCTCGAGCGCGAGGGACGCAACATCGACGCGGTGACCGTCTCGACGCCGGACCACACGCACGCGGCCGCGGCGCTCCTGGCGCTCAGGCTCGGTAAGCCCGTCTACTGTCAGAAGCCCCTGGCCCGAACCATCGGAGAGGTGCGGGCGCTTCGGGGGGCGGCGCGCCGGGCCGGGGTCGCCACCCAAATGGGAAACCAGGGCCACGCCGGGGATGGCACGCGCCAGATCCGCGAGTGGGTCGAGGCGGGCGCGATTGGTACGGTGCGCGAGGTGCACTATTGGACCAACCGGCCCATCTGGCCGCAGGCACTCGACCGGCCTACCGAGGCACACCACGCTCCGCCGCACCTCGACTGGGACCTCTGGTTGGGACCCGCACCCGAGCGGCCCTATCACCCGGCGTATGCTCCGTTCCGCTGGCGCGGCTGGTGGGACTTCGGCACCGGCGCTCTGGGCGACATTGCCTGCCACTCGATGGACGCCGCCTACTGGACGCTCGACCTCGGCTACCCGGAGCGAATCGAGCCCGAGTCCACGACGCTCCACTCCGAGACCGCACCCGCGGCATCCCGCGTGGTGTACCACTTCCCGGCCAGGGGAAATCGGCCCGCGGTGCGCGCGGTATGGCGGGACGGGAGCCTCGCGCCATCCATCCCACCCGAGGTGCACGAGGACGAGACGTGGTCCACGGAGGGGATCGGCGGCCAACTCTGGATCGGCGACGACGGGAAGCTGTTGGCCGGCATCTACGGCGAGGAGCCCCGGCTCGTCGATCGCCAGCGGCACGCCGACCTCATGGCGAGCCCCCCGTCAGAGCAGTACCCACGCTCGGACGGCGTCTACGAAGAGTGGATTGCGGCGTGCAAGGGCAGCGCGCTTGCGGGCTCACCGTTCGACGGCCACGCGGGCGGCCTCACCGAGATGGTGCTCCTCGGCGTCCTCGCCGTGCGGATGAACCGCGTGCTCGAGATCGACCCGACGAGTGGTACGGTGACCAACGTGCCGGTGCCAAAGGATTGGGTGAGCCCCACCTATCGGGCCGGATGGATGTGAGCTGCGGGAGGGCGACACGACAGGATCCGCCAGGTTGCGACTCCCGACGGATCACACTTCAGATGGCTGTCACCCTCGCGTGGGCGACCACGTCCCTTGGGCCACGGCCGGGACGAACGTGTCGAGGCCTTTGGGCGGGAACTCGAGCGTCCGGCCCTGCTCCGCACTCATGTAGGCCGTCATCAGGATTCGCACCACCTCGAGTCCGTCGTCGAATGTGAGCAGTGGCTCCTCGAGGCCCAGGAAGGCCCGAGCGAAATGTCGGTCCTCGCCCTCATAGCCGTACGCCACCGGCTCGTCTGGTACGACGGGCATGAGACCCATCTCGGCGTTTTGCTTCTCGACCAGATCCTCTCCTGCCTCGCCTTGCACCTCGCGTGAGAAGAAGAGCTTGAGTGGGCTGTCGAGCGTGTTCCACGCCAACGAGTACTCGGGACCCAAGAGCTCGGCGGAAAGCCTGAGTCCGGCACCCACGAAGCTCCACGACGTCGTGGCCTCGCCAAGGGCCGTCTGGCCGTCTGGAGTCTCAAACTCGATCATGACGCTCGCAAAGTCTTCGGAGGGGCGTTTCGCATAGTCCACGTCTTTGCCCATCGTGGTTTTGAGCTGCTGCACGTACTGCGGCCGCGACCACTTGAGACTGGCGATGTGCGCGGTCACGCGTTTCGGCTCGAGCGACGCTCGCGACGCCCCCGGCTCGGTCAACAGAAACCGCACGAGCTCCGCCGAGTGACACATCATGTCATTGAGAACACCACCACCCTGGAGATTGCCGCGCCAGAACCAGGGGGCGTGGGGGCCGCTGTGCTCTTCCGCCGCGCGCGCGAGGTACGGGCGGCCGGTGAGCGCCGCGCCGCGTGCCCAAATCAACTGCCGGCCGCGTGTGACGGCGGGAGCAAAGAGCTGGTTCTCGAGGTATCCGTGCGCGATACCGGCGCCTTTCACGAGCTCCACGACCTTCGTCGCCTCGACGACGTTGCGGGCGAGTGGTTTCTCGCAGGCGATCCCCCGAAGCGCGCCGCCGCCTCGCTGCACCGTCTCGACGATCTCCTCGACGTTCTCGATGCGCGCGTGATTGGGACCGCACAGCCAGACGGCATCAATGGACGGATCCGCCACCATTTCACCAATCGAGCGGAACGACCTGGCCTCGCCCACACCCAGCCGGCGGGCAAACGCGGCCGTCTCGTCTGCGTTTTTCGTAGTCGGGCTCCATACACCTCGGACGTCTGCGTCGCGCACGCCCGTGAACGCCTGGATGTGAAACTTCGTGTTGAACCCGCTGCCGATGAAGCCGATGCCCAGCCGTTTGTCAGTCATGGCGCTCCGTACTGTTGCAGTGCATCCCCACTAGTCCTCCTCGTCATACTGCATGCCGAGCCGGTCGAGCTGCTCCTGCGGGCAGCCCCTCCACTCGGGCACGGCGGTGTTGCCCATGTAGCGAAGATCCGTGACACCCATCTTGCTCGACCAGAAGCCACTCGCGGTCAGGTTGCGAAAACTGTTGAAGAATTCCACGCCGTGAGAAAGCTCGGGTGGCGACTTAGCTGGCCAGGCGATGAGATCGAGCAGGATCTTCCGCTCGGGGTCAGTGCAGTCCACGAACGCCTGCCCGAACCGCTCACGACACTGGGTGTCCACCCAGGCGAGCCCGCCGCGCATGGCCGTTCGGCGGCGCTCGTCGTCGCCGTCGGCCATCAGGAAATCGATGAACTCGGGCACCCCCGCGTCCGTAGCGCTTCCCGAACGCGTATCACGCGGGAGGATCATGTCACAGAGCAAGCGGACTGTTTCCCATTCGTGTGCTGTGAAGAACCGCGGCTGGAAAGCCCTCCCCAGTTGACCGGCGCGCCGCGCGCCGCCCACCAGCCGCCACGCTTCGTCTACCTCGGCGGCCGTCCAGGCCATGGCTCCCACTATGGGGGCGACGCCCAAGAGCCGCACCGCCTCGCGCCGGTTCATGGCCGGCATGGGTGCACTTTTCGATTCGTCCCCACTACAAGTCTCCTCTCCTGCGGGCGGCGACAATGTAGTCCGCGGTCCGCCATGCAAGCGCCAGGATGGTCCAGGTGGGGTTCTTGTCGGCCTGCGACGTGAACGGTCCCCCGTCCGCAACGAACAGATTTTTCACCTCGTGGGCTTGGCAATGCTGATTCAGCACTGAGGTTGCAGGACTCGTCCCCATTCGTGTGGTGCCGAGCTCGTGGATGATCCGACCACCGGGAAGAATGCCGTATCCATCCTCCGCGGTGGGCATGGGTGTGAGTGCCTGTCCGCCCATCTCCGCGATCAGCGCACGGAATGTCTCCTGCATATGCTTGACTTGCAGCAGCTCATGCGGTGTCCACTGGAAATGGAACCGCAGCACGGGAATGCCCCACTGGTCCACCGTATCGGGATCGAGCTCGCAGTAGGTTTGCTCGTTCGGGATCATCTCGCCGCGGCCCGAGAAGCCGACGACCGCGCCGTAATAGCGCCGATACGTGGCTTTGAGCTCCGGGCCATAGCCGCCTCCCACCGGGTAGCGGTGGATGTTCCCCATGAACCCAGCCCCGGGCATGCCGCGCCCACCCCAGATCTCAATGTGGTACCCCCGGGGGAAATCGAGCACGCGGTTGTCGAGCCACCACGGCATATAGAGATGCGCGCCGCCCGTCCCGTCCTCGTTGTGTGGCAGGCCGTCCATGAGCGCTGGGACAAAGCCCGCCACGTCGGTGCCGGTCGTATCCGTCAGATACCTGCCGACCACGCCGCTCGAGTTGCCAAGCCCATCGGGGAACCGCGAGGAGCGCGAGTTCAAGAGTAGCCGCGCTGACTCACATGCACTCGCTGCGAGGACGATGACACGCGCGCGCGCGCGATGCTCGGCGCCCGTCCGCGTGTCGATGTAGAGGACACCATCGGCGAGTCCGTTTTGGTTCACGGTGACCTCGCGCGCCATCGCATGGGTGACCAACGTGAGCCGGCCGCTCGCCAATGCCGGCAGCACGAGCACGTTGGTAGATGAGAAGTTGGCGTTGGTGGCGCACCCGCGATTGCACTGGCCGCAGTAGTGGCAAGCCGCGCGGCCATGGTGGGGGCGCGTGAGGATCGAGAGGCGCGACGGGATACAGGTGACGCGCAACCGGTCCGCCGCACGCTTGACGAATAGCTCCCAGCAGCGCGGACGGGGTGGCGGGAGAAACTGGCCGTCGGGTTCGTTCGGCAGGTTCTCGGCGCTGCCGAAGATACCGATCAAACGATCCACGCGGTCGTAGTACGGCTCGAGATCCTCGTACGTGATGGGCCAATCGTCACCCAGCCCGTCCAGGCTCCGGCGCCGGAAGTCGTTGGGGCCGAAGCGCAGCGAGATCCGCCCCCAGTGATTCGTGCGCCCGCCCAGCATCCGCACGCGAAACCAGTCGAAGCGCGTCCCTGGTGCCCTGGTGTACGGCTCACCGGGCAGCGACCAGCCTCCTAACCCGGCGTCGAACTCGCCAAACTGCCGCTCGGGGATGGCCGCGCCCCGGTACGGGGAGTCATGAGGCCATTTGAACATCGCCGAGTCGGTCGTGTTGTCCCACATGGGACCCGCCTCGAGCACGGCGACATCCGCACCAGCATCTGTCAGAATTTTGGCCGCCATGCCGCCGCCCGCGCCGGACCCGACGATGCACACATCGTAGGTCCGCTGTTGGCGCATGCGTCGCGTCTGGGATCTCGTGAGCCGCATTGGTCCTCTCGACAAGCCACTGAACGTGCACCGAGAACGGCCCAATGCACAAGACAATAGCCTCACGAGAATGCTGGTGCGCGTCCCAGCGACACTCGCGAAAGAACCGAGAGGATCTTCTCCAGGCCTGCGGTCAACTGAGGCTGTCGCGACCGCCCGACGTCAAAACCCCCCACCGCCCCCACCGCCACCGCCACCACCCGATGATCCCCCTCCACCAAACCCGGATCCGCTGGAGCTTCGAGGCGATGAACTCAGCGTCGAGCCGGCCCGGCTCGAGAAGCTGGAAAGGCTGTTGGACAGGTTGTTCACATTGAAGTCCGAGACACTCGAACCGGAGTACCACCGGGGTGGCTCGGTGTAAATCCCCTCGAACGCCCTCGCCCATTTCTTCTCCAGACCGAAGGCCATCGCGAACGGCAGATACTTGTCGAACAATTCGGGATGTCCCACGATCACGCGCTTGAACTGCTCCGAATCTACGCGTCGCTGGAACTCCTCGAACCCGAGCACGTGCTCTAGCGCCCGCGCGCCCGCCTCGGTGCGGGCGGGCATGATGCGGCTGAAGACGAGCACGATAACCGCCACCACCACCCCAGCCACCAAGAAGGGCACCGGCGTCAGGAGGAAGCGGCTGGCCAGGACAGTGCCCCCAATGCCGATGAGAGCACCGAGCACCAGTGCCGCGATCGCCCAGTGCGTCCGCACGCGGTCCGGGCGAGCGCGATACAATCCCCGCTCGAGTAGCCGGTTGTAGATGCTCGTCTTGATACCGGGGAGCTGGGAGTAGAACTCGTCCTCGAGCTCGGACAGTTCCACCGACGTCCCCCGACCCTTGAAGATCCCGTCCAGGACGAGCCGTTCGTGGTTCGTGAGACCGTCTTCGCTCCGGCGTGGTTGGAGGCGGTGCATCACGTATTCCCGCCCGCCGATGAGACCAAAGAACTTTCGGTCCTCCCGCTCCTCGAAACGCAGGTGCCCGCGCACCGCGAGGTCCACGAGGGTGGCGGTGATGTCCCGCATGTCCACGGAGGTGTCGAGCAGTGCGCCCGCTTCGGCGGGCGTCAGGCCCTCGGGCGGCTCGTATTGTACCGCGACCGGGCGGGGTCGCGGATCCCTGCCGCGGCGCTTCCAGATGAAGAGCATCGCGAAGAACACCACGAACGGGAACGCGAGCGGCCAATTGCTGGTGAGCACCCCCGCCGCCCGTGCAGCGGCGGTCGGTTGCGCGACCACGCCCTTGTTCCATCCCACCACGGCCGTCAGCCCCTCGTGAAAGCCCAAAGCATGGGGCATCGTGATGCGGACCGTCGTGCCGGTGGCCTCGACGGCGGCGTCCTGGGCCCGTGACCCGTAGACACCGTTGAACGCGATGGCGCGAAGGCCTTGGGCGCCGGACGGCAGCTCGATCTGCGCGGTGGCGGCTTCGATGGGAACGTCCCATTCATCGCCCGTCACGTTCCAGTAGAGCTCGTCGTGCTCGTCGAAGAACCGTAGTGCGTTCGTCGCCCGGTAACGGAGCACGACGGTATGCGTGGCATTCTCGGCGCCGGGCACCCAGATCCTGAGCTTGACGTAGTGCCGCTCGCGGCTCGCCTCCACCTTGAGCGGGCGACCCTCGCCGTCCGTCGCGCCCAGGACGTCGAGCCCCAGCGTCCAATTGAACCCCTGTGCGGTGCGATACTTCACGGGAATGCTGCGATAGATGCCGTTCCACGACCCTGTGAACTCCGCGACGATCGCCTCGGTCACCAGGATGCGGCTGTCGGGCTCCACCTGGATGGTGGCATCGAAACGCTTGATCGCGAGCGAACGTTGCGCAGCGGCGGGAGCGACTCCCAGCCACACCGCGAGCCATGCTAGGACGAAGGCGCGCCTCACGCGTCCATCTCCACGCGGGGCACCGCCCGCTCGCTGTCGTCGTCCAGGCCGAAGAATTCCCACGGTCTGAACCCCAGAGGACGGGCCACCAGGATGGTGGGGAACTCCGCGATGGCGATATTGAAGTCCCGCACGACGGCATTGTAGTATCGACGCGCGTTCTGCAGGTGATCCTCCACGTCGATCAGGGTCCGCTGCAGCTCAGCGAAGCTCGCGACTGCTTTGAGCTCGGGGTACGCCTCGGCAACCGCGAAGATGCGGCCCAACGCCCCGCCGAGCGGATCTTCGGCGCGGTAGCGCGCCGCGGGACCCGTGGCTTGGAGCGCTCGGGTGCGGGCGGCCGTCAAGGCTTCGAGTGTCTCGCGCTCGTAGCCCGCGTGCCCCTTCACGACCGCGACCACCGAGGGAACCAGGTCGTGACGCCGCTTGAGCTGGACGTCGATGTCGGACCAGGCGTTGCCACTCATGTGCCGAAGCCGCGTGAGACGATTGAATGTGATGATGACCCAGGCACCAATCACAAGGACAATGACGGCGGCCGCCAGACCCATACGGGGGCTCCCGGTTGAGGGTTCGTTCGACCGGGAATATACGGCGCCCGAGAGATTTCAGCCCCGCACCGGGAATACGACTGATGGGTCTACGCCAACTCTACGGAGGTCCTGGTCCAGCGGCGACCGAAAGAATGGGTGGATCGTGCTGGAACGGGCCCGGTGGGAAGGGAGCGGCGCCGGAGTGCGGGCGCCCGAGAAATCGGAGTCGCCCGAGTACGACGGATATGCCCGAAATCACGGGAGTGCATCGGACGCCGTTTCTCATCCTCGCCACCGCCGTTACTTTTCTTCCCTCGAATCCGAGAGTTCCCCGAAGCGACGCCGGAGGACGCCATGCGACATGAGACGCTGATCGCCGTCGCGTGCAGTATCACCCTCTGCACGAACACGTCGGCCCAGTCACCCGAGTCGGTCGTTCGAAGCATCGATGCCCGCGCCGCCCAATACGCCACCATTGCGCAGCAGATATGGGACTTCGCCGAGGTCGGCTACCAGGAAACACAGAGCTCCGCGCTGCTCCAACAGACGCTCCGTGATGCGGGCTTCACGATCGATGTTGGAGTGGCGGGGATGCCCACGGCGTTCATCGCGAGCTACGGCTCGGGACAGCCGATCATCGGTATTCTGGCCGAGTTCGACGCACTGCCGGGTATCTCACAGGACCGCGTTCCCATACGAAAGCTCCTGACAGAGAAGAACGCCGGGCACGCGTGCGGCCACCACCTGTTCGGCACCGGCTCCACGGCCGCCGCAATCGCCGTCAAGGAATGGCTCGAGCAGTCGAAGACGCGGGGCACGATCCGCCTGTACGGGACGCCCGCCGAAGAGGGTGGCGCGGGGAAGGTCTATATGGTGCGCGCAGGCCTGTTCGACAACGTCGATGCCGTCCTCCACTGGCACGCCGGAGACGAGAACAGCGCGTCGGCATCCAGCTCGTTGGCCAACAAGTCCGCCAAGTTCCGGTTCTACGGAGTGTCCGCCCACGCCGCTGCGGCCCCGCACCGCGGCCGGTCGGCCCTGGATGGCGTGGAGGCCATGAACCACATGGTCAACATGCTGCGCGAGCACGTACCGGATAGGACTCGTATCCACTACGTGATCACGTCGGGCGGCGCGGCCCCCAACGTCATTCCGGATTTCGCCGAGGTGTATTACTACGTGCGAAACCCGGATCCGCAGGTCGTCATGTCGCTGTTCGATCGCGTGGTCAAAGCGGCGGAAGGCGCGGCACAGGGAACCGAAACGCGCGTAGAGTTCGAGGTCATTCACGGCATCTACGCGTTGCTCCCCAACGAGACGCTCGCCCGCGTGATGTACGAGAATCTGAGGCGCGTGGGCGGCGTCGACTATTCGGCCGAGGAGCGAGTCTTCGCCGAAGCGATCCAGACATCCTTGAATCGGGACGACGTTCCGTCGCTTGCGACCGCGGGGGAGATCGCGGAGTTCTATGTCTCCAATGAAGCCGAAGGTGGTTCGACGGACGTGGGCGATGTGAGCTGGATGACACCGACCGCAGGACTGAGCGCCGCAACCTGGGTTCCCGGAACCTCAGCGCATTCCTGGCAGGCGATCGCTGCCGGCGGCACCACGATCGGTAATAAAGGAATGGTCGTGGCAGCCAAAACGCTGGCACTCACTGCCATCGACCTGTTCCGAGATCCCAGCATCGTGCGGACGGCCAAGGCCGAGCGTGACAGACGGGTGGGGGCCAACTTCACGTACACGCCCCTCGTGGGCGATCGGTCGCCGCCTCTCGACTATCGCAAGGCGCCCACTCGCTGAGGTGCCCGTGAGACCGATTCGACGTGCGACCGCGCACCACCAGACCCTCCACGCCCGTACAGGGAGCAGAGGCTCGCACTGGAATTCTAGCACGCGGGATCGCGAATCCCGAAGCACGGCAACCCAGGGGCGAGTGCTGTGTGCACCCGGATTCGTGTAGCCCGAGGGAAAGGTCACCCGATGACTCGTCGACGCGTCGAGCTCGTGCCGGTGGTTCTCCTGATGCTCGGTTGCGTTTCGGGCGACAAGCAGGCCGGGGCGGCCTTGGCCGGCTGGGAGCTCGTCTGGACCGACGAGTTCGACGGCACGTCAATCGACCAAGCGAGCTGGACGCCGGAAGTCATGCCGGATCCCTTCAACGAGGAGCTCCAGTACTACACAAATCGGGTGGACGCTGAGCCCGGCGCCAACGCCTGGCTCGAGGACGGTGCACTGGTCATCGAAGCGCGCCGCGAGGACTTCGAGCACCGACGCTACACCTCGGCGCGCCTCATCACGAAGGGCAAGCGTGAGTTTCTGTACGGCCGGTTCGAGGCACGCATCCGGCAGCCGGGGGAGGTGGGCATGTGGCCCGCCTTTTGGCTCCTCGGCGGCAACATCGACGAAGTGGGCTGGCCGCGATGCGGCGAGATCGATGTCATGGAGGGCAAGGGGCGGCTGCCCGACTGGACGTCCGCGGCCATCCACCGCGGCCCCGACTGGGCAGGAAACCGGATCACGGCTGCCGAGTACCGGCTGCCATCCGGCAGCTTCCACGACGAATGGCACGTGTTCGCCGTCGAGTGGACAGCCGAACGCATCCAATGGTACGTGGACGACGTGTCGTATCAGACAGTGACCAAGACCCCTGGCGAAGACGCGGCGTTCTGGCCATTCGACGAGGGCCACTCGTTCTTCATCATTCTCAACCTTGCGGTGGGCGGCTGGTTCGATAAGCCGCACCTGCCGCCGGAGGAGCTGTCGCCACAGCGACTCTATGTGGATTACGTGCGCGTCTATCGCCGTATGACTTCGTAAGTGCGCGACGACAATCCGAGAGGAGATTCGATGTTTGCACGGTGTATTAGAAGGGCGGTTCTCACTGCGCTGGTACCCGCGGGCAGCGCGTTCGCCCAACAGACAGATGCTGCTGGGGAGGTGGCCCGCCTCGCGGCCCATCCTTCCATCCGCGCGGCGTTCGAGGCCATTGTGGAGCTCGAGCCCGCCACGCGCAGCAACCACATCATGCTCACCCAGATCCCGGCGCCACCGTTTGCCGAGTCGGCCCGTGCCGAACGGTATGCGGAGCTGCTGCGGGAGGCCGGCGCCGATTCGGTGTACATCGACGAAGTCGGAAACGTCGTCGCGATGCGCCGCGGCACCACCGGTGCGCGCACTGTGGCGCTGGACGGCCATCTCGACACGGTGTTTCCGGAAGGGACCGACGTCACCGTGCGCATGAGCGGCGATACGCTGTTCGCGCCTGGAATTGGTGACGACACACGTGGACTGGTCGTGGTGCTCACCGTATTACGCGCGTTGGAGGCCGCGAACGTCGAGACGGAGTCCAATCTCCTGTTCATCGGAACGGTGGGGGAAGAGGGGCTGGGCGATCTGCGCGGCATGAAACACCTGTTCAGACAAGGCGCCCCACGCATCGATTCGTGGATCTCCGTGGACGGGGGTGGGCTCGACCGTGTGCTGCACCGCGGCCTCGGCTCGCATCGCTACCGCGTCACGTTCAAGGGACCGGGTGGTCACTCGTGGGGAGCGTTCGGGCTGGGAAATCCCGCACACGCGATGGGCCTCGCCATCAAGCTGTTCGACGAGCGCGCCCTTGAATACGTGGCCACCGGTCCGCGGACCTCGTACAACGTGGGGCGTATCGGTGGTGGAACTTCGGTCAACTCCATCCCGTTTGCCGTATGGATGGAAGTAGATATGCGCTCCGAGAGCCCAGAACGGCTCCGGGGAGTAGACGCGGTCTTTCAGAACGCGGTGCAGGAAGCGTTGGAAACGTCCAATCGGATGCGCCGCGAGGGGGATCCGCTCGAGGTGGACGTCGAGATGATTGGCAATCGACCGTCCGGCGAGATCGATCCTGCCACACCACTCGTTCAGCGAGCCGTTGCGGCCACGAAGCTCGTGGGGGGCGAGCCGCGGCTCTCCATCGGGTCCACCAACTCCAACATTCCCATTTCGTTGGGCATCCCCGCAGTCACCATCGGCCGGGGCGGTGATGGCGAAGGTGGCCACGCGCTGCACGAGTGGTGGCTCAACCGGGACGGACACCTCGCTATCCAGAAGGCGTTGTTGCTCCTCGTCGCAGAGGCGGGGTTGGCGGGACTCACGCCGTAGTCACCATGGAAGTCCTGATCGCCGATAGCTACGAAGAGATGAGCAGCCGCGCCGCTCGCATGATCGTGGATTTGATCAGCACCAAGCCAAACGCCGTGCTCGGCCTGGCGAGCGGCTCGACTCCACTCGGGCTGTATGCGGAGCTGGTGCGCCTCCATCGCGCGGAAGGGCTCGACTTCTCGCAGGTGACGACGTTCAATCTGGACGAGTATGTGGGTCTCCAAAGCGATGACCCGCATTCCTTCCACCACTTCATGCAGAAGCATTTCTTCCAACACGTCAACATCCCCAGCGGCAATATCTACCTTCCATCGGGAACGACCGGCAACTACGCAGCATGCTGTTCCTGGTACGAAGAACGCATTCGCGAGCGCGGCGGCATCGATATCCAGATTCTCGGGATTGGATCGGACGGGCACATTGCCTTCAATGAACCGGGAAGCTCGTTGAGCTCGCGGACCCGTCTCAAGACGCTCTCGCAACGGACGATCCAGGACAACGCCAGGTTATTCGAGCGACCCGAAGACGTCCCGGTGTATGCGATAACGATGGGGGTGGGAACGATTCTCGAGTCGCGTCACATCATGCTATTGGCGAACGGCGAGGCAAAGGCACCGGCCGTTGGCCGAGCGCTCGAGGGTCCCGTGACGTCGATGGTCCCCGCCAGCGCGCTGCAACTTCATCCGTCCGTTCGCGTCTTCCTGGACCGGGAGGCAGCGAGCCAACTGGAGATGAAGGCCCACTGGGAATGGGTGCACCAACACAAGCTCTGACACCGGCCAAATAGCCAGATACTGGGAAGTGTACCATGCGACGACCGATGACCATTTCGATTCTCGTAGGGATGTTGCTTGGGCTAACGGGCGGAGCGGAAAATGCGTTTGCCCAGACCGCCGTACGGGCGGCGCGGCTCTTGGACGTCGAGACCGGGCGCATGATGATGAACGCGGTCGTGATCGTCGCGGACGGTCGTATTCAGCGCGTGATGACGGAACCGCCGCGGGGAGCCGAAGTCATCGATCTTGGCGACGTGACCCTGCTGCCGGGGCTCACCGACCTGCATACCCACTTTGCGGGCGATCTGAGTGAAGGATGGGTAACGCGCGTGGTGCGGGAAACCGAGGCGGATGCGGCGCTCAGGGCGGCGAAGAATGCGCGCGTCACGTTGATGGCGGGATTCACCACGGTCCGCGACATGAGCGGGTTACCAGGGGTGGCGCTGAAGCGCGCGATCGACCGGGGCGATCTCGAGGGTCCCCGGATCGTCCCCGCTGCAAATGCGCTCGGCATCACGGGCGGCCATTGCGACATCACCGGATGGGCACCAGGGGTCCGGGATACCGACTATCGCGATGGGATCGCCGACGGCGAGAGCGGTGTGCTTCGCGCGGCGCGTTACCAGATCAAGCACGGCGCGCAATTCATCAAGATCTGCGCCACCGCCGGCGTGCTTTCGTTCGAAGGCCCTGTGGGCGCGCAGCAGTTCACGCTCGAGGAGATGCGGGCGATCGTGGAGGAGGCCAAGCGCCACGGTATGCACGTGGCCGCCCATGCACACGGTACCGAGGGAATCATCGCGGCGGTCAGGGCCGGCGTGGCCTCGATCGAGCATGGCTCGATGCTCACCGACGAGGCGATCCAGCTGATGCTCGAGCGGGGCACCTATCTGGTACCGACGACGTACCTGGTTGGAGCCATCGACTACGAGACGCTCCCGCCGCCGATCCGGATGAAAGCGGAGACCATCCTCCCGCTGGCCGTTGAAAGCGTGCGACGCGCTGTGCGGGCGGGTGTGATAATCGGCTTCGGCACCGACGCCGCCGTCTACCCCCACGGTGACAACGCCAAAGAGTTCGCGACGCTCGTGGAACGCGGGATGACGCCGTTGGATGCGATTCGCTCAGCCACCATCAATGCCGCGGCCCTGCTCGGCGCTGACGATCGCGGCAAAGTGGTCCCCGGTTATGTTGCGGATCTCATCGCCGTTCCGGGAGATCCCCTTCGAGACATCACCGCGATGCAGCGAGTCAGCTTCGTCATGAAGGGGGGTGTGGTGTATAAGCGGTGATGGGCCAGCCACCAAAAGAATGTCAGGGTTCCTGCTATTCCCTCCATCGCCTGGCGGTCGCACGACCCACCCAAGCGCGTTCACGGGACCCATCGGTTCTCCATCACTACGCTCGCCACCCCCCTGCCCCTCTCCTATCTTATCCGAACATTGTCGTTCAACTCAGACGTCTCAGCGCTGCCCGCCGGTGAACCAGGTTCTCGCGAGTTGCCCGGCGTAACGATGGAGACGGTACGAGAGGTGTCATGACACGAACGCTCATCCGAGGCGGAACGATCGTCACGCCCAGCGATGCCTACGCGGGCGACATATTGGTGGATGGAGACACCATCGACTCGATCGGAATCCAACTCGACGTCACCGCGGACCGGATCATCGACGCCGGTGGGAAGCACGTCATTCCCGGTGGGATCGACGTGCACACACACTTGGACATGCCGTTTGGGAACACCACGTCGTCGGACGACTTCGAAACGGGGACCATTGCGGCCGCCTTCGGTGGCACGACCTGTATCGTGGATTACGCCACGCAGTTCCGGGGCGAGACGTTGCGCGCGGCTCTCGATACATGGATGGCAAAAGCCGAAGGCAAGGCGGCCATCGATTATGGATTTCACATGATCGTGAGCGATCTGAACGACCAAGTCGAGCAGGAGATGGACGCCCTGGTTCGCGAGGGCATCACGTCGTTCAAGCTGTTCATGGCGTACCCTGATCGGCTCATGCTCGACGATGGCGCCATCTTCCGTGCCATGCTGCGCAGTGGCGAGAACGGCGGGCTCATTTGTATGCACGCCGAGAACGGATCGGTCATCGATGTCCTCGTGGAGCGAGCGCTAGCCCAAGGCCATACCGCGCCCAAGTACCATGCGCTCACGCGCCCCCCCCGCGCCGAGGCCGAGGCCACCTACCGGGCCATCGCGCTGGCGGAGATGGCCCAGGTACCCGTCTACATTGTGCACCTCTCGGCGGCCGAGGCGCTGGGTGTAGTGACCGAAGCACGGGATCGCGGTCTCCCCGCCTATGCCGAGACATGCCCACAATACCTCTTTCTCGAATACCAACACTACGAGGCACCCGGATTCGATGGTGCCAAGTACGTCATGAGCCCGCCCCTCAGGGCTCACGGCTCCCAGGACGCGTTGTGGCGCGGGCTGGCCGGCAACGACCTCCAGACGATCGCCACGGACCACTGTCCCTTCTGTATGAAGGAGCAGAAGGAGCTCGGTAAGGAAGACTTCACCAAGATTCCCGGCGGCGCTCCCGGTATCGAGACGCGGATGAGCCTCGTGTACGATGGCGGTGTCGGGCGTAAGCGCATCAGCCTCAATCGGTTCGTCGAGCTGACAGCCACGACACCGGCCAAGATCTTCGGGCTCTGGCCGGAACGGGGAACCATCGCGCCGGGATCGCTGGCGGATATCGTTGTATGGGATCCGGACAAGGAACTGACGCTGAACGCCGCCAATCTCCACATGCGCGTCGACTACAGTCCGTACGAGGGGCGCACGGTCCGGGGAGCCCCCGCCCTCGTCATGTCACGGGGGAAGGTGATCGTGGACGATGGGACGTACGTGGGATCGCCCGGCCATGGGCAGTTCGTAAAGCGTGGCGCGCCTGTACTCTGAGAGCGCTAACGCGTGGTCGGTTCTTGGGCCTCCCCAAAACGCCTCGTGACAGCCTCGAGAGTCGGGGGAATGACTCGAGGCCGCTCCACTGCTCGGAGCGCGGCCGGCACATCCTTGAGTCCGGTGCCCGTGATCAACAACACGACGCGTTCGCGTGGCGTCACGACCCCTTCGTCCAGCGCGACGAGGAGACCCGCCAGTGCCGCCGCCGCCGCGGGCTCGGCAAAGACACCCGTGGTTCGGGCCAACAGCGCGATCGACTCTACGATGGCCTCGTCGGTGACCACCACCCCGGTCCCACCTGACGCTCGGATCACCTTCAATGCGTGCAGGCCATTCCGTGGCATCTGGACGGTGAGACTGTCCGCGACACTGTGGGCGTCTGGGACGAGTGTCGGAAGCTCAGCGCCCGTGCGCAGTGCGTGAGCAATGCCGGCGGATCCTTCGGGCTGGACCGCGATGAGTCTGGGGACGCTCGGGACCAGACCAGCGCGATACAGATCCGCGAACCCCTTAGCGACTCCGGCGATGATCACGCCGTCTCCCGTCGGGACCAGAACGGCGTCGGCTACGTCCGGCGAGAGCTGACGAGCCATCTCCAGCCCCGCCGTCTTCTTGCCCTCAATGGTAAAAGGATTGAGCGCGGTGTTGCGGTTGTACCAGCCGAACGCTTCGCATGCTTCAAGGCAGAGATCGAAGGCCTGGTCGTAGCTACCATCGATGGCAACGACGTCGGCGCCATAGCTGAGCATCTGGGCGAGCTTGGCTTGCGGTGCCGTATGCGGTACAAAGGCGACGGCCCGAATCCCGGCCGCCGCGGCTACCGCCGCGAGCGCCGTGGCGGCGTTTCCCGTCGACGCAGCGGCCACGGTATCCAACCCGTATTCGCGCGCTTTCGCCACGACGAGCAACGACGCCCGATCCTTGGTGGATCCGCTGGGGTTTCGCGTGTCGTCTTTGAGCCAGAGGTGGGATATGCCCACTCGTGTCCGCAACTGCGGTACCTCGAGCAACGGCGTTCCGCCGACCGCGAGCGCGGCGAGCGACGCCGGCGATTCGACCGGCAGGAACGACGCCAGGAACTCGCCGCTCGCCAAGGGCGCTCGTGGCCAGCTACTGGGGAGCTCGTCCAGGATCACGTCCAGCACCCCGCGAGTGACCCCACCCCGTTCTTGGTTTTCAGCACACGCCGGGCACACCAACCGAACCTCGCGTTCGCCGTACCGCGTGCCACATTCGCTGCAGCAAAACCGGAACGAAGCCATCTACAAGGTGAGCGCCAGCAGAGCCTTTTGGACGTGCAGCCGATTCTCGGCCTGATCGTACACGGCAGACTGCGGACCGTCGATCACCTCGTCCGTCACCTCGCGGCCACGATCTGCTGGGAGCGGGTGCATGTAGATCGCGTGCCCCTTGCCGAGCGCCATGTGCTTGCCCTCACAACGCCACGTGGGGTACTGCCCGATGAGACGGAGGCCCTCGGCGTGGTCCGACGTGCTCACCAGGGGACCCCACGACTTGGGGATGACCGCATCCGCATCTTCGAATGCCGCCTCGAAGCGGTCGGCGATCTCGAACTCTGCGCCTGCAGCCTCCGCGTTGGCCTTGGCTTGAGCCTCGATCTGCGGCATGAGCTGGAACTCGGGCGGGTACGCGAGCGTCACGTCGATCCCGAATCGTGGCATGAGCAAGATCAGGCTTTGGGGAACCGAGATCGGACGGACGTAGTTCGGCGCACTCGTCCACGAGACTCCCAACTTCAGGCCTCGGGTGTCGCCGAACTTCTCTCGAATCGTCAGATAGTCGGCGAGAATCTGGCAGGGGTGGTATACGTCGCACTGCATGTTGATCACCGGCACGCTCGCATGCTCCGCGACATCGCGGAGGTAACGGTTGCCTTCGTCGTACGCACAGTGCCGAATGGCGATCCCGTCACCGTATCGAGAGAGCACATTGGCGGTGTCGCGAGCGTTCTCTCCATGGCTGATCTGCATCTTATCAGGGGAGAGGTAGATGCCATGCCCGCCCAGCTGCGTCATTCCGGTCTCGAAGGAATTTCGGGTGCGGGTGGAGGCATCGAAGAAGATCATGTAGAGCGTCTTGGCCATGAGCAGCGGTGTCAGCTGACCAGCCGCCTTGGCGGTCTTGAGCTCCTTTGCCAAGTCGAACAAGGTCTCCAGCTCGTCCAGGGCCCAGTCCTGCGTGCTGAGAAGATCTCGACCTTTGAGATGCGTGTTCGTCATCCGCTCCTCACTCCTCCCTCACTCCCCTTGAGTAGTTGTTCCCTGCGCCGGGCCAAGTGTTCGGGTATGAGACTGTAGACCGCTGTGGCCTTTATGAGGTCGTCCACGGCGACCCACTCTCCGGTGGTGTGGGCCAGCTCCTCGAGTCCTGGGGCGAATCCCACCGTAGGGATCCGATGCCGACCCATGCTGGCAACGCCGTTCGTAGAAAACGACCACCGTGAGATTGCTGGTGGCTTTCCGAGCACGATGTTGACGGCCTGTGCCACTCCCTGCACCAGGGGATGCTCCTCGGGAAGCACCCACGTCGGATAGAACTTCTCCTGCATGGCCTGCTCACCCCGCCAACTCGTAGCGTCGTACGACAGTACCTCCACCTGTGCGTCACCGACGTGCGGTAGCGCGCGGAGTTGAGCGAGCACTTCTTCCACGGTCTCGCCGGCCGTCATGCGACGGTCGATGAAGATCCGAGCGCTGTCCGGGACGGCGTTCAGCGAGGGTGTCGTGCACTCGATGGATGAGACCACCACCGTTCCCTTACCGAGAAACTCGTCGCTTGGCAATGTCTCGTTCAGGGCTGCGATATCTGTAATGATGGGGGCGATTTTGTAGAGCGCGTTGACCCCGCGTTCCGGATGAGCCGCGTGAGACGACACCCCACGGGTAGTAATGGTGGCCTCCACGCGTCCCCGGTGTCCCCGGTAGACGTTGAGGTTCGTAGGCTCACCGAGCACGACTACGTCAGGCCGAATGCCCTCTTTTTCGATCAGGTGAAGAAGACAGTATCCATCACAGTCTTCCTCCATCACCGTCGCCGATAGAAACAGCGTGACGTCATCGAGTGCTCCCTGCGCTTGGAGTATTTTGGCGCCGTACGCCATACAGGCGATGGCTGGGAGCTCGTCGACCGCGCCACGCCCCCAGATCTTGCCATCCTCGTATTTGCCCTTGAAGGGATCGTGCGCCCACGCGCCCGGGTCGCCCACACCCACGCAGTCAAAGTGCCCGTCCATGAGAATCTTGAGCGGACCGGTGCCGACCCGTGCCACGACATTTCCCAGACGGTCGAAAAAGACCTCATCGAATCCCAGTCGTTCGTATTCCTGCTTGATGCGCTCGGCGCGTTGGGCTTCTTGAAGACTCTCCGCCGGAATGGCGATCATATCTCGCAAAAACTGCACGACGTCCGATTCATAACGCCGTGCAGCCGCGAGTGCATTTGCACCTCGCTGCGTCATCGAAAACTCCCCTCAGCGCGTCGCCGTGCTGGTATCTGTGGCTGGTGTGCGTTTCAGGTGATCGAGCGCGCCGGTATCGCGATTGAAGGCGGCGATCGCTTCGTCCCAACGCGGGAGCTGACCCACCAGATCGTGCCAAAATGATGGGGTCCACAGGGCGTCGAGCTCTTCCGAACTCTTGCCCTGCTGTTCGACCCAGGTGAAGTACTTGAGATTGTGTAGCTGCTTGCGGTCGGCGAACGTGAGCTCGCGGATGTGATCCGTCGTGGCGCCTAGTAAATACCGTTCGAAATCCACCCGTGCTTGGACCGGCGTATACGCGCCACGTTTGGTTACGAGCTCCGTGAGACGGGTCTGGTACAATTCCACGGAGTCGGTGAACGACGTGAAGAGCAGGTCATGCTCGTCGAGCTCGAAGTACCGTGCCGTCTTGATCGCGGCCAGCACATTGCAGATCGACGAGATGCCGAGTAAGGGGAGCTGATCCACGACACCCTCCGGCACACCTTGTTGCATCAGAACAGCCCGACCGGCGGGGTCGTTGAAGAGTCGCAGCAGACGCATGGCCGCCTCATCGTCGATAGCGGCCACGAAATCCGTGTTGCGAACGTTGTGAATCCAGGGAACGTGCTTGTCACCGATACCTTCGATACGGTGTGCGCCGAACCCAGCCTGGAGCAACGTGGGACATTGCAGGGCTTCCGCCGCGGTGATCCTGGCCATGGGGTGCAGGTTCTTGAGGTGGTCGCCTGCGGCGAGGGTGCCCGCCGATCCGGTGGCACCGACCCATCCGGCAACCCGGTCAACCGGACCGCCCACGCGTTGAAACACTGACTCCACCGCCGGCCCCGTGACGCCGAAGTGCCACAGGTAATTCCCGAACTCGTCGAACTGGTTGAAGATCACGGCGTCCGATTGGTGTTTCCGAATCTCCCAGCAAGCATCGAAGATTTCTTTGACGTTGCTCTCCGACCCCGGAGTGGCGATGATCTCGACCCCGATCCTTTCGAGCCATTGGAAACGCTCCCGACTCATCCCTTCCGGGAGGATGGCAACAGCGCGGCAGCCGAGTAGAGCGCTGTCGAAGGCCCCACCGCGGCAGTAGTTGCCCGTCGAGGGCCAAACCGCTCGATGACGTGTTGGGTCGAACTCACCGTTCACCAGGCGTGGGACAAGGCACCCGAATGCCGCTCCCACCTTGTGGGCGCCCGTGGGGAAGTGCTTACCCACCAGTCCGATGATGCGGGCCGGAACACCGGTGAGTTCCGTTGGGAGCTCGAACGCGTTGACCTCCCCGTACCCGCCGGTATTCGGGTCGTTATGCCAGGTAATGCGAAACAGGTTGAGCGGATTCGTATCGTGCAGGCCGACGGTGCCGAGCGCGCGGCGGATGGCGGGATCGATCCGTTTCGGATCGCGCATTTCGGCGAACGTCGGGATCACGATGCCTCGCTCCCGGCACCGCTCCACGGCCCGCCGTCTATTCTCCCTACGATCGCTCCCCGTCAACTCCGCGGCTCCTGTGGTTGGTTCATCGTCATCTCGTCTTTTTCCCCGAGGAAGCTAGTACCCCAGGGCAGAGCCGCAAAGCGGCTCCACAGGCTTGGCGCGAGCTCGCGCGCCCGGGCGCCGAGTCCCTCGACGTCGATAGTGGTATGGGCAAAGTCGTCCAGCAGGAGCTGCCCTCTTGCCACGGTGTATCGAATCGGAACTTCCGTGGCGCCGTACACCAAGTGACCGAACAGATTCTCCGCCCCTATGGGCGTTGGAGGTTGCACGTCGATGGCGATCACGTCCGCTGGAGCACCGGGAACCAGCTCGCCCAGATGGGGCTCTGCGAAGAACTCCCGCGCAATCCGCGTGTTGTTTCCCAACAGGTCCGGCATTACCTCGAACCCGGCGCTTGGATCTTCGCGGACAGCCCGGTGCGTGAGAAAGGCGGCGCGGAGGGCGCGCAGCATGGACGAGGACATACCGTCGGTGCCCAGCCCGACACAACAGCCGGTCTTCGCCACGCGTACGACGTCAAGGTAGCCCACGCCATTGTTGGCATTGGACTCGGGGTTGTGAATGACGACCCCGGCGGAATCGGCAATGGTCCCGTAGTCACGCGGCTCCAAGTGGATGCCGTGGGCGAGGAGACTCCGACTATCCAGCAAGCCGAACTCTCGCAGTCGCTCCACCGGTCCCCTCCCGAAGGCGTCGCGGGACGCCGAGATGTCGACGCGATCCTCGGCAACGTGGATGTGACAGCCTGACTCCTTTGGCCGGTGGTTGGCGGCCAGCGCCAGGGTCTCGTCCCGCAGCGTGAAGCTCGCGTGGAGCCCAATCGTCCCCCGGATGCGCGGGTGGTGCCGTCGGGCATCGATGAACTCGAGATTCTCATTGAGACCGGCAACGGCGTCCTGGTGGCCGTTCCTATCGGTCACTTCGTAGCACAGGACTGCGGAGAGACCGGCCTGTTCCAGGGTGTTGGCAATGACGTTGAGGCTTCCGGCAATGCACGATGGCGATGCGTGATGGTCGAACACCGTGGTACAACCCCATCGGATACAATCCGCCGCCGAGAGCTCGGCCGAAACCTGGACGGTGTCGGCATCGAGCGCGCGATCCAGGCGCCACCACAGCCGATCCAACACTTCGGTGAAGTTCGTCATCGGGGCCCCGGGGTCGAGACCGCGAGCCAACGCCGAGTAGAAGTGGTGGTGTAGGTTCACCAGGCCGGGCATGATGAGGCCGCCCCGGGCGTCGAGGAATCGGGCGTCTGGATATGCTGCTTTGAGGTCGCGTCCCGGCCCCACACCGATGATCCGCTCACCCTGCCATGCCACAGCGCCGGCGGTAATGACGTCCGATTTCCCGTGCCGGGGGACGACCACGCCGTTGCCGAGTAGCGTAACGTTGCTCACGGTGGGGTTCCGGGGTTCACCATGTTGGGAGTCGCGGAATGGAAGATCGCGTTCCAAACCGTCTTCAGGCGCCAGAGGTGCGCAGTGTCGAAGGGGGGAGACGTCGCCGAGATTTCACCGCCACGCACGCCAAGGGGCTCCCATGAGAGATCGAGTCGTAAACCGTCGCCCCGCAGTGTACCGGATTTGCCATCGGCGCCCAAGGTGAGCTGGATCCGCCGTCCTGCAAGGCGCGCATGCAGCACGTCATTCTCGCGCCAGAAACCGTCGACGTGCGGGGATGCGTCACAGTCGGCGCGATTGAGAAAGACCCGCTCCTTGAGCTGAAACGGTGCGCCAGATTCGGGGCAGTAGACCTCGCAATTCGAGCATTCGTTGCAGGCGCCGCTCAGCACCGCGAGCTGGTGAATCTCCTCGATGGTAAACCCAGCACCGGTCTGCCGCCGGAGATCCCCATCCGGTCCCTGGGACAATAGCTCTGTGTCTGTCCGCGTCGGCTCTGCTTCGTAGGCAAAGATGGCGTCGTTGGGACACGCGGCGATACAGAGGTCGCAGTTGATGCAGTCATAGAGCGCGAGCTGGCTGTCGATCTGGCGGGGGGTCTTGCCATTGGCGCGGGCATGGTAGCGTGGATCCTCGGCCAGCGCCGGCACGATGTCGCGGCCGTTCAGCCGGCCGGCGATGCGGGTGGTCAGGAGCACGAAGGCGTCGGGGTCGATCCCGAGGGCGGTGGCCGTCTCACGCAGCGCGAGCGGGAGGCTGTCTGGCTCCTCATTTGCGATCTCCGAGAGACGCGAACCTTCGAGGCGCCACGTTCGCGCCCCATCCTGAGTCTGCTGCAGCGCCGCCTGTACGGCCTCCGCAGCCCTCCCGCGCGTGGCAAGCACGAACGCCTCTCGGCTCGTCACACCCAGATTCTGCATTTGCCGCGCGAGGCCCCGCAGGTACGCTGGAAGTCGACCGTATCCGCCCTGGCGAAGGAGATCGGTGCACGTCGTCACGGGGACCATGCCGCAGGCAACCGCATGCGGAAAGTTTTTTGCATCGACGCCCGCGGAGAACGATACCGGAAATTCGAAGCCGAGATCCTCCCGGAAGCGCTGCATGAGATTCATGGAAATGACGTGCAGAGGCGGACCCGACACATACATGTACGGATCGGTCTGCGTGGGAAACATCGTG
>JBFJCP010000021.1:0-82637 GCA_041615815.1 Gemmatimonadales bacterium | reverse complement strand
GGCCTACCCCCGCGGGGGTAGGCCGGGGGTGAGCGGCCACGGGCCGCTCGACAGCGCTTCGCTTCGCTTACGCTCCGCCGATCGTGACGACCGGCACCAATCGCTCACACGGCATCGGACACAGCCGTGAAGCGAAAGCCCTGAATGACCAACGGTGGCACGCTGACCGCACGTCCGAGACCTCCCGATTCCGATGCCACCACGCGCACCGGCGTGCCTTTGGCCACCACATTGTTCAGCATGACGACGGGACTTTCGTTGAAGCGGAGATTCTTCACGGCACCGGCAATCCGCCCGTTCTCGATCAGGAACGTGCCGTCGCGCGTGAGTCCCGTGAACACGAGTGTGCGCCGATCCACGTTACGGATGTACCAGAATCGCGTCACCAGGAGCCCGCGCTCTACCGACCCCACGAGATCCGCCGCCGTCCCCTGTCCGCCCGCCATCTTGATCCCGCCGGCGAGGGGCGTGGGCTGAGTCCCTTGCCGCTCGGCCCAATAGCGGTCGTACGCGAGGTTCCGCAGAAGCCCGTTCTCGATCCACATCGTTCGTCCCACGGGGAAACCCTCGTCGGTAAACGGCGGCTCCAAGAGATCGGGGTCGCGCGGGTCCGAGAAGAGCGTGACTCCGTCGCCGACCACTCGCTCACCCAGCTTCGTCCCACCGCCGCGCTTCGAGAAGAACGAGCGCCCCTCGTCCGCCGCGCGGGCATCGAGGGCGGAGAGCAGAAGTTGCACGAGGTTGCCGACCGCCGTGGGCTCCAACACGACCGTATACCGCCCAGGTGGAATGTCGCGCGTGGTCGTGCTCTCGCGGGCTTTCCTCACCGCTCGGGCAGCGAGCTCGGCCGTCGAAGAGACCAGGCCCCAATCGTTGTGGGTGCCACCGGCCCAGCCCGAGCCATTCCCACCCGGCGTGCGCACGGTGGTCGTGAACGAGGCGTCGGTGGCGCGATGATAGGCAAAGAGTCCCGCGGAATTGGCCACCGCCACGGATGCGGCGCGATGTTGGAGGAAACCGCTGGCAACCATGTCCGCCGCAGCCGCCGACTCCACGACGGGAACGATGGCTTGGGCACGTCCGGCAGCCGCGAGGTCGGCGGTGCTCTCGAAGTAGGCGGGAGAGGGCGTGTACGTCTGCGACGCCAAGAGCGGCATGAGCTCCGGGTCCTCCGGCGCAATCCGAGCGAGTTGTTCGGCCCGGCCCACCGCCGCGCCGATACCGGGCTCATCGAGCACGTTGAACGTAACCGTTGCGCTCCGTCTCCCCACGCGCGCGGTGAACGTGACCTCGACATCCACCACGTCCGCTGACGTGGTGATCTGATTCCGCGCGAAGCGCGCGTTTCCTGCTCGGCCCGCGCGCAACCGGACCTCCGCTCCGTCCGTCGTGCTGCGAGCAAGCACGCGCTCACAGAGTGCCCGCGCCTGGGATTCGCTCAGTAGCTCGGGCACGCCCTGGCCTCCGTCAGGCGCTTCCACCGGTATTGATGACCGTCACAGCCCGGAATCGAGCCGGCGGACAACCATGGCTCACAGCGTTCGCCTGTGACGGCTGCCCCTTCCCATCGAAGAAGGTCCCACCCATTTCATAGCTCTCTGGACCACCAAGCATGTCGAGTGAGTTCCAGAAATCGGTCGTCCGACCTTGGTAGGCTACGTCTCGGAGCATGCCTACGATCTTGCCGCCCTGGACTTCGTAGAAGACTTGGCCACCGAATTGGAAGTTGTAGCGCTGCTGGTCGATGCTGTATGAGCCCCGCCCGTGAATGACGATGCCCCGATCCGTGGCAGCGATGAGATCGTTCAGATCGTAGTCGGCGACACCGGGCAGCAGCGACACGTTGGGCATGCGTTGGAATTGGATTTGATCCCACGACGAGGCATAGGAGCAGCCGTGGGATCGCGTGATGCCCGTCAGGTCCGCGATCCACGCGGCCTGCTCCCTCGTGGTCTGGTAGTCTACGAATACACCGTCTTTGACGATCGGCCAACTATCCGCAGGGACTCCTTCGTCATCCCATGCGACGGTCGCCAACGCACCCAGTTGCGTGCGGTCACCTTGGATGTTCATGATCTCGGGTCCGTACCGCAGTTGACCGATCATCCGCTCCGGCGGGGCAATGAACGACGTCCCGGCGTAGTTTGCTTCATACCCCAACGCTCGATCCAACTCGGTCGGATGACCGATGCTTTCGTGAATGGTCAGGAACAAGTTGGACGGGTGCAGGATGAGATCGTATTCACCGGGCTGAACCGATGGTGCGGAGAGTTTCTGTACGGCTTCTTCCGCCCACGCCGCCGCTCGGCCCGGCAGGTCGGCGGCCTCGACGTGCTCGTATCCCATCCCCATGGGGGACACCTCAGCCGAGCTGCGCGCTTGGAAATCCGAGAAGTCGGACGCCACCGCGGTCACGGTCATCTGCGGGGAACACCGGTAGAGCGTCTGCACGAGCACCGTGCCCTCGGTGGAGGCAAATGTCGTCTCGTGCCGCACGAATGCCAGCGAGGAGCTCGCAAACCGCGCTCCGCGGATTCTGAGCGCCGCGGCGTTCGCTGACAACAAATAGTCGACCTTTTCTTCGATTGGAACGTCGAAGGGATCCCGCTCGATGGGCGTCTGCCATACCGCATCCGGGTAAGCACTCACCGGCGCAAGGGTTACCTGGCCGCGAGCCGCCTGTTGGTTGGCGCGAGCTTGATCGACTGCGGCACGCGCAACGCGCACGCACTCGCGGCGGTTGACCTCTCGACTCGCCCAAAAGCCCCACGCGTTCCCCACGAGCACCCGAACACCAACGCCGAACGTCTCGTCGTCCACCAGGCGGGTGATCCGTTCCTCGCGCGTGGAGATGGATTGCATGCGGCGCCGGCCAACTCGTACGTCCGCGTACGATGCGCCGGCGGTCTTGGCAGCATCGAGGGCAAACATGCAGAGTGCTTTGATCGACGGATCGCCTTGATACGTCGCGACGCGCGAGACCGGCTGCGCGGACGCACCGCGCGCAGTCGCTGCAAGAGTTGCAGCGGCCACTGAGGTCTGTTTTACGAACTCTCGTCTCGTCACGGACATTCGGCAAACTCCGCAGACTGCTCGTAGGACGGTGCGAATATTATAGATACCCTCCTACCACGCAATAGGTTTTGTGTGTTTCCGGTAGCTGGTTGTGCGCGTGTCGCACGCCGTGTTCCCTTGCCCGCGACCGCAGTGGCGGGCAAATTCCCGAACGTTCCGCAACACACGTTGGGTCGCTCGCTGGTCTCGAGCGACACCGTACCTGCGGGATCCCGCGTCGTACGGACCCGTAACCCGTCTGTGGAGTCGACCACATGGATCTCGGTATCTCTGGTCGCGTCGCCTTGATCACAGGATCGTCGAGCGGTCTCGGTCTGGCCATCGCCACGACGCTGGCGGAGGAAGGATGTCGCGTTGCGATGAACGGTCGGGACGATGCCCGACTTCGCGAGTCCGTCGAACATGTGCGTCGGGCCACCGCGACGGATGTCGAAGGCTTCCGTGCAGACGTCAGCGACCGCGTCCAGGCCCAGGATCTCGTCGAGCGGGTGCGCCATCACTTTGGCGGCGTGGACGTGCTCGTCACCAATGCGGGCGGCCCTCCAGCCGCATCGTTCGACGATATCCAAGCCGACACGTGGCAGCTGGCACTGGAGCTCAATCTGCTCTCCACCATCCATCTGTGTCGCGCTTCCGTACCGCTCATGCGTCGCGGAGGCTGGGGACGAATCATCTGTCTGACCAGCGTCGCGGCAAAACAGCCGCTCGAAGGGCTGATGTTGTCATCGACGGCCCGGGCCGGTGTCCTCGGCTTTGCGAAAACACTGGCGGACGAAGTCGCCACGGATGGGATCACCGTGAACAGCGTTTGCCCGGGATACATGCATACACAGCGCACCGAAGAGCTACTCCAGCGCCGCGCCCGAGTGGCGGACCAATCGACCGCGGAGGCTCAGCAGACGCTGGTGCTGAACATTCCCCTGGGTCGAATGGGGGAGCCCGACGAGTTGGCCGCCGCCGTCGCGTTCTTGGCCTCCGAGCCGGCCAGTTACATTACGGGCGTCGCCCTCCAAGTGGACGGCGGGTTCATCCGGAGCATCATCTAGGACGAAGAGACAGAAGCTGGCAGGTCGTCGGGTGATCCAGAACGAGCCCCCCGGCCCTTCAGCCAGGATCCATGCGCGCAATCAGCAAGCTCAAACCTCAACCGGGCCTCACCGTCTCCGACGCGCCCGAGCCTCGCCCGGGCCCGCTCGATGTGGTCATTCGGGTGCACCACGCCGGTGTGTGCGGAACCGATCTGCATATCGCGGATTGGGACGAATGGGCACAGGGTCGGATCCACCCACCCGTGGTCGTCGGGCACGAATTCGCCGGCGAGATCGTGGAGGTCGGTGAAGACGTCGGGGGCGCCCTGTCGGTGGGCCAGCACGTCACCGCCGAGGGACACATCGTATGCGGCCACTGTCGCCAATGCCGCACGGGTAACGCACACATTTGTCAGAATACGCAAATCATCGGCGTGGACCGGGATGGAGCGTTTGCCGACTTCATGGCGATGCCTGCCATCAACGTCATGCCGCTAGACGGTATTCCCACGACGGTGGGCGCCATCATGGATCCCCTGGGTAACGCGTTCCACACCGTCCTCTCCGCGGAGATCCCCGGGAGCACCATCCTCGTGTTGGGGTGTGGGCCCATCGGCTGCTTTGCGGTCGGCATCGCCCGCGCCGCCGGAGCTGCCAAGGTGTTCGCGTCGGACCCGAACGCCAACCGACTCGCGCTCGCAAAACGCATGGGCGCCGATGTGCTGCTCAACCCGACATCCGACCCTGTCCTCGACCGGGTCCGTGACGAGACATCGGGCGAGGGCGTGGACCTGGTGTGCGAAATGTCGGGCCATCCAAGCGCGATCGAGCAGGCGTTCAAGGCCGTGCGACTGGGCGGGCGGGTGAACCTTCTCGGCCTTCCCAAAGGGGCCGTACCGGTTCATTTCGCCGAGGACATCATCTTCAAAGGTGTGACCATTTACGGGGTGATCGGCCGCCGCATGTTCGAAACCTGGCACCAAATGCGACGCTTCCTCTCATCCGGGCTCCTGGATCCCACGCCCGTCGTCACGCATGAGTTTCCACTGGAACAGATCGACGAGGCCCTGGCGGCCATACGCTCCGGCGCCGCCGGCAAGGTCATCCTCGGCATCGGGAGCTGCTGAATGCATCGCGGCACGGATCAGCGGCTGCAGCAGGAACTCGACCACTTCAAGCAGGAAGGGGTCTACAAGACGCTTCTGTACCTCGATTCTCCCCAGGACGCGAGAGTCCAGATGGAGGAACATGGTGAGATCGTCGTTTTGTCCAGCAACAACTATCTCGGACTCTCGGCGCTACCGGAGGTCATCGCCGCCGGCAAAGCGGCACTGGACCGCTTCGGCGCGGGAACGGCGAGCGTGCGATTCATCTGCGGAACCTTTACCATCCACCGCGACTTGGAGCATGCCCTCGCCGACCTCGTGGGCACCAGCGCCTCGCTAACCTACGTGTCGTGCTGGAATGCCAACGAGGGACTCTGCCCAACGCTCCTCGGACCTGACGATGTCGTCATCTCGGACGAGCTGAATCACGCATCCATCATCGACGCCATCCGGCTGGCCAAGTCGATCGGAAAGTGCCGCTCCGAGATCTACAAACACTCCGACATGACCGACCTCGAGACGAAGCTGAAAGCGTCCGCAGACGCTCGCTCGAGATTGATTTTCACCGATGGAGTGTTCTCCATGGAAGGAGACATTGCGCGGCTGCCCGACATTCTCGAGCTGGCGCGAAAGTACGATGCGATGGTCGCCGTGGACGATTCCCACGGCACCGGCGTCCTCGGGAAGACCGGACGGGGGACGGCGGAACACCACGGCGTCCTCGGAGACGTCGATATTATCACGTCTACGTTGGGGAAAGCGCTCGGCGGAGCCGCCGGAGGCTTCACGGCCTCGTCGCAGGCCGTGTGCGACTACCTCACCCAACGGGCACGCCCTCAACTCTTCTCCAACGCGCTGCCCTGCACCGTCGCTGGCAGCGCACTCGCCGCGGTACGCTACCTGCGCGCCTACCCCGAACTGGTTCGCCGTTTGCACGACAACGCCGCCTACTTCCGAGAACGCTTGCGGACCCTCGGCTTCAAGCCACTGGAAGGGGAAACCCCGATCATCCCCGTCATTCTGGGCGAGACGGCGAAGGCGATTCAGATGAGCAAGATGTTGCTCGACGAAGGTTTTTTCGTAACGGGATTCGGCTACCCGGTGGTGCCCAAGGGGACCGCCCGCGTCCGCTGTCAATTATCGGCCGCCCACCAGCAAGACGACCTGGACCAAGCCCTCCGGGCGTTCCAAAAGGTGGGGAAGACCCTGGGGCTCGTCTGACCCACCGGTGTCGCGGGCCTATAAGAGCCCTATAAGAAAGGAAAGGTTCCGCTGGGGGCCTGCGAACGACACCCCCGGCACCCGGACCTCAAGTGATTTCGCGGGATCTCGACTTAACCTCACTGCGGACAATGTGATAGAAGCCACAGAAACTGGTCTCCGGGGCTCGCATTTTTTCCGGCCAGGCACTATCTTGGGGCGCCCAACGGCACCCCTTGGCCCCGCCTCGATGGCGCGGGGTGCGACCTAAGCGGAGGTACGGAATGCGCAGATTGAGCGGAGTCCTGGTTGCCCTTGGCCAGCTCACCGTTCTGGCGGCCCCGGCGCAGGCACAGGACGAGGCCTGGAAGAACCGGTGGATTTGGGGCGGACAGACTGGGATCTACTTCTACCAGACCCCTACCCAGAATTGGGAAGCCGCGTTCGAGTTCGGTGGCCATTGGCTGATCACCCGAGATCGGGTCGGTCTGCACGTCGCGTTCGACCAGATCATCTTCAACTCTGCCACCTCCGCGGTCGTGAATCCGTTCAGCCCCAGCGGTTTCAACGTGGTCCAATTCGACGGGGGACAGCGGATTCAAGCAAGCCTGTATGCGATCCCGTTGCACGGGCAGTTTCAGCTCTTGTTGGGGGGCGGGGTGGCGATTCATCGTATTAGCGATGCCGAACCCATCGACGCTCAAACGGCGCTCGAGTTGGACAATGCATTCCAAGCGATCAGCGAGGTCGATACCAAGGCTTTCCCCGTGATCGGGGGCGGGGTGCAGTGGAACATCGGGAAGTGGGCCGTCTTCGGGAACTATCAGTTCATGCCGGGGACCGACTCGTTTCTCGTCACGAGTGATCAGCACGCGCTGACCGGGGGCATCCGGTACTCACTCACGGGAGCTTCGGAGGAGATCAGCACTCGGCGACAGTGACGCTGGGAGCGTGCTCGGACGACCCCGGGGGCCCGGCTGCGCAGCCGGGCCCCTTTGTGTAGTGGTACCGTGTCTAACGACGCGAGACCCACGGCGAACCCTCCACGAAGAATCGCAGCGGCCAGTCCGCGGCTCTTGAGATACCCACACGCGGGCCGGCGACGATGGGGACGCAGGGACGGCGGCGGGGCTCGAGGATCCGGACCGCCCCTCTCGTGAGTGACGCACCATTGTGCTCTCCCGTGATGCCGAAGGCCTGACAGAGTCGGCCCGGACCACTGCAGAGGCCACGTGGCTCGCGGCTCCTCCGCCGTCGGTGCATGACGTCGATCCCATCCACCGGCTCGACGGCACGTATCAGGACTGCCGTCGGACAATCGTCTCGTTCCGTCACGGCGTTGAAACACCAGTGAACGCCGTAAATCCGATACACGTACGACGTTCCCGGCGGGCCGAACAGTGCGTCGTTCCGGGGGGTCCGTCGGTTGCGGTATCCGTGGTCCGCGGGGTCGTGTGGTCCCAAGTATGCTTCGACTTCCACGATGCGGCCGGCCGTTCGCTGGTTGGCGATCCGCGTTTCCAGAATACAGCCCAACAAATCGCGCGCGACCCGTTCGGTGTCGCGCGCGTAAAATGATCGGGAGAGCGTAGTCCCCAGCGACCGTGTCACCACATCACCCGTCTCGCTTGGGCGGCGTCCCGCCCACCATTCGGTGCAACGCGGAGGTCATGCGGCGGAGAAGTCCCTCCTCCTCGTTCTCGATGCTCTGAACTGCCTCATCGAGCACGGTGCGGCCGCGCGTGTCCGCGGTGGGAGCCGAGTCGCCGGACGCCTGGTCCGGCGTTGTTCGTTCGTTCTTCGAGACGGGCTCGGACGATCGCGAAACCGGCGGGCGCGCGGCGTGCGCCGGCGGTGACGTCGCCGGTCGTTGCGGACGCCCCCGCCGACTCCCCCGTCGCGGGCCCAACGAGCGCGCTTCCAGCGACGAACGGCCTCGCGTTTCCGGTTGGGGCGTTGGCTCCGGCTGGGGTGCCGCGTCGGGAGAAGGCGATGTGCTTGCCGAGGGGGGGGTCTTCGAGCCCCGCCGACGGCGCGGATTGCGCGTCTCGTCCTTGGGTCCCCTGCCGGTGGCGGTCGTTGACTCCGCGTCAGTCACGTCGGAGGCCGGTTTCGTCGAAGATGCTGCGGTCCCCTGGGGAACGTTGGATGATTCTTCGTCGTTCTTCCGCGATCGACTGCGCGTGCGGGATCGCGTCCCTTTGCGGGCGCTCGACTTTGCCCGCTGCGTCGGCTGAGCCGATTGGGTTGCCCCGTCGTCGGGCTTTCCTTCGGGTGCGACGTCGGTCGCCGGCTCGAAGGTCTCGCCAGAAATGTCCGCGCGGGCCACTTGAGCGCTGAGCTTCAAGAGGTAGCGGTCGTCCTCGCTCTTGATGAGCTCAATGAGATCGGCGTCGTGCGCCTGGCGAAGAAATCGCCGGAACCGGACGCGGTCGAACACGGGGTCTTGATCGCCATACAGCTCGGCCATCTTATCCCTGACCTCATCCGCATCCCCGGCTTGGTCCCCCACCGCGCCCAGAACCCAGAGCGCCTGTTTGAGTAACTCGAAGGCTTCGGCCAAGGCCAGCGGCTCGGACTCGGTCACAGGCCGACGCTCGCGCCGCCGCCTGGGACGTTGGGTGCGCTCGGTGGTCGGTCCGCCCGCCCGGGGAGCACGCTCCGTTCCGGGCGGAACATTCGCATCGGGACCGACGTCAATGGCATACTGACCGTTGTCGAGCTTCGTCAACGTCAGCAGCCCCCGCCGGCCAGACTCCTGCACGAACTTGCTAAAGCGATTGTACCCAGCTTCTTTCTCGTCGAAGTTGGGATCGATGCCCTGCATGACCTGCTTCAGGCGGTCCGATCGCATGACATCGTCCTCTTCCCTCATCTTGAGCACCGCCTCGACCACCAGCTCCCACGGGTCTCGTCGTGCGACTTCCACGTGGCCTTCCTTCGTGAGCCCCGTGATTTCGGCATATCCGTAGTACTCGTCGCAATTCTGAATCAAGAGGTCGCTCGAGGATTCCCGAATCCCAACGCCAATGATGTACTTCCCATATTCCTTGAGCTTCAGCACCAGGCTCGAGAAATCGGAGTCGCCGGACAACAGGATGAACGTGCCGATCTCTGGACGCGTGAACACCAGCTCCAGCGCATCGATCGCAAGACGGATATCGGTGGCGTTCTTCTTGTTCGACCCAAACGCAGGAGCGAAGATGAGGTCGATGGAGGCTTCGGAGAGCGGCACGATGTACTGCGGATATCGCCGCCAATCCGCGTAGGCCCGCTGTACCGACACCTTGCCTTTGAAGATGTCAGAATTCAGCAGTTTCCGTAGTTGGTTTTGGAGATCCGAGCGGATCCCCATGGTTACATTGTCAAAATCGATGAGCATCGCCGCGTTGGGCGCATGCACCGGTACGTCGGGGTAGACCGCTCGCGGCGATCGGCCCGGAATCGCTTCTTTCACGTCACACTCAATTCCAGCCCCACCACCTGCGCCAGCTCCCTTCGCTTCACCTGCCCACTCCCGGTCATTGGGAAAGTGTCGAAGAAGCGGACCAGATCTGGGACTCTGTAGTCAGCCATGTGTTCTCGACAATAGTCCTTGAGCTCATCGCCCGTGACGATGGCACCCTCGATGGGGAGGATGCAGGCACACACGAGCTCCCCGAGGATTTCGTTGGGGACACCCACCACGCACGCGTCCTCCACTCCGGGATGCGTGCGGAGCACGTCCTCGAGCTCCCGGGGGAAGATGTTGTGGCCGCCACGGATGATCATTTCCTTACACCGCCCTACGATGGTCACGTATCCGTCCTCGTCGAGGATCGCGAGATCGCCCGTGAGGAAGAACCCGTCATCCGTGAACGAACGTTTGGTTTCCGACGGCATACGATAGTATCCCGCCATCACGTTCGGTCCCCGCACTGCCAACTCGCCGACCGCCTCGGGACCGTGCAGGTCGCGGGTCTTGAGGTCCGCTACCCGTACGTCGACTCCGTCGATCGGCCGACCCACCGATCGCTCGCGCGTCTCGGGTGGATCATCAAATCGGGTAATGGACACCGTCGGACCGGTCTCCGTGAGGCCGTAGGCGATCTGGACGTCGTTCCACTGGCGGATCCGCTGCACGAGGCTCTGGGAGACCGGGCTCCCGGCCACGATACCGGTCCGGACCGTGGACATATCCCGACTCCCGAACGTCTTGTCCCGCATCAGGAGTTGGAACATTGTCGGCACGCCGTGGCAGATGGTCACGCGCTCCCGCTCCATGAGCTCGAGGGCGGATCGCGGATCGAAGCGCGCCTGCAGCACCACCGATCCGCCCGTTCCGAGCGTAGCCACCACGACGTGGACACCAAAAATGGTGAAGAACGGTGGTGCTCCGAGCACACGATCCTCCGGGCCCTGTGCCAAGGCACCGGCGGTTTCGAGTGCCGTGAACACGAGGTTTTGATGGGTCAGCATGACGCCTTTGGGCTTACCCATCGTCCCGGACGTGTAGATGATCGCGAGCGGCGCCGTGGCCGGGTCCACCTGGGGGCGAGGAACATTGCGACGCTTGCCGCGGTCCACCAGCTCGGCGAAGGCGACGGCCGACTCGCCATGCCACAACTCCTCGTCTCCGATCGTCACCACGTATCGCAGATCCGGCAGCTCCCCCATGAGCTCTTCGAACAGCTCGAGGTGGTCCGCTTCGCCGGGCGCGCCAGCTGCGAACGCCACCCGCGCCTCCGCGTGCCGGAGCTGGTATTTCAGTTCGTGGTAGCCGAGTGCAGGGTTCAGGGGGACGAAGATGGCGCCGAGTTTCGCGGTTGCCAGGAGGCAGATGACCCATTCGGGTGCATTGGGGGCGTCGACCGCCACCCTATCGCCGGCGGCCACACCCAGATCCTGAAGGGCGACGGCCAGCGCGTCAGATTGGTCATCGACGTCGCCGTAGGTGAAGCGACGCGATCCCGCGACGAGACACTCCCGACCGGGATCTTGCTGCGTCCTTTCGGCGAACAACATCGCCAGGCTCTGAGACTCCAAACACTGCTCCTACTCGTGCCGAACTGTTGAAATTAATAGACTTACGGTGGGTCAACAAGCGGAATCGTCACCCTCCCTCCACATCCGCCCTTCTGTCCCTCGGCCGTCTGCCCCTCCACCCTCGTCTCTTACGTGCCCATCACTTTGATGATGACGCGCTTTTTCCGCTGACCGTCCCACTCCCCATAGAAGACCCGCTGCCAGGGGCCGAGATCCAGGACACCTTTGGTGACGGGGACAATGGCTTCATGACCGATCGTAAGGCTGCGGAGATGGGCGGCCGCGTTGTCTTCTCCTGTCTCATTGTGCCGATAGCGCTCCGGATCCCACGGGGCCACACTGTGCTCCAGCCACTCGAGGATGTCGTGCCACAGGCCAGACTCGTGATCGTTGACGAACACCGAGGCCGTGATGTGCATAGCCGAAACCAGGACGAAGCCTTCGCCGACGCCAGCCGTCTCGACGGCCGCGGCAACTTCGTCCGTGATATCGATGATCTCTTGGCGCTTCTTGGTATTGAACCAAAGGTAGGTCGTGTAGGTCTTCATCACAGGCATGACATACGGCGGAGGCCCCTCGAGATCAGAGCCTTCGCAATTGCCGCAATGTCTCCTCACCGTAGAACATACGGATGTACTTGCCCTGGATGGGTGTGAGCTTCCGCACGGCCCAGGTGAGGGACACGAAGTGCGGCTCCAGGGGCAATCCCAGCAAATGCATCCCACACTCCTCGGGCAGCCGATTCCCTTTGCGCGTGTTGCAGGAGGAACACGCCGTCACGACGTTGGTCCAGTCGTTGGTCCCGCCTCGCGACAACGGGACGAGGTGATCGCGCGTCAGACACTCCCGGAACCCCAACTGTGGCTCTGCCCGCCCGCAGAACTGGCAGCGATACCCATCGCGGGCAAAGAGGAAGGTGTTGGTGACTTGGCGCCGGAACTTGCGGGGCACATGTACGAAGCGCACGAGCCGGATGACGGCGGGCCGCGGCACCTGAATGCGCGCACTCCGCATCACGCGGCCCTCGTCGGACTCGACGATCTCCGCCTTCCCATCGATCACCAGCCGCAGTGCGCGGCGGACCGGAACGAGGGTCAGTGGCTCAAAAGACGCATTGAGGGTCAAACAACGCACGGCGCCCTCCTAGAGAAATCGCGCCCCCCTCGGTGCAGCGGGCAGGGCGCGACACCGCTCTAATACTACCGAAGCCCGTAACACCATGCAATGGGCGGTGTTGCAACTTCCACGCCCCGCCCCCCGTCGCCGGCTTGGGCCTCAACCCCATGCCCTCGTACCCCCGCATCTGCTAAGATTCCCCGCCTATGTCCCGCGCCGCTGTGATCTGGCTCCTCCTGAGCGTCATCTGGGGCTCCACGTGGATGTTCATCAAAGTGGGGTTGAACGACCTCCCACCGCTCAGCTTCGCCGGCATCCGCTTCGTGATTGCGGCAGTGCCGCTCCTGCTATTCGTCCTCGTACGTCGCCCAAACCTCCCGATCGCCCTGAGGGACTGGGTATTCATGGCGCTGACGGGAATCGGCACCTTCGCGATCACGTATGGCCTCGTGTTCTGGGGGGAGCAGTACATCTCGTCGGGTCTCGCGGCGTTACTTTTTGCGACATTTCCGCTTTTTGGGCTGCTCCTCGCGCACGCCCACCTCCCGAACGAACGGATGACGACCCGGAAGACCAGCGGCATCGGCCTGGGGATCGTGGGGGTGGCGATCGTATTTTCGGACCAGTTGGCCGCAACGGGCCCCCTCGCGTTTTGGGGGAGCCTCGCCATCGTCGTGGCGGCGCTGGTAGCCGCCTACGTCGACGTGCTCATCAAGCGGCAAGGGGGCCATCTGGATCCCGTGGTCCTCACGCTGGTGCAAATGCTGTCGGGCGCCATCCCCCTGTTGGCCATTGGCATACCACTCGAGGGCAACCCCCTGCACTACCAGTGGACGGCGCTGGCCCTGATTTCCCTGCTCTACCTCGCCGTCGTCGGGTCCGCCCTCGCGTTTGTCCTCCTCTATTGGCTCATTCGACACATGGATGTCACGAGAACGATGCTGATCACCCTGGCAACCCCGCTGATCGCCGTCGCGCTCGGCATCGCGATCCTCGGAGAAGCGCTGACCTGGCGCGTTGCGATCGGCGGGGGTGCCATTCTCACGGGCCTGCTGCTGACACTGCGACGGTCCGCCGTCACGCTCGGCCGGAGCGAGCCGATGGCCACGGGTCGGCTTGCCGTCCACGGCGGGGCTCCCAGTGACGAGGAGCCACAGGCTGGCGCCCCGCTCCCGAGCTAGCGTCTTTCGCGCCCGTACACGAGGCTGGTCGGGGGCACCTCCGTTGATGGGTCCTGGTGATCCAGACTCCTCCGTTGTCCCCGCGATGCATACCGTCGGCACCTGTGACGCAAAGCGAGCGGGCCGCCACGGGTTTGCACCCCCAGCGGCCCGACACAGGGACGAACGGCTGACACTCAGTTGAACGGCGTCAGCATTTGGTAGTAAGCGGCGACGTCAAACCCAACAGGATTCACTTCGAAGAATCGGCCGCGGGCAAAGTGCCCGGTGGTTGGAAAGTACGGCGGGGGATCCACCGCGGCGCACTGGTCGTACGCATACCGTTTGAGGTAGCCGCGTCCGGATGCCAATCCTACAGCACCGCGCGTGTCCTGGATGATCCCGCCCGTCAGATAGAGGCACCCTCGTCCCCAGACCGTCGCCTCACACATCTCCGCGTCGTTGGATCCCGCGTTGTAATTCTCCACGGTGAAGTTGCTGAGGGCCAGCACGACACCTTGAATGAACTCGTCCTTGGTATCGTCGTAGGTCAGATACGGATTGGCCGCCGACCCCGGTGCCTTTCGGCGGGTCGGGTTGTTCAGCGTGTTGTCCGCGACGATCACATCGTCGCCGCTGAAGATGCCGAGAATGTCCCTACAGGTCCCGGCACCGGGATCCACCGAGTAGGTCATGTCGTCCACGATCACGATGTCGTTCGTCGCTGCCACCGTGACGCGGCCGCGCAACTCACCGCTGATGGCCACCCGCCCGTCGACGAAGATCACGCCACGGAGCCCGGGGTTCATCTGACGGCTGAGCGGAAACAAGTATGCGCCGTCGGGACGGCCAGCCACGAGCGGATCGACCACCCCAGGCCAGGCGAGCCACTGACCTCCCTGTGGATCCACCGGAGTGAACACCCCGCCGAACAGCTGGTCCGCTCCGCCGGGGAAGCACCGTCGCGAGGGGTCGGCCATGGCAGCCTCCCAGTCGGCGTTGGACATGTTCGCCGCGACGTCCCACGTCCCACTGCCCGGATCGAGGGCCCCGCAGTTGACCGAGTTTCGGAGGCCGTTGGCGCCGTAATCCCCGGGAACATCGCCCATGACCCAATTGGGATTACCAAGGTGCTGGTAGATCTTGAAGAACCCCTCGTTTTCGTCGGTACGATCCCCATCGGCATTCAGGTCGATGGCAATGAACTCGATCCGCGTCGTCGCCTGGCCCTCGGTCCCCAGGGTATTCCCTACGAAGGCCATATTCCCGTTCTGGGCCTGCACCTGGAGTTTGACCAGGTCCGCTGTCGCCGGCATGGGGATGTAGCGACCCCACTCCGTGTAGCCTTGCATGAACGTGGCGTAGCCCGGGTCCCGGACGTCCTGCGCGGTCTCCACCGTGCCGTGGAACGTGGCACCCGTGGAGTGCATCTTCATCTGGTCGTTGGTATGGAGCGGCCCGTAAATCTGGTCTCCACCGCCAAAGTAGATGTTGCCGCCTTCGTTGTCCGTGAAGTATGCGTACTTGGCAAAGCTCTCCTGAAAGATCTCGCTTCTCCGCACGATCTTGTTGCCGTAGGCGTCTACCACGACACTCACCACGCTCCCGTAGACGCCGTACTGGCCCGAGGTCACACCTGTGGGCCCGACATAGGTGTAGCGGCGGATGTTCGGGATATCGTTCCCGTCCACGTCAGTGGGCGTGATACCGTTCTCGAGCATCGCGTAGGAGCTGTCGGGATACAGTGTCCTGTCGCCGTTGATGGACGAGCGCCCGAACTCGAGACCCGCTTCCGCCACGGTCTCCAACACACTCAACCGCTCACTGTAGAGATCGATGGCCGAGGCGCTCGTGGAGAGCATCGCGGCACCGAGGGAAACCGCGGCCGTAGCCATGACGACCAGGAGGACTACCACCAACGCGATTCCTCGTTCGTTCTTTAGTCGTTCGCGCACCGTCATCTTCTCGATCCCCATGTGAAAGGCGACCTCATCGGAAGGGCGGGCCCGGGGGGGCGGAACGCGGAGTCACGAGAATGGCAGAACTGCGAGAGGAATGCTGACGCGATGGGGTGGAGCGGACGGTGTGTGGAGCGAAATCATCCGGCGTCCCATCGGCATTGCCTTCGGCAGCCTGGCCATCGTCCCTCATGCGACGATCCAGCGGCTTTGCGCCCCACGGTGACCCGTGGTTTGCCCTTGTCGGTTGCAAACCGATTGCGGGCCTGTCTGCCCGCTACTAATCCGCAAGCGATGAATGCAATCCGTGTGCCCGGGGGTGGGAGATCTCTATCCTATTGATGCATAAGGGATTTAGCCCACACTGCGGGGGTTCGCTAGGCACCTCATTTCGCGAGGAATAGTGCAAAGCGACGCAGCGTTGCATGCAACGAGTTGCAGGGGGAAAACAGACACCAGAACGCCCCCCACCACGAGGGGCGGGGGGCGTCTTGGATTCGGCCGACTCAGACCCGCAGGCCCTACTGCGGCGTGAGCATCTGGTAGTACGCGGCGATGTCGAAATTGACCGGATCGACCTCGAAGAATCGGCCTCGCGAGAAGTGGCCGGTCGTGGGGAAATAGGGTGGTGGATCGTTTGCCGCGCACTGATCGTAGGCGTACCGTTTCAGATAGCCGCGGCCCGTCGCGAGACCCACGGCACCGCGCGTGTCCTGAATGACCCCACCGGTGAGGTACAGGCACCCGCGACCCCATGCTGTCGCTTCACAGGCCTCGGCATCGCTGGAGCCTTGGTCGTAGTTCTCGACCGTGAAGTTGTTGAGCGCGAGGACCACCCCTTGAATGAATTCGTCCTTGGTATCGTCGAACGTCAGGTATGCCATGCCTGCTGACGTGCGCGTGGGGTTGTTGATCGGATTATCAGCGACGACCACGTCGTCACCGCTGAAGATCCCGAGAATGTCGCGACAGGTACCCGCACCGGGATCGACGGAATACGTGACATCGTCCACGATCACGATGTCGTCGGTTGCCGCAACCGTCACACGGCTACGGACCACACCGCTGATGGCTACTTTCCCTTCGACAAAGATCACGCCCCGAAAGGAGGGATTGAGCACGCGGGTGATCGGGAACAAGTAGGCGGCATCCGCCGGCCGGGCGGCGAGCACCGCCGCGTCCACCGTGCCGGGCCACGGAAGCCAAGACCCGCCCTGTGCATCCGGTCCCGCGTTGAAGACGCCGTCATTGAGCTCCTCGGCACCGCCGGGGTAGCACCGCCGGCTGGCATCTGTCAGCTGATCTTCCCAATCGTCGCTATCCATCTCCGCCGCGACGATCCAGGCGTCCTCATCTTCGTCCCACGCTCCACAGTTCACGGAGTTGCGCAACCCGTTGGTTCCGTAGTCAGCCGGGACGTCACCCATGACCCAGTTGGGATTCCCCAAGTGTTGATAGACGCGGATGAATCCTTCGTTGTCATCGGATCGGTCACCATCACCGTTCAGGTCGACCGCGACAAACTCGATACGGGTAGTCGCTTGGCCCTGCCCACCCACGGAGTTGCCGACAAAGGCCGTGCTCCCCGTCTGTCCCTGCACCTGAAGTTTCAGAAGGTCGGCGGTCTCCGGCATCGCAATGTACCGGCCGTTTTCGGTATATCCCTGCATGAAGGTCGCGTTCTGCGGACTCTGCACCGTCTGCGCGGTCTCGACGGGTCCATGGAAGGTGGCACCAGTGGCATGAATCAGCATCTGATCGTTCGTATGCAACGGACCAAAGATCTGGTCGCCACCACCAAAGTAGATGTTGCCGCCTTCACTGTCCGTGAAGTAGGCGTACTTCGCAAAGCTCTCTTGGAAGACCTCGTTCCGCCTGACGATTGTGTTGCCGTAATCGTCCTCCACCACGACGACGATGCTTCCAAACACACCATACTGTCCGGTGGTGACCCCCGTGGGGCCGACGTAGCTCGACCGCCGGACATTGGGGATGGTCTGGCCATCCACGTCCTCGACGCTCGCCCCACTTTCGATGGTCGTGAAGGAACTATCTGGGTAGAGAGATCGATCGCCATTGATCGCGGAGCGCGTCTCCTCCAACCCCGCGTCCGCCACCGCTTCCAACACACTCAACCGCTCACTGTACACGTTGATCGCCGAGGTGCTCGTTCCGAGCATCCCGGCGCCCAGGGTGATCGCAGCTGCCGCCAGTCCGACCAGGAGCACGACGACTAGGGCAATGCCACGCTCGTCTCGAAGGCGCTGCGTCAACGTCATAAGGACTCCTTGGTCAGGGCACGACGACCGGTCCAGCTGTAGCGATGGCCGACAACGACGGCGTACAGTCCTGCGCTGCAAGGGCGTACTCGAGGTTATCGCCTGAGGCAACGTTGCCATCGACGTAGGTGTAGCTCGGATTGCCGGGTGGGATGCTCAGATACGGGTCCCCCCACTGGGGGGCGCCCGCCACCCGCCGCCACAGGACATACCGCGTCACATCCTCTTCTCCACCCGCTTCATCAATCGCCTGATTCCATGTCAACGTAATGATGGGATCGCCGGTTGCGTTGGTTCCGGGAGCAGCGAGGAGGAACACGCCTAGAATCGGTTCGTCTCCGCAGCTCCGTTTCACTGCTAGGCCGGCATTTGGCAACCGCACGAGCCGAGAGACGGATCGGAGATGCTCGGCCGGGCCAGTACGCCCATTGGTGACCGTGAAGCTCACCCGAACGCCGCGGACGCTGTCGACTTTCGCGGCGCTTCCGGTGTCCGCCACCGCTCCATGCTGTGCCGCGGCGTGCGCGAGCGGAAGCGAGTCGCCCGGAACGGCCTCGATATACGACGCTGCGCTCGGAGGACTACGTATCCAGTAGTACTCGAAGAAGGGTGTTCCCGTCGTCTGAAGGATATTCCGAGACACGATCTCCGGCAGATCGCTATTCACCTTCTTGTAGAGGACGTAATCGTCCGAGCGCGTAGTGGCGGTATCCAGATCGAAGAAGAAGATGATCGTCTCGGCGGGGCTGTTGATTGTACCCCCCAACCCCATGTAGTCGACCTGAGGATACACGAAGCTCGTGAGCGGTAGGGTGATCTGCTGCGCGGCTGTCAGCGCCGTCACCGAGCCGCTCGGGGCATCGGGATCGTAGTACACCGCGTAGGGATCGTTCGCCACGTTGGTCGCATAATCGGCGTTGAACGCCACGACGTTCTCATCGGCGTAGATCAGGAACGGCTGCTCGTCCGGAACGTTGGCTCCCAGGGTGCGCAGATCGAGTTCCAGGACATTGGTCGCGAACCGGAGATTCTGGAGGGCGTTCGCTCGCTCCGACCCGAGCGCCATCCCCCGGCTCTCCGAACGCAAGACCGCAAACGCGCCGGCCACGACGATACTGAATACCGCCATCGCCACCAGCATCTCGATGATGGTCATACCGCGCCGATCGGCGCTCCAGCGTCGCTCAGTCATGGCGCTGCCACCGCCACGGTCCGCGAGACTGGACCGTCCAAACCGGGCCCCGTCACCGTTACCGTGATCTTCTTGTAGTCTTGTGTTTGACCCAGGCCCCCGATCCGCGCAATCCTGGTCTCCCGGGTATACCCCGGAAGAGTCGGGAAGCTACTCTCTATCCCGGCGTATGCCGAGTCGAGACCGTTGTAGTCCGGGTCCATCTGGATCTCCTCGACCCGGCCATCGACCAACTGGATCGCGGCGGCGTTCCGGTCGCTAAGGGTAACTACATGCAGGACTTGTGCCGTCGTCGTGGCCATGCCGAGGATCACGATCGCGAGGATCACGAGCGCCATCATGACCTCGATCAGAGTGAATCCGTTTCGTCCACGCATCAGAACTCTCTCTTCCAGCTGCCGGCGAGATAGCGCCACCAGGAGACTCGCCCCGTCGCCCGCTCGACCTCCAGTAGGCGTGTATCATCCGGATGGGCGCCGGTATTCACGGCACGGCGGGACGTCAGGTACACCCCGCCAAGCTCACTCGCGCTGCCGTTCCGGTGGAAGGTGACGGCGGGGACCCCGTCAACTTGCTTTGTAAACGTCACGGGACCGGCACCTATCGGGTGGGGTGGAGCGTTTCCCAGCCCTACGAGCACTTGATCGCCCATGGGAAATGCCCGGATGAGCTCACCCGTATCATGGGTCTGGTTGTTATTCACGTCCTCGTGGACTCGAATGGTACTTGCCGTCGCATCAATGAGCACGATGACGTCATGTTGGCGCGTCACGGCTCGCCGCTGCGCAGCCTGCAGGCTCGTGCCCACACTGCGCATGGCATTGTCGATGCGATAGCGGGACAGGTCGATATTGGGAATGGCGATCGCCGCAAGTAGTCCAATCACTACCGCCACGATGATCACCTCAATGATCGTGAAGCCTTCCTCGTTGGATCGCCTACCACAACCTCGGTACATGGACCTCATCCTCGTTGACACGCCGGATCGGAGGGACCCCCCTCCTTACATAAGGTCTCCCACACAAACCCTTGTGGCAACTCATGTGCCCGGCATCCGGCCGTACCCCTCCACAGCAGCGTATCTGCTTGAGTCGTATGGTGTTGAGCAGAACGGTGCGACAATCGTGACGGTGGCGGCCAAAGCTGCCGTTGCGCAGCTCGCTGCGTGCAGGGTGTTGCAGGACGAACTACGTCAGTGCACATCCGCGGTTTGGGGCATCGGAACACCCCCTCAGGGGACGAGCGCAGGTGTGCAACCATCTTCAGTCGGCGCGCATCTAAGAGCCAGGAATGGGTACCGCGCGGGCGGTCGTCGGTGAAACCATCCGCGCTCAATTTCGTACGGTCGACCAAGCGAACATTCGCAGCGCGCTGGGCACCCTGCCGCCTGGTGGGGCACTCGTCAGGGAGGGACGAGCGGGACCACTACAAAGCCCGGGCTCAGCGCGCTGCATCTCTCCTTTTGCGATTTCCGATCCTGCCCCGTCACGCGCACTACGTTACAGTTCGAATCAGTCTGCCACCCCCGCAGGTTGTCTTACCGACGGCCCCCCGGTTGGGGCGGTCCAGCGCGAGGACCTGTCGAGATACCGCGAAGGAACGGGTTGTGGATTGGGCAGCGTTCCTGCGGTTCGGTTCCGGGAATGAACCACTCCCAACGCCGCTCGTGCCTTGGGCAGAACGCCGTGGTGAGCAGGCCGGTCGTGTTGTCGATCTCGCGCGCGATCAGCGAACCGGGCCGCTCCCAGCCCTTCGGGGCGGGCCGCCGCTCGTACACTTCCCCCATGAAGGCCGCCCAGGCTGGCGCCGCTAGTCGCCCACCCGCGGCATTGACGATGATCTTGCGCGGCTGATCGAATCCCATCCACACCGCCGTGACGAGCTCCGATGTGAACCCGATGAACCACACGTCGGTGCCGTCGTTGGTGGTGCCGGTCTTGCCTCCTGCCGGCTGTTGGAACGCCCCCCGAAGCCGCACGGCTCCATACGCCGTCCCGCGATTGACCACGTCTTCCAGCATGTTGGTGAGCAGCCAGCCGCGGACCGGATCGATAATCTCGTCCCGCCGGACCTGCGGCTCCCATACGATGTTGCCCTCCACGTCTTCGACACGGAGGATCCCCACCGGCGCTGCGCGGGTTCCTTCAGTCGCGAAGGTCGTGTAGGCCGCCGCCATTTCGATGGGGAGAACATCGGCCGAGCCGATGAAGATTGATGGGACCGCGGGGAGCCGCGTCGACAGACCGTACCGGGCAGCTTCCCCGATGACCGTTCGGACACCCAACTCGATCCCCAGCCGGATGGCCACGAGGTTGCGGGACAGCGTGAGCCCACGGCGGAGGGTCATCGGACCCAAAAACTGATCGTCGAAGTTCTGGGGTTCCCACGGAAGCGTATCGTTCTGCATCAGGCTGACAGGCTTGTCGTCCACGATGTAGCTCACCGGCCGTCCCGCCCGAATTGCGGCCGCAAAGACGAACGGCTTGAAGGTGGACCCAGCCTGCCGCCGGGCCTGGGTGGCCCGGTTGAACTCGGAGTGTCCGTAGTCCCGTCCGCCCACCAGCGCACGTACGTATCCAGTGTTCGCATCGAGGGTCGCCAAGGCTCCCTGGAGATACGGCGTCTCTTGGAGTTTGCCGGTCCGTTCCACCTCCTGTTCCAGGAACTCCTGGTAGGTGCGATGGCGATACGTTCCCAGGTCTCCGCTTTCGATCCGCTCGAGCTGCTCCTCCAACGCCCGCTCGGCCGCGAGCTGCATGTCCAGGTCGAGCGTGGTGTAGATCCGGTACCCTCGCTCGTAGAGTCGAGTCCCGAACCGGTCGTAGAGTTGCTGTCGCACCCACTCCACGAAGTACGGGGCAACGTCCTGAAAATCCTCACGGGAGCTGAGCAGAATCGGGTACGCCTTCCAGCCTTCTGCTTGCTCGCGAGTCAGATAGCCTTGGGCCCGCATGAGATTGATGACCAGGTTCCGACGCTGCAGGGCTCGGTCGGGAAATCGACGGGGATCGTAGTGACCCGGCACGTTGGCGATCGCGGCGAGGAGCGCGGCCTCTGCCGGATTCAACATACGAGCGGATTTTCCAAAGTATCGACGAGCACCGGCTTCGACACCGTACGCACTTCCACCCAAATAGATCTGGTTGAGATACAGCTCGAGAATCCGGTCCTTGGGATAGGTGCGCTCCAGCTCGAGGGCCACACGCATCTCCCGAATCTTCCGCCGGATCGACTTGGTGCTCGGGAGATCGTCCGGGAAGATGTTTCGAGCCAGCTGCATGGAGATGGTCGAGAAGCCCTCGGCGTAACTGAGAGCCAGCAGGTTGGCTTTCACGGCGCCCAGAATACGCCGGTAGTCGATACCGCCGTGTTCGAAGAAGCGCTTATCCTCAACGGACACGAACGCGGCACGGAGCGCCGGTGTGATCTCATCGAAACTGAGCACCGTCCGCCGTTCGTGGCCCAGTTCGGTGATCAGCCGGCCGTCGGCCGCGTAGACTTTGGCCGCCTGGGTGGGGCGGTAGCCTTCGAGCTGGACGATCGAGGGACAGGCGTTCCCGGCGCACGCCCGGGTCCACGATCCGACGGCCATCCCAGCCCCGAGGCTCGCAAAGAGCGCACCCACGAGAACCAGGATCCCCCACACGGCGATGCCGAGGGTGCGACGGGCCGGGCGCACCGGCTGGGATTCACCCGATTCGGGAGTCATCGTCACCATCTTCAAACGTAGTGACCAGCGTGGCTGCTTGCCAGCGCTTCCGGGTCTACATAACCTTCGCGCCGATGAGGCAGTTTCTCGATGAACTCGCCTGGCGCGGCTTGATCGCCGATCACACGCCGGCGCTCCCCGACCGCCTCACGCGGGGGGCGATCACCGGATACGTGGGGTTCGATCCCACGGCTCCCAGCCTACAGCTCGGGAATCTGGTCCCAGTCATGCTGCTCGCGCATCTCCAGCGCGCCGGCGGCAAGCCCCTGGTGCTCGTGGGCGGGGGGACCGGGCTGATCGGCGATCCCAGCGGCAAGCCGGGCGAACGACCGCTTCTGACCGAGGCGGAGGTGGCGGAGAACGCCGAGCGTCAACGCCAGCAGTTGAGTCGCTTTCTCGATTTCGATCCCGGCCCCAAGGCCGCGGAGATGATGAACAACGCCGAGTGGCTTCGTGCTCTCGACCTCGTCACCTTCCTGCGAGACATCGGCAAACACTTCACCATCAGCTACATGCTCCAGAAGGAGTCGGTGAAGACCCGGCTCGAGACCGGAATCTCGTACACCGAGTTCAGTTACATGCTGCTCCAGGCGTACGACTTCTTGCACCTCTTCCGAACCTGCGGGTGCGAGCTGCAACTCGGGGGCTCGGACCAATGGGGTAACATTACGGCCGGCACCGAGCTGATTCGCCGGGTCGCGGGTGGAGAAGCGCACGGGTTAGCGGCACCGCTCGTGACGACGTCCGCGGGAACCAAGTTCGGCAAGTCGGAGGAGGGGGCGGTGTGGCTCGACCCGTCCATGACGTCCCCGTACAAGTTCTATCAATTCTGGGTGAACGTGGACGATCGGGACGTCGAGCAGTACATGAAAATGTTCACGTTCTTGCCCCGCGATGACATCGGCCACCTCATGGCGAGTCATGCGAAGGACCGCGGCGCGCGGGTCCCACACAAACGGTTGGCGCTCGATCTGACGGCCCGCGTCCACGGCGATGCCACAGCGCAGCAGGTGCAAGAGGCATCGCAAATCATGTTTGGGGAGCTCCCACCGGAGGACGCCGGCGCGGATACCTGGCAGACGTTGGTCGCAGAACTACCGCATGGTCCGCTTCCGGGCGCGTTCGGCCGCGGGATGCCCGTGGCCGATCTGGTGGCCAGTTCGACCCTCGTCAAGTCGAAGAGCGAGGCACGCCGGCTCCTCGCCCAGGGAGGCCTCTCGCTGAACGGCCGACCCGTGGCCCCGGAAACCGCCGCCAGCCCGCGTGATCTCCTCGCTGGTTCCTATCTCTGGCTGCGCCGTGGCAAGAAGACCGACTACATCTTCATAGGCGCGCCCTGATCGCCCCGGCCATCCGCTCGAGGTCCCGCCGCGTAGCCTCCTGTGGATAGGACTTGGGAAACCGCAACCCGAAGGCGTCGCCCTCGAATCGGGGGAGCACGTGCAGGTGCAGGTGGAAGACCTCCTGCCCTGCCGCCTCGCCGTTCGCCGTCCACACATTGAAGCCGGCAGCACCGGTCGCCGTCACGACGGCCGGTGCGATCTGGGCACTGACGGCGAATAACCGACCGGCCATCGCCGGTGGGCAAGACCGGAGATCCTCCACGTGGTGCCGCGGCACGACCAGCGTGTGACCCGGGTGCACTGGAAAGAGGTCCAGAAACGCCACCACGTCGTCATCTTCGTAGATGACACTGCCGGGCGCCGTCCCAGCGACGATCGAGCAAAAGACGCAGTCACTCATCGCGCTCCGGCCAGAACCTCCACCACCCCCTCCATTTCCGCCGGCGTGTTGTAGCAGTGCGGTGACAAGCGAATGGCGCCCTCCCGGAAGGCCACCACAATGCCGGCCCGTGTCAGTGCCTCGTAGGCACGGCGCGTGTTCGACGTGCGTAGGCACACGATGGCGGAATCATGAATACCATCCCGGGGAGAGGTGATCGTGAAGGCGCCTGCGTCGGCGGCCTCGAACAACGGTTGTCGGACCCTCTGGAGATGTGTTGCGATACGCTCGATGCCGAGCTCCAGGAGAAACCCGACACTCTCGGTCATGGCTCTGATGTCCTGAAACGGCAGTGTCACGAGCTCAAACCGCCGCGCATCTCCATGCCATCGGGTGTCGTACCGGGTGAGCCCCGTGAAATCGTCGGTTCCCTTGAACGCCATCCATCCAGCAAAGGGCGGGGTGAGCTGGGAGATCAGGGAGCGCCGCACATACAGAAACCCGGCGCCCCAGGGGGCCAACAGCCACTTTTGCGCGCCGCAGGCCACTATGTCCACCGGCACGGCGTGCACATCGAACGGGAATTGCCCGATTCCTTGGATCGCGTCGACCACGACGTAGGACCCGTTGGCACGCGCCGCCGCCCCCAAACGTGCCAGGTCGGCACGGTACCCCGTGGCGAATTGGACCAACGAGACGGCGAGCACCCGCACCCGCGGGTCGCCGAGCCGCTCCAGCAGGCGGCCTTCATCGGGCCACCCCTCCGCCGTCGCGGGCACGAACTCGACCTCGACACCACGTTCCCTGAGCTGGAGCCATGGGTAGACGTTCGCGGGAAACTCGCCGCCCGCCAACACCACGACCTCGCCCGGGGCGATGGGTAACGCCCTGGCCGCGACGTTCAACCCGAAGCTCGTGTTGGTGGTCAACGCCACCTCTTCTGGAGCGGCATTGATCAAGCGGCCAATCATCACACGCGCGGCGCGAAGAGTCGGAAGAAAGTCTTCTTCCACAAGGAGATGCGGTGCCGCACGCTTCGCCGTCAGGTCAATGACGACGCGTCGTGTGCGCTCGGGCATTGGCCCAATACTTGCGCAGTTCAAGTACGTCACGTCGGTCGTCCACGGAAACTCCGCCGCTCGGATGCGGTGAAAGACGTGGACCGAATCGTCGAGACCCGGTGAGGTCGTGCGCGGTTCGTGCAAGGGGCAACTCAGCGAGGTTGTGGGGTACGAGGAAGTAAGGTAGCCCTCCGAAAGGGATCGAGGCTACGATGCGACGGTTCGCCGGTTGCCAGAATGTTGGTGGAACGCGGGAGCGTTGGTTTGCACGGACGTCGATTTACGCTTGTGCTCGGTGGCGGAGGCATGAAAGGCCTCGCGCACATCGGCGTCGTGGCCGCGTTGGAAGAATTCGGAACGTTGCCGGTGGACGTGGTGGGATCCAGTGTCGGCGCGCTGGTGGGAGCGGCCTGGTGCGCCGGTCTGTCACCCGCGGACCTCACGACGATCGCCTTGGATCTCCAACGCAGCGACCTCTTTCGCCTCGCCCACCGGGACATGGCCCTCAAGCGGATGAGCTCCCCCGCCCTCTACCGCCGCGAGCCGTTCGAGAATTTCGTCAAAGGCCTCCTCGGCGACATCACCTTTAGCGAGCTCAAGCGCCCACTCCTGGTCAACGCCATCGACCTCGCCACCGGTCGGCAGGTATTCTGGGGGTCACCGGGACTGGCCGACATCCCTGTGGCGGAGGCCGTCATCGCCTCGTGCGCTCTCCCAGGGTATCTCCCACCTCGAGAGATCGGGGGACGCTATTTCGTCGACGGCGCCGCCGTGTCGAACCTGCCGGTGCGCGCCACGGTGGCCCGGGATCGCGATCTAGTCGTGGCTGTCGACGTGGGATCGACGGGTTCACTCCGCCACGACGTGCACCGCATGGGATTCGCCGCCGTGTACGCCCGCGCGATCGAGTTTGGCATTCAGAACATTCGGATCAACATCTTGCGGCAGTGGAGCCGCCCGCCACTCCTGCTGGTCCAGCCGGAGGTGGATTACATTGGGCTCTTCTCGTTCCGCCACTCGCGAGAACTGCTGGATGCGGGATACCGCGCCGCCCATCGCCTGCTGAAAAGCCCCGAGGACATCCCTGGCAAGGGAGCCACCGGGGTGTACCCCAAACGGAAGTTCGTCGTCCGTGTCGAGCGCGATCGCTGTATCGGGTGTGGCGCCTGTCGCATTCACGGCCCGCCGGGCCTGTTCAGCATCGACGAGCGGGGGAAGGCGGTCGTGCTGGATCCCGAGCAAGTGTGGAACCCCGTGGATGCGGAGTTCCTGCGGCAGTGCCCCACGAATGCGATCGTGGCCGTCCCCGCCACACAGCCGCAGATCACGGCCGCGTAACGCCCGCCGGTCTACGCTCTGCTTCTTCCACACCCTCCGCTACTCTTACCCCGGTAAACCCACCCCCTCCATCGCGTGGAGCCGCTGGTACAGCCCACCGGCTCGGATCAACTCCGTGTGCCGTCCTCGCTCCACCAGCCGTCCATGCTCCATGACGACGATGAGATCCGCCCGAACCACGGTCGTCACGCGATGGGCGATCACGAGCACCGTTCGATTGGCCAGGAGGCGCGCCACGGCTTCCTGCACGAGACGCTCGGACTCGGGATCCAGCGAGGAAGTGGCTTCATCCATGATGACGATGGGCGGGTCGCGGAGCAGGGCCCGCGCAATGGCAATGCGCTGGCGCTCCCCCCCCGAGAGGAGCATTCCGCGTTCGCCCAGTACGGTGTCGTACCCCTGAGGCAGTTTGACAATGAAGTCGTGAGCGTTCGCGGCCCGCGCGGCCGCCTCGACCGTCGCGTTCGACGCCCCCTCGGTCTCTCCGTAGGCGATGTTGGCACGCACCGTATCGTTGAAGATCACGGTCTGCTGACTGACGATCCCCATGGACCGACGAAGCGAGCGGCGGCTATAGTGCTGCACCGGCACACCATCGACGAGCACGGCGCCGCGCTCCGGCTCGAGGAAACGCGGGAGGAGATCGGCTAACGTGGATTTGCCGGCTCCCGACGGCCCCACGATCGCGACCACCTCCCCGCGGCGGATCGTGAGATTCACCCCATGAAGTACCCACCGGCTCGGTTCGTAGGCCACCCACACGTCCCGAAATTCGATGAGCCGCTCGAGTCCCGGAAACGGCGGGCTGCCGGGCGGATCCACGTCATCCGCGGGCCGATCGATGATGTCGAACAGGCGCTGTGCCGCGCCGAGCGAATGCTCGGCGACCGCCGGAAACTGGGCCAAGAACTTGACCGGGCGGAGCAATCGTAGTGAGACCACCACGAAGGTCACGAAGACCTCCGGACGGATCCCCTGGGGGTCCGCGGCCCACGAGCCGACGAGAAGTAAGAGGATGACCGCCGCCGCCATCGTCTCGCTCAACGGGCTCGCCAACGCCGCGAGCCGCCGCGCCTTGAGAACGCCAGCGAGATAGCGGTTGGTCGCTTCAGCGAACCGGCGTCGTTCGTATCGTTCGGCCCCGTGGGCCTTCACGAGGCGCGCTCCCTCGACGCTCTCGCTCATCACGGCAGTGAGCTCGCCTCGGTCGTCCAACGCCGTCTTAATCCGCGCGCGGAGCCCCAGAAGGATTGGGCGCAGGACCAGCACGATGAGCGGCGCGAGCACCAACGTCACCAGTGAGAGACGCCAGGAGAGTGAAAAGAGGATCGCGAGGTAGACGCCCAGCAACACCAGATTCTGCAGTCCAGCCACCAAAGCGTTGCTCGCGACACCGGTGGCCTGATCCGCGTCCGCCACCACTCGGCTGACGAGTTGCCCGGTCTTGGCACGCTGGAAGAACCCGAGGCCAAGATCGTGGACGTGGCTGTGCAGCTCGGTCCGGAGATCCCGAGCGATGCGCTCCCGAATGACGGATCCGATGTAGTCGGTAGCGAACAGGGCCGCGTTCTTGACCGCCATCGTGGCCAGGACCAGGAGCACCACGTTGCGCAGCGCCGTCGTGCGATCGCCCGTGTCCAACCACCGGCCGGCCATCAAATCGATCACCCGCTCCACCACCGTCGAAACCTCTCCCGGCCCGCCGGTCTCGAACAGCAGACGCAGAAACGGGATGAGCAGCGCGAGCGTAAACCCGTCGAGTGCAGCGGCGAGGAAAGCCGCAACCACACACGCCCCAAACAACGGGCGGTATGGCCGCAAATAGGCCAGCAGGCGGCGGAACCGTCCCACCTAACTCGCTTGGCGTGGGGTGAGCAGTGCGACCGGGAGGATCACCTCCTCCGGCGTAACGCCTCCGTGGAGGAAGGAACCGCGATATCGGGCCTGGTACTCTCGCAGCTTGGTCGGATACACGAAGAAATGATCCCCGAGCGCCATGAGCAGACGCACACCCATCCGCATCTTGGGAAGACCCCAGGCTGGGAGGTTGTCGACCACCAAGGCCGCCGATCGCTTTTCGGCCCTCAGGTCGCTGCCGAACTTGTATCGCAGATTGGCGGTGGCATCCCGCTTCGCGAAAACGGTGGCCGGCGTCTCACATGGGATCGAGCCGTGGTCGGTCGTCAGCAACGCCGGCACCCCCCGCCGCTCCGCTTCCTTGAGGGCGCGAAAGAGAGCCGATTCTTCGAACCACGTCCGTGTGAGATTGCGAAGCGACTGGGTATCCCGGGCAACTTCATAGAGGATGGCATGCTCTGAACGCCCGTGCGTCAGCTGATCCACGAAGTTGAACACCAGCGCCGTCACCCCGTCCTGCGACAGGTGGGCGGCCAGCCGCTTCAGCAAGGTTTCACTGTCGGACGTCGAAGAGACTTTTTCGTATCGAACCGGCACCTTCCGCCCGGTGAGCTCGGTGAGCTGTTCCACCAGAAGCTCGTCCTCGTGCGCGTTGAGACTCTCGTCGTCCCGTTCGCCCCACCAGTCGGGATGGCGAGCCTGGATCTCCGCCGGAAACAATCCGCTGAAGATCGCGTTGCGCGAAAAGGGGGTCGCCGTAGGAAGAATCGAGAAGTAGTACGATTCCTCGATGTCGAAGAAACCCGTGACCAGCGGCTTCAGCAGCTCCCACTGATCCAGACGCATACAGTCGACGACGACGAACAACACCCGACCCCGAGCCTCGAGCAAGGGGATCAGGAACTCGCTACAGACATCGACCGACAAAGGGGGCCGGTCCGACTCCGGCTTCGCGAGCCATCGTGGGTACGCGGTCTTTATGAAGTCCGCGAAGTCCTGATGCAGACCAGTCTGGAGCGACCGGAGGGCTTCCTTGAGACCACTTTCATCCGCCGAACCGAGCTTCACCTCCCACCGCGCGAGCTCGACGACGTGCTCCACCCACTCGCGCCAGCCCAAGGCACTCGCCCGCCGCTGCTCCAGTTCGCGAAACCGCACGACGAAATCGCGGGCCAATCGCTGCTGACGGATCCGATCGCCCTCGAGCAGTCGCGTCACGACCGTCAAGATCTGCCGCGGATTCACCGGCTTGACGAGATAGTCGTCCATCTCGATGCCGATCGCTTCCCGCATGGTCGTCGCTTCTTCACTCTTGGTGACCATCACCAGCGGCACCGCGGGGTCCAAGGAGCGGATCTCAGACACCAGCTCCAACCCCCGCCGGCCGGGCATGTGCTCGTCGAGGAGGACCACCCCGTACGGTTGACGCTGAAGCAAAGCGATGGCGTCGTCGCCGTGGGCAGCCTGTTCGACCTGATATCCCTGCTCGCGGAGGAACAAGACGTGGGCATCCAACGACTCGATCTCGTCGTCCACCCAGAGAATCGTTCGTGGTCTTGGCATGATGGAAAGTAGCGAAGTCCTCCGTCCTCTGGCGAGTCCGACAAACGCTTCGCATCTTCGATCCGACGTGAGTGGCTGTCCATCATGGACAGCCATCCGATCTTCGTTGTTTTTCGTGCTTGGGAGTGCCCGAACATGGCGGTCAGCGACGCGCTGGAGACGGTGGAAGATCGACTCATCGATGCCCTCGAGGCATCGGCGCGGGGGCCCGCCCAGAACGGGGTCTTTGCACTGTGGCTGCTGGTGCGCTCGTGTCGCCATCTGACACCGCCGGATGCGCTCGAGGATCGACTCCACCTTCAGCGGCTCGAGAAGATGGAGCGGCGCCTCAGCAGCCTGTCGCTCCCCGGTTCGCTCCGCCGCGCCGTTACCAGCGGTCTCCGAACTCTTCGCGCGCCCACGGCGGACACACCATGTGAGGTCCTGACGCAGCTCGTGGCGCCAGCCTCGCAGGTGGTGAGCCCCGCGATGGGCCAGGCAATCGGGCGGGCCGCCCGCGAAGCGCAGCGGGCCGCGCGCGCGCCATGACAAATCGGAACTCGCTCACGGATCTGGTCGCCGACCTGGACCGACGCCAGCCCGGCGAGCCCGACCCCGACACCGTCCCCTCGGGCTATCCCTCACTCGACCGAGCACTGGGGGGCGGCCTCCGGCGTCGGGACCTCGTCGTCCTCGGCGGTGACGTGGGGGCCGGCAAGTCGGCACTCGCGTTGAGCATCGCCCTCCGGATGGCCGACACCGGTCACCGTGTGGCGTTTCTCTCGGGCGAAATGGATGAGGATCGGCTTCTGGAGCGAGCGCTCGCTGTGCAGGCCCGCACCCGCATCGACGATATCCGCGCAGCGGCTCTTGGTGAAGCAGCGCGCGCGGCATTGGGCGCGGCCGTCGTGAGACTGCGTGACCTCCCACTTCAGATCCACCCATTGGTGGCACGGGACTTCGATTCGGCTCTGGCGCAAGCCCATGCCGAAGTCGCGGTCGTGATCGTCGACTATCTCCAACTCCTGCCGGCCCCCACCCCCCGCCTCACCCAAGACGAGGATTCGGCAGCCGCCATCCGCGCACTCAAGGCACTGGCGCTCGACCGGCACGTGGTGTGTCTCGCCGTCGCCCAACTACCCCGATTCGATGGCAGCCGGTCCGACCCGCGTCCCACCATCGACGACTTCGGCGTGCTGGGTGCGGTGAAGCAGCACGCCGACGTCGTGCTCACTCTCTATCGAGAAGAGATGTACCGCCCTGGGGCCGGGGTCGAGGGCGGCACCGAACTCATCATCGCCAAGAACCGCAACGGCCCAACCGGTTTCGTGGATCTCTATTTCCAGCCCGAGTGCATGCGGTTCGAGGACCTCTTGGATCCAGACTGACGGCCGCGGCTCCTGCGGCTCCCCGCTACGCAAGATCGCGGTGCGCCACCTCTCGCTGCAGGCCGCGTGGCGCTCCACGCTGTACCCAGATCACCGAGCCCAGAACCACGGCCATCGCTGCAATCGTCCGAAGCGTCACCTGCTCGTCGAGTATCGCCCATCCGAGGAGCACGGCCACGACTGGATTCACGTAGGCATAGGTCCCGGCCACCGTTGGTGACGCGTGGCGGAGGAGATACACGAAACTCGTGTAACCAATGATGGAGCCGAACACGATGAGGTATGCCACCGCCAGCACTCCCGGCGTCGAGAAATACGCAGCCGAGGTCTCTTTGGTGGCCGCGGCGATCGCCAGCAGTGCGGTGCCACCGAACAGCATCTGGAGCGCCGCATTGACGTAGGGCCCCGTTTCGACCTCGCGGCGCTGGGCGTACACCGACCCCAAACCCCAGGACGCCGCGGCGAGGATCAGAGCGAGTGGACCCCGCCAATCCGCACGCCTGAGCGTCTCGAGATCATCACCCACCAGCAAAAGCGTGCCTGCGAATCCGACCAGGAGAGCCGCGAACTGGCGCCAGGTGGGTCGTGCCGGGCTCCCCGGAATGATCGCATCGAACACCGCCATCCACAGGGCGACCGTGACAATGAAGATGGCTGCCGTCCCCGATTCCACGAACCGCTCGGCCCAGATGACCAGCCCGTTGGCAACCGTGAGAAGGAGAAGCCCAACGACCGCACTCGTGATCCAGTCGTCCCACCGTCGCGGGAGCCGGCGGCCAAGGGCGAGTGCGATCCCTAACAGGATGGCCCCCGCCACCACGAACCGGATACCACCAAAGAGCGCCGGAGGCAGATGGCGAACGCCGATGCGGATGGCCAGGTACGTGGAACCCCAAACCACACAGACGGTCAAGTACGCGACGAGGGTCTTTCCAGCGAGGGCCATCATGGCGGCGTCAAATTGATCGACCCCATGTTCCCAGGCAACCCAATTCTTGCGCCACCGAGTTGCCGTTCTTCGTTGCTCGCCATCCTCGCTCCCTCCTATATTCCGATGTTTCGGCTGAGACGCGCGCTGGTGTGGGAGGACGTATGGCGGGCCACAGTAAGTGGAAGCAGATCAAGCACAAGAAGGCCGCGGCAGACGCAAAACGCGGCGCCAAGTTCACCAAGCTCATCAAGGAAATCACGGTCGCCGCACGCCAGGGTGGTGGCGATCCTGCAGGCAACGCCCGTCTCCGGACCGCGGTGGATGCGGCAAAGGCGGCCAACATGCCAGCGGACAACATCGAGCGCGCCATCAAGAAGGGCACCGGCGAGCTCGAAGGCGTAAACTACGAGGAAGCCACGTATGAGGGATACGGACCAGGTGGGGCAGCGATCTTGATCGAGGTCACCAGCGACAATCTCAATCGCACCGTGGCCGAGATTCGTCATCTGTTCTCGAAGCAGGGCGGCAATCTGGGGGCGCCGAACTCAGTGGCCTGGATGTTCGAGAAGAAAGGACAGATCTACTTGGACGCCGAGCGGTACCCGGAGGACGTGGCCATGGAGGCGGCGGCGGAGGCCGGCGCCGAGGATCTCGTCTGCGAGGGTGACCAGCACATCGTGACGACGGATCCCGCACAGTTGCACAGCGTCAAGGACGCGCTCCAGACCCATGGGATCGAGGCGATCGAAGCCGAGATCGCCATGGTACCCACCAACACCGTTCGGGTGGAGGGGAAAGAGGCCGAGCAGATTCTGAAACTGGCCGAAGCGCTCGAGGAGCACGACGACGTCTCCAAGGTCTTCAGCAATTTCGACATCGACGCGGCAACGCTTGCAGCCGTCAGCGGCTGAGCTCCGCGTCCTGGGCGTCGATCCTGGTACCGCCGTCACCGGCTATGGCATCGTGGCGCGTGTGAACGGCGGCACCGGCCGTCTCGTGGAGTGCGGGATCATCCGGACCAATCCCAACGAAACGACCTGGCAGCGGCTGGTCACGCTCTACGACGGCGTGCGCGAGCTCATTACGCGACACGAGCCGGCGGCACTTGCTCTCGAGAGCGTGTTCTATGGAAAAAACGTCCGCACCGCGCTGACCCTAGGCCATGCCAGAGGGGTCATCCTCCTTGCGGCGACGCAGGCGGGCCTCGAGGTGGCGGAATTCCCGCCAGCCCGCGTGAAAAAGAGCGTGACGGGGGTGGGCAGCGCGACGAAACCTCAAGTAGGGTATATGGTGAAGCAGATGCTGCATCTCCGCGAAGCCCCCTCCCCCAGTGACGCTGCAGATGGCGTGGCGCTGGCCCTGGCGTATCTCCTGGCCAACCCGCCCGGCCGGTGATCGCGGCCGTCGAAGGAACACTCCGGGCCAAGGCTGCGGACCGGGTGCTCGTCGCTACGGACGGCGGTGTGACGTACGAGCTCGCCGTGCCCCTGGGAGTGCTGGAGCGGCTGCCCCCGGAAGGCGGCCGAATCGTGCTGCAAACCGTGCCGGTGGTCCGGGAAGACGGGTGGGCCCTCTACGGCTTCGACGACGGTCGGGAGCGAACGGTCTTCCAGCGATTGCTCGGCGCCAGCGGCGTTGGCCCCCGGTTGGCATTGGCGCTCCTCTCCACCTTGGGAGGACCACGCCTCACACGCTCCATCAAGGAGGGAGACCTGGCGGTGCTCTGCACGGTGCCGGGCGTGGGCAAGAAGACCGCGCAGCGTATCGTTCTAGAGTTAAAGGATAAGATCCGCGATCTGGCGGGCGCGGATGCGCAGGCCCCGGTTGTCCCCGCGGAGCAAGCCGTTCAGGCGTTGGTCAATCTCGGCTACAATGCTGCCGAGGCGGATCGGGCGGTGCGGGCCGCCGTGTCGAGCGATGGCTCGCGCGAGCCGGTTGACCTGATCCGGGAAGCGCTACAACTGTTAACGAAACCCCGATGAAGACTGCCGAGTGGAATTGTACGAACTGTGGGGCGACCAACCGCAAGCTCGTCCCCGACACGGCCACGGAAGCCGAGGACCGCTGCGTCACCTGTCGTGAGCGGCATCGTCTGATGCAGGACGTGCGCCCCGTCCGGTGGCAGGCATCGGCAAAGACGTGAGCCGCACCGAGATCACCACGCCGGACGCCCTCCCCGAGGAAACGGCAACGGAGGTTTCGCTCCGGCCGTCCCGGCTCGATGAGTTCGTCGGGCAAGCCCGTGTGAAAGAGAGCCTCCAGATCGCCATCGACGCCGCGAAAGCTCGCGGCGAGCAGTTGGATCACATCCTGTTCTTCGGCCCGCCCGGACTCGGGAAGACGACTCTGGCGATGCTGCTAGCGCGGGAGATGGGGGTGAATATCCGCACCACGAGTGGCCCGGTCCTGGAGCGCCCCGGCGATCTGGTTGGCATCCTCACGTCGCTCCAACAGCGGGATGTGCTCTTCATTGACGAGGTGCATCGCCTTCGGCCGGTACTGGAGGAGTTCCTGTATCCGGCTATGGAGGACTACCGGGTGGACGTGCGTATCGCCGAAGGACCCAATGCCCAGACCATCCCCATGGGCATCGAGCCGTTCACGCTCGTCGGCGCTTCCACGCGATACGGATTGCTCACACCGCCCATGCGGGCGCGGTTCGGCCTGGTGGAGCGGCTGGGCTACTACCCGACGGACGACCTGCAACACATCGTCCTCCGCTCGGCAGGGATTCTGAACGTGGCCATCGAGCCAGACGGCGCGGTGGAAATCGCGCGGCGCAGCCGAGGAACCCCGCGGGTCGCCAACCGACTCCTGCGTCGTGTCCGCGATTACGCACAGGTGCGTGCCGACGGCACCATCACCCGTGACGTGGCCCAGGCAGCTTTGCTCCGCCTCAACGTGGACGAGTACGGCCTCGACGACATGGATGCCCGGATCCTCAAGGTCATCATCGAGAAGTTCAACGGGGGCCCCGTGGGGATCGCGACGATGGCCGTGGCCGTGGGCGAGGATGCGGAGACGATCGAAGAGGTGTACGAGCCCTTCTTGATCCAGCAAGGCTTTCTCCAGCGCACGTCACGGGGGCGGTTAGCGAGTCCCGCGGCGTACCGGCATTTCGGGTACACGGCCCCGAGGGGCTCCGGCACGGATCAACCCACGATCTTCGACGACGCACCGAGTGCCTAGTCGGTATCAGCTCGCCGACTTCGACTACGAGTTCCCGCCCGAAGCCGTCGCGCAGCACCCACTTCCCGAACGCAGTGCCAGCCGGCTATTGGTGCTCGAACGCGCGAGCGGCACGATCCATCACCGGGCCTTCACCGACTTCCCCAGCATGCTCGCGGCCGGTGACGTCTGCGTACGCAACGTGAGCCGCGTGATCCCGGCCCGCCTCCGTGGCCAGCGATCCAACGGTGCGCCCGCGGAGATCCTCCTGGTACACGAAGAACCCGACGGCACCTGGCTGGCCATGGGGCACCCGGGGGGGAAGCTCAAGCCGGGCCGCACGGTGCGCTTCGGCAGCGAGGCCCAAGTCGAGATCGTCGAGGTGTTGGGCGGGGGACTGCGCCGCATTCGCTGGTCGGGACACGCGACGCCCAGAGAGATCATGGAGCGATACGGCGAAACACCCCTGCCGCCGTACATCGAGCGTCCAGCCGAGCCCCCCGATCGGGAACGCTATCAGACCGTGTTCGCCGAGGTCGAGGGGAGCGTGGCCGCGCCCACGGCCGGGCTGCACTTCACCCGAGACATTCTCCGCACGATCGCCGCCCGCGGTATCCAGATGGCGGATGTCGTTCTGCACGTGGGGCCAGGGACGTTCAAGTCGGTGAGCGCCGATGACCCGGCGGACCACGAGATGCTGCCGGAATGGTTCGCCGTTCCGGCGCAGACCGTCCAGCGGGTACACGCCGCCCGGGAGGGCCGTCATCGGGTATGCGCCATCGGAACGACGACCGTTCGGGTGCTGGAAACCGCCGGGCGGACCGGATCACTCCGGGAGGGCACCGGGTGGACAAGCCTATTCATCTATCCGCCGTTCGAGTTTCGCGTTGTGGACGCGCTCCTCACCAACTTCCACCGGCCACGCTCTACCCTCCTGATGTTGGTGGCCGCCTTTGCCGGTTACGAGAACACCATGCGCGCCTACCGGGCTGCTATCGAAGAGCAGTATCGGCTGTTCAGTTACGGCGACGCCATGGCGATCCTGTGAATCCGTTCAGCTTCCGGCTGGAGCACAGTGACGGACCGGCACGCGCCGGGACGCTCACCCTCCCCCACGGGAGGGTGCGCACGCCAGCCTTCATGCCCGTCGGCACGCAGGGTACGGTTCGCGCGCTCTCGCCCTACGACCTGGCGGCCGTAGGGGCCGAGATGGTCCTGGGCAACACGTACCACCTCCATGTCCGGCCCGGCGAGGAGACGGTGGCTGCCTTGGGCGGCCTGCACCGTTTCATGGCATGGCCGCGTCCACTGCTCACGGATTCGGGGGGCTTTCAGGTGTTTTCCCTCGAGGGTTCCCGCCGGGTCGATGACGACGGAGTGGACTTTCAGTCGCACGTGGACGGTGCTCGCCACCGCCTCACACCCGAGCGCGCCATTGAAATCCAATGGCTACTCGGTGCGGACGTTGCCATGGCGTTCGATCACGTTGTGCCGGGAACCGCGGACCGGGCCGCCGTCGAAGACGCGTTGGGGCGCACGACCCGGTGGCTCGGCCGCTGTGAGGAGCGACACCGAGAGCTGAGCAGCGCGACCCCCGGCCGACAGACGCTGTGGCCCATCGTGCAGGGAGGAACGGATGCAGCACTGCGTCGGCGAGCGCTCTCGGAAATCGCCGATCTCGCGGACTGGACCGGTATCGCCATTGGGGGGCTGGCGGTGGGTGAATCCCGGCCGGTGATGCACCGCGTGCTGGACGAGATCGGCGCATCGCTTCCATCGAACGTCCCCCGTTATCTTATGGGTGTCGGGTTCCCCGAAGATTTACTTTTGGCGGTCGCCCGGGGCATGGATCTGTTCGATTGTGTGGCACCGACCCGCAACGGGCGAAACGGTAGCGGCTACACGCCCGACGGTCCGGTGAACATTCGCAACGCGGCGCACCGAACCGATCCCCGACCGTTGGACGAGACCTGCGATTGCGAGACCTGCCGGACGTACAGCCGAGGATATCTCAGGCATCTGTTCGTCGCTGATGAGCTTCTCGGCCTTCGCCTGCTCTCGCTACACAATGTGCGCTTTCTCGTCAGGCTTGCGGCACAGGCCCGCGAGCACATCCAGACCGGGACCTTTGGGTCTTGGCACCCTGAGTGGTTAGACCGTTATACCGCGCGAGGCACGCAGTGAGACTCGAAGCGTTGTTCCTGTTTGCGCCGTCCGGTGAGGCGGGCGGAAGTGGGATGGTCATCTTTCTGTTCCAAATGCTGGCCATCATTGCCATCTTCTATTTCCTGATCATTCGGCCGCGCGCCCAACAGGAGAAGCGCCACCGTGAGCGCTTGCAACAAATCAAACGGGGAGACGAGGTGGTGACGGCAGGCGGCATCGTTGGAGAAGTAGTCCACATCAAGGACGGCAAGATCACCGTCAAGAGCGGTGAATCTCGGGTCGTCGTCCAGCTCGACCGGATTGCCGAGATTCGTTCGCCCGGCGAAAAGACTGCAGAGGGGAAGCGGTAGTGGCCCTTCGACCCATCCATCTTCTGGGCTCTCCCGTGCTGCGCGAGCAAGCGCGAGACGTCGACAATATCGATGAGGGTATTCGCACGTTGGTGATGGACCTCTTCGATACCATGCGTGCGGACAAAGGTATCGGACTCGCCGCAAACCAACTGGGCGAGAGCCACCGCGTGGCGGTGGTCGATATCGGGGATGACGACCCGGTCGTGTTGATCAATCCCGTGATCGTAGCGCGTCACGGCTCCACCCGCGCAGAAGAGGGATGCCTCTCGATCCCCGAGATCTTCGCGGACGTGGACCGCGCCGAGCACATCATCGTCGAGACGACCGACCTGGACGGTTCGCGACGCCGGATCGAGGTTTCAGACCTCAAGAGCCGAGCCATCCAGCACGAGATCGACCACCTGGACGGCGTGCTGTTCCTCGACCATCTGAGCCCCCTCAAGCGACGCATGTTGCTCAAGAAATGGCAGAAGATGCGGAAGGGACAGACAGGCTATCTGAAGGAGGTCTCACCCGCCAGCGCCCGACGCTGACCCGTGCGCATCGTCTTCTTCGGCACCCCGGATTTCGCAGTTCCATCCTTGCGTGCCCTGGTCGGCGAGGGGTTCGAGGTGGGCGCGGTCGTCACCCAACCGGACCGACCCCAAGGGCGATCCCGCACGCAGCTCATTCCCCCCCCCATCAAAGTCGTCGCCGACGAGGAGAGCATCCCCGTATTGCAGCCCGAGCGGCCAAACGATCCGGGGTTCTTGGAGGAGCTGCGGCCGTTCGACCCCACCTTGGGCGTCGTGGTGGCGTATGGCCATATCCTCAAGCCGCAGCTGTTGAAGCTCCCCCCCCGGGGGATGATCAATGTCCACGCCTCGCTGCTCCCAGCCCTCCGCGGTGCAGCGCCCATTCAACACGCGATCCTGCAGGGCCTGGACGAAACCGGGATCAGCATCATGCAGATGGAAGCTGGCATGGACACCGGACCCGTGTTGCACCAGGTCTCCACCCCGATCGCCCCCGATGAAACGGGCGGGGAGCTCACCATTCGGCTCGCCGAACTCGGTGCGCTGGCCCTGGTCGAAGCCCTCGCGCTCCTCGAGATCGGCGCGCTGGCCGTGCAAACGCAGGACGACGAACACGCGACCTACGCCCCCAAGATCACCCGGGAGATCGCCCGCATCCGATGGGAGGAATCGACCCGCGCCATTGGCCGTCAGGCGCGAGCCCTCGACCCGAAGCCCGGCGCGTGGTCGACCATCCGCGGAAGGGTAATCAAGCTCTTTGGCCCACGGCCCGCTGACGAGTGGGAGAGCGATGAACAGCCGGGAGAGATCGTCGAAACGGACCCTGCCTTCGTCATCGCCACGGGAGACGGGGCCCTGCAGTTTCTCGACGTACAGCCAGAGGGCAAGCACCGGATGGCCGCATCGGAGTGGCTGCGCGGACGCGGGGCGGTGAAAGGTGATCGTTTCGGGTGATTCACCCACTGCCGCGTTTACACGCGGTCACCAACGATGACATCCTCACGCGACCCGATTTCCTCGAACGGGCGAGCACGATCGTCCGGGCCGGTCCGGTGGCCTTGCACGTCCGGGGGCGCACCACCCACGCCCGTCGGCTCGCCGAAATCGCCACTCGTCTCGTCGCTGCCGGCGCGTTCGTGGTCATCAACGACCGCGTCGACGTCGCGCTCGGAACAGCCGCCGCCGGTATCCACGCCCCGGAAACCGGCCTTCCCACGGCGGCAATCCGAGGCCTCGTCGGTACCACGCTCTACGTGGGACGGTCCACGCACAGCCCCCGGGCGGCACGAGTGGCTCTGGACGGCGGTGCCGACTACGTCTTCCTCGGTCCCATTTGGCCAACGCCAACGCATCCCGAAACTCCACCACTCGGTCCCACCGCCTTGACCGCCGCCGAGCGCCCGCGGGTCCTGGCCATCGGGGGGGTGAGCGAGGAGCGGGTGGCACCCAGCCTGGCAGCCGGCGCGTGGGGTGTCGCCGTGGTCACGGCACTCTGGCATGCCGCTGATCCCGGTGCGGCCGCCCAGGCCTTGCTGCTATCTTTGAAAGAGCACACAGCATGAGCACACACACGATCACCGTCGTCGTGAACGGCGACGAACGACAGCTTGCAGGTTCGCCCTCGCTTCTGGAGCTCCTCGCGCAGCTGGACCTGGATCCTCGACGCGTGGTCGTCGAGCTCAATCGCACGATTGTCCGACGGCCCAAGCTCGCAGACACCGCGCTCCGCGACGGCGACCGCGTGGAGCTCGTGCATTTCGTCGGGGGCGGTTGAAGCGATGACAGGTTCGGCAACAACACCCAAGGTTACCGATCGACCACTCGTCATCGGCCAACACACCTTCCAGTCCCGACTGATGGTTGGAACGGGCAAGTACGCCGACAATACGACCATGGTGCGGGCTATCGAGGCATCCGGGGCCGAGATGGTCACCGTGGCCGTCCGCCGCGTCGACCTGGATCGTACCAAAGACGAGGGTATGCTCTTCCACCTGGATCCATCACGCTGGTTCCTGCTCGCCAACACGGCAGGCTGTTACACCGCGGGCGATGCCGTCCGCTATGCCCGCCTCGCCCGGGAGGCTGGGTTCAACGACTTCATCAAATTGGAGGTCATCGGCGACGAAGCGACGCTGCTCCCGGACGTGCAAGGACTCCTGGAAGCCACGCGCACCCTCGTCCAAGAGGGATTCCAGGTCATGGCCTACACGAATGACGATCTGGTGACGGCGCTTAGGCTGGAGGACGCCGGGTGCGCCGCGGTGATGCCGCTCGCGTCCCCGATTGGCAGCGGCATGGGCCTGATCAATCCGTACACCATCAGGTTGATCAAGCACCGCCTCTCGGTTCCGGTCATCGTGGACGCCGGGGTCGGAACGGCATCCGACGCCTGCGTGACCATGGAGCAGGGCGTCGACGGCATCCTCATGAACACCGCCATTGCCGCGGCCGCCGATCCCGTGACCATGGCGACGGCCATGCGCCAAGCCGTCGAATCCGGCCGACTTGCCTTTCTCGCCGGTCGTATGCCCCGCCGCGAGATCGCCGTGCCATCCAGTCCCACGAAGGGAATGCTGGACTGACCACCGGCCGCGGAGCGGATCCCCGCCGCGCCGCCTCCGATGTCCTCCGGGGCGTGCGAGCGGGTCAAACCTTTGCCAGCGCCCGTGAGAACGCGGTCACGGGACTCGACGACGCGGACCGCCGCCTAGCCCACGAGATCGCTGCCGGCGTACTCCGACACCGTGTCGAGCTCGATTCCCGCCTCGAGCCGTTGTTTACGGGAGACTGGCGTGGCGCTCCCGCCGATTTGAAAGACGTCCTCCGCATCGGCGCCTACCAGCTCACCCATCTTACGCGGGTTCCTCCCTACGCCGCAGTCCAAACCGCGGTGGCGCTCGCCAAAGAGCGACTCGGTCAGCGGCCCGCTGGACTCGTCAACGCGGTGCTGCGCCGTCTCGCGCGCGAGGGCGAGGCGCGCACGGTGACTCCGCCGAGCACGTCGCTGGCCGACCGCCATTCCCATCCTGCGTGGTTGGTTGAGCGCTGGGTCGCGCGTTACGGGTCGGAGCGCACCGAGGCCCTCTTGCGTCACAACAATCACGTTCCCCCATTGACCATCCAACCGGCACGATGGAGCGTGGAAGCGCTCCGAAGGGCACTCGAGGAACACGGCGTCACGGCGCAGCCGGCCCCCGGCGGGCAGGGATTCAGCGTGACGGGCACACGGGTGGGCGAGCTCCCGGGGTACCACGAGGGTGCCTTCGTGGTGCAGGACGCTGCCCAGGCACGTTTGCTTCGGTTCGCCGCTATCCCGGACGGCGCCCTCGTGTGGGATGCCTGCGCGTCGCCCGGCGGGAAGGCGGCCTTGCTGGCGCCGCGCTGCCGCGTCATCGCCTCGGACCTCCGCCGCGAGCGGCTGCCCAAGTTGCTCGACACCCTCAGACGGGTAGCCGCCGGCATTCCCGTGGCCGCTGCCGACGCGCGCTATCCACCCTTTCCGTGGGCGACCTTCGACGTGGTCCTGTTGGACGTACCCTGCAGCGCCACCGGCACCATGGCTCGTCATCCAGACGCGCGCTGGCAGCTCAGCGCGCACCGGTTGCGGCGTTTGATCCAAACGCAGGCAGCCCTCCTCCGCGGGGCGTCCAAAACCGTTCGGCCGGGCGGTCTGCTCGTCTATCTCACATGCTCCCTGGAGCCCGAGGAAAACGCCGAGCAGGTAGACCGGCTGCTCGCCGGGAGCCCGCAGTTCACGCGGGAGGGCGACGATCTGTATATCTTCCCACCCGAAGCAGGAACAGACGGGGGATACGGGGCCAGGCTCCGCATGCAGCCATGAGAATTCGTCGTCACACCGCATCGCCCATCGATTGGTCCGGGCTGGTCGAGTACATCCGGGGCCTCGGGAGTCGCCTGTGGATCATTGCACTGGCCAGTGTCGTGGGCGCGTTCGCCGTTGGTTATCTGGTCGCGGTATTCGTGATCTTCCCGGCGCCGATCTTCGCCTCGGAGAAGGTGGTGCCACACCTGTTCGGGATGGATGCCGAGATCGCGCGCACGACGCTGGCTGACGCCGGGCTCAACACGGGCGACGTGACATCCGTCAACCACCCCAGCGCCCCGCGGGGCGCGGTGGTCTGGCAGGATCCACCAGCCGGAATCGCCGTCCCCGAGCGCACGTCGGTCGCGTTGCAGGTCAGCAGTGGGCCTCGACGGGTGCCGGTCCCGGACTTGGCTGGGTACGACGTCGGCCTGGCGCGCACACTGCTCGAATCGGCGGGTCTCGAAGTGGGTGGTTTGGAAACGACGCAGGCCCCGCTACCCAAGGATGTCGTCATCGTGACCCGGCCGCCCGCGGGAACTGCGCTCTTACCCACAGCTACGGTGACCTTGGTGGTGAGCCTCGGCGCGCCCACCATCGTGGTCCCGGATCTCACAGGGATGAGTCTCGAGCAGGCGCGGATGCTGCTGGGTCAGTCGGGACTCAACGTGGGTACCTATTACGCCAGGACCTCCTTCAGCGGCGTCCCGGGGACGGTCATCGAGCAAGACCCCGAGGCCGGAACGCTCAGCGCGCCGGCGACGGCCGTCAATCTCGTACTGGCCCGTCGAAGCCCCCAGTGAGTCAGGACCTCTACATCGTTCCGAGCGTGTTGAGCGCCGACCTGCTGGCGCTGACGGAGCAGGTCCAAGCGGTCGAGGAGGCAGGTGCGGATTGGATTCACGTGGACGTCATGGACGGTCGTTTCGTTCCGAACCTCTCCTTTGGTGCCAAGATGATCGAGGCGCTCAGGCGAGTCACCAGTTTGCCGCTGGACGTCCACCTGATGGTAGAAGAACCCGAGAGCTACATTGAGGCGTTCGCCGACGCGGGGGCCTCGGTGTTCACACTTCATCCCGAAGCCACTCGGCACCCGCAGCGGCAGCTCGAGGCGGTGCGGGCGAGGGGGATGCTGGCCGGTCTTGCGCTCAATCCCGGGACGCCACTGGCCCACGCCGCGGAACTCGTCGCCGATCTCGACTTGTTGCTCATTATGAGCGTAAACCCGGGATTTGCCGGGCAGGCCTATCTCCCGGCCGCGACGGGTAAGATCGCCCGGGCCCGCCAGCTGCTGCAGGAGCGGGGCAGCGCGGCTCGTCTCGAGGTGGATGGCGGCATCGCCCCAGACACCATCGGGAGGGCTCGGGCCGCCGGGGCAGATACGTTTGTGGCCGGGTCAGCCATATTTAGATCCAAGGATCCCCGCGCCCAAGTGCGCGAACTACGAAAACGTTGTTACGCGGTAGTGTGATATGAGAAACAGAGGACAGTGGATCGCCGTCGGAAGCATCGTGGCAGGTCTGGGTGTTGCCCTGACCCTCGGCGTCGCCATGGCGCCGGAGAACACGCCCGTAGCCGTGGGCACGCGGGCGCCAAGCTTCCGCGCGGCTCATCTGACCGAGGGGGACAGCGTCAGCCTCGCGCAGTACGAAGGCGAGGTCGTACTGTTCAACATCTGGGCCACCTGGTGTGGCCCGTGTGAGTACGAGATGCCTTCCATGCAGCGGCTCTTCGACGAACTCGGTCCTCACGGATTGAGGATCGTGGCGCTGAGCGTGGACGAGGCGGGCCCAGACCACGTCATGCAGTGGGTCCGAGAGCGAGACCTCACGTTCGAAATCCTGCACGATCGGTCGGGCCGGATCGAAACCACGTATCAAGTCACCGGGTACCCGGAAAGCTTCGTCATCAATCGGGAAGGGGTGATCGTCAAGAAGGTCATTGGCCCACTCGAGTGGGATCACCCGACCCAGAAAGCTCTGTTCCGCCAACTTCTCGGTGTTGGGGGCGGAGGACCGGCCGAGGTCAGTGGCTCCTAAAGTCCCCGACTGGCTGTTTACGAACTGGCCCATCAAGATCACCGCCCTAGTCCTCTCGGCTGTGTTGTGGGCAGTGGTGGCCGCCGAAGAACCAACCACTCAGCTGGTCCCCGTGGAGTTGCAAGTCCGACTGCCCGAAGGCAGGACCCTGACGCGTTCGCTCCCGCCGGTCCAGGCGCTGTACGCCGGAACCTCCCGTGAACTCATCAAGCTCTACGCCGCGCCTCCGGTCATCAGACGGATCGTGCCCGATACGGTCACCGGTACATCCTACGCCTTGGAGCTCTCACCCGCCGAATTGAGCAGTGTGGACAACGCAAACGTCAATGTGCAGGACATCCAGCCGCGGATCATCGTGGTGCAGATGGATAACCTGGCGCAACGGAGGGTCCAGGTCACCCCTCGCGTCACTGTGCGGCCGGACTCGGGCTACTCGCAATTCGGCCTCGCCTTGGCACCGAGCTCGGTGACGGTGCGAGGACCGGCCGGCCTGGTGGGTGGCATCGAGTCGGTGCCGACGCTGCCCCTGGAACTCACCGGGCTCGCCGGGCCGGTTCGGCAGTCCGTCCCCCTCGATACGTCCGGCATGGGGATGGTGCGCGTCTCACCAGCACAAGTGGAAGTCGCGGTCGACGTGGGGCCCATTTCGGAACGCGTGCTCATGGGCGTACCCGTCGTCCTCCCAAGAGACCAAGCCGGTCAGTGGGAGAGTCAGCCGCCCGCCATCGTGGTGACGGTGCGGGGCAGGAGCGCCCGGCTGGCTCGGCTGACCCGCGACAGCGTGGAGGCGGTGGCGGTCTTCAGGCGCGACGATCCCGAGCAAGTCGTCCGCTTGAACATCGTGGCACCTTCGGGAATTCAAGCCGTGGCCTCTCCGGATACGGTCGTGGTGCGCCGGAGGACACGTGGCTGATGTCGTCCTGGGCATCGAAACCTCATGTGACGAAACCTCCGCGGCCGTGCTCGTGCGAAACGGACGAGGGCCCGAGCTCGCCAGCTTGGTGATCCTGTCCCAGGATGTGCACAAGATCTTCGGCGGCGTCGTCCCCGAGTTGGCGAGTCGGGCGCACGTCCGTGCCATCGGCCCCGTCGTAGACCGCGCACTGGCGGAAGCCGGGATCCCGCTCGGCGCCGTGGACGCGATTGCGGTCACCGCCGGACCGGGCTTGATCGGTTCACTCCTCGTGGGGCTTTGCTACGGTAAGGCCCTAGCGGCGGCCGGCAATCGCGCCCTCATTGGCGTGCACCATCTCGAGGGCCACGTCTTCGCCCCGACGCTCGAAGATCCACACCTGGAACCGCCATTCATCGCGCTCATCGTCTCCGGCGGGCACACGCTGCTGCTCGATGTGCCGGCGTGGGGCGAGTATGTGGTGCTCGGAGAGACCAGAGACGATGCGGCCGGTGAGGCCTTCGACAAAGTGGCCAGCATGCTGGGATTGGAGTATCCGGGTGGGCCCGCTATCGAGCGATTGGCAGCCGAGGGCTCGCCGAGCTTCAACCTGCCCCGCCCGATGTTGGGCGATGGGTTCGATTTCTCCTTCAGCGGGCTCAAGACCGCCGTCCTTCATACCGTTCGCGCATTGGACGATCTCGTAAGCGAACGGGCGAATGTCGCTGCTTCATTTCAGGCTGCCGTGCTAGACGTCCTCGTGGGCAAGACGTCCGCCGCCGTGGACCGCACGGGCTATCCAACCGTAGTGCTGGGTGGAGGGGTGGCCTGCAACCGCGCCCTTCGTGCCGCGTTTGCCGCTAGGTTTGGCCGTACCGTCCGCGTGGCGGTTGCCCGCCCCCGTCTGAATCTCGACAACGCCGCCATGATCGCCCGGGCCGGTTGGTTTCACCTCGAACGCGGTCACGCCAGCAATTGGTACCTGGAAGCGGATCCGCGAATGCGATGGCCGGGCCTACGGCGGCCGTCCGCTCCCACCACGTCCGACCCCAAGACCTCATGACCGTCTATCCCCTGGTCTTCCACCTCGGGCCCATCGAAATCACGGGCTACGGTCTCATGATGATGGTCGGCTTCCTGATGGCCGGATGGGTGATCCAGCACGCGCTCAGGGAGCGGGGTCTGAACGACGCCTACGCGGCCGACATCGTGGTGGCCGCGGTCATTGGAGGCATTCTCGGAGCGAAACTCTGGTACGTCGCGCTCTACGGCGATCCGGGAGCGCTGCTGTCGCGCGGCGGGCTGGTGTGGTACGGCGGGTTCATTGGCGGGACCGCGGCCGTCCTCTTGAACGGGTGGATTCGGCGCGTCCCGATGCGACTCACACTGGAGCTCGCGGCTCCTGGACTCGCACTTGGGTATGCCCTCGGCCGTGTCGGCTGCTTTCTAGTTCAGGACGACTACGGGGTGCCGACCCGTCTTCCGTGGGGGATGCGATTTCCCGAGGGGTTGCCTCCCACCACGGCGCAGAACCTGGCGACGCTCTTTGGCGTGGATGTCCCTCCCGGGATGACCCCCGGCGAGCTTCTCGCCGTGCACCCCACCCAGCTCTACGAAGTGGCTGCGATGCTCGCGGTGTTTTGGGTGCTATGGCGTCTCCGGAAGCACCGCCATGCCGTGGGCTGGCTCTTCAGCGTGTACCTGATTTTCGCAGGCGTCGAGCGATTCCTCGTGGAGTTTCTGCGCGCCAAGGACGATCGGGTGTTGGGACCGTTCACGCTGGCGCAGGCCGCGAGCACCGCCGTAGTCCTCTTGGGGGTGGGGCTGATGGTTCGGTGGTCGACATCCGACGAGCTTCGCATCCCGCCGGAGGCAGTCGTTCATCCACAGCGAGCCACCCGACCCTAGCGGGCCTCTGGCCGCAACTCGGCCAACATCTCGCGAGCGGACCGCCACCGGGCCTCGCGATCCGTGGCCAGCGCTTTGGCAAGCGTCCGGCTCAACCGCTCGTCCACCTCATCACGCACCGACCGAATATCAGGAACGTTACCCTCGATATGCTGACGCAGCACGACGTCTTCACGCTGCGCCGTGAACGGCGGCGTTCCAGCAAGGCATTCGAACAGAACACAGCCCAACGAATAGAGGTCGGTGCGCTCATCGATGTCCTCAAAGGCCTGCACCTGTTCTGGACTCATGTACGCCGACGTGCCCACGCAAAAGCCTGATCGCGTCAGTCGATCAGTACCGGCCCGGGCAATCGCGCGGGCAATACCGAAATCCAGCAGCACGGCCCCGCGACCGGACAGCACAATGTTGTCCGGCTTGACATCCCGATGGACGATCCCCTCGCCGTGCGCGTACTGGAGGGCGTCGAGGAGATCTCGGCCGATCCGGCGCGTGTCCGCCAACGTGCAGTGCGTGACGGCATCGATATGGTCACGGAGCGTGGGCCCGTCCACGAACGCCATTGCGTAGTACACCACCCGGTCCGTCTCACCCCAGTCCAGCAACTTCGCGATGTGCGGGTGATCCAAGCGGGTGAGAATCGCGATCTCTTGGAGAAATCGGTCGGCCGCCACGGACACGGCGAGCGCGGGGTGCAGAACCTTGAGCGCGACGGGGTGTCCGGACGCATTCGTCGCAAGGAACACGCGGGCGGCACCACCACGAGCGATCTCACGATCGACCTGGAAGCGCCCGTCGAGCTCCTCACGAACCAGAGGCAGAAAATCGCGTCGAATGAGACACTCCCAGCAAAGGTGGTGGTGCCCCCCAACCGCAACCCCGGCAACATGGCCTGCTGAACGCTCGCGGGCCCGGCGGCCCGCGGGAGCGGAGGCGCCATCCGCTCGCCCATTGCTGGAAAAGGCCATTGGCAACGGGTTGACCGCGACACCCTTTCCACTTGTGCCTCGCTTGACTGCCGGCACCTATGCTCACGCTGCCGTCGGCCCGGACACTCAACTTCGAGGAGACGATATCGAGTCGTTGCCCGACCACGAAGGTCCTGCCGGCTCCCACCGTCCTCGATCTGCTCCCAGAGGACCTTCAGCCGGCCGCGGGGTGCGGGGAAGGAGGGTCCCCGCCCCCGCTTCGTTTATCCCCGTCTCATGCCCGTTCGAACTTGGTTCGGAGCTCTGCCAACGTGGCCTGGGCGTCTTCGCCACATCCGCGAGCGGCGCGCTGCGCCGCATGGAGTGCGCGGCGGGCCGTGCGGTCGGAACCGTTCTCCAGCGCCGCATGGGCCACGGCCACGGCATCGGCAAACGCGTTGGGGCCGGGCTCGACACGGGCCCGCAGCTCCGCACGGAGAACTCGGGACTCGACGTCGGTTCGCTCCGCCAGGGCGCCGATGGCACGTTTGCGGAGGCGCTCGCGCTGACCGGGGGTGAGACATTCCAGGCACACGACCTCGGCCAGTAGTGGTGCGGCAAACGCAAAGCGCTCGCCCTCGAACGTGACGAACCTCGCTTGCTCCAGCCGATCCACCTGATCTTCCACACGGCTCTCCGGAAGATCGGTGAGCGCCGCAATGAGCGCCGGATCCAACGCCAGTCCACCGATACTGGCCACCCGCAGGACCTGTCGAGTTTCTTCAGCCAGTGCGGAAAAGCGGGCAACGATCGCCATCCGCACCGGAGCCGGTACATTGGGCAGCGGTGATTCGTAGGTCTCCCGCGGCGGCGGCCACGACAAGAGATCACGTTTCAGCGTCGAGGTCTGCTGCAAGTCTCGCAGCAACGTTACGGCGAGAAACGGGTTCCCCTGTGCCTCGTGGATGATGCGGCGAGCAAGACGATCGCGATCGTCGGGTGTTTCGCACCACCCGGCGAGACCGGCCACCAGGTCGACCATGGCCTGATCGGCGAGCGGGGCGAGCTGCACAATGGTACCGGGAATACCGCGACCCACATCGCCCAGCAGCTTCACCAGTTCGCGGGGCAGATCTTCGCTCGCTGGCTGTGTTGCGAGGATCAACACCACCCCCGCCGATCGCACCTGCCGAATCGCTTCGCCAAGCGCGCCTAGGGTCGACCCATCCGCGAAGTGCGCGTCGTCGAGCGCGATTCCAAGCGGGTGCTCGTCGGCGACGGCTCGCAGGAGCGAGGTGAGCGATGTCACCACGTGCCCCACGTCTCGCGGTGGAATGGAATCGAACCGGTCGGCCAGATCGGGAACGATGGCAGCCAACACCCCCAACGCGTCGGGATCGGCCCCGGCGAGTCCGGGGGCATCGGCCAACCCCGCATGCATCAGCTGGCGGAGGGCGCTCCACGGCGCATCGTGATCGCTCTCCAGGGGTCGCGCCACCACCACCGCGGCACCGGCCAACTGTAGCCGCTCGACGCTCTCAGTGAGGAGGCGGGTCTTGCCCAGGCCGGGGTCACCCGTAATCACCAACGCCCGAGCGCCGCTCCGAACACCCTCCTCCACGACGGCGAAGGCACGATCGTGCACGCCCGGCTGCATGATCAGCGCCGGTTCGGGGTCGGCGTGCCTACCGGTCAGCCGGCGCCATCGCTCCGACCGAATCCGCTCTGCCAGGGCTTCGAGCTCACGACTCGGTGCTTCCCCCAACTCGTCTTGGAGGCGCTCGCGAAACTCATGAAACACCGCGAGCGCGCTCGAGGCATCACCCGAAAGCGCCGCTGCCCTCATGGCAAGGCTCACCGCCGGCTCGTGACCGGGTAGGAGTGCCAACGCCTCGCGGGCGGTGTCACGCGCCGTCGGGAAGCGACTCGCCGCGAGTGCGGTTTCGCCTTCCCGCACCAACAACCGCGCGCCCACCGCCCGATAGTGCGATCGCCGCTCGCTCGACCAATCCTCGAACGTGGTGGAGCCGTCGACGGTGAATCCTTCCAGAAAATCGCCGCGGAGCAGCGCCGTTGCCGCCTCGGGATCGCGCTGTGCTAAATCGTCGAATCGCAGGGCATCGACGTCGAGGTCGATTCGGTTGAGCGTCAGGGAGTCTCCCCGGGAGATCAGCCGGTTTGCGCCCAAGCCAGTCCGGAGCCGTCGGGTAGCCTCGTTGAGCGAATGCCGTGCCTTATCCTGCGTTTTCTCGGGCCAGAGCAGCCCCAGCAGATGCTCCCGCGTGCGCGTGAGATCGGGAGAGAGGGCCAGATACACCAGCAACGCGAGGTGCTTGCGCCACAAAACGTCCGGGGGCGGAGTGTCGCCGCCCACCCGAGCGGTGGGTGGCCCAAAGCATAAGAGTTCGAGGCGAAGGAGATCGCCGCTAGACTCGCCGTTCATGCTACGCTTTCTCGATTACCCTACCCCACGGTACAGGGTGCGCCTGCGTCGAGTGGAATCCCGGCACGGCGAATCCTGCGCCGTGCCGGGAGGATGAGCACGACGAACGCCGGTCAGGAGTGTCCATGATGTTGATTGAGGCCAGCGGCCGCGCGCCGCGGGGCTGGAAGCTCAGGCGCGGGCCCGCACCGTCTTTGGCTCGAGCCAGAAGATCCAAACCAGCGCCACCCCGAGGGCGACACACAGCACCAGCTGGCTAACAGCTGTTTGCAAGGTGGGGAAGATTCCGAGGGCCGGCAAGCTCGGAATCCACGACAGCGGTGTGAGCGAGATGACCCCGGCTTCCTGTAATTCCGCCACACCCTGGCCCGCGAAGCTAAACGCCATGACGTAGAGCAACGTGCTCGTGACCGCAAAGAACGGCTTGAGAGGGAGCCGAACGCCAAACCGCTGCATGAGATAGTAGATCACCCCCAAGAGCGCCGAGCCGATCAGGATTCCCACCACGATGGCTGACGATCCTCCCACGGCACCGTCGGCGCTCGAAAACAACGCGGCGTAGAACAACACCGTCTCGAAGCCTTCGCGATAGACCGCAAGGAACGCTACTGCGGCGAGCGCCCAGGTCCGCTTGCTCCTCAGCGCACGCTGCATCTGGGCGCGCACGAATTGCTGCCACTTCCGAACCTCGATCTTGGACACGAGCCAGTAGGAAACCCAAAACAGGACCGCCGACCCCACTAGCATCGTCACGCCCTCGAGGATTTCCTGTTCCACCACCGCACTTCCGAACAGCGTCGCAAACCCGACGGCGGTAATGGCGCTGGCCCCGAGGGCCGCCAGCACGCCCCACCCGATCTCGCGTTTTTGGGCTCCCGCGCCGGCTCGAGTCAGAAACGCGACCAGCGCACCGATAATCAGGATGGCTTCGAGACCCTCGCGCAACATGATGATCAGCGACTGACTGAAGAGCACCCATGGGGACGCCTGCGTCGTCAGCCGGTCGAGCGCTCCCTCCAACGCCGCTGATACCTCGGCCTGCTTCGTCTCCCATTCCGAGGCCGAGCCGCCTGCCAGCGCGCCTCGGAGCTCGGCAAAGGCGGCCTCGACGCGGGCGGCGGCCCTGGCATCGCGCGCGCGTACTCTGGTTTCCACTCGCTCAAACGCGAGGTACGCGTCCACCGCCCGCTGGTCGGCGAGCTCACGGTCGCCCGCCGTCGCCGCCGCCAACGCGGACTCCACCAGCGCCCCGGATCGTGCCACCACCCGCGCGGCTTCCAGCTCCACGTCGGCACCGAGATGCTCCCGCGCCCCGGCCGCGCGCGCGTAGCCCACGAGCTCGGGAAGCAGCGTATCGTCGGGACGCAGCGCCAACCGCTCGACGACCACGGCACGCAGCGTATCGTCGCTCAGACCGGCGGTCGTACCAAAGTCACTCAACGAGAGCAGACACCCGGGGCACCCGCTCGCCATGAGCTCGATGGCCTGTTTACTCGGCGACGGCCATCGCAGCGACGCGGCATACAACGCCACCGCCCACCGATCGTCCATCGCCAGCTGATCCGCAAACGCCGGCATCGCGGTGCCGGCCACGCCGACGTTGATCTTGCGGAAAAACTCGGTCACGGTAACGCCGGCGAGCGCCGCGCGATCAGTGAGGTCTCCGGGCGGAGGATCGAGCGTCGATGCCAGTGGACCTCCCGCCCCCGTCTCGCCATGGCATGCCGCACAAGCCTGCCTGTAGACCGCGGCGCCGCGCGCCAGCGATGGTGCCGCGGACGGGAGCGGGTCGAGGGCCACGCCGAGCGCGGACTCCAGTTCGCGCCGCAGACGCGACAGGAGGCTTTCCAGCTCCGCGTGCGGACTGAGGGCGTTCACACCCCGCGCCATCTCGTTTACGATGTCTTCGACACCGAACTCCACCGCCGCCGGGCGCGCTTGCTCGAGGAACAGACGGGCCTCGTTCAGCTCCTCGACCCGCAGGACGTCCCCATCGATCACTCCCTCTGCGTACTCGGCCAAGGCAATGGTCGCGATGTCGATGAGACGGCGGGCACGAGCGATATCGGGTCCCTGCGCCGCCACTACATCCGGACGGATCAGCAAGACCGCGAGAAAGAGCGGGAAAAGACGTCGGGAGAGCAGAATGAGACTCATTCTCAACTAGTTTCGCGACCGCAATCTAGACCGAAACAATCGCAGATGCAACCACGCCTCATTCGGCAAGGAGGATGACGACCGCGGCTGCGTGCTCTTGGGTATGGGTGAGGGAGACCATGGTGGACGCCACCTTCAGCCGCCCGGCGGTCTCCCGGGCTTTGCCGTGAAGCCTGAGGCTCGGGACGCCGTCGGGAGCTCGTATGACCTCGAACTCACGCCACGGGAGGTAGGCAGTCTCACCGCTGGGGGAGAGCGCCTTGAACGCTGCCTCTTTCGCCGCCAAGCGCGCGGCGATGTGGACGGCGGGTCGCGCCTGGGCAAAGCAGTACTCGCGTTCACCATCAGTGAGGAGGCGTTCGACGGCCCGGTCTGCGTGTTGCTCCAACATCTGGATCACCCTCGCGACCTCGACCAAATCGATGCCTACGCCGACGGCATTCATGGACCGACGATGGCGGACCAGACACCGCGGAGCCAGAGCGGAGCCGTCACGTAGCCCCCGAAGACCAGACCGAGCCACGTGGCGCCTGCCAGAGCGAACGACCCAACCACCAGTACCGGCCAGAGTGGCTTGCGCCACCGCGAAATGTCATCCGCCACCGTGAGCCACCGCCTCACCTGCGTCTCCACCGCATCTTCGAGTGCGATCCACGCCGCTTCGAGCCGACGGGCTGCCGCGGTCAGTCCTGCCTGCCACGCCGCCACCGCGTCGCGCTCACGCGCCGTGGCCACCAACGCTGCCGCACCTCGACGCTCTAACTCGTCGAGCACCGGCACCAACCCCGCCCCTGCGGATCCCAGCCGGGCCGTGAGGGCCCGCTTCTCCGCAGCCCCGAGTGCGACGCGAGCCCGTAACCGGCGCGGCATCTTCACGGCTTGGGCTTCTGCGGCCAAGTGACGATCCACGACTTCCATCAACGTTTCCGCCACCCCGGACACGGCCTCCTCCCACGACTCGAGCCAGACCTCGCGATTCAACGCGGCCACGGCCGATGCTCGCTCACCACGTGCTGCCAGCCGGCGAGCTTCGCCTGCCGCGTTCAGCACACGCGAAACGAGTCGGTGGCGCATGGCGTCGAGCTGAAATCCACCAGGCGATCGCCCGGTACCCACGATCAACTTGCCCAGGTGCGGTCCGAGTTCGGGGATGCGCAGCGGAAGGAGGAGCTGCGGGCTGCTCATGCCTCGATGGCGTCGAGCACCCGAGCGGTGTCGCTGAGGGTTTCGAACGCGGCGTACGCCCCGGCATGCATCAGCTCATTCACCGAGTACGCACCGGTGGCAACACCAATGGCGCGGGCACCGACGCCTCGGCCGCAGGTCATGTCCGCTGGCGTGTCACCGATGATGACGACATCCGGGCCAGTCGGCGTGCGACCCATGATGGGCGCCGCGCGGCTCGCCGCGATGGCCGGGAGTTCGGCCCGTTGGGGCGAGTCGGATCCGTAGGCGCCGACCCGAAAGCGCGCCGAGTCGATACCGGCGGCTGTGAGCTTGAGTGCGGCGCCTCTCTCCACATTTCCGGTCAGCAGCCCGAGCAAGGCATCGGCCCGAGCCTCGATGGCCTCAAACAACGTCTGCACGCCCTCGAACACATGAACGCGACGAGTGCGCTGTTGGAGCTCTAGTTCGAGGAGCTCGACGTAGCGACGGCACACCGCCATCACCGACGCTTCGGACTGCGCTGCAGGATGATCGGCTGCCGTCAGGAGCTCCGCGACGATTTGGGGATCGGTCTTGCCGTCGAACCGGAAGCGTGTGACGGGCCCGGCGGTCCCCATCTCGGCCAGCAGCGCGTCCCGGATCGCGTTCCGGCCGGCGCCATCCGTCCAAAGGATCGTGCCATCGATATCGAAGAGGATGAGTCGTCGCATACGGGAAAGATACACCGGCGCGGACGGTGCGTCCGCGACGTCGCCGTGTAGTGAAAGGAATGCTCGCGCGGTGGTTAGCTGGGTTCGGGGGGGGCGGCTGCGTCGGCGCCTTGGTCGCGGCAGTTCTTGCAGTGCGTGACGCCGCGCATGGAGCAGATCAGACAGATGAAAGTGCCGCAACCATCGCAAGGGTATCCCTCCGAGGCACGCTCCTGATTGCCGCATGCGCGACACACCATGGCATCGACTTCTTTCGGCATGTTCCAAGTCCTCTCTGGAGACTCCGGACGGCCCGCGCGGCGGGCCTTCGTTCACCGACCGTTCGGGACCAACACCCGCACGGCGCTGGCTTCCACCACGGCGGTAAAGGGGGTTTCGCCAGCCAGATCGCCGTCCATTTCAACCGGTCGGACTTCGTCCGCCTCGACGGTGATGCACCTGCCGCGCGCATAGCGAATCTGTCGCGTGTCCGTGGTCCGGCCCAAGAGCAGCCGGCCAAGCACGCCAATCCCCCGAAGCGCCGTCTCCGCTCGGAGGATCACGACGTCGAGAAAACCGTCGTCGAACCGAATGTCCTCCTTGAGACGGAGAAGCCCGGGAATGATCTCACCGCAATTCGCCACGAGCACGGTCACCGCATCGGTGTGCAGCGTGGTCCCGTCCACGGTAATGCGATACGGAATGGGCTTGAGCGCGGAGAGCGTGCCCGCCAGCGTGGCAATGTACGCACCCATGCCCCAGCGGCGCTTGGCCGACGTCGAGGTTCCGCCCATGATGATGGCATCGAGTCCCGCACCAGCCGCGACGGCAAAGTAGTGCGTTTCGGCATCCCGCTCGACCCGACCCAGGTCGATCGCCCGGGAGACCCCGCGGACCACGATCCGGGCCGCCTCCTGCGGCTTGCGGGGAATGCCGAGGTTGCCCGCCAGCAGGTTGCCGGTACCGGCCGGGATGAGACCAACGGGAATCTCGTGCCCCACGACCGCTCGGACCGCCTGCATGACCGTCCCATCGCCCCCGTAGACGGCAACAGCGTCCACTCCTTCCTCGACACCTTGGCGCGCCAGCTCATCGGCATGCCCCGGCCGGGTGGTGCCCGCCACGTCCACCTGCCACCCCTCGCGCGCAAAGACCTTGGTAATGGACTCGACGATCTCCGGATCGGTGCGGGAAGCCACTGGATTGTAGATCAGAAGCGCCCGAGCCATCAGTAGCTCTTCTCCCACAACAGGTCGAGTCCGAACTGGTAGGTGAGGTTCGACGTCGCCAACCCATCACAGCCTCGCAGCGGGTCCGCGCTGGCGGCAAACAACCAGTGGCGCGTGAGCCGAAACTCGAGGCTCGCGCCCACGTTGGCCGCGCTGAACGCCTGCCTCGGACAGATGCGCGGGCTCGCGGTGAGAAAGGCCGTCGTCCCGAGCAACGTGAATTGCTTACCAATCGCGATTTCAGTCCCGGAGAGCCCCCTGCCGATGTCCCCGGGGCGAATCTGCACGTAGTCCAGAGGCACCCCGAGGTCCGAGATCAGCGCGTACTCGAGCTGACCCGAGAGCACACCCGCGAGTTGCGAGACGGCCTGATCGCCAATCCCCGAGTTTTGCCCGCGTGTGTCGGTCGTCAAGGCCTGCAGGCTCGGCGCGCCGAAGAGCAGGTAATTGATGATCTCGGGCTCCGAGAGCGCCGGTCGAAAATCGCTGGACAGCGTGAGCCGGGGATCGTAGACTGTGCCCCCGATGTGCACGAAGACCGTGACATCCTCGCCACGCGCAGTCCGCACCACGTGTTGGGCATCGATGTCGACGTCGGCATCCAGGTCCGTCGTTCCGAAGTAGCGCACCTCGCCACGGGTCACCGTGAACTCCCTCGTCACCGGTCCCAGTGGCAGACGATACGTCCCGCGTTGCGCCACGAGCGTCCCGGTCATGCGATACTCGTTCCGCGCCTTGTTGACCGTCAGGTTACCCGCGAGCTGGATGTTGGCCTCGCTGGACCGCAGCCACACGTCGTTGCCCATGCTGACGCTGAGATTCTGCACGCGCAGGCTATCGAGGAACCGCCGCGTGAAGGCGGTCCCCAATCGCTGCTCACGGATTAACGTCGTATCCACAAACGACGCGAAAAGCGTATCCTCGAGATTGATGACCTGCTTGGTGATGAGGTCCGCAAAGTAGAACTCCCCCCGGGTGGCCGTCCCGGAGCCCGTCACCACCGCGCCGAGCGGAGGGCCGGTGAGCTCGAGTTCGCCGGTGGCGTTGAGGTTCAGGAAATCCCGCAGGTTCACGGCGTGGAAGTCCCGCGCACTGATTCGCAGGTCGAGGCGCGGGCTTGTGAGCTCTTCGAGCGTGACTGTGCCACTCACCTGCGCGGTGCCTCGGCCACTCCGCAGAGAGAATTCCTCGATCCGAATCGTCTCTCCGGTGAGCACCAACGTCCCGTTCAACCGTTCGTGGCGGACACCCAGGGCCGGAAAGCTCGTGGCGCCGTCGCGGATGGTGACTCGGCCTGCCAGCTCCGGCTCCTCCCAGGAGCCACGGATCGCCACGTCGGCCGTTGCGGTCCCGCTGCTGCGCCGGATCACCGGCACCACGGCCTCGACGAACGACAGGGGCATGCTGTCCGCCACGGCACGGACGGTGAGTTCCCCAGGCAGTTGCCGCCGCTCGACCGCCGTGAGCGCGAGATCGATGGGGAGCTGAACGTCGACCTCCACGAACCGCTCGCCCCGTCGCCACAGCGCAAAGGCACCACTCAGATGCTGGTCGCGATAGTCGATCTCGCCGTCGAGGAATGGAATCCGAAGAGTCTGGAAAACACCGTCGCGCAGCGACGCGGTGGCTTCGATGGTGGGCGCCCGCGCGATCCCGCCGAGTCGCAACCTCCCGCTCAGCTCGCCATCGAGCTCGCCGGAGAATCGCTGGAGCAACATAGCCACGTCCCCCAGGGACACGGCCTCGAAGGTCCCCTGCAAACTGGCGGGTCCCCGAAGCGGGAGGCGTCCGTCCAGGGATACGCGAGCCGCGCCGGTGGCGCTGCGAAGGGTCAGATCCCCGAAGTCTATTCCGCTGTCGCTCGCGGCGACCGTGGCCGCGGAGTCCAAGAACCACGCGCCAGTGGGGAGCAGAAACGCCATCGAATCCAGCGGGACCATGTACCCCGCCGTGTCCACCAGGAGCTGTCCCCCGGCAATCCAGGAACCGATACTCCCGAACCGGGCGCGCGCAAACCAACCCATCGAGTCAGCGTGACCACGCACGCGGGCCTCCAAGCCACTGAACGACAGGCCGCCCATCCGAAGCGAATCGAGATTCGCGTCGAGCACGGCATTTACGAAGGGAGACCGCCACCGAACGTTGCCGCTCAGCCGTGAGACGTAGATATCTGCTCGCCGCACGTCACGGGCCTCGAATTGTGCCTCGAGCTCGTACGCGTCCAGAGCTCCGTGAAGCTCCATGGCGATGGCCACGGCCCCCGAAGGCGGCAGCGCGGCGAGGGCCGAGTCCGGCTGACCCAACAACGCCGCCATCAGCGGCTCGAATACACCAATCGAGTCCGCGTTTGCTCTAGCCACCAATACGCCGCGGTGCGGCGCCTCCAAGCCGATGGCCCCGTGGGCGTCCGCGTACATTCCCTCGGTCCACACGTCCAGCGTGTCCACCCGCAGCAGCGTGTCCCCCAACACGACCCTGCCAAGAACGCTGTCCAGGGGCACGTCGCGCAGGAGGGACCGACTCAGCGCCACCGATGCCGTCCAACGAGGGGGCGTGGCCGGGCGGTTCACGCCCGCCAGCCGTATGTCGCCATTGACGGCCGTGGGAGGCAGCTTCGGGTGCAAGCGCTCCAGGTTCACCTGATCCGCCCCGAGCACCACGTCGTGCGCCCCCAAATCGCCGCCGTACAGAAGGACCGCACCGTCGATGGCGATTCGGCCGGCGGGTCCCGCGAGCCGGGCATCCATTTGCAGCGAGTCCATGTACCCGGAAAGAAGCACCCGCCCCGCAAAGGACCCTCCCACGATGATGGCCGGGTAACTGGACCTGAGGCCCTCGAAACGGAGCGAATCGAGAAAGACGTCTGCCCACACGCCCACCGGATCACCCGTGGCGTCCACCCGCATCGTGCCCCGCACCAGACTCTCCGGTCCCGGTGCGTGCCGGTGCCGGAGCGTCCCGTTGAACCGCATCTCGTTCCACGGGCCATTGAGCGTCCCGCTCGCCAGCATGCTACCGAGTAATTGGATGCTGGGGAGCATGCGCCGCACGGTCGCCAAATCGAGCCGGGTGTTGCGCAAGCGGAATCCGTCAAACACAAGACCCTCGTCTAACCGAAGATCGCCGGCACCCCGGATCTGTGACTCGGGCCAACCCTCCACGAGCGAATCCCGCAGCACGACGTCAATCTCAACGGCGAGACGCTCCTTGGGGCCCACGGCCTTGACGTTGCCAGTGAGGCGTCCGGCCACCGGGAGGGTGTCGAGGAACCCCCGGACATATTCGAGATCGAAGGTACGGAGATCGAGATCGGTGTCCCGAAATGCCCAGTTGCCTCCGGGGCGCAACAGGATTCCCAGCCTGCCACGTACGTCACCCCCACCACCGATACCCGCGAGATCCAGCTCGCGCGCATCGGTCCTGAGCACGCCGTCCGGCGATCCATTGACTCGGACATTCGCCGACCCCCGAAGCCCCGCGGGCAATTCTGGTATCAGCGCCCGAAGCTCGTCGGTGACAATGGGGTCGACCTCCACATCCAAATCGAGTGACAGGCCGCCGCGAAAAACCAGCGCCCCACGCGCTCGCGCCCGCGTTTCAGCAAGGTGCAACTCGGAGAGGTCGACCTCGAGCGAATCTCCGACCAGCCGTGCTCGTCCAGCGAGATTCGCGACACTGACTGCGGGATCGGAGACCGAAGCGCCGAGCCTGCTGATGTTCGCGAGCAGGCCACGGTCCTCGGGACGGGGCGAGGAAACCCGGAGGTAGTCGAACTCCGCCGTGATCCCTTCGATCCGGCGCAGACGCAGATAACTCTCCGCACCCACTTCTCCTTCCACCACACCCGGGTCCATCGAGTCGGCCGGCGTGCGTATGAGAAGTGAACCGTCGCGGATCTGGACGTCGTTGAAGGCAATCAGGAATGTTGACCCCCCACCGCCGCCCGAATCGGACGCGAAGACCTCGCCAAGCGTGAACGGTGCGCCCGGCCGACTCTGGGTGAGGTTCACCCGCGGTCGCTCCAGGATGAGTTGGCCCAAGACGATCCGGCGGCTCAGGAGATCGGCGAGACGGTAGCGCAGCTGCAGGCGATCGAGCGCTATGACTGTCTCGTCGTTCGGTCCGCGCAGCACGATATCGTGAATTTCGAGACCGTCAATGAACGACCCGTCGAGCTCGCCCATCGTGAGCCGACCGTTGATACGATCGTTCAACAATCCAACGGCGGTGCGGGAGACCAGTTCCCGCCCCACCTCGGTCCTCAGGGCCACCCCAGCCATACCCAGGAACGACCCGGCAATCCAGCAAGCTGCAATCGCCGCCCAGACTCCGAGTCGAGTCATCAGAATGCCTGCCCAACCGAGAAGTGGAACCGGAAGCGCCCCAAGAATCCCCGTCGGGGCACGAAATCATCCGGGAGCCGCACGAGTTCGAGCACTTCGTCGGGACTCTCGCGAACCTCGAAGAGCGGGCTCGCCTGCGGCTCGTAGGGATTGAACCCGATATCGAGGCGAATGGGTCCAATCGGCGAGGCGAGTCTCATTCCGGCTCCCGGCGTCACGCGGAGACCTGGCGTGGTGCGTTCGTCGTTGCGATCGAAGACCTGACCGGCATCCACGAAGATCGCGCCTGAGAGCCGCCGTGTCAGTGGAAAGCGATACTCGACGCTTGCAAACAATGCCGCATCCCCGCCGCTGGGCGACGTCCGGATCACCGTGTCCGGTGCAAAGGCGGTATCGCCGTTCATGACGAGCGTATCCAGGGATCGCTCGAGCACACGCACCAGCGGCCCCAGCTCGTTTTGGCTGAACCCCCGCACGCTATTCGCACCACCCCCGTAGAACCGCTCCTCCGGCGGTATGAAGCGATCCTCGTCGCCAGTCAGCTGGATGGTAGGGCCGGTGACGCCGCCCAGCCGCACCCGCCAGCTGAACACACTCTGGCGGCCCACGCGGTGATGGGACGCGAAGTCGAACACCCCCTTGGTGAACTGGCGGAGCGTATCGGAGCCGATGAACCGGGACGCGTGCCGTACGTCGAAGCGCAGCAACGTGCCACGCGTGGGATCGAGCGGAGAGTCGGTCCGATCGCGCACGACGCCGACCGATACCATCGAGCGCCGCCGGAACTCCGTGAAAATATCGGTGCTCTGGAGATCACACACGTCCAGGAACGTGCAAAAGGTGGCGGGATCGGCCTCCGTCCGGTCGAACATCAGTGCATAGGTGACCGTGATTGGGACCCGGACCGGTGTTTGGCGAGTGACCGCCAGCTCGCCACCGTACGCCTCTCGCAGAAACGCGCGGAACTCGCTGTGACGCTCCGCCGTCACGGACAACGTGGCGCTGGTACGACGGTCAAAGAGAAAAGGCTCCCGAAAGGCTACCGACACGTTGTAGTTGAGCTTGAGGAACCGTGAGTCCTCTCGACGCAAACCTGGGCACACCGACTCTTCGAAGCCGGCGGTGAGGGGATCGCCGGCCCCAATACGAGAGACGCGGGCATTCAATTCAAGGGTCTGGGCGTCACCCATGAAATTATTCAACGTCCACGACCCCCTGGTCCGAAAACAATCGATCGTACCGTACCCGGCGCCGAGACGCACGCGCCGCAGCGGCCCTTCGGCAACCTGGACCAGCACGGTCACCAACGAGTCGTCAAGCGACTCCGGAAGAGAATCCTTGAGCACGACGCTGGCGTAATTGAAGGCATTCAAGCGATAGAGATCGAGCTGGCTCTCGTTGAGGGAACGCTGGCTGAACGGCTGTCCTTCCCGGACCGAGAGCACTCGCCGGATCACCTTGTCGTCGTACTCGTCGTTCCCCACGATCTCGATCGTGTCGATTCTTGCGAACGGCCCGGGATCGACCTCGAAACGCACGTCCGCACTGAGATTCTCGCGATCTTCGTCGAAGTTCCGGAACACCTCGGCGTAGGGATAGCCCCGATTTCGCAGCGCCGCACGAATGGTATCGGTCGAGGCCTGAATCAACAGCCGGTTGAAGGGGTCGCCCACCTGCAACGGAATCCGTCCCAAGAGCCGACGTTGGGATACGATCTCGTCCGCACCACCAACGGACAGCGCTGTGATGCGGATCGGCTGGCCTTCGCGAATGCGAAAACTGAGACTCACGGAATTGTCGCTGCGGCGAACCGTGGTATCTACCTGAACCCCCACGTAGCCGCTGGCGCGGTACAGCGTCTGAATGCGCAGAACGTCCAACCGGAACTCGCGCTCGTCGAAGTACTTCTTCTCCCCCAGGAACCCCAACCAGCGAAACGGGATGGCCCGGGCGAAGAAGGACGAGTTGGAAGTGGCAATGGATACCCGGAGCGTGTAATCGTCGATGGCGCGGTTGCCCGTAAACGAAAGTCCACGAACCACGAGGTCTTCCTCGTCGTCGCCATTCTGGGCATCGAGCGCCCCCGGCAGGAACAGGACACTCGCCAGGACGATCACCGCGGGGACCGGGGACACACGCCTCCACCCGCTCACCACCTCGCGATTGACGCTCGCTCCGGGGTCTCGTACCTTGCGACCGCAACCACCTCCGACCAATCGACGCATTCGAACTTTCAATATCTCTATGAAGCCTGTCCTAGTGCCATCCCCCCACGTCGGATGGTTCGCCCTGCTCTTACTCGCCTCGCCCGTCGTCGCCCAGGACGGCCTGGGGAACCGCCTCGACGCCCTGCTAGACGCGCGCCCATTCAACCGCGCCAGCTGGGGCGTTCATCTCACGGATGAAACGGGACGCACGCTCTATGCGCGAAACGCGGAACGGCTGTTCATTCCGGCGTCCAATGCCAAGCTCCTCGTCGCAACCGCCGCCGCCGCCCTGTTCCCCCCGGATCATCGCATCATCACGAGCGTCTACGGCACCGGCCCGCTGGTGGATGGGACCCTGGGCGGCGATCTCGTCGTGTACGGACGAGGCGATCCCACCTTTTCGGAGCGGTGCTACGGCGTAGACTCACTCGCCCCAGGCGCCTGTGACGACCTGTGGACGCGTATGGACGCCCTGGCAGACAGCATCGTGAGTGCCGGCATCCGGCAGGTCGCCGGCGGTCTGGTCGGCGATGGCAGCTACTTCGAGCCAGAGCTCGTGCACCCGGCGTGGGAAGCCTACGACCTGAACTGGTGGTATGCAGCACCCGTCTCGGGGCTCGGATTCAACGACAATAGCGTGAATGTGACATGGGGACCCGGCCCGCGAGTCGGAAGCCCCGCGGTCGTCGCCTTCGAGCCGTTGCTCGACAACTTCGACTTCGAGAACCGGGCTCGCACCGTCAGACCAGGTGGCCGCCGCACTATCGATTTCTTTCGCGAACCAGGGACGATGCGAATCTGGGCCGAGGGAACCGTTCCTCTCGACCATCCCGCGAAGACCGAGTACTTCGCGCTCCCCGATCCCAATCTCTTTTTTGTCCAGGCCCTGCGACGGGCACTCGAAACGCGCGGCGTGAGCATCGGCGGACCCACTTCCTCCACCACGGACAGCCTTCGCTACCTGGGCGTACGTTCCGCACAGCCGCTCGTCGAGTTCCCGTCACGATCGCTGGCCGATCGGCTCTTTCCCATCCTCAACTCCAGTCAGAACTGGTTCGCCGAGATGCTCGTCAAGACGCTGGGGCGGGAGATGGGCAGCGAGGGATCGTGGGAACGGGGGCTCGAGGTGATCGGTCGTTTTCTGGTCGATTCCGTCGGCATCGATTCGACGACGTTTGCACTCGACGACGGTTCCGGACTGTCGAGCGGGAATCTGATTACGCCGCGGGCCCTCACCGCCCTGCTTCGCTACATGCACACCCACCCTGCCAAAGCTTCATTCGTGAATGCGTTGCCGCGGGCTGGCCTCCCCGGCTCCCTCCGAGACCGTTTCCGCGGGACACCGCTCGAGGACCGCGTGATAGCCAAGACCGGGAGCATCAATCACGTCAACTCGCTCTCAGGCTACATCGAGCGACCAGGTCGGGGACCGTTGATCTTCGCCATCGTGGCCAACAACCACACTGCGTCGTTCGCCCGAGCACTGGCACAGATCGATTCGGTGATAGTGGAGATCGGTCGGTAGCTTGGAAGGTCAGAGGTCAGGATGCCGGCGGTTGTCTCATTCCGGCTTTCCACTTCCTAGACTTCCCACCTTCAGACCTTCCGACGTACCGACCTACCTAGTGCTTCCATCATTTCGTCCACCGACGTGAACTTGACCCTCGGTCGGCCATAGGGCTTCCCGCGTCCCATTTCCAACTTGTTCAAGCGATTCCAGTCACCGTAGGTCACTAACCGCGGCTGGCGATCCACCAGGAAACGGTGCGTGGCCTCCGGCGAAGGCCCCGTGGGTTCGAGCAAGCTCCCGCGCTCTCGGTCCTCGAGCATCGCCCGCACCGTCTCCGCGGCATCCGGTTTGTTGGTCCCGATCACACCGGACGGGCCTCGCTTGATCCAGCCGCTCACGTAGATGCCCACGATCGGCCGGCCATCGGCCGCGTCGAGGACACGTCCTCCCTTGTTCGGGACGATGCCCCACCCGTCGTCAAACGGAAGTTGTGGCAGCGGCACGCCCCGGTAGCCCACGGATCGAAAGACGAGCTGGACAGGAAGTTCCTCGAACTGATCGGTCGGCCTGGGACGCAGCCGCCCGTCGTCCGTCCTGTAGAGCTCATTGCGTACCAGTCGCATGCCCGCCACTCGGCCGTGCGCGTCACCGGTGAGCTCCACGGGCGACACCAGGAACCGCAGAAAGAGCGTTTTGGGCTTGCCCGTGCGCTCGCGCCGCGCAAACTCCTGGACGATTTCCACTTTCTTGGCGAGCGAGCGGTCCTCGGCATCGTCTAACGCTGACTGGCTCAGGGGGTCGAGCGCCGCTTCGTCCGGCAGCACCACCACATCCGCTCCCGGCATCTCGCCCAGCTCGCGCACCTCTGGCGTGGTAAAGGCCGCTTGCGCCGGACCGCGGCGCCCCAACATGTACACCTCCCTGATCCGGCTGGCGCGCAGCGCGTCCAGCGCGTAGTCCGCAATGTCGGTGGTGGCGAGCTCTTCCGGCGTGCGACAGAGAATCCGAGCGACATCCACGGCCACGTTCCCCACACCCACCACCGCCACCCGTTCCACTGAGAGATCGAACTCATAGTCCCGATAATCGGGATGGCCGTTGTACCAGGCCACGAATTCAGTGGCCGTCCGACTGCGGGCCAGGTCCTCACCCGGGATACCCATCCGGCGATCGGTCTGGGCACCGGTGGTGAAGCAGATCTGGTGGTAGTGGTTCTTGAGGTCATCCAAGGTGACGTGTGAACCGTAGTCCACGTTCCCGAAAAACCGAAAGCCCGGACGCGCCGCCACCTTGTCGTAGGCCCGCGTGACGTTCTTGATCTTTTCGTGATCCGGCGCCACCCCGAACCGCACCAGGCCGTAGGGGGTGGGGAGCCGCTCGATCATGTCGACATGAACCACGAGATCGTCGCGCTTGAGCAGTTGCTCCGCCACGAAAAAGCCGGCAGGGCCGGAACCGACGACGGCCACGCGGAGGGGATGCTCGGCCGTCCCGAGTTGGGTCATCGGTTTCCTCGATCACGGGTGAACGCGAGCCATAACGATACAGCGACACATGCACGTGGCGAGGGGTCCTTCGTATCCCGGCCACCCAAAAGCCCGCACCAGTCTCACCGTCTTGACCACTTGGGGGATATCACCCACCATTCAACCACACTGGATCTGGGGCAGATACCCCAACACCCGTGGGGAGCAATCCACCCGCCGTGCTTCCCAATTCATTGTTGTAAAGGAGATTACGCTAGGAGCGAGCCACGGGCTCGTGACTTGCCTTTGCCGTGAGACCATGAGCACCCGAGACCATTTGCAGTTACTTCGCTCCAGACTCTCCCGTCCCTTCGCGGGTCCGCTCGGACGGCAGCTACTGGCGGCCTTTCTGGTGCTGTCGTTCCTTCCGCTCCTGATTTCGAACGGGCTGGGGTATTTCCGGAGCACGGCGATCATCGAGGGACTCGTGGAACGCTACCTCGAGGGCATCGCCGATTTTCAGGCCCTCCACGTACGCGATCAGGTCGAGCGACACACGCTCCTCCTCCAGGAACTGTCCCATCACAACGCCATCCAACGGGTGTTGGCACCCCAACCTGGGGGACGCGCAACGTCTATCGACGACGTCAACGCGTTTCTCGACGAACAGCTCGAGGCGTTCCCGGCGTTCGAGGCGCTCTACGTCTATCGATCCGACGGAACGATCGTCGCTTCAGCTCCGCTCCCTCCGATCGACTTGCCCCTCTGGATTGGCCCTCCCCTGCGCGTGCCGGAAACGCCGATCCAGATCGTGCGAGATCCGGCTCCTCCGAGACCTCCCCGTCTCCGGTTTGCCGTCCCGGTGAACGCGCCAGAAACGAATCCAGCGGCCATCTACCTGGGTGGCTACGTGGAAGTGCTCGGGCCATCGGAGTTTCTCCAGATCCCAGAACACACCGCGGGCAGTGTCGAGAGCTTCATCGTGAACGAGCAGGGTGTCCCCATCTTCGTGTCGCACCCGCACACCATCATCGACTACGGCGCCCAACTCCAAACCCCGCTGCTCGGCCGTCCGCTACGGTCGAGCGCCGTGTATCCCGACAGACAGGGGATCGAGGTGGTTGGAACCGTCGTTGGCGTCCCGGGACATCCATGGCGTCTCATCACCGAGGTGCCCGTGTCGGATGCCCTGCTGGAGCTCCGGCAGCTGCGGCGCATGTCGCTGTGGCTGAGCCTGATGTTGGCGGTGCTCATTCTTGGGCTCGCGCTGGCCATGGCCGGTAGGATCGTGGCGCCGGTGCGCCGTCTCGTCGCCGCGACCCGCCGGCTGGCCGAGGGGGATCTGGACGCGAGAGTGCGGATCCATGAGCGCAACGAGATCGGAGAATTGGGAACGGCCTTCAACGACATGGCGGAGGAGCTCTCCGAGAAGTCCGCACGCGTGCGCCAGCTACACGAACGGGAGATCGAGCGTGCCGGTCAGCTCGCTACCGTGGGGGAGTTGGCGGCCGGCGTGGCGCACGAGATCAAGAATCCGATTGCGGGAATCTCGGGCGGCCTCGACCTCATCATTCGACACACCCACGACGACGCAAAACTCAGACCGATCGTCGATGAGATCGAACGCCAGGTCTCCAGGATCGACCTGGCCGTCCGCGATCTTCTCGCGTTCGCCCGGCCGGCCCCGCTCAGCTTCGCGCCGACCCGCGTCAGCGACGTCGTGGAGCGGGCTCTGACCCTCGTACGTCCATTCGCGCACAAAGCGGGAGTTCATATGGACGTTGACGAGAACACCGTGCCGCCTGTCCTTGCGGATGCCGAACTGATCCGCCAGGCGCTGGTGAATCTCATCGTGAACGGGATCCAGGCCACCAAGAACGGTGGACGAGTGACTGTGAGGACACGGCTCGGCGACAATGGTGTCGAGATCAACATCAGCGATACGGGAGCCGGCATCCCTGCCGAGGAACTGGACAGGATCTTCAAACCGTTCTTCACCACAAAACACCAGGGAACGGGGCTGGGTCTCTCGATTACCAAGAGTATCATCGACCGACACCGTGGAACGCTGATGGTCCAAAGCGTGGTGGGTCGGGGAACGACCTTTACGATCGTGCTCCCGCAGAGGGGTTATGAACGGCAACCGCCTGGCGGCGAGCGCGCCGCCACTCCAGAGTCCTGAGCGGACCATGGCCAACGCACGAGTCTACGTATGTGACGACGAGATGCTCATTCGGATGTGGCTGGTGGAGCACCTCGAGGATCACGAATATGTCGCCGAAGGGTTCGAGACCGGGACCGAATTACTCGAGACGTTTGCGCGAGAGCCTGCCGATCTGGTGCTGCTCGATCTCAAGCTGCCCGACGGGAGCGGCCTCGACTTTCTGAAGGTTCTGAAGGCCAAGGACCCCTCCCTTCCGGTGATCATGATCTCCGCATTCGGCGAGGTGGAGACGGCGGTGGCCGCCGTCCGGGCCGGCGCGCACCATTTTCTCGAAAAACCGGTCGATCTGCCGGAGCTCCTTCTTCTCGTCGAACAGGCGCTCCAAACGCAACGACTCCTCGGCGAATTGGATCGCTACCGAGAGGGCCATCGGTGGCAATTCTCGGGGGTCACCCTCGTCGGGCGCTCGGCGGCCATGCGACAGGTCGCTGAACTCATTACGCGCATCGGTGTGAAGGGCACCCCCGCGACGGTGTTGATCAGGGGAGAGAGCGGAACCGGAAAGGACGTGGTGGCGCGGGCCATTCATGCGCGTGGACCGCGACAGGCCAAGCCGTTCATCAGCGTGAACTGCACCGTGCTCCCCGACAATCTGGTGGAAAGCGAACTGTTCGGTCACGAGGCGGGTGCCTTCACGGATGCCAAGGAGGCCAAGCGAGGCCTGTTCGAGCTCGCCGATGGCGGAACGATCTTTCTCGACGAGATCGGCGACATGCCGAAGCCCGCCCAGGCCAAACTCCTCGAGTTCTTGGAAACGCATCGGTTCCGCCGCGTCGGAGGTGTACGCGACATCACCGTCGATGTGCACGTCGTGACCGCGACCAACCGGAACCTCGATGAGGCCGTGGCCAACGGTGATTTCCGAGAGGACCTGTTCTACCGCCTCGACGTCATCCCCATTGCGCTCGCACCACTGCGCGAGCACCCAGAGGACATTGCGCCGCTGACCATGCACTTCATCGACACGCTCTGCGACGAGATGTCCATTCCGCGGCGGATCGTTGCCCCGGAAACCGTGGGCCTGCTCGAGAAATACGCCTGGCCGGGCAACGCTCGCGAGTTACGCAACGTGCTCGAACGGCTCTTGTTGCTTCGCGACGATCCCACGATCGCCCCAAACCACCTCCCGCCCGAGATCCGGCAGGCGGGCGTAGCGCGCGAGCAAGTCTTCGTTCTCCCACCCGACGGCATCGACCTCGACCTGGTCGAACAACAACTGATCGTGCAGGCCATGGAGCGTGCCTCTGGAAACAAGAGCCGCGCGGCCAGACTCCTGGGGATTTCCCGCGACACCTTGCGGTACCGTCTCGAGAAGTACGGCCTCGATAGCGAGGCCGCACCTGCAGAAACCGACTCGGATGGCGGTTTAGCGACGCCCGAAGAAGAAAAAGGCCACACTTAGAATTGGGGGATATACCTCAGCGCTTGGCGTCTGCACTTGGGGCAAATCACCCACTATAGATGTTCGCCGTCAGCCCCCATGCAGGCGTAAATACCTACTCCTAAACAATTTACGAATATACCTCGCCTGGGTACGCGACCTGCTCTGTGTGTCGGTCGAACTGGCGGGCATACACCCGTCTCGACCTAACAGGAGAGTTCCCTATGCATACACGAATGACCGACGCGCGGCCCGTCTGGCTCGCCGTGAGCGCGGCGTTCTTGGTCGGTGCATGTGCCGGGTGGGACAACCCCACTGCCTTGGAAGACTTGCAGGCCAACGTCGAGTTCGAGATCGAGGCTGCGAGAATCGAGACGTTCGAGGAGATCGAGGTGCACGTCCACATCTCCGAGAATGGCGCACCCATGCAGATCGAGAACGCGCGACTCGAGATCGAGCATGCGGCCGGCGGAGCCCTTCGCATCGTGGACATGGAGCCCGAAGGCGACGGGTACGCAGCACATGCGATGTTCTTCGAGGAGGGTGAGCACCACCTACACTTCGAGGGCATCCCACACCGACACAAACTGATGTGGCGACTCGGGGAGACCGAGATCGACGTCCACAACGCTCATCGGATCATCGGACCGTACTGGGTTGAGCTGGAAATCTCCGGCGCTCCGCTGCTGGTGGACGACGAAGGCCACATCCACGTCCACGTGCACGAACTGCTTCCCGATGGCACCCCAGGAGCGGAGGTCGGCGGTTTGGACGTCGAGCTCGAGATCCACGATCCCAACGGAGCGGAAACGGCGCTGACGGTCGCCGAAGAAGAGCCCGGTGAGTACGAAGCCGAGTTTCACTTCGAGCTGGCCGGTGAATACGAGCTACACGTCGAGATCGACGTGGGCGGCGTATTCGAGGACGGCGAGTTCCACATCCCGGTGCTCACGCCGGATGACGGTACCCCACCGGATGATCAGGGAGGAGGCGGCCATGGTCACGGTTGATAGCAAGCGCGTGTTCGCGATCGCCATTGGCATGGGACTCGCCTTGGCGACGTCGACATCTGCCGCAGCGCAGGACGAGCCCATCCCCGCTGGCGATCGGGTGATCCCCACGACGCAAGTCGTCTTGTCCGGCTATGGCACGGTCGGCTACGGCATCACCACGCAGGGGGCAAACGAGAACGCATTCAATGCCGCGATCAATCCGATCTTCCTGTTTCAGTTTCAGGACCGGATTCTCTTCGAGGCGGAGTTCGAGTTCGAGCTCGAAGGCGGGGTGACCGAAACCGGACTGGAGTACGCGCAGCTCGACGTGATGGTCCTCGACAATCTGACGCTCGTCGGTGGCAAGTTCTTGTTGCCCTTCGGGGTCTTTGGCGAGCGACTCCACCCAACGTGGATCAACAAGTTCCCAACGGCACCGCCGATGTACGGACACCACGTCGCGGCATTCGGCGCGGAACCCTTACTGCCGATCCTGTCCGATCTGGGATTCATGGCGCGGGCCATGCTTCGGCCCGGCCCCGTCCATCTCACGCTCAACGGGTATGTGACGCAAGGCGCTGCACCCGAGGACCCAGCGGCCGGCGTCGCCGAGTTGGTCTTTCCGGGATCGTCGGGCGACAACAATACGGACAAGCTGTTGGGTGGGCGGCTCGACCTCGCGGTACCGCCGCACTTCGAGGTCAACTTCTCGTACATGAACAGCGACTACGACGTGGACAACGTGCTCGACCTCACGGGTTGGAACGTGGCGGCCGAGTTCCGAGCGGCCAATTTCGAGGTCCGAGGCGAGTATCTCCAGACGAGACAGGAGATCGAGGTTCCCAGCGGCTTCCCCACCCTGCGTCGCCACGGGTTTTACGCGCAGGCAGCGTACCGCTTCGGCGCATGGGAGTCGGTATTTCGCTGGACCCAGGTGTTCGACAGCGAGCTGGACGGCGTCACCCAGAATCGCGGTGCCTGGCAGGCGGGTTTCGGGCTCGACTACTGGTTCAGCCCCTCCATCGCCTTTATGGGAGGCTACGAAGTGAACAATGAACTCGGCCCCGAGCTCGATAATGACCGCTTCATCTTCCACATCGCCTACGGATTCTAGGAGGCAGTCATGCGCAGCTTCATGCATCGATTGATGATCCTGGCGATGACTGTCGCCGGGACCGCGCTCCTCGCTGCCTTCGGCAGCGAAGCGCAGGCACAGGGTGCCAATGGAGGCTCCGTCGCCGACGGCGCCCGGGTGTACGGCGCCATGTGCGGCCGCTGTCACAACCCACGCTCACCGCTCGAACGGACCGACCGTGCCTGGGTCACCATCGCCAACCATATGCGGGCGCGGGGCAACTTGACAGGCAAGGAAGTCAGACAGGTACTGGCCTTCCTGCAGGCAACCAACACCGACCCGAGCGAGCGGGCAGCACTCCCCGGCGCGAGCGCGGCCGCGCCTACGAGTCTCCGTACCGGACCCGTTGCCACCGATCCCGAGTTGGTCGCGCGGGGAAAAACCCTGTCCGAACAAAAAGCGTGCGTGGGATGCCATGTGATCGCCAACACCGGTGGCCAGATCGGGCCCGGCCTCAACGCGATCGTGAGCAAGAAAGGAGCGGATTTTGTCCGCCGCAAGCTCGCCGACCCCACCTTCAACAGCTCGACGTCGATGATGCCGAACTTCGGTCTGGCGGCGGATGAGATCGAAGCGATCGTGGCGTATCTCAACAGTCTGCGGGGCGGGAATTGATCGGCACGCCGGTCTCGCGGAGCGATGCAATGGGGGAGCCAGAGGGCTCCCCCATTGGCACATCACGCCTGGCTTCACCGGGTATTCACCTTTTCCGGCGGTTTGTGGGTATTATTGTTCCATGACCATGTTCCGTCCCGTTCGTGTCTTGCTGGCCGTAGCAGTCGCCGGTGTCCTCGCCCTCCCCTACGCGAGGCCAGTGGCGTGCGACGTTTCCGGACATACGGCGACACATATGGATCATGAGGGGTCGACCAACGTTGCCTGGTCCGCCCTGAATCACTCGAATACCTGCCACGATCTGTCTCACTGCGCGATAGCGCTCGGTGCGCCCGTCCTGGAGCCAGCGCAGGTGCAGGCCATTCCGGAGCACGGCGCACGGGAACCGGGCGTGGCCACGCGCGCGGCGACAGATCCCGGCTCAGAGATCAGCCCACCCCCCAGAGCCTAGCCTCTCCTAGCACCAGTGTGCCCATGTCCCTGGCGACGCGTACGCCCGGGGGCCACTGCGTACCGCATTCTCTTTGGAGAGACAGTTCATGCGACAACCCATTGGAAACCGGCCCATCGCGGAGCGAGCGCGGCGGTGGCTCAAGCTTCTGACGGCACTGGTGGCGGCCACATCCGGACAACTGCCTGCGCAGGAGATGGCGCCGGACACGTTGCATCTCACACAGGCACTCGTCATGGCCCGCGAAGCCAACCCCGGTCTCCAGGCCGCGCGGCTCAGAGCCGAAGCGGCGCTCGAGCGGGTCCCGCAAGCCGGCGCGTTCCCGGATCCGCAGCTGTCGTTTGCCCTGATGAACAGGCCGCTCAACGATTTCGGGACGAGCGAACCGATGACCATGAATCAGATTCAGCTCGGTCAGGTGTTGCCGTGGCCCGGGAAGCTCGGCTTCGCCAAGCAACGGGAGCGGCGGCTGGCCGACGCGCAGCAGCTCGACGCCGACGAGGCCGAGGTAGCACTCCTCGCCCGCGTGAAGCGCGTCTACTTCCAGCTCGCCTACATGGACCGGGCGCTCGACATCATGATCGAGACCCGGGAGCTGTTGCGGGATTTTCTGCGTGTCTCCTCCGCCATGTACGCCGTGGGAACGGGGCAGCAACAGGACGTGCTACAGGCCCAGGTGGCCGTGGCGTCCATGACCGAAGACATCACGGTCATGCAACAGGACCGTTTGGCGACCGCCGCCCGCATGAACGCGCTGCTGGGACGAGAAGCAACCGCCCTCGTGGGCTCCCTCGAGCTCCCGCCACCGCTCGCGCAACTCCCGTCGGTGGAAGCGCTCATGGAAACGGCCGCGCGAACACGACCGGCCCTCCGAGCCGTGCGGGCGAGAGTGGATGCGGCCGAAGCCGGATACCGTGCCGCTCGCCGGCAGATCTACCCGGACTTCATGGTGGGGCTGAGCTACGGCCAACGTCCGCAGTTCGACGACATGGCCACCGTCATGGTGGGTGTCAGCATTCCGTTGTTCGCGGGGGCGCGACAACTACCCATGCGGCGGGAGATGCAAGCCATGCAAGCCAGCGAAGAAGCCATGGAGCTCGACCTGTACAACGAAACCTTCGCGCGCCTCGCCGAGCTCAGGGCTGACGCCGAACGCGCCCGCAACCTCTCGCACTTGTACGCCACCGCCGTACTCCCGCAGGCGCGGGCCGCGGTGGACGCGGCGCTCTCGGCCTACCGCGTTGGGAGTGTCGACTACATGACGCTGGTCGAGAGCGAGATGACCGTCAACCGATACGAGGTCGAATCCGTGCGACTCGCTGCACAGTTCCGCCAGGCGATCGCGGAGATCGAAGCGCTGGTGAGCACGGACCTTGGAGGAACCCGATGAAGCGCCTGAGTTTGTTACTCCTGACCGCCCTCGCGGCGTGCAACGGTGGAGACGAGGAGTCCCCCATGGCCGGCATGACCGCGGAGGAGCACGCGCGGATGCAGGCAGGGGGAACCCAAGGGGCCGTCGACACGACCGGTACCCTGGTGCGCCAGCCCGTCCACCTCACCTCCGAGCAAGAACGCGCGCTCGGCGTCGTATACACCACGGTCCGGCGTGAGACGCTCACCCGCACCATCCGAACGGTGGGGCGGATCGAGCCGGCCGAACCCAGAGTCGCAGACATCACGCCCAAGATCGACGGCTTCATCGAGCAGTTGTTCGTGAGTTCCACGGGCGAGTCGGTGCGCAAGGGCCAACCCCTGCTGACGCTCTACAGCCCCATGCTCGTGGCTGCGCAAGAAGAACTGCTCACGGCGATACGGCTCGCATCACAGATCGACTCGACGGCAGGCGAGGCTTGGCGCAATGCCCAGTCCATGCTGGAGGCCTCCCGGCGGCGCCTGGCGTATTGGGACATCACCGAAGAGCAGATCGCTCGGATCGAACGCACCGGCGCGGTAACAAAGACGCTCCAACTAGTATCGCCGGTCACGGGCATAGTGCTCGAAAAGGACGTGCTCGAGGGACAGCGGGTCATGCCCGGAATGCGCCTGTATCGGCTGGTCGATCTCAGGGAGGTCTGGGTGGAAGGAGATGTGTTCGAGCAGGATCTACAGTTCGTGCGGCTTGGCTCTCAGGCACACATCGAGGTCGCCGCCTACCGCGGTGAGCACCTCATGGGACGGGTGAGCTTCGTCTATCCAGTGGTCGACGTTCAGAGCCGCACGAATCGGGTGCGGGTGACGGTGCCCAATCCGGGGATGCGCCTCAAGCCCGGGATGTTCGCCACGCTGTTCTTCGACGTCCAGATCGGTCCGAACGTCCTCGCGGTGCCCGTCGATGCCGTGGTCGTCACCGGCCAACGCAATCTGGTATTCGTGCGTGACGACGAGGGGATGTTGGGCCCGCGGGACGTCGTGCTCGGGACACGTGCCGGCAATCGGGTTCAGATCCTCCAGGGTCTGTCGGAAGGCGAGACCATCGTCGCGTCCGCCAACTTCCTCGTGGATGCCGAATCACGATTAGCCTCCACCGGCAGTGCCATGCCCGGGATGCAGCACGGCGGGGAAGCGACCGCCATTGAACCGGATACGCTGCCGGAGCACCGCCATGATTAACGCCGTCATCGCATGGTCCATCCGGAACCGGGTATTGGTGCTTCTCAGCACCGCGGCTCTCATCGGTGGCGGGGTGTGGGCCATGGGCACGACGCCACTCGATGCCATCCCGGATCTCTCCGACGTTCAGGTGATCGTCCAGACCGATTTCAGCGAGCAAGCACCGCAAATCGTCGAAGATCAAATCACCTATACTATAGCGTCCGAAATGCTCAAGGTACCGGGCGCGCGCGTGGTCCGCGGCTTCTCCTTTTTTGGGCTGAGTCTAGTCTACGTCATCTTCGAGGACGGAACCGACATCTATTGGGCTCGCTCGCGCGTGCTCGAGTACCTGAACGGCATCCGGCAGCAACTTCCTCGAGGGATAGAGCCCACCTTGGGCCCCGACGCCACCGGCGTGGGCTGGGTCTTCCAGTACGTGCTCGAGTCGGACAGCCTGGATCTCGCTGAGCTCCGCACGCTGCAGGACTGGTATATCCGGTATCAGCTCACCGCCATTCCAGGCGTATCGGAAGTCGCGAGCCTCGGCGGATTCGTGAAACAGTACCAGGTGGAGGTCGACCCCGAGCGGCTGCGCGCGTTCGACATCCCCGTGACTCGCGTGGCACAGGCCATTGGTGCCCACAACATCGATATCGGTGCCCGCGTCCTCGAGATGGGAGGGCGCGAGTACATGATCCGCGGCCTCGGTTATCTCGACGGCGTGAGCGACATCGAGAATGTGACTGTCGGGGCCACCATGAACGGCACGCCCATTCGCGTCGCCGACGTTGCCACGGTTCAGATCGGTCCCGCCCCACGGCGCGGCGCCGCCGATCTCGACGGTAAAGGCGAAGTCGTGGCAGGCATCGTGGTCATGCGGTTCGGCTCGGATGCACTGAAAACGATCGAGGCGGTGAAGGAGCGGATCGCCGCCATCCAAACCGGCCTCCCTGCAGGCGTCCGTCTTCGGACTGCCTACGACCGATCGGACCTCATTCATCGTGCCATTGACACGCTCAAGGAAAAGCTGATCGAAGAATCGCTCATCGTCGCTGCCGTGGCAGTCCTCTTCCTGTTGCACTTCCGCTCGGCCCTGGTGGCCATCGTCACTCTGCCGCTGGGCATCCTCATCTCGTTCATCGTGATGCGCATGATCGGCGTGAACGCGAACATCATGAGCCTGGGCGGCATCGCCATCGCCATCGGCGCCATGGTAGACGCGGCGATCGTCATGATCGAGAACATGCACAAGCACCTCGAGCGCGCCGAAGGGTCAGCTGGGACGCGCTGGGAGATCGTGTTGGAGAGCGCGAAACAGGTGGGACCGCCGCTGTTCTTCTCACTCCTCATCATCACGTTCAGCTTCCTTCCAGTGTTCGCTCTCGAGCAACAGGAAGGCCGGTTGTTCAAGCCACTAGCGTTTACCAAGACCTTCGCCATGGCCGGATCGGCGCTGCTCTCGATCACTCTGGTGCCGGTACTGATGGGGTTCTTGATCCGCGGAAAGATCCGCCCCGAGGCCACTAATCCCGTGAACCGCGGTCTTCAGTGGATGTACCGGCCGGTCATCGATTTCGCGCTTCGACGGCCGCTGATCGTGATCGGAGCCGCGGTGGTGGTCCTCGCCGTGACGTTGGTCCCATGGAGCCGCCTGGGACGCGAGTTCATGCCGCCTTTACATGAAGGCTCGATCCTCTTCATGCCCACCACCGTTCCCGGGGCCTCGATCGCGCAGGCCCGGGAGATCATGCGATACCAGGACAGCGTGCTGGCCTCGTTCCCCGAGGTGGAGATGGTGCTCGGCAAAGCCGGACGGGCACAGACCGCCACTGATCCTGCGCCGCTCGACATGTTTGAGACGACCATCACCCTCAAGCCTCAGAACCAATGGCGAAGAGGTCTGACCTACGCCGCACTGATCACCGAGATGGACGAAGCGGTGCGATTACCCGGCGTGACCAACGCATGGACGATGCCAATCAAGGGACGCATCGACATGCTCGCTACCGGCGTTCGGACCGCCGTCGGTGTCAAGATCTTCGGGCCCAATCTCGATACGCTCCAGGCGTTAGGCGAGCGGGTTGAACGGATCGTCCGGCAGGTGCCCGGCACCCGCAGCGTGTTTGCCGAGCGGGGAGTGTCGGGCTTTTACGTCGACATCGACATCGATCGGGTGGAAGCGGCGCGGTACGGACTGAACGTCGGCGATATCCACGACGCCATCATGGCCACCGTGGGCGGCATGACGGCAGCCGTGACCGTCGAAGGACGGGAACGCTACGACGTCAGCGTCCGCTACCCTCGCGAGCTTCGGGACGACGTGCAGAAACTCCGGAGGGTCATCATCCCGGCAATGGGCGGAGCCCAAATCCCGCTTGGGCAGCTGGCCACCGTCCAAGTCGTGCAGGGTCCGATGGCCGTGAAAACCGAAAATGCCTTTCCAGTCACCACAGTCTTCGTGGACATCGGGGAACGGGATGTTGGTAGCTACGTCGAGGACGCGCAACGCGTTGTGGCCAACGAGCTCAGTTTGCCCACCGGCTACGTTCTTACGTGGAGTGGTCAGTACGAATTCATGCAACGGGTGACGCAAAAACTCCGCATCGTCGTCCCGGTCACCCTGGGCATCATCTTTCTGCTGCTCTACCTCAATTTTCGTGGCATCACGGAGTCGCTGATCGTCATGCTTTCCCTGCCTTTCGCGCTCGTGGGTGGCATCTGGTACCTCTGGCTCGCGGGATACAACACGAGTGTCGCGGTGTGGGTCGGTCTCCTGGCACTCGCCGGCGTCGCTGCCGAGACCGGCGTCGTCATGCTCATTTACCTGGACGAGGCGTTTCATCGTCGCTCGCTGGAGGGGCGAATGCGTGACGGCTCCGATGTGGCCGCGGCCGTCCAAGAGGGGGCCATCGAACGGCTCCGGCCCAAGATGATGACCGTGACCGCCATCATCGCGGGCCTGGCTCCCATCCTGTGGAGCTCGGGAACCGGTGCCGACGTAATGAAACGCATTGCTGCACCCATGGTGGGTGGCATGATCAGCTCTACCGTGCTGACCCTGGTGGTCATCCCTTCCATCTATCTCCTATGGCGCCAGTGGCAGGTCCGTCGCCGGCCAGAGAGACCCGTCCGTGAAGGGTTGCGGGACGAGATGGCGCTGGCGCCGGGGAGTTAGGCACCGAAGGACAGCTACCGCCGCCGCCGCTTCACCGCCTCCGCCGCCAGCGACCAGCTCGTCGGCGCTCGAGCAGCGAGGCCCTTCCATTCGGACGGCCGCGCCGTCGTTGGGGTGGGCCCTTGGGTCCCCCGGACCGTTCAGGGGTAGTTTCGGGTGTCCACCGTTGTAGACGCCAGCGCGGACTGGGTCCGTGCCCGACTTCCACAATCATCGAACCCAGATCTTCGATGTCTGGGGCCGCTATCTCGGTCAGATGGGGGACTCACTCAGGCTACCCACCGACGTGGCGGGGACTCCACGCGGTGACCGTTCCGTACGGCTGGCTGGATCCGGAGACCGGCAGCAGCACCGGCAATCTGGGGAACCTCGAAGTGGCTTTGAAGTTCGCGAACTTCGCGTTCGAGGATGTGGGTCTCCTGCTGGGGTACGGATTGGAACTGGGGCTCCCCACCGGCAGCGACACCAAGGGCATTGGCAGCGGTCTTCTCTGGGAGCTGGCACCGTTCCTGAATGTAGGCCTCAAGCAGGGGCGCTTCGAAGCGGTGGCATGGACCATCTTCGGGATTCCCGTCAATCAACGAGACGGGAGGAGATCGAGACGGAGCTGCACTACGACTTCTCCGCTCTCTATCATGTGACACCACGATTGCAGGGGCTCCTCGAGCTCAACGGGCAGCTTGGCGTGAGCGGCGAAGAAGCCGGCCAGGGCTTCGTGAGCCTCTCCCCAGGAATCAAGGTGGTCCCCTTTCCTGTCCGCTCCCTTTTCCTCGGATTGGGCGGCAGCTTTCCGGTCAGCAACGAGGAGCTGGACGCGCGAGCGCGATTCGCATTGTTCTATCATTTCTGAACACGCAGCGCCCCAACCACCCTGGACATGCAAGCGTTCGTGCCTACAATCCACCTGTGATCCCGCCGAGATATCGAAGCAACGCTGACGTCACCCAACGGCGTCCAGACGAGACCGAGCGATGACCCACGACCACCACTATCCATACGACGACGTCGCGAAGGATGAGATCATGCGGCGCCCACTCCGACCGTTCGGCTGATGACCGGACACGAGCGCCATCGCGGAGAAACCACTGCAGGCGGGCGCCACCATGCTCCGGAAAACCACCACTCCCACCACGCCCACATGGTGGCCGACTTCCGCCGTCGCTTCTGGATCTCCCTGATCCTCACGATCCCCGTCGTCACGCTGGCCCCCATGATCCAGGAGGCGCTCGGCCTGCGCGATCGGCTGGCGTTTCCCGGGGATGGCTACGTCCAGTTCGTGTTCGCTTCGATTGTCTATTTCTACGGTGGCGCTCCCTTTCTGAAAGGTCTCGTCCGCGAGCTGGGAGACCTGCGGCCGGGCATGATGACCCTCATCGCGCTCGCCATCACGGTGGCCTACGTCTACAGCTCGATCGTCGTGTTCGGACTCCAAGGCGAGGTGTTCTTCTGGGAGCTCGCCACACTGATCGACATCATGCTCCTAGGGCACTGGATCGAGATGAAGTCCGTGATGGGAGCCTCCGCCGCGCTCGAGAAGCTCGTGGCCCTCCTTCCGGCGGATGCGCATCTCATCCACGACGATGGATCCGTCGAGGACATTCCGGTGAGCGATCTGCATCCGGGACATCGGATCCTGATCAAGCCCGGCGAGAAAATCCCCACCGATGGACACATCGTGGAGGGACACACGTCCGTCAACGAGGCGATGCTCACCGGCGAAAGCAAACCCGTGGAAAAAGGAAAGGGCGACGAGGTGATCGGCGGTGCCGTGAACGGCGAAGCGGCCATCACCGTCGAAGTACGCAAAACCGGCGAAGACACCTACCTCGCCCAGGTGATCCAAATGGTCCGGCGGGCACAAGAGACCCGCTCCAAGACCCAGGACCTGGCCAACCGCGCGGCCCTGTGGCTCACGATGATCGCGATCGGCGCCGGCAGCCTCACCCTCGCCCTTTGGCTCGCGAACGGCCAAACATTCGACTTTGCCCTGGAGCGGATGGTCACCGTGATGGTGATCACCTGCCCCCATGCGCTCGGCCTCGCCATACCGCTCGTGGTCGCCGTCTCCACCGCACTGTCGGCCAAAAGTGGGCTCCTCATCCGAGACCGCACCGCCTTCGAGCGCGCCCGAGAGCTGGATGCCATCATCTTCGACAAGACCGGCACACTTACCGAAGGACGGTTCGGTGTCACCGATGTCGTCCCGCTTGGGAACTCGAGCGACCACGAAGTCCTGCGGCTCGCCGGGGCACTCGAGAGACAATCCGAGCACCCCATCGCCACAGGGATCACCCGAGCCGCGCTTGAGCGCGGTCTCGATCTCCCCGCCGCGCGGGAGTTTCGCGCGATTCCTGGAAAAGGCGCGGAAGCGAAAGTCGCGGACACCGACGTGAAAGTCGTGAGCCCCGGTTACCTACGCGAACACGGCATCGCGATCGACCATCCCCAAGTCGCAAAGCTCGCCGAGCAAGGAAAGACGGTCGTCTATGTCCTGCGAGCGGGATCCGCAATGGGAGCGATCGCCCTCGCGGACATCGTGCGGGAAGAGTCGCGAGCGGCGCTCCATCAGCTCAAGGAATTAGGAATCAAGGTCATGATGTTGACCGGGGACGCCACGGCCGTGGCGCGCTGGGTAGCCGACGATCTCGGGCTCGATGATTTCTTCGCCGAGGTGCTACCCGATCAAAAGGCGACCAAGGTGAGGGAGGTCAAGGCGCGTGGCCTCACCGTGGCCATGGTGGGGGACGGCGTCAACGACGCGCCGGCGCTGGTGGAAGCGGACGTGGGAATCGCGATCGGCGCCGGGACGGACGTCGCCGTGGAATCGGCCGATATCGTGTTGGTGCGATCCGATCCGCGGGACGTGCTGGCCATCATCGAGCTCGCCCGTGCAACGTACCGCAAGATGGTACAGAACCTCTGGTGGGCTACCGGCTATAACGTCGTCGCAATTCCTCTAGCTGCGGGCGTCCTTTACCGGGCAGGGGTGCTGCTCTCGCCAGCCCTCGGCGCCGTGCTCATGTCGCTCTCCACCGTGATCGTGGCCATCAACGCGAGGCTCCTGGGGCGACGGGCATGAGCGACTCGCACCCCGATACTGGAGAATCCGGATCTTCAGCCACCCAGCGCCGTTCGAGGGTGTCCACGCAGTACGACCGTCTCGCGGGTGAGTACGAGAGCCGGTGGAGTCACTACGTCATGTCCTCGGTGCGCGAGACCGTCCGCCGCCTCCCTCTCACGCCCGCTGTCCGAGTCTTGGACGTCGGCTGCGGCACCGGGCTCTTGCTCTCCGAGGTGAAGGAGCGAATCCCCGACGCCATCGTGGTGGGTCTCGATGTTTCACGGAACATGCTCGGGGTCGCCAAGTCTCGAGCACCGAACCTCTCCGGACTCGTGCAGGCCGACGTGCACTACCTCCCATTCGCGGCCGGGACCTTCGATCTCGTGGTGTCCTCGAGCTCTTTTCATTACTGGTGGCAGCCTCGGGAAGCGCTCAGAGACATCGTCCGAACCCTGAGCCACGGCGGCCAGGTAGTGATCACGGACTGGTGCGACGACTTCCTCGCCTGCCGCATCGCCGATCGCATTTTACGAATCGTCGACCGATCCCATCAACGAATCCTCGGCAGTAGGCAGTGCACGACGTTGCTCGAGACCTCCGGCTTCGAGATCACGAGCCTCGATCGCTACAAGATCGATTGGTTGTGGGGCCTCATGACGGTGACGGCTATGCCCAGACGTGGCCCGCCGACGACTCACAGCGCGAAGTAGCTCCCCGCCGGATGGTCTAGCCCGCCCTCCGCGACGACCAGTGGATGTGGATGACCCGCCACCCGTCCGTGGTGCGTCGGAGCACCATGGTCTCGACGCCGCGACTGTCGATCTCCCGGTCGCGAAACGTGCCCGTGGCCCGGGTCTGGGTAAGCACCCAGGCGATGTCACCTTCCACCATCGACCGCTGATCCACGATCTCACGACTCACCGCTGCTGCGAACTGCACGTCGACGCCTAGGTGGTGAGAGCGATACTCCGTCCGCGACGCTTCGACGCCCCCGCTCTCGAAAATGACGACATCGGACGCCAACAACTCGAGTGACCCCAGACTGTCCCCGGCCGCTTGGAGCTCATGAAACCGGTTGACCACCCCCTCTGGTGTCTGCTGCGCCCCGAGTGGCATGGCGGCTATCGTGACAACAGTGATCAGAATCCCCATCTGGCGCATCATTCCCCTCCAGGATGTATTGTTGTGGCGTCCGACTGAACCAGCGCAGACGAGTGAGGCAGCGTACCACTTCATGACCGACGTAGCCAGGGCAGCGCAACCGGGACCGGAAGCCGCAGGCCACGGCTTCGGCACGGCACCAGTCTTCCTGGCCTCCATCAGCACCATCCTCGGCGCCAT
>JBFJCP010000020.1:0-92269 GCA_041615815.1 Gemmatimonadales bacterium | reverse complement strand
GGGTGGTAACCATCAATTGAAAGAATAATCTGTTCTTCTTGCAATTGCAAGCGCTCCCGATTCTTCCTCGCCACGGCCGGATCGGCAAGCGCGAGCGGCTTGGACCCCCATCCCCGCGGACCATACGGCGGGATGACGGGGACCAACACCTATCGGCACGTTCGGACGGGCTCATCGTCGTGTTCCCGATGAACACCGCTTGCGACGCATTCGAGGACTTCCTGTTGCGATTCTTGCGGGCGGTGAATGCGTACACGAGTGGCCGGACCCCGATCTGTTTCCGCGGCATCCGTAGCCCGTTCAACCGCCCGTCACCGTTCGGAGAACCTTCTTGGGACTTCGCTGCGATCGGTGTTCCCCTAGCCCTCCGCACGCTAGAGGGCTTTTTTGAGGGCTGAATCTCCGACCGGCGAGCTCTCATCCCCCATGCCTGGCTCTCACGACGCCCTCATCGTTCTCTGCTTCGCCGCTGCGGCGGGGGTCATCCTGGTGGTGGCCAGCGAGCGGCTCAACATCCCGTCCATCGTATTGCTCCTGTTCGGCGGCATTGCCCTGGGCCCGAGTGGTTTGGGATGGGTGAATCCGGCGTCACTCGGTGAGGGGTTGGAGCTCGTGATCTCGCTGGCCGTGGCAGTGATCCTCTTCGAAGGAGGGCTCACGCTCGACATCCCCGGATACCGGCGCACCTCTCGGGTCATCAAGCGGATGGTGACAGTCGGGCCCCTCGTGACGTGGCTGGGGACCGCGGTGGTCGTCTCCCTGCTGTTCGACACGGGACCCGGGATGGCGCTGGTGGCCGGTGCGCTCATCATCGTCACCGGACCCACCGTGATCGCGCCGCTCCTGCGCCGGGTCCACGTCAAGGAGCGGTTACACCACATCCTGTACTGGGAGAGCGTGCTCATCGATCCGCTCGGTGTGTTCGTGGCCGTCCTGTGTTACGAATGGCTCTCGCCGGGGGAGACGCTGGGCGTCTTTGGACCAGTGGGTCGGTTTGGATTGCGATTGTTCGTGGGGCTCGGGATCGGGACGGCGCTGGGCCTGATCACGGCCGCTATGCTCAGGCGGTCGTGGGTGGCCGACGAGCACGTGAACATCTTCGTGCTCGGCTCCGCGCTCCTCACGTTCGGGACCGCGAATGCGCTGCTCACTGAATCCGGTATCCTGGCCGTCGTCGCCGCAGGTCTCGTGGTGGGGTTGCGGCACCCGCCACAGCTGCGGCACGTGAAGCGTTTCAAGCTCGAGCTCACCGAGTTCGGCATCGGGTTGGCGTTCGTGCTCCTCGCTGCGCGTCTCGATCTGGCACGCTTCGTGGGGTGGGAGCTCCTCGTGCTGCTCGGCGTCGTGATCCTGTTCTTGCGCCCGACGGCAATTTGGCTGGCGACGTGGGGGGAGGGGTTCGAGCTACGGGAGAAGTCGTTCCTGGCGTGGATTGGTCCCCGTGGGATCGTCGCGGCCGCCATGGCCTCGCTGTTTGCGATCCGGCTGGAGGACCGCGGCTTCGTGCAAGCCGTGCACTTGGAGACCATCACCTACGCCGTGATAGCGACGACGGTGACCCTGCAGGGGCTCTCGGCCCCGTGGGTGGCTCGGCTGCTGGGATTGGAGCGCACCGACCGGCGCAAGTGGATCCTGATGGGCCATGCAGCGGTCGCGGAAGAGTTGGCTCGCGGACTCCGGCGCGCGGGCGTATCGGTCGCCCAACTGACGAGCGATGAGGCGACACTGGATGTCGAAGGCCTGGTGGATCCGCGGTTCGCAGATGCGCAGGCGCTCTTGTTTGTGCACGCCCCGAGCCCGCAGTTCGTCTCGGGTGTCCAGCGGTCGACGGGGCTCGGGCCCGAGCAGTGCTTTCACTGGGACACGTCCGGTTTGGAAGAGGAACCCGACATCGAGGATGGCGGGCCTGCTCCCGGGTCCGCGGTATGGACGCAGACGGGGTCCGTGGAAGAAGTGGCGCACGGACTGGCAACGGACGCGTTGGTCGTGGATCTCGTGGAGATCGGTGATGCCGACGAGCGAGGCCATTTTGGGCCGGACTTCCAACCGTTGTTCTGGGTGCGCGGTGGGCGGGCCGAGATCGTTCCCGACCCGCTCCAACCCAACGCGCCGAGGGGTGAGTTTGCGGTGGTCCTGCGCCGTCGGATCCCGGGCCTCGCCGACCTCATTGCCCACGTGGACGTGATCGCCGACCCGGTCCCGTCGTTCGAGGCGGTGGTGGACGAGCTCATGCAGAGCGCAAAACGCGTCCAACCGGCGCTGCCGGCCGAGGCGTTGACGGCGGGTATTCTCGAGCGGCATCGCACCATGTCAGTGGCGATGGGTAGCGGGATCGCGATCCCGCACCGCTACAGCGAAGGGTTGGAGCGGAGCCTCTGCTTCGTGGCGAGCGTGGTCGAGGGGGTCACGATGCCCACGCCGGATGATCGGCCGATCCATCTGGTGTTCCTGGTGCTGTCACCGAGTGGGCGCGCCCGGGCGCATCTGGACAGCCTCGCGGCGTTAGCCAAGCTCTCGCAAGACCAAGAGTTTCTCGCCCTCATGGCCCGGCAGCGCGTGCCGGAACGCCTGGCGCGGCTGATCGGCGAACGAGGATAGCGACCGCGCGAGCTGCACCCCGTCCTTCTTCCGATATCCAGACCGTCCCCCTACGCTCCTCACCAGTTGGTGCGAAACCTGCGTGGTATGCCGTGGCGCGCCGAAAAGAAGGGAGCGACCAGGTGAGTAGTGACGCAGTATGCGAGACCAATGCGGCGAACGGCAAGGGGATGCGAAGGGACACCGCCTTTCGGCTCCGCCAGCTCGCCGACGACCTCAGCCGCTCGAGCATCCCGTACGATTGGCACCTGAGCGCACGCCTCAACGGGATCCTGGAATGGAGTCCGCGGAACCAGCCGCAGGTCATCGCCCGGGTCCTGAGCCCGACCGATATGATGTGGTTTCGACGGCAGGCCCATCTGTACGACAGTCTGCTGCAGAGCCTCGAATGGGAGCACTTCGCGTTCGCCCAAGACCTGGCCCAGCTGTTGAAGGCCATGGCACGAGAAGCTCGCGAAGCCGAGTACCTTCTGCGCGATCTCCTGTCGATCGCCGACACCGCGGAGGCAGCATGAGTGAACGAAGCGTCGCTGTGAGCTCGGTCCGGGAGGTCATCGATCTCGTGGCCAACCGTCGGGTCCCCGCCGGGGCCACCGTTGAGCTCTCGCTTGCGCACCCCGAGCTCCGTACGCTGGATGAGGCCTCGAGGCTGTGCGAAGGACTCAAGCGCTATGGCATTCGGCTCATCCGCCGCCGGGACGCTCCAACGGATCAAATCCTGATCCATCCTCCCGGTGAGTGTCCTCTGCCGAGCGGTCGGACGCGGAGAGCTTCGTAAGCAGAGGGGCGGACGGCCCGCCCCACCGGCTCCCATCCGCCCGTCACGCCCAGCGGCCTCCGCGCCAGGCCAGAGTTGCCCCGCCGTTAGCAATGGCAATCCCTCAGTCCGCCTTGCGGGAGGCCCCTGCACGGCACGTCTCTCCCACCCTCGTCGTGTTTCCCCCCCTCGTTGAAGACCGTGACCGCTCTCTGTGAGAATGGGCGTGTGGCAGCTAGACCAGTTGGCTCCCGCACCGGCCATCTGGGATGTGCACGAGCGGGCGTGAAGCACTCTTAACCTTTGCTTTAGCGTCGCTTCGTGATTGGTCGTCGATTAAATGAACGGCGACGCCCAGTGCCACCCAGCCAACGAGTCGCTCACTCCCGGAGAGGCGATTGGGGTCGCGGTCGGAATCCGGAGATCACGCTCTGCCCACGTCCTCCACCGCGGAGCCGCGCAATGATGAAAAGCCGTGGTCGAGCGCCCGCTGCAGTGATCGGGCTGGTCGGGCTGGCTGCGCTGTCCTGTATCAACGACGATGCGGTGTTCACCAGTCTCCGCTCCTTCGAGGACCCACCCGCTGCCGCTCAGGGCTTCCTCGGCTACGCCACGGGGACGGCCGAGCGCCGTCCAATCTGCGGCAACTGCCATGTGGGAAAGGCCGCCGATTGGCGGCAGACGCGCCACGCGAGTGCCTGGAGCACCCTACAGGAGAGTGGGCTTGCGCAAGAGACGTGCGAGCCGTGTCACACTGTCGGCGCCAACGGCAATGTCGTAGTGGAGTCGCAGGTCGCGTGGGCGTCCACGCGGGATCCGCGCTATCAGGACGTTCAATGTGAGAGCTGTCATGGCCCGGGTTTGGACCACGTCACGAATCCGGATGCCTTTCAGCCATTGCCACCCCTGGAGGTGGGCATCGACTTGACCAGGGGGTGTGGCGAGTGTCACAGCGGCACGCACCAGCCGTTCGTGGAAGAGTGGACGCAGTCACGCCATGGGAACATGAATCCCGCTCCGCAGCAACAAGCGGCGTGTGTCCAGTGCCACGAAGCACGCGGCATCTTCAAGGCCTGGGGCATCCGGGCTGATTACCTGGAGAAGGAGCAGGCTGCGCCGATCCCCATCACGTGCGGAGTCTGTCACGATCCTCACGACGCGACGAATTCCCATCAACTGCGTTTCGGTATCGACGAGCCCAACGAGGACACCAATCTCTGTATGAAGTGTCACTTTCGGGGTGGTATACCTGATCCGGCGTTGACGACGGAGCCGCATTCGCCGCAAGGACCGTTGTTGCTGGGAGTCGCTGGATGGCGCCCTCCCGGGTTTACCTTCGCTGACGACACGATTGTCGGGACGCACGGCACCAGCCGCAATCCACGAATGTGTGCCACCTGCCACGTCAACCGCCTCGAAGTGACCGATGCGCAGACCGGTGCGTTCGTGTTCGATGCCACGGGTCACCTCTTTCAGGCCATCCCGTGTCTCGATGATGAAGGCAAGCCCACGAGAGCTCAGGACTGTGATGTCAGCGACCGGAGCTTCGTCGGCTGCACGCCGAGCGGGTGCCACGGCTCGTCCGGGGCCGCTGAAGCGGCGTTCGTCGTGGTCCAGAGTCGGATCCAAACGCTTGTGAGCTCGCTCGACGCCCTGCTGGCCCAGCTTCCGGTTTCCGAATTCAATCCCACGGACGGCCGCTTGACGACGGCGGAGGGAGCCCGGTTCAACGCCCAACTAGCCGCATTGCGGGGATCGGCGGTGCACAACCCGTTTTTGATCGAAAGTCTGCTCACCGCGAGCATCGACGAGGTCGAGATGGAGTACGGACTCGTCGCGGGTGCGTTCCCGTCACGGCACAGCGACATGCGGTAGGGATCGTGACCCGGACGGCTCGTCCCCACCGGCCGGAAACGGCCGACAGCCGCACCACCTGTCAACGACGGGTGTGCCGGCGGTGAGGACAAGTCCTGCTGTCGCTGGCATCCCCGTGATGGTGACCATCGCTCTGGCGGCGGTGGGGTGCGGTGGAGGCGGATCCTCGGCAGGCGAATCAGAGGCGGCCGTGGATTCCGGAGTGCCGCCCGACACCACGCTCGTGGAATCGCCCCGGTTTCGGGTGCGTGTCCGCCGCGCCTCTCTGGAACAGCAGTTCCCACATGGCCCTCATCGGGACATTGCCTGTGGCACCTGTCATTCAACCGTTCCGAGTCACGCCACCCACCAGCAGCTCGAGTGCTTGGAGTGTCACAGGACGCCGGCAGACTACGGGTCGCTTCGGGTGCTCTCTGATCGGGAGTGCTTGGAGTGTCACCATGGGGAGGAAACCGGATTGCGGTGTGCCGACTGCCACGACCCCGGTGGACTCGAGGGTACGGCAATGGTGACCGGACAACTACGACTCGTTACGTGGGACCAGGCACGAGACCGCCAGTTGATCTTCGATCACTCCTGGCACGCCGATCTGGAGTGCGGTGATTGCCATGCGGCCACGATCGAGCACGCGGCAACCACCGAATGCCAGTCGTGCCACGAGGATCACCATCTGGTGGACGCCACCTGCAGCCGATGCCACGAGGTCGCGGACGAGGTCGTGCATGCCGAGGCCGCGCATGGCGGATGTGGCGGAGCCGGCTGTCATGAAGATGCAGTCGTGGCGGCCCTTCCGCCGATTCGCGCGCTATGTCTCTCGTGCCACACCGACATGGCAGACCATGAGGCCCCGGAGAAGGAGTGTGCCGACTGCCATCGGATCCCCGCCTCGTGGCCCCGTGCTCCCGCTCCAGTGGGAGGGGCACCGTGAGGGTGGCGATTCGGTGGCTGGCCATCATGCTCGCCACGGGTGCTGCATCCCCCGCATCCCCGCTCTGCGGGCAGCACGTGCGGATTTCGGGTGTCACCACGTTCCAGTACCTCGAGGTGCGCCCGTTGGAGACCGACAGTGTTCCGGTAGGCGACGCGCTCGGAAGCGGGATCCTGCGCCGGTCCGATGAAGGGTATCTGGTTCGCTGTATCTCCGGCGAGGCCTTCTGCCGATTCCGGCGCATGATCGCACCGACAGTAACGGTTCCCGCGATCCAAGACGTCTCGGTGAGCGTGTGGGGCATTGGTGAGGGCATTCGAGCGTATGGCCGTGTCCGCGGACGCACGGTGTTGAGCGGCGAGGAATTGCTCTGGCCGCGTGGTGAAGATCATCTCGACGTCATGGCTGCGTTCGTGGAGGTGGATCGGTCTGCGTTTCGGATCCGCGGTGGTCGGCAATGGAAGGCATCGGGACTCGGGTACTACAACTTCGATGGTGGTGCCCTGCTGGTCAGACCGCTGCGAGGCCTCTCGCTGGAAGCCTATGGCGGATGGGGTCTCGTTCGGGGCGTGCACGAGCCGCTGACGAGTGACGACGTGCTGCAGTTCGAGCCATTCGCCCCGGATGCCCGACCCTACGTGTTGGGTGCCCAAGTCAACATTCGACCTCACCACCGCGTTGCGCTCAGTGCTCTGTACCAGCGGGAAATTCGTGACGACCGGCTGGGTCTCTACTCTGAGCGTATGGCGGCGGACGTGGTGCTGCGGGTCGGCGCGGCGTCCATGGCGGCCGATCTGAACATCGATGTGGGCACTGGGGTGCTCAACGAAGCGCGCATGCGCTTGTGGCTACCGGCGTTCAAAGGTGTGACCCTCAGCCCATACTTCCGTCATCACCGTCCGTTCTTCGAATTGTGGACGATCTGGGGTGCGTTCAGCCCAGTGGGCTACGACGAAGGAGGTCTTCGGGCCGCCTGGCGGCATTCGCGCATTCCTATTCGCGCGGAATTTTGGGGGGCCGGTCGTCGCTACTCCAACCCGGACGCGCAAACCCTCTTCGGCGGGGTCCGCTCGACAACGTGGCGGGTGGGAGGCGAGATCGGGCTCACTCCCGCCCCGGCGTGGGATCTTCAGGGTCATTATCGCGCGGAGGTTGGTTTTGGGGCGGCCACGAGTGATGTCGGGCTTCGGCTTGCGCGCCACCTCCGAGACGCGTTTGTGGCGGTGAGTATCGGTGCATTTCAGCGCCTGTACGAGCTCCGCGAAGACGAAGGGACCGTGTGGCTCGGGGGCGCAGACGCGGGCATGCGGCTCGGACCACGCACCCGCGTCACTGGAGCGTTCGCGGCGTATCGTCACCGCGCCGGTGCGGATGCGCCGGATACGGATTGGACCCAGCTTCGCGGCTCCATTCGGTTGGAATGGACCATTGGCACGGAGCCCCGTCGTTCTGAAGGTTCGGTGAGGGTGCCATGAGCGCGCGGAGCGTAGTCGTCGGGATGCTCGCGGTGATCGTTATCTCGAGCGCGTGGGCCCGGTCTCGCCAAGACCGGTTTCCACATCAAGACCACGAAGGGGTGTTCCCCGTGTGCACGGGATGCCATGAGGGGATCGTGACGGGGAGCGCTGCGGACCGTTACCCGGATTCCGTCGATTGTGTGGAATGCCATGATGGGGTCACTGAGGAACAGGTCGATTGGTCGGGTCCGGACGTGCAGCCGTCGAACGTCGTGTTCGACCATCGGGGACACACGGACAAGATCCTCGAGGCCGGCGACTCCGTGACTTGCCTGACCTGTCACCGTCAGGAGGGGGTGGAGGGGGTCATGGCCGCATCGCGGGCAACGCCCGATGGGTGTATCGGATGTCACGCGCACGAGGTGGCCGATCACCTCTCCGAGGTTGCTGACTGCCGGCAATGTCACATTCCGATCACGGAAGCACAGTCGTTGACGCTCGTGCGAGTCGAGAGCTTTCCACAGCCCGCGACGCATGATGCCGAGGACTTCGTCCAGCGGCATACGCCGGTATCCGCCCTTGCCGAGGCATCCTGTGCAGTCTGTCATGCCACGGAGAGCTGCAACCGGTGCCACCTGAACGGGTCGTCCGTGGCGCTCATTGCCGGATTAGCTGGTGATTCGCGTGTTGCCGCGCTCGTGCGAAACCAACCGGCTGAGTATCCCATCCCTCGCGATCACGAGAGTGCAGATTGGCGCTTCGCTCATCCGCGAGCAATGGAGTCCGAAGCCAACCGGTGTGCCAACTGCCACGCTCAGCCTAGCTGCCAGGCGTGTCATCTGGATGCGTCGCTGGCGCAGATCGCCGCGCTGCCGCGCCCAAGGCCGGGTGGGGCGCAGGGGGTGGTGGCTTCGCGAGACGCCCCCGACGTACATCCGGTCGGGTTCACGGGTACCCACGGCGCCGAAGCCGCGGCGATCGAGCGGACCTGCTGGAGTTGTCACGCCGATCAGGCGTTTTGCGTCGATTGCCACACGGGACCGGCCGAATCACGATTTCACGTCGAGAACTTCCGCGAGCGTCATGGCGTCTTGGCATATGGTGGGGAGCAAGACTGCTCCTCTTGCCACAGCGCCGAAGTATTCTGTCGTGCCTGTCATGTGGGAGTTGGGTTTGCCTCTGATGGCAGGGCGGATTTCGCCTTTCACAACTCGAACCCGTTTTGGCTGCTCGGGCATGGCCAAGCAGCGCGCCAAGGACTGGCCACGTGCACCAGCTGTCACGCGCAGAGCGATTGTGCCCAGTGCCACTCCGCGGTGGGGGCGTGGCGTATCAATCCGCATGGTCCCGATTTCGACGGGTCGAGGGCTCAGGGGCGCAACCAGTTCGCCTGTCTCCAATGTCATCGAGAACCACCGTTAGAGTGACGATGCATAGCGGAATGCGTGCTTCGTGGTCGATGGCCTCATTGAGCCTGACCCTCGTCTCTCTCGCTTTCGGGCTGGTGAAGGGGCTCGATGCCCAGGGCGTACCGCAGGACGAAGACTGCGTTCGGTGTCATCTCGAACAGGACGAGGAGCGTCTCGTACGTCCGGCCCAGGACTACGAAGAGGATCTCCACGCCGCGGAAGGGTTTGGGTGTCTGGACTGCCACGGTCCGGAGGCCGGACTCGCTGTCGGCTTTGGCTTTCTCGGGAAGCCGGAGCGTCAGCAAGTGGCTCGCCTGTGCGGACGCTGTCATTCCGATGCCGAATTCATGCGCCGGTACAACCCGGCTCTGCGTGTGGACCAGGTTGCCGAGTACGGCACGTCGGTGCACGGGCAGCGTCTGGCACGGGACAACGATGAGAACGTCGCCGTTTGCATCAGCTGTCATCCGGCACACTCGATCAAACCGCCGTCCGACCCCCAATCCAGCGTTCATCCGCTGAACGTGGCGAGCCTCTGCGGCTCGTGCCACTCGGACACCGACCGCTTGGCGGCCTACGATGTCCCGACCGATCAGGAATCCCGTTATGAGCGGAGTGTCCACTGGACATGGATGACCGAGGAGGAGGACCTATCGGCGCCCACGTGCAACGACTGTCACGGCAATCATGGAGCGGCACCTCCGGGTATTTCGTCCGTAGAGAACGTTTGTGGGCAGTGCCATAGCGTCATGGCCACGTTCTTCGAAGAAAACGGGCATGCCGAGTACTTCGTGGAGGAGGGCCTCCCGGGATGTGCCACGTGCCACGGGAACCACGACATCGAGCCGTCGACCGACGAGATGCTGCAACTATTCGCCGACAGTGTTTGCGCGCGGTGTCATACGCAAGGCGACACCCTGGCTGGGATCTTCACGGTGGTGAGCGCACTCATTGATTCGCTGCGCACGCAACGGGAGCGCGCGAATGCCATTCTCCTCGAGGCGCGCAACGTGGGGATGGAAGTCAGCCGTGCGCAGTTTGAGTTGGAGGATGCGACCACGGCACTCGTCAAGGCACGAGCGGCCGTTCATTCGTTCACGGCTGACTCAGTAAGGCAGGAGGTGGAAGCGGGTCTCGTAGTGACCCGAACCGCGTATGAGGGAGGCAGGGACGCGCTGGACGAGCATCTGTTTCGGCGCCAGGGGTTGGCGGTGTCCGTGGGACTGATCTTGCTGCTCATCGCGGGCCTCGCACTGAAGATCCGCCAGCTGGAGCGGCCGTCCACGATGGACCCACCGCACGGCACAGGTGTGGGGGCTTGAGGAGAGGAATAGCATGGATGAGCACCGCGTTAGCGTAGTTTCTCGCAAGACCTTCATCGAGTGGATCCTCAGCCGAACGCTGACGACCTGGCTCCTCAGCTCGGGCATTGGCGGACTCGTGGCGGCCGTGCTCTATCCCGTGACGCGTTATCTGATTCCACCCGAAGTGCGAGAATCGGCCGTCTCGTCGGTCACGTTGCCGTTCAAGCCCAACGAGCTTGCGACTAATTCAGGCCGCATCTTCAAGTTTGGTAACCAACCCGGCCTGGTGTTGCGCACGCCTTCAGGCGAACTGCGAGCGTTTTCTGCCCGCTGCACGCATCTGGATTGCATTGTCCAATACCGCGACGACCTCAGTGAGATCTGGTGTGCTTGTCACAACGGCCACTTTGATCTCAACGGGCGGAACGTGTCCGGACCGCCGCCGGAACCGTTGCCTGCGTACGACGTGAGAGTGCGCGGAGAGCAGATCGTGGTGAGTAGGAGAACCTGATCTGACGAGTGGAACCCCTTACATGGCCTTGGGGGGCAGTCGAGGAGACGGGAATGTTATGAACCGCATCAGTGAACGCCTCAGTGCAGTCTGGACGACAGTCAAATGCCCGGGCTGCGGCAAACAGGTGCCGCTCGCCGATTCGCCCGGAAGCACGCCGACATCTCAGTCGGTGAGCAAGCCCGGAAAACGCTGGTCCTTCATCTGGGTGGCGCCGAGTGGGCCAGTGTGTCCCGAGTGCGCCTTTCCCCTGGCACGCTACCTCCGTCGCCTCTTGTGGATTCGACTCTTCCTCGGTGGTGTGGGGGCGCTCACGCTGTCCGGTTTCCTCTTCGTTCTGTCATGGGTTGGTGGCTCGCGAACGTGGATCACATGGACCGTGACCATCGTCGGTTTGTTGGGTGCGGTGGCGTTGCTCGCCGGCCTTGCGGGACTCGTGATCGGTGGGCGGCGCAGCCCGACCGACTCCGGATCGGGTCTATGACACGCCGCGCTGTGTCCACCGCGGTCGAACCGCCGCTCTGGCCCTCGACGACGCAAGGGCGGGGTCGGGAATGAACGGCCTGTTGATTCGAGCACGGCTGGCGCTCGGCTGGTTGGAGCAGCGAACCGGATTGAGTGCGCTCCTCCCGCTCGCCCGCAAGAAAGAAGTCCCGATTCATCGGCACACCATTTGGTACTATCTGGGTGGCATGGTGCTGTTCCTCTTCATCCTCCAGGTCAGTACCGGCATTCTCCTGATGTTCTACTACCGGCCGAGTGCGGAAGAAGCCTATGAGTCTGTGCAGTTCCTCATGGCCGAGGTGGAGTTTGGATGGCTCATCCGGTCGATTCATGGCTGGGGGGCGAACCTGATGATCTTCATGATGTTCATCCATCTCTTCAGTGTGCTGCTCTTGAAGGCGTACCGCACCCCGAGAGAGCTCACGTGGTTTTCGGGCGTTGGGTTGTTTGGTGTCGTGTTGGGTCTCGGTTTCACGGGCTATCTGCTGCCGTGGAACGAGCTCGCGTTCTTTGCGACACGGGTGGGCACGGAGATTCCGGGCGTGCTTCCCCTGATCGGTGGATTCATCCGCGAGTTTCTCCGAGGCGGTGAGGATGTCACCGGTGCGACACTGACGCGCTTCTACGCCTTCCACGTGTCCGTCTTACCGGGTTTGTGTTTTCTATTCATCGTCCTGCACGTGGTTCTCGTGCAGAAGCATGGGATGAGCATTCCCCCGGGCGTCCGAGACCGCGGCGGGCCCCGAGGGGCTCTCAAGTTCGTTCCGAACTTCTTGCTTCGGGACATCATTGGCTGGCTGGCGGCTCTCGCCATTCTGGCCGCACTCGCTGCCTTCCTGCCCGCGCATCTGGGGGAGAAAGCGGATCCGTTCGCGCCCGCGCCTGCTGGGATCAAACCCGAGTGGTATTTCATGTTCATGTTCCAGACGCTGAAGCTCCTTCCGAGCCACATACTGGGAATCGAGGGTGAGGTGATCGGCGTCGTGGGGTTTGGGGTGGCGGGTCTCGTGCTCCTGCTGGTGCCATTCCTCGACCGGGAGGGAAACCGCCAGCGCAGCCGGCGTTGGACCGTGATGGTGATCGGCGCCATCGTGTACATCATCGTGCTGACCATCTCGGGATATGTGGCCGAACCCACACAGTGAGGTGGTGTCCTTCCTTCCCCGCCTGTGATCCGCGTCACCTGAAAGGGTCTTCAGGTCACCTTTAGGATTTCTTATCGCGGAGTTCATGAAGTTTGTGATGAGGGATCGCGAGGTTACTTCTGCCCGCCTCCGTACTTCTACCGAGGGTGCCTGCCCGGGCACACCTCAGGCTGGGAGAGTGATCCATGCGCTGTTCCAGGTTCTCCGCTGCTGTACGCACGCTTCTAGGCCTCTCCATGCTAGGGTTCGTCGCCGCCTGCGGCGAAGACACCGTCGTGGTCGAGGTCGAGCGACCGATTTTCAATCCCCCGCCCGATGCCGCAAGCGGCTTTCTCGGCTACTTCGATTACAGCCTCAAGCTCACGGCCTGCGGCAACTGCCATGTGGGGAAGCAGGGCGACTGGGAGGAGACGGCCCACTCGGGGGCGGTCGCGACACTCGAAGCCTCTGGCGCGGCGCAGGATTTCTGCTTCCCGTGCCACACGGTGAACGAACGGGGGAACAGTTTGGCAACCCCTGCTGGATGGAACGTCGTGCAAGACACGGCCTACCAGGACGTGCAGTGCGAGAGCTGTCACGGCCCGGGGCTGACGCACGTGGAGAATCCAGACGCGTTCCAACCACTCGCGACGATCCTCGCGGACACGGCCGCGACCACCGGATGTGCGGAGTGCCACTCCGGGTCGCATCACCCCTTCGTGGATCAGTGGATTCAGTCGCGGCACGGTTCCACGCCGGCGTGGGATGGATCAAGCTCCACCACGACGAACTCGCGTTGCATGCCGTGCCACGAGGGTAGGACGGCCATCGCGACGAAGTTCGACAACGCGGCCAATTACATCGAAAAAGATGGCGCAACCCCTCAGCCGATCGCGTGTGCCGTATGCCACGATCCACATGGTTCGCCAAACGATGCGCAGCTACGTGCCCCGATCGACGTGGCGTCGAGCGATCACCTCTGTGTACGGTGTCACGCCCGGCGTGGCACTCCGCCATCCTCCCACGGCCCCCATGCACCGCAAGGACTGCTCGTCTTGGGAGAGAACGTGGGTTGGATTCCCCCGGGGTTCGCGTATGACACCGCACGGATCATCGGTACGCACGGGTCAGAGGCGAATCCCAAGCTCTGCGCCACGTGCCACCTGCCGATGTTCACGGTCACCGACCCGGCGAGCGGGGACTTCGTCTTCGAGAGCGTGGGTCACCTGTTCGAGGCACTGGCTTGCCTGGACGCGGAGGGCCTGCCGACGACCGGGACCTGCACCGTGGCAGAACGAGATTTCCGTGCCTGCACCGCGTCCGGGTGCCACGGTAGCGAGGCGGCAGCTCGCTCAGTCTATACCGTTTCCGTGAACCGCATTGAAGGACTCCTGGACGATCTCTGGTTCGACACGGACGGCAATGCGATCATGGACGTTACGGATGGCGGGGTACTGCCGCAGGTGGTGGCCTTGGGCGATACCGCGGAACTGAATGTGGACGACGACATTGTCACGGTCGCGGAGGGCGCGTTGTGGAATGCGATGTTGGCCTTCACCGAGGACCGCCCGTGGTTTGGCAGCGGAGAGGCGTTTGGCATCCACTTCTCGGCGCACAAGGGCAGCGGAAACGGCGTCCACAACCCGTTTCTGCTGGAGGCGCTGCTCACGGCGTCCATTGATGCGGTAGCAGATGAGTACGGGGTCACACCAAGCGCGAGGTACGATCCAACGATCCGCGCGACGCCACCGCCCTCCCTCCTACGGCGGTGACGCCGCTCCTCACGCAGCGGCATCTGTGGGCGGGACCATACCGGTCCCGCCCACGTCGTTTGGGATATCTAGGAGGCAGGAAGTCCGCCACGCCCATCTGAAACACGCTTCCCGCCGTCCCCGCAACTCCGGGTGGAATATCTCCGGAGTCCGCGCCGACCAATCAGGTTCCCCGCTCCTCGTCTACGGCGAGGTTGCCGAAGCGCGATCACTTGCTGTCGTGGCACGGTACGTGTAATGCTCTTTACACCTATGCTGAGACCACCCCTTCCACTGATCACTGCCATCGTCATCGTTCCAAATTCGGTGCTGGGTCAAGTCGCTGCCCCTACCATCGCGATCCGCAACGTTACCATCATCGACACCCGCGCCGGATCCGCCAGCACCGCGCGCGTTGCGAATCAATCGGTGGTGATCACGGGCGACCGGATCGTGGCGGTCGGCCCCTCCGGTGGCGTCCACGTCCCGGGGGATGCCACCATCCTCGACGGCACCGGGAAGTTTCTCCTTCCGGGTCTGTGGGACATGCACGTCCATTTGAATCGTGCCACGGCGTCGCAGGTGCGGGTCATGCTGCCCCTCATGCTCGCCAACGGCATTACCGGGGTGCGGGATATGCTCGGCGACTGCTGGGAGCCCTGCGGGAGTCGGAAGACCATCACGGACATGGGGGCACTGCAACGGCAGCTCGAGCACGGGGAGGTCGTCGGGCCTCGGATTCTGGCGCTTGCCAGTCCACTCGTGGAGGGGATCCGCGGGCAGAGCCGAGCCCGGGCCACCGACCCGGGATTCTACCGGCCCAACGATGCGGAGGAAGCCCGCGCGCTCGTAGCGTATCTCAAGAGTCGTGGGGTCGATCTCATCAAGGTGTACAACACCGTGCCGCGAGAGGCGTTCTTCCCTCTCATGGAGGAAGCGCACCGTCTGGGCATCCCGGTGGCCGGCCACCTCCCGTGGTCCGTGACGCCGGTCGAGGCTGCAGAGGCGGGGATGCGGAGCATTGAGCACGCACGCTGGCCCGGGCTCGCCTGCAACCCACGCTACGAAGACTTTCGCGCGGCGTTCGCGGAATACGCGAGTGGACGAGCGGAGGACTTTCCCGCGGCGCTGTTTGCCGAATTCCGCGACGCGGTGGTCTCGAGCTTCGACGAAGAGCGTTGTGCGGAGATCTTCAGGGCGTTCGTCGAACACGATATGTATCTCGTCCCGACCCATCTCACGCGGGAGATGGATGCCAAGGCCTCCGATCCTGTATATCGGGCTGATCGGCGCCGCAAGTACGTGCCGCCGGCCCGCCAACGGGGTTGGGATCGAGACCTGAGCAATACGGCCAACGGCCCAGCGGTGCTGCTCCAGTTCTACCGACAGTTCTTCGAGCTGGGGCTGCGCGTCACCGGGCTCGCGCATCGGGCTGGCGTCAAAATCCTCGCCGGCACCGATGCGTTCGACACCATGGTTTTCCCTGGCTTCAGCATGCACGACGAGCTGAAGCACCTCGTGACCGCCGGACTCGAGCCGCTGGAGGCGCTCCGCGCCGCCACCATCCGCCCCGCGGAGTTCCTGGATCTCACGGAGCGGTATGGAACGGTGGCCGAAGGCAAGGCGGCGGATCTCGTGTTGCTGGATGCGGATCCAGTGGCGGACATCGCCAACACCAAGAGCATCCGTGCCATCATCATGCAGGGGCGCGTGCACGATCGGGCCGCGTTGGACGCGATGATCCAGGGCGTCGAAGAATACGTGCGGAGTCTGGGAAGCTAGCGGTCGGCCCCCACCGACGTGCGCTAGGGAACGGCGAAAGCCACGAGCCTCGCGCCTGTCCCATCCCCGTTGGATGCGGCGATGACGACGTATTGCCGTCCCCCCGAGGTCCGATACGTCATGGGATTGCCCCGTCCCTGGGGACCGCCGAGGTCCCCGGTCCACAGGGTCGCGCCCGTCCCGGCGTCGATGGCGTGGAGTGCCGAAGAGCCCCCTCCGAGGAAGACGATCCCACCCCGAGTGACGAGCGGTCCCGCGGTGGCGCCATGCGCCAGGGGGGCCACCCCCACCGGCGGGAGGTTCAGGGATTCGAGCAACGGGTGGTGGCGAATGGCCGGTGTGTCCCCGAACACGACCTGCCAGGCATGTTCGCCGCGATTGAGATCGATTGCGGTCAGCAGCGCGTACGGCGGTTTGTGGACGGGGAGATCGTCGGTGATCCACAGACCGGCCCGCCCGTCCCATACGTAGTCCGCATCCGCGGTCTCCGGTTCGGGCTCCGCAATCGTTATCAGGTGCGGCCAGTTGCTGGACTTGACATAGAGGATTCCTGTCTCGGGATCGAACGCCGCGCCGCCCCATCCCGAACCCCCCACGAGTCCGGGCATCATGACCGTGCCTTCCATGGACGGTGGGGTGAACAATGGACCTAACCGGTACTTCTTCACCACCTTTCGAGCGAGCGCCGCGAGCTCGGGAGTGAGATCCCAGAGGTCGGCTTCCGTGAAGCCCTGTTTGGCGAAGGGTGGTGGCTTGGTGGGGAATGGCTGCGTCGGCGCCGCGCGTTCGCCGGGAACCTCGCTCGGCTGCACGGGCCGGTCCTCGATGGGCCACACCGGCTTCCCCGTCACACGGTCGAATACGTAGGTGAATCCCGTCTTCCCGAGCGCTACGACGGCATCGATGCGCCGGCCGTCAACGGTGATCGTCACGAGGTTTGGGGGAGCGGGGAGATCGTAGTCCCACAGACCATGACGCACGGTCTGGAAATGCCACACCCGACGACCCGTGCGGGCGTCGAGACACAAGACTGACTCCGCGAAGAGATTATCCCCCTTGCGGTGCCCGCCGTAGAAGTCGTTATTGGGCGTCCCGACCGGGAAATAGAGCAGGCCTCGTTCGACGTCGAGCGAAAACGGCGCCCACACGTTGGTCGATCCCGTGAAGGACCATGAATCGTCTTCCCATGTGTCGTTCCCGTATTCCCCGCGTTGCGGAATGGTATTGAACCGCCAGATGCGTTTCCCGGTCCGTGCGTCGAACGCTTGGATGTCCCCCGGTGGATTCCGCTTATAGATCCGATTGTCCGGCATACCGCTGCCCACGATCACCAGGTCTTCGAACACGACTGCGGGGGACGTGTTGACGTAGTGCAGGCGGTTGACCTCCCACACGAGGTCACGGCTGACATCCACCTCCCCGTTCACACCGAACGATGCGACGGGTCTTCCCGTGGCCGCATCCAGGGCCACCAACTTCCAGCGAGTCGTGAGAAAGAGTCGACGGTGGGTCCCGTCGGTCCAGATGGCGAGCCCGCGGTGGCAGAACCGACATCCTCGGGGTAGGAGCCCCCAATCATACGCGCGAGGGTCGTAGCTCCAGAGCTGTTTCCCATTGGTGGCATCGAGTGCGACCACGCGGTTGTACGGCGTGACGACGTACAGGGTGTCGTTGATCGCGATGGGGGTGGCCTCGAACACGCCTGGGCGAACGGGCTGATGGTCGAACGCCCGCCGCGCTCCCGCAATCGGTAGCTCGCCGGTGTCCCACGTCCACGCCACGGCGAGTTCGCGGACGGTGCTCCGGTCGATATCCCTCAGCGGCGAGTATTTCATTCCACCGGCGTCGCCACCGTAGACCGGCCAATCCTCTGTCTGTGCGCGAACGTCGGGAGAGGTGAGCGCGATTGATAGGCAGAGCCCAGCTACGATGTGCCGCATCGAGCGTCCTCGGCGCGAGGGGATAGGTACGACGTAAGGCCCTGGTAGCGGCAATGCAAGGGCCGGGCGGACGCTTCGATCGTCGCAGTTCGCCCTTCTCTTCCCCTGGTGTGGCGCGCGAGCCACACGGTCATGCCACGGTGGTGCGGGGGATGTGAGGTTTGTCACGGAGTTGGGTCTGGTCCGTGTGATCGGGGTCACAGTTTGAGCAACCCAAGTCGGTATGGGGCTTGCAGTTACGTGTTTTGTCGACTGCAAGGTCGCCAGAGCTTCAGCCCGTTGGAGGGGTGCGCATGGCGTTCTCGAATTACTGCGTTGGGCTCATCTGATGGCACTGGGCAAACAGGTCAGCGTGCACGAGCAGAGCAGCGTGGAGGCCGTCGATCTCCTGCACGCGGCGCAGGGTCTCGAGCGTGCCGGCCGATTCGACGAGGCGCTGCACCAGTACGAGGCCGCCGTGTCTGTCGCGGAGGCAACCCAGGAGAGTCGTGTGCTGGCGGAGGCGCTTCGCCGGCTCGCGGTGTTGCGGTATCTCCGAAACGAGCCGGATGCGGCCCGGGCCTTGTGCCATCAAAGCGCGCGAGTGGCGTTCGGGGCGGACAATGAGGTCCTCGCGGCCGAGGCGTTCAATACCCTCGCGAGCGTGGACCTTCAGACCGGCGCCATGGAGCTGGCGCGCGAGAATTATCAGCGTGCGCTGGGGTTGGGTGGCCACGACCGGGAGTTGACCGCTCGCGTCGAGCAGAACCTCGGGGTGCTCGCGAACATCCAGGGTGCCCTGGACGACGCATGGACACACTACCGGCGGTCCCTGGCAGCCTATGCGGCAGCTGGGAACGTGCATGGCCGTGCGATCGCCTATCACAACCTCGCCATGGTAAGCATGGATCAGGGCCGTTGGGGCGACGCGGAGAACTACTTCACCCGTAGCCGCGAGATCGCGGAGTCGACTGGTGACTTGCACTTGCAGGGTCTGTGTCTCGTCAATCAGGCCGAACTGGATGTTGAGCTTCAGCGGTACGAGCAGTCGCGAGCGGGGGCGGAGAAGGCCATCGATCTGTTCACCCGGCTCGGGGTCCTGGCCCTGAAGGCGACCGCATACCGCGTGATCGGGATGGTGTATCGGGAGACGGGGCGGCCCGCGCTTGCCGAATCGCGGCTACGAACGGCCATGGAAATGGCCACCGAGGCCCGGTCGTTGCTTGCGCAGGGGGAAGTGGCGCGGGAGCTGGCGGTGCTGTGCCAGACCTCGGGCCGCAATCAGGAAGCGCTCACCCTCCTCAATACGGCGTATCGTCTATTTGGGCAGATCGATGCCCGTGTGGATTTGGTCAACGTCACGGGCAAGGTCGCGCTCCTCGAGAACACGTATTTGGCGGTGGTCAAGGAATGGGGTCAATCCATCGAAACGGCCGACAGCTACACCCATGGACACTGTGACCGGGTGGGACTGTACGCCGAGCAGGTGGGGCGCATGCTCGGTTTGCGCGACGAGGCCATCAAGACTATTCGGATCGGCGCGTGGCTTCACGATCTCGGCAAGGTTCGGGTGCCGCACGAGATTCTGAACAAGCCGGGCCCCCTCACCCAGCACGAGTATGAGGTCATGAAGATGCATACCGTGTGGGGAGTCGAGATGCTCAAAGACATCTCATTTCCCTGGGACATCAAACCGATCGTTCGCTGGCACCACGAGCGCTACGACGGGACGGGATACCCTGATCGGCTCAAGGGCGAGGAGATTCCGTTGCACGCTCAAATCATTGGAATCGCCGATGTGTTCGACGCGCTCACCACGACGCGCGCGTATCGCGGTGCGATGTCCCACGACGATGCCGTGGCCGAGATTGAGCGCTGTCGCCACTGGTGGCGAGAGGACGTGGTCCAGGCGTTCATGCAATCGGTCGCCATCGGGGCCGAGGTATCGGATCGTCAGCCGGCACCGGGGACGACGACGGACGCCAACTAGGCCATTTCGCCTGCTCGTTGTCTCGTGGTGCCGATCGGACAAGAGGTAGGGAACGCCCCCTGAGCCGCTGCAAGCGTCCGGTTACGCCAGATACCGGCCAGCGGCCAATCTTCAGTCCAGCACCGCCACGGATTTGACTCGTGCGAACACGTCCCGACCGGGCTCGAGTGCGAGGAGCGCGCGGGATTTGCGTGTGATACGGGCCAACAACACCACGCTGGTGCCTTCTCTGCCGAGCCGGACGAGACAGTCCGAGGGCGAGAGGTCGACGAGATCCGTTACCCGGAGACGGAGCTCGTTGAGAATGCTGCTCCGCTCCTGGGCCGCGAGTCCGAGGCTCACATCGCGCGCGAAAATTTGCACGCGAAGTGGAGTGCCGAGTGCTGCGCGTCGGTGGTGGATCGTGAGCTCGCCGAGGGGAGTCGTGACGACCGTGAGGTGATAGGTCTCCTCATGCGATCGGATTTGCCCGTCGAGCACCACGCCCATCTCCTCTCCGCGCCAGCGGGCGAAATCGAGCCTCCCGAGCACCTGCGAGACCGACCCCGCGTCCCCCACCTTGCCATCCGTCAGCCACACGAGGTGCGCCGCCAGTTTGGCCACCTCGGAGAGCGAATGGCTCACGTAGATCACCGGTACCGACAGCCGCGCGAGCACGCGGTCCAGATGATCCAGCACGTCGCGCCGGCTCGGTTCGTCGAGCGCCGAGACGGGTTCGTCCATGAGGAGTAACGTCGGACTGGCCAGGAGGGCCCGCGCGATCGCCACCCGCTGGCGCTCGCCGCCGGAGAGGTGGTCGATGGTCCGATCGAGTAGCGGTGTCAACGCCAACCATTCCACCACCTCCTTCCACTCGAGCCGCCGCCGGGCCGGCGACACGCGTCGAAAACCATAGGCAAGATTGTCCCGGACGGAGAGATGGGGAAAAAGGTCGGCGTCCTGTGATACGTAACCCACGCCACGCTCGTGCGGGGCGAGGAACACACCCGCCGCCTCGTCCTGCCACGTCGCGTCGTTCACCTGCACGAGGCCGTGCGTCTCCGTGTCGAGGCCCGCGATGCCTCGGAGCAACGTGGTTTTCCCGCTTCCGGACGCGCCAAAGAGTCCCGTGACGCCTCGCCCGGGCGCGTCGATCCGGGTGTCGAGCATGAACGTCCCTCGGCTCGCGCGAAGGCGGACGGCGATCCCCGTCACAGTCGTGGCGTTTCGAACCGTCGGTTGAGTGCGTACACCGTGAGCAGCACGAAGAAGCTGAACGCCAAGAGGCTCGCGGCGATCACGTGGGCTTGCGGGTAGTGTAACGCTTCGATCCGGTTGTACAGTGCGATCGAAAGCACTTCGGTTCGGCCGGGAATGTTGCCGCCGATGAGGAGCACCACACCGAACTCCCCCACGGTGTGCGCAAAGCCCAGGGTTGCGGCGGTCAGAAACCCCGGCCTCGCGAGTGGAAGCGCAATCGTTCGGAATCGGTCCAAGGGGCTCGCCCCCAGCGTGGCCGCCGCATCGAGCAGACGAGGCGGGACGGCCCGAAACGCATTGTGGAGGGGCTGCACCACGAACGGCAGCGAGTAAAGCACCGAGCCCACGACGAGCCCCGGGAAGGAAAAGACGAGGCGAGGTCCGCCCATGCCTTCCCAGACGCTGCCGATGACGCCAACGGGTCCGAGGAGGACCAGCAGGTAGAACCCGAGGACGGTCGGAGGCAACACGAGGGGTAGCGCCACGAGCGCCTCGACCGCCGGACGCATTCTCGACTGCGTCCGCGTGAGCCACCACGCCAGCGGTGTTCCGCCAATCAACAATACGAGCGTCGTGACGCCCGCGAGCTGGGCCGTGACTACGACGATACGCCAGTCGAACAACACGATCAGGGGATTCCGTAACCGAATTCGGTGATCACCGTCTTGCCCGCAGAGCCTTGGAGAAACGCCAGAAAGGCCAGGGCCCCTTCGTTCTCAGCACCGCGGAGCAGCAACACCGCATCCTGCCGGATGGGATGATAGGTGTCTTCCGGAACCACCCAGTAATCCCTGCTACTCCGATTCGAGAGCTGCGAGAGGGCGACGAACCCGGCCTCGGCCGCTCGGGACTCGACGAACTGCAGGGTTTGCCCGACGTCCTCCCCCCGCACGGTGCGGTTGACCAGGCCGTCCCACAATCCCCATCGCCGTAACACATCTCTCGCCGCGGCGCCGTAGGGTGCGGTTTCGGGATTGGCGATGGCGAGGTGGACGATGTCGCCAGACCGCAAGATCGCTTCGTGCCCGCTCCCGGGGTCACGGCCTGGCGCATAGAGCGCGAGCCGCCCGATGGCGTAGGTGAAACGCGTGCCAGGGGCCGTGAATCCATCGGCTTCGAGAAGGAGCGGGCGTGCCGTGTCCGCGGCGAGAAAGAGGTCGTACGGCGCTCCGTTCACGATCTGCGCGTACAGCTGTCCCGTAGCCCCGAGACTCGTCTCGATCCGATGGCCCGTTCTCGCCTCGAATCGCCGAGCGAGTTCCGCGTGGGTAGCGGCGAAATTGGCTGCGACGGCAGCGTGGACGACCGAGCCGCGAAGCGTATCCGCACCGTTTCCAGCGCACGCCACCGCGCAGACCAGTGAGACGCCAACGGCGACGGATCGCGCAAGGAGCGTCGGCGGTGCATGCCTGGCACCTAGCACCTCGCACCAAGCATCTCTGCTACCGCCCAAACCCGATCACGATGCCCAGCGACAGGACCGGGTAGACCCGCACGTTGTCGACATCGTCTTGGATGGCCTGGACTTCCTGGTCGAGATCTTGTTGAAACTGCGGCACCAGGGCGATCGGTCCGTCCACCACCACCGTCACCAGGGGCCGGCCGTGAAACGCGATGCCAAGATCCGCGAAGAATCCGACTCCGCCACTTGCTGCCGTCCCCACTCCGATCCCGACGTAGGGCGAAACGGTTCGCGTGTCGAACGTGCCGGTCAGGTTGCCAATGTCTGATGGGGCGTAGAACGCTCCACCGATTTCCACCGCCTCGGTCAGCTGGGCCACCACCTCGAAGTCGCTCTGCGCGAAGAGCGCGCCCGCGCTGATCCGGAAGGCCCCTGCGGGGACAAGGTCAATCACTGCCAGGAACTGCGGAGACGGAGCGCTCAGCGAGTAGGTGACGTCGGACGACTGGATATCGATATCAAAGGGAAAGACATTGCCTCCCACTCGGAAACCCAAGTGTTTGTCCACGGAAATGATCAGGTCAGCCCCGAACCCCATACTCCCCACATGGAGTGCCACGCCGGTGTGCTGGGCCTGCACGCCAGCCGGCCAAAGGGTAAAGGCCAACGAGAACGCCACAATGCTGTGAGCGAGGGGACGGAGCATGACATCCTCCAGCGGGGTTACGGGCCGGCGTGTGACCGTTCAAGGGTAGGGTGGACCCTCGAGCGGCGCTACCCGGGCTCGGCTCCACGCCCGGCAGGGGGGGCGGTGAGGCTAGGCATTAGATTGTCCTGGGCGGTCTCCGAGACGGCTCGATTGCTGTAGATTTGAGTAAGCCTCAAACCCATTTGACCCTACATGGCCGATTCGCCGGACCCCAAACGCACCGATCGCTGGTTCGACACCCCGGCCACCTATTCTCGTGAGGAGGCCCGGGCTATCAAGCGCGCGGTGGCCGAGCGTCGTTCCAGGGTCATGTGTCCGCGCTGTGACTCTCGTCTCATGTTCGGTACGCCGATCACGCAGCGCGACAAAGTGATTTGGCAGGTCCGCTGCCCCGAGTGCAACCGGAGCGTCATCATTCGGGAGACGTCGGACGACTGATCGCCCTCTCATAAGCCGTCGAACACCCCCAGAGCCGTCAGCCCAGCCGTCAGCGCCGCCAGCAACGGTGCCATCGGGATGATCACGCCCACCGAAAACGTGAGCGTCTGCCAGATGAGACTTGCCACGCTTTCCTGTTGCAGGACGCGGGGTCCGGTACGCAAGGCAAAGAGGACCGCCAAGGGAAGCCCCAATACGCGCAGCATCAGCAACACCGGGCTCGTGCGGTACCGCCGGCGCCACTCGGATTCGCGGTCCTGACGGGCGCCGGCGACCGAGGCGGTCGCTCCGACCAGTATCAACAGGAGGCAGTAGATGGCGACGACGTTCGGAGCGCCTCGTGTGATCTGCGTAACCACGACGTCGAACGGAACCGTGAGCCGGCCATTCCAGGGAATTGGGAGGAAAGACCAACGGCGGAACGAGGAACCGAAAGGCCGCCACTATCCGGCTATGGAGTACTCGTAGGTGCCGCGAATGGGGGCGTGACGGGTGTACCGATCGAAGCGAAACAGATCCGGGGCGAATTGGGGCGTGGCTACGGCCGTGACGAGGTCCGCCGTCATGAGCCCGACCGCGGGCCCCAGCTTGAATCCATGACCGCTGAAGCCTGAGCAGATGTAGCAGCCACTGTCGGGCGGGGCTTGATCGATGATAGGGTGCCAGTCGGGGGTCACGGCGTAGAGCCCGGCAAAACCACCAGTGACCTCGCAGCGTTCCATCGTCGGGAACCGACGAAGCAGTCTCGCGGCGAGATCGATCACGAACTCGTCGTCCAGATGCTCCGGATAGTGGTCCGGATCGACGATGTTATCCGCCTCCGCGGGGTCGATGAGTCCACCGAGGGTGAGCCCTCCCAGCTCGGGCCGGATGTAGGTGGCGTGCCCGAAATCGAGCACCACAGGGTGATCGGCGAACTCCGGTGGCCGACGAAAGACCGCGACCTGGACTCGGCAGGCGGTGATGGGAACCTCGATCCCGGCCATGGCGGCCACACGTGCCCCCCAGGGACCGGCGCAATTCACGACGGCCCCGGTGGCGATCTCGTCGGGCCGCGTTCGGACGTGGGTGACGCGCTGGCCCGCAAAGCGGAGCCCCGTGACCTCATGATCCAAGAGGAACTCCGCGCCGTGGCGCCTGGCGGCTTCCGCATAGGCGGTGGTTGTGAGGTGGGGGTCGGCGTATCCGCTGGCGGGCTCGAAAGCCGCGGCCACGAGGTCGGTCGTATTCACGCCCGGGAGCAGGTCCCCAAGGGCTGCGCCTTCCACGAGCTCCGTCTCGATGCCGACACGACGCTGCAGTGCGAGGTTGGCCTCCAACCCCGGTCGGTCCGTGGCTGGTACCATCACGACGAAACCCGTTTGCCGGAAGCCGCATTCGCCGCCAACCCGATCGTCGAAATGCTGGAAGACCCCGAGGCTGTGCAGCGCCATGCGAGCGGTGAGCTCGTTGGAGTAGTGCTGACGAACGATCGCCGACGATTGTCCGGTGGACACTCCGCCGATGCCGCCCTTGTCCACGACGCCAACCCGTACGCCGCGCTGCGCCAAGTGAAAGGCCGTGCTGCACCCCATGATCCCGGCGCCGATGACGACGACGTCGTATGGTGTTCCCACTAGACGCCTCGCCACACGTCCGCGAACAGGCGAACGAAGTTGGCGCCGATGATCTTCTCCACTCGCGTCACCGAATGCCCGCGCACCAAGAGACGATCGGCGATCATCTCCAGCCGACGGGGCGAATTCAGGTCCTGCACGAAAAGGAGCTCGTCCTCCCGTGGCGCTCCGATGCCAAGCCGTTGGCGTTCGGCGGCGAAGCGGCGAATGGCGTCGCGGTACGCCGGTGTGGCGTCGATCGGGCTGACGGATTGATCGCTTCCGATCCCCACGTGATCTTCGCCGCACACGTTCACGGCGTGCTCGACATGGCGGACCACGTCCTGAGCGGTGGGTGGACCAGCCGGGTTGAGGAACGGCATCAGGTAGATCCCGATCACTCCGCCCTTTTCTGCCAGGGCGCGCAGTTGCGCGTCGCGCTTGTTCCGGGGATGCTCGAAAACAGCACTGCAGCCGCTGTGAGTCACCGCCACGGGCGCACGGGATTGGGCAATAGCATCCGCCGTGGTTCGCTGACCGCAGTGGCTGAGATCGACGAGGATCCCCATGTCGTTCATGCGTTCCACTAGCCCGTGCCCGAACCGGCTGAGCCCCGCGTTGGCGGGCTCGAGGCAGCCGTCCCCGGCGAGATTCCGACCATTATAGGTGAGCTGAATGATGCGGCAGCCAAACCGGTGGAAGACGTCCAGTCGGCTCAAGTCACCCTCGAGCATCGACGAGTCTTGGAATCCGTAGATGATCCCAAGACGGCCGGTGTCTTTGGCCGCGCGGATGTCCCCGGCCGTGCGGACCTGCAGGAACACCTCGCCATGCTCGGCCAGCTCCCGCTCCCAATAGGCGATGCTCTTCGTCGCATTGTCGAAGCTCTCGTGCCCGCCACCGATGCTGTCGAGCGTCAGATTGACCGCCGTAATCCCCGACGTACGCGCGTTGGCGACCATGGTTGCTGACAGGGGCTGACCCTCTCGCTCCGGGACGTTGAAGGGTCCGGGACTCGCGAGGGCGTCGACGACGATGGCCTCCTCATAGCCGTCCCAGCGGAGTGTAGCTGGGGCGGTTCGCGGGCGAGGCCAGAGGGACTGGCGAATCAGCGCACTTCCACCGAGAGGAACAGCGGCGGCGAGGCGTGTGAACTCCCGGCGAGTCATGTCGCGGTCGGTCATGAGGTGAATTCCCTGGCATGGTCTCCGAGTGGTGGTGGTGGGCGGAGGGCGGGGGGCGGATGCTCCGCCACGGGCTGCCTCCGGACCCGCCATGATGGTGGGGGGAGGTGGCTCGATCGAACGGTAAGAATAGGATGGCGGAAAGCGGCCTGCCAGGGCGGGCCGTGAGCGAAGATGTGATGGATGTCGCTGGCGCAACCGGCCATAGGTCCCTAGGTTAGGTCGGTTTTGGCCCCGGGACGGCAGCCCCAGGGGGCACGGTCCTCCCGGACGATGTTTTTCCTCCAACTCGTCGTGGATACACCATGGGCAGTCTCCGTCGCCTCACCCTGGTCGCGCTGCTTGCCACCGCCCTCGTGGCGGAGGCGGTGGTGCTGTATGCGGTGACGGGGCCGCTGCCCCGGTTCGTGTTGGGCATGGCCATCGCGGTGGTCGCGGTGGTGCTGACGCTCTCCCTGGCACGTCGGGGGTTTGGCCTGGAGGACGAGGTGGCGCCCGGGAGCCGCTTCCATACGCGACGCTTCATTCGCCTCCGTTCGTACGTGGAACAGTTTCTCGAGCAGGTCCGACACCTCCACCGTCTGGCCGTAGACGCCGACCGCGGTGTCCGCGACCGCGCGTCCGCCGACGAGGAGATGGATGAGATCGAACAGCGTCTTCTTACCCTCGTGAGAGATATTCGTAGCGCAGCCGGCGTGGAGGAGTACCGGACGAGCGGGCCCACGGCCCGCGACTCCAAACCGAGGCAGACCCCAGCGCGGAGACCCTGATGGCAGCTCCCCGTCAGATTGTCGAGACGATAGTGCTCATTGGAGCCATCGCGGCGCAGGCAGCCGTCGTGTATGGAGTGACCGATTCCGTATCTCGGGTGGTCGCGGGCGCCCTGCTCCTCGCCGTCATCATGGCGGTCACCGTCCGTTTGGCGAAAGTGGAGGTGACGAGTCAGGTGGCCGATGAGTGGGTTCCCAACAAACGGTATCACAAACGCCGCTACCTCCGGCTGCGAGGAACGCTCGAGCGGTTCATCGAAGAGGTACGGCGCCTCAATCGTGTTGCGGTGGATGCCCATCGGGGGTTTCGAAGTCGCGACTCGGCCCAGGTCGAGATGGAGCGCATCGAAACGCAACTCGTGGGGATGGTTCGCGAGTTTCGTGAAGCGGCGGGGATTGAGAGCGACGAAGACTGATGGAGTAACGGAGCCTCACTCGGCTCGCCACACGATACGCCGGACGTTCCTTCCCTTCTTCCTGAGCTCTGCCAAGATCGTGGAAGACATGAGTTGGAGTTCCTGCGCCCAAGCGGCGGTGCGGACCGCAACGAACAGTGTCCCATCCGGCGTCATTCCCGAGGGTCGCGTCACTTCGGCGATTTGAGGGCCCACGAGCGATGACCACTCCTCGATCACCCGCGCCTGATCCAGACGCCGTTTGATGCCCGAACGCTCGACGTAGCCTGCCAACGCCTCGTCGAGACGCTTCACCTCACCACGTTTGCTCTTATCTGACAAGCCGGCCTCCCGTCATGCCCCAGCGCGTGAGCTGGAGGAGCGCCGGCGGGATCTCTACTTCCCGCGGTGCCGTGAGCACCGCTTGCCCGGGGAGCATTTCGCGGACGAGTCCCAACAATCGCCCCTGCCGATCCGCGTCCAGCTCGGCAAACACGTCATCGTACAGGGCGAGCGGTATGGCTCCGTTGGCGACGGTGAGGCTTTCCGCTTCGAGGAGGCGGAGTGCAATGGCAGCTGTTCGCTGCTGTCCCGCCGAGCCGAACCGGCGCACGTCCACGCTGTCGAGGGTGAGGACGAGGTCGTCACGGTGTGGGCCAACCGTAGTCATCCCGCGCCGGTAATCGCGATCGCGGGTTTCGCCAAGCGCGCGCAGGAGCCCCTCCACGGTGGGTTCCACGTGATGGCGCGCGTGGTAACTCATGTGGGCCGTGCCGCGCTCGCCCAGGGCCCTGGACAGCTCACCATACCGTGGCCTCCATGTGGCGACCCAGCGGTGCCGCGCCTCAGCCACGGCGGCGCCCGTGTCGGCGAAGGGAGCGTCGAAGGCCTGTGCCTCCTGCAAGCGGCCGCGCCGAAGGGCTGCGTTCCGCTGCTTCAGCGCGCTCCGCATCTTCGCCAACTGCGTGAGGTACCGTGGGGCGCTCAACGCCAGCAGCACATCCATGTATCGCCGGCGGGTGGCGGGACCGGCGGCGATAATCTCCCGGTCGGCCGGCGAGAAGACGACGGTGGGGAGCCGGCCCACCGCGTCGGCCAGCCGGCGAATCTCCTGTCCGTCGACCGTGACTTTCTTGCGGCGTCCCGCGACCTCGTATCCGGCCGTGATGCGCACGTCGGCGTTCCCGGCCACGAAAAACCCAGCGTGCTCGAAACGCACCAGCTCGCGGTCCCGTGCTCCCCGAAAGGACTTGAAGAGAACCAAATAGTAGATCGCTTCCAAGAAGTTGGTCTTGCCATGGCCATTGTCGCCGATGATGACGACTCCTTCTGGAGGGATCTCCACGTCGAGCGAGCCCAGGTTGCGGAAATCCCGCACCGTGAGCTGGGTGAGCCGGACCGGGGTGGGGGACTCGGGGACGGCGGGCTCAGGCGATGGAAGCGGTTCAGCCTGCAGGGAAGCCCTCGGGCGTGATGCCCAGTGGCACTGCGGTGGAGAGGCTCACCACCAGCGAGTCCACGCCGCTCGTGTCACCAGCCTCGAACACGGGACGCTCGGGGTCCGTGCAGGCGTGCGACAACCCCACGACCAGGGCGAGCAGTCCAAAGAGCGATGCGCCCGCGTTGTTCCGCCCCACCGGTCGGTGACGTGTCTCGAGACCCAGGAGCCACCGTTTGAGGGCGGTGCCGCCGCCAAAGCCGCCCAGCCGGCCTCGCGCCCCGACGACGCGGTGACAGGGAACGACGATGGGTGTGGGGTTGCGTCCCGCGGCCGTCCCCACCGCCCGCGCGGCCGCGGGACGCCCCACCTGGCGGGCGATGTCGCCGTACGTGCGGGTCTCCCCGTAGGGAATCTGGGCGATCGCCGCCCACACCGCCTCTTCGAACGCCGATCCCTCCGTCCGTACCGGAACGGAGAATACCGTGCGCCGTCCCCCAAAGTACTCCTCGAGCTCGGCAGCCACCTGCCGCTCGAAGGGGGTCTCCGGGGGCGCCACGAGGTTCGTTTGGAACTCGACGGAGACGATGGCCGCGTCTTCTACCGCCACGGCTAGACGCATCACGGCGCTAGCCACGTGAAAAGTTCGCGCGCCGTGCAGTGTTTTTTCTGGGCGATCGCTGTACACGTTGAAGGCCATGTTGCGTAAAGGGATCTTCAGGCGGACTTTAACGTACCCACTCAGCCCAATGATACAATTTAAGCGCTGTCCTGAGTACTGTTACGGCAGTTTCACCCGTGTTACTACGGAAATCGGCATCCCCCGTGCCGAATGCAAGAGGCGGACATGATCACACTTCATCATATGCAACGTCGCCTTCTCCAGCTGGCGGTCTTTGGGACGGTGGTGGCGGGCCTGGCCTGCACAGAGGAGACGGTGGTCTTCCGGGACCGGGAGCTCTTCAATCCTCCCCCCGATCAGGCCAACGGGTTCCTCGGATACTTCGATCCCGACCTGAAGCTCACCACCTGCGGCAATTGCCACGTGGGCGTCCAGACACGGTGGGTCAACACGGCCCACGCCAGTGCGCTCGCGGACCTGATCAGCTCCGGCTCGGGTCAGGACTTCTGCGTTGGGTGTCACAGTGTCAGTGACCTCGGCAATTCCATTGATCCTCCGGGTGGCTTTAACGTCATGGCGGACTCGGTGACGTACGGCGACGTCCAGTGCGAGAGCTGTCACGGGCCGGGATTCCAGCACGTCTCGGTGGATCCCGGCGCGTCCCAGCCCATTGCCGGGGCGGATCTCGGCGCGAACATCGATCAGAACTGCGCCGAGTGTCACAGTGGCGATCACCATCCGTTCGCGGAGGATTGGGCGGCGTCCGGGCATGCGGCGGTGGTCGGCTTCGCGGCGGGACGGGAATCCTGCGAGGGCTGCCATCGCGGCCAGGCTGCGCTGGCACGGTTCGATCCGGATGCCACGTATCTGGAGCAGAACTCGGCTACCCACATGCCGACCACCTGCTCGGTATGCCACGATCCCCATGGGTCGAACAATACGGCACAGCTCCGGCGTCCCATCGAGACGAGCGATCCCACGCAGCATCTCTGCGCGCAGTGCCACGATCGGCGCACGGCGCCGGATCCCAATTCGTCCCATGGACTGGAGCCCCATTCGCCAGAGACGGCGCTGATCCTTGGTGACGCCGGGTGGTTCCCGCCCAACGCGATCATCAACCAGGGGGACATCATCGGCACCCATGGGACCGAGAGCAATGCGCAGCTCTGTGCCACCTGCCACGTAACGTCGTTCGCGGTCACCGACGCCGTAACCGGTGATTTCCAGTTCAACGCCACCGGGCATTTGTTCGCGGCTATCCCGTGCATCGATGCGAATGGGGGACCGCTGCGTCCGCAGCCGGATGACTGCGAACTGACCACCACGGCCCGGACCTTCCGGGGCTGCACCGCGGCTGGCTGCCACGGCACCGAGGCTGTGGCTCGGGGATTGCTTCTGCTCGCGTCGGGCAACAACCAGACGCTGGCGGACGATCTCCTGGCGCAGCTGACGGTGGTGGATCCCAACCTCGAGGACGCCGGCGGCGAGATCGACGCCACGAACCCCACGTTCACCGTGGCGGAGGGCGCGATCTTCAACTACCATTTGGCGCTCCATGGTGGATCGCCTCTCGGATCATCCACCCACAATCCGTTCCTGGTGGAGGCGCTGCTGATCGCGAGCCAACAGGCGGTCGAGGACACGTACGGGGTCGCCCCGTCCACGCCCATCGACTACGACGCACGGCTCCAGGCTCTCACGAGGCGTTTCAATCGGTAGGATGCATTGCGGGTGCCACAAGTGGCGGACCGGAGTGATCTCCGGTCCGTCCTTGTGTGAGGACGTGCCCGACGTTAGCAGTCCGACAGCCCAAGCGTTCGGGTTTCGAGCAGCCACTGAATTCGCCGAGACGAAATGATCGCGTTCCACTCGTCGCTCGCCCAGCTAACAAGTAGCGCCGCCGGTCAGGCCGCGCAGGACTCGGTGCTGGTGGAATCCCCTCTCCCGGGAGGGGTCGCGACCACCGTCCGGTTTCTGCTCCAAACGGTGCCCCAGTGGATCCAAATCTGGGGGTTCGTGGCGGGGGTCATGGTGGCGTTGGGTGTCCTGGTCTATTGCTGGCTCCAGCGGGAGCCGATCCTGCGATGGACACTCACGCGCTCCCGCGGAGTGAAGATCGCCATCACCGTGGCGATCGTCTTCGTGGTCCTCGCCGCCGCGGGTGCCAGCAAGGTGAGCTGGGACTACATGCAGCACGACAACGGGTTCTGCACGGGCTGTCATGTGATGAACCCGGCGTTCCAACGGTTCACGGCCAGCGAGCACGACTCCCTTAGCTGCCACGACTGCCACCAGCAATCGGTTATCGCCAGCATGCGCCAGCTGTACCTCTGGGTGGCGGAACGTCCCGGCGAGATCGGCGAGCACTCACCGGTTGCCAATGCGGTCTGCGAGCGGTGCCACGTGACGGGCGAGCCCGAGGTGTGGCAGCGAATCGCCTCCACGGCCGGCCACCGGACGCATCTGGAATCCGACTCCACGAGCTTGGACGATGTCATGTGTGTCACCTGCCACGGTCAGGAGGTGCACCAGTTTGTCCCCGTCGACAGTACATGCGCGCAGGCCGATTGCCACGTCGACTCGAAGATCGCGATGGGCGCGATGCAGAATCAGACCTCCCTGCATTGCGTCACCTGTCACCAATTCGCGGTGGAGGTCCCCGCGCTGGCCACACGAGACTCTGCTGCCGGCACGCTCGTGCCCGCCACCGAGCAGTGTATCTCGTGTCACGAAATGCAAGCGATCCTCGCGGACTTCGATCCGAGGTTCGATCCGCATAGCGGAAGCTGTGGCATGTGCCACAAGCCCCACGAACAGGAGGTGGCAACGGCCGCCGACCAAACGTGCGCTTCCGCCAACTGTCACATCGACTGGCGCGACGAGCCATTTCATGTGGGGACCAGGCACTTGGACGTGGGGAGCCAGTGCACGCTTTGTCACGAGCCGCACCGAGCCCGCGTGGATGCCAGTGATTGTCAGGGGTGTCACACGCGGATCATCGACGACCCAACCGTGCCGCGGCGAATCCGGGAGGGGCTCCAACGCATTGCGCCCTTCGATACCACTCGTGCGCTGCAACGCTCGGAGGTGCCCCAACTACATCGTCCGTTCGGTGTGAGTTGGCGGGCGGACCCGGACCGGCCGCGGGGGAAGGGAGACGTCCCGCCGCCCATCGGCCCCCGCCCGGAACCCGAGGCCCCAATCCAGCTCCCCGTCACGCCGCCCGATACCTTCTCCCACGACCAACACGCCGAGCTTTCCTGTCTCACGTGTCACCAGACAGAAACCGGCCACGGCGCCTTGACGTTCGAAGCCCCACGGGGCTGCCAAATCTGTCACCACGAGGCACCGGCCACGTCAGACTGCGCCGCGTGTCACACGTCGGACGAGTTGCAGACGGCATTTCGGGCGGTCGTTACCGTGAGCGTCGAGAACGCGGCATCTCGAGAGCGGCCGGCGGATTTTCTTCACGATCAACACGCCGATGTGAACTGTGTAGACTGTCATACGGTCCCGGTGACGCTCGTGACCACCGCGGCGGTGGCGACCTGTGCGGACTGTCACGACGATCATCATGCGGCAGCCATCAGCTGTGTCTCGTGTCATCCCGCGTTGCCAGACGACTCGCTCCACGCACCACCCGCGGATGCACACCGCTGGTGCACGGATTGTCATGTGGAGGCAACAGTTGTGCGGCTCGAACCGGATCGAGGGTTCTGTCTGTCCTGTCATCTGGAGGACGGCGATCACTATCCCGAGAAGACCTGCACAGTGTGTCACCTCCAGTCCACGCCGGATGACTTTCGCGGTGTGCTCCACCGGGTGGCTGGGGAACGTTGACGATGATGGGTCGCTGCGTGGTGGTCGCGATGCTCGCGGCGCTCATGCCCGCGCTGCTGCCGGCCCAAGGGTATCGCGTCCGGCTGGATACGCGACTCCAGTCGGTGGCGTTCCGGGGTGTCCAACTGGACAGCATCCCGGCATCGGACGCCGTGATGGGACCGTCCGGTGGGTTCCTGACGCCTGACGGGATCGCCGCCCAGTGTTTTTCGGGACTGGCGTTCTGCACGTTCTTCCGTCCTGGTCCTGAGCGTCAGGGTGGTCCGCTGGTCACGACCGCTGATGTCGCTGTCTGGGGGCTGGGGATCCCCGGTCTCACGGTACGAGGGAAGCTCCGTATCGGTGCGGACCTGGGTGACGTGGACACGTGGCCGGGCACCGACCCGGCGGTCCAACTCCTCGAGGGGTACGCGGAGTACGCGTCACGTTACGTGACCGCGCAGCTTGGCAGGACCCACGTCGTGTCGCGGTTCGGGTTCACCGGCTTCGACGGTGCCCGGGTGGAGGTGCGGCCGCTCCCATCCTTGCGGGTATTGGGGTACGGAGGGTGGGGGCTTGCCCGTGGCATCGCGCTGCCGGTGACGAGCGACGCGCTCAACCCACTCGATGATTTTCAGCCTCGCGATCGGCAACTCGTCGTGGGCACGCGGTTGGGTTGGTCCGCCGGGCCGGTCGAGGCGAGCGTTCTCTACCAACGTGAAGTCGATCCGGCCGTCGATCTGTTCGTGACCGAGCGCGTGGCGTTCGAAGGGGCGCTATATCCCCTCCGCGGTCTGACCATCGCGGGCGGCGCGGACTACGACCTGTCGTTCGACTATTGGGGGACCGCTGAGGCCCGTGTTGGTTGGGTCCACCCCCACGCCCTCGTCCATGTCACGGCTGGCGGGCGGCGGTATCGCCCACACTTCGATCTGTGGACCATTTGGGGCGCCTTCAGTCCCACGCCGTACCGTGCGCTGTTTGGCTCGGCAGCGGTCAGGCCCATCGATGGTGTGGAGGTCCGCGCGAGAGGCGAGGTCTATCGGTTCGACGACAGCGAAGCCCAGACCGGGCTCGCCCGGTTCGAAGACGACGGATGGCGGTGGGCGTGGGGAGCGACCGTTTCGCGTTTCGATCCCTGGACCGTCTTCGGGGAGTATCACGCCGACTTCGGTCCTGGTGCCGCGTCGTTGGGATTCGAGGGCGGCGTCAGCGTCCAGCCCATCGAGGAGTTCGCTGCGACCGCCCTGGTGGGGACGTTACAACGACCACTCGAGTTCCGCTTCGACGACGCGAAGGTGTGGACCTACGGATTTCGCGTCGACTACCAACCCCACGCGGCCGTGGGTCTGCTTCTCGAGGTGCACCGGTATGACGAAGTGCGCCGGAGGCCGGATGCGGCGCGGCTGGATTGGGATCAGGTTCGGGTTAACGCCGGTGTGCGGTTCGTTTTCGGGTCCGGGGGCAGTGAAGGAGGGCTGCATCCGGCGATCCTGCGAATCCCCGACGTGCCGAGGACGCGGTGAGTGCTCGGTGGCTCACGGCCATCCTTCTCGCGGGTTCCGCTGCCCTGGGCGGGGTTGGATTGGCGCTCGCGGGTTTCCAACAGGATGCGTTTGATCATGTGGAGCATCGTGGCCTGTTTCCGAGTTGCGTGAGCTGCCACGCTGGCATCGAAATACCGGGGGCAGCCCTCTATCCCGACCCCCCGTCGTGCGCCGAGTGCCACGACGGAGAGGTGGAAGAGCGCGTGGAATGGGACGGCCCGGTGGATCCTCCCCGAACGAATCTCGCGTTCGACCATGCCGAGCACGCCGATACGCTGAGCGGCGCGGGGCGCGAGCCCGCTCGCTGTGTCGACTGCCACTCGTTTCCCGACAGCGCGTGGATGTATGTGCAGTTGGCGGTGGTGGAACAGTGTCTCGACTGCCACGAGATCCGAGAAACCCATTACGCGGTGGCGGAGACCGATTGCGCCATGTGCCACGTTTCGTTGGCACGCGCCGTTCGTCTCACGGAATCGGACATTGCCGACTTCCCGGCACCGTCGTCGCACGAGGAACCGGACTTTGCGGGTCGCAGCGGACATGGGCTGATCGGCTACGAGCCCGTGCTGGCGCCGGCCACCCCGGAGGGTGCGGCGGTCGCGTGTGCGGTGTGCCACGCGCGCGACTTCTGTATGCAATGTCATGTGGATGCGCCAGAGCAGGTGGCCATTCAAGCGCTGTCACCTGACCCGCGCTCGCTGGTGCACGCCGCGACGCTCGAGGCACCGGACTCGCATACCGACTCACGCTTCCTCACGAGCCATGGTCCTTCCGCCACGAGCGAACCCGCAGAATGCCGTACCTGTCACACGCAGGAAAGTTGCCTGGAATGTCACCTGGCCGCGCCGCGAGTGGTAAGCGCGATGTATCAGAGGAGTCCCCAACGGGGAGTAGGGGCCATCGTCGAGCGAGAGCCGCCCCTCAATCACGGAAACTTCTTCCTTGAACAGCACGCAGTCGAAGCTGCAGCCGCTCCGCAAACGTGTGCAGGATGCCACGTGCGGTCTGACTGTCTCGATTGTCACATTCCGGGTGTGGGAGCCGGATCGCCGGGCTATCACGGCAACGGGTTTCTCACGCGTCATCCGGCGGCGGCGTACGCCCGAGAGTCGTCCTGCAGCGACTGCCACAATCCCGCCCAATACTGCGCGGCTTGCCATGCCAGTGCCGGACTCGTGGCGGAACGTCGCCTGAGCGTGGGGTATCATGACGCCAAACAAGCCTTCATCTTGGGTCACGGCCCAGCGGCGCGGCAGAACTTGGAATCGTGCGTCTCCTGCCACACCGAGCGAGATTGTGTAACTTGTCACTCGGCGCTGGGGGGACGCCGGTTCAATCCCCACGGCCCGGATTTCGACGCGGATCGACTGCGGCGCCGGAATCCCGAGATGTGTACAGCCTGTCATGGAGCGGTCATACCCGGCTCGGAGTGAGTCGGGGTTTCACCGAAAGGAAGAACGGATGCGAGTGTCGATTGATCGACTACCGGCCGCCGCGGTCCTGACGGCGGTGCTTGCGGGAGCCACCGCCTGCTCGGGCGCCGATGCCCGGACTGCAGAGTCGAACGCGCCGCCGGCCACCCTGGCACGAGCGGACCAGTCCCAAACGGAAGCGCTCGTTTACAAGTCACCCACGTGTGGCTGTTGCTCACTCTGGGCAGACCATCTTCAGGAACATGGATTCAAGGTCGTGACGCAGGACGTCAATGACCTCACCGAGGTGAAGGCGACCGCCGGGGTCCCGCGCGACCTCTTCTCATGTCACACGGCCGTCATCGACGGTTACGTGATCGAGGGACACGTCCCGGCCGACGTGATTCGCCAATTGCTCGCGGAGCGGCCCAAGGCCACCGGACTGGCCGTACCCGGGATGCCGATGGGATCCCCCGGCATGGAAGGCGCCCGGAAGGACCCGTACGATGTCGTGCTGTTTGATCCCGAGGGCAAACGGACCGTCTACGCCCGTCGGTAAGGCTCCGAAGCACGAGGCCCCGATGGCGCAAAGACCCCCGGCTCGGTGCGAGTCGGGGGTCTTCACGCATCGATGATGCTCCTCCCGCTGGTCCTATTCGTGATGGGACTCCTGGTCCTCGTCGTGGGCGCCGAGGTGCTCGTTCGCGGCGCGTCTCGACTCGCGGCAGGGGCACGGATTCCGCCGTTGGTCATCGGCTTGACCGTCGTGGCCTTTGGCACGAGCGCACCGGAGCTCGCCGTGAGCGTCCAGGCTGCCATCGTGGGACGCGGTGCGCTGGCGCTGGGGAACGTCGTGGGGAGCAACATCTTCAATGTGCTGGCCGTGCTCGGTCTCTCGGCGCTCGCCGCCCCGCTCGTTGTCTCGATGCGTATCGTTCGCTTGGACGTGCCGATCATGATCGCCACCTCGGGCGTCGTGTGGGTGATGACCCTCAACGGTCGAGTGGGGCGGCTCGAGGGTGTTTTGCTGGTCAGCGCGCTCATCGTGTACACCGTTTGGACGGTGCGGCAAGCGCAAAAGGAACCCACGGCGCGATCCGAGCGTCCGGAGCCCGGGGGGCCGGCATCCACCCTCGTTGGCTCGGCGGGCCTCGTTGCCCTTGGCTTGGCACTCCTCGTGCTCGGCGCCGGATGGTTGGTGGACGGCGCAACAGCCATGGCGCACGCGGCGGGCGTTAGCGAGTTGATCGTGGGCCTGACCGTCGTGGCCGCGGGCACGTCCCTGCCGGAAGCCGCGACCTCGATCGTTGCCAGCGTTCGCGGAGAGCGCGATATGGCCGTGGGCAACGTGGTGGGGAGCAATCTCTTCAACTTGCTGGGCGTTCTCGGAGTAGCGGCGGTCGTGGGCGGGATCGACGTTCCACGCGGGGCCGCGGCCTTCGATCTCCCTGTCATGACGGCCGTCGCGATCGCCTGTCTTCCCATCTTCTTCACCGGTAGGAAGATCTCCCGCGGTGAAGGTGCCGTCTTCGTGGGATACTACGTGGCGTATTCACTCTTCCTATTTCTGGATGCCACACGCCACGACATGCTGCCCTTGTTCAATGGTGTCATGCTGATCTTTGTGATCCCCCTCACTGTCGTGACATTGGGTATGTTCGCAATTCGCGAGGTCAGGAGTCGCGGTTAGATCTCAACTCCCCTCTGTGGTATCCATCACAGCGGTCCGCCTAGGGCATGCCCACCTTGGGGGTCCGCGCCCGCAGTCCAACATCTCCAACATGTCGATTGCATATGTCAGAGCCACTTGGCTGGGCGCGCTTGTTTGCCCTGGCACGCCCACACACCGATCCGATGCTCAGACAGGGTGCGTGGTACCCGATCGTGAACCACGGGTCCAGCTTCGTGATGCTGGACGTTCGGGAGCGCTACGTCATGCTTCCGCGGCACCTCGTGGAAGTTCGACCCGCTCGTCCCGCACGCTTCACCGTGGTCTATCGTGCCACGCTGGACCCCAACCCGGCACGTGGGACCCGGGCTGATCTGGGCCGGCGTTACGCCGTGTGCCCCTCCTGTTCCATGCGGATGCGTCTGTGGGGCGAACCGGCGGAAGCGCACTGTTTTCAGTGCGGGCACGAGGGAGAAGTGGCGTGGTGGGAGACGGGTTGAGAGGTCAATCCGTCGCGAGCTCGATCACTCGACCACGACCCAGCCGTTGCGCCCGTTGGGAGTTGTGACCAGGGCGTAGCCGCCGAAGACCCCGAGCACCGGAACCGACGCGTCGAGCTCCATCAGGTCCACGGGCGCGGCGTTCTCCACGGGGTGCCGCCGGACCACGGCGCCCCCTGGAATCAACCGCGATCCGATGGGCCGCTCGGCCGTCTCGACCAACTCCGCCGAGACGAATCCCTGACCCCCAGTCGGCAGCCCGACCCGATACCAGGAACCAGTGGCCGCCAAGACTCGCACCGTCGTGTGCTGGGGAAGCTCGGCCAGAACCTGGGTTCTGCCGCCGGGACGTTCTCGTAGCCGCACCTGATCCCCGGTTATTCGCGCCCATCGACCAACTTGGTCGAGTCCCGCTCGGAGGGTCGGAGTCGATCCAGGCGGCAGCTCCAGGAAGGGCGTCGGATCGACAGGACCCGTTCCCCGCATGTAGATGCCAAAGTGCAGATGGGGAGGCGTAGTCCGGGCGTTCCCGGTGTTGCCCACGAAGCCTACCGTGTCGCCGGGATGCACCAGCTGCCCGCGCCGGACCGCCTGGCTGTCCAGGTGTGCGTAGTAGAGCGAATAACCCACCTCGGCATCCCGTAACCAGACGACCTTGCCACCGAGGCGGCTGTCGCTCACCCGCCGCACTCGGCCGGGTGAGGAGGCCAACACGGGGGTCCCTCGGGGTGCGAAGATATCCACCCCGTGGTGCTGCCGTCTTCCGCCGTCGCGCGGTGCGCCGAACTGGCTGCGAATGGCCCGCGCGTCGCGACCGAGCACGGGGAACGCGAGCGAAGCCGTCACCTCGACGGTGAGCGTGTAGCGACCGCCGCGGAGAAGTTCTGGCTGGATACGGAGCAGATACACACCGTCCCGCCGTGCCACATAGTCGAGGGAGGGGGTGATCGTGTCGGCCGTCGCGAGCAGTACCGGGTCTCCGTGACTTCCACTCTCGCGCACCACCAGGAGATCCATGAAGAACGTGAAGGTGCTGTCCGTCTCGACGGCTATATGCGCGGCGAGGCGCTGTCCGCGACGCAGCTCCACCCGGTACGCCTCAGCCCGGGGCTCGGAGGGATCTAGGTAGCCGAGCTCGCGATACGGGGTCGGGATCCGGGTCGGAATCCGAAGAGCTTGCTCCCCGGCCGCCAGCCAATCGCGGGCGAGCGCCGTGCGCGCAAGACCTGCGGCGCTCAGGGACTCCGCATATCGCTCCCTGGGCGTCGATCCCACGAAGTAGCCGCGAAGTGGATCGTTCCCGTCGCAACCGCCGATGAGCGGTAGGATCGCCATGATGGCGAGGACGAGGCTCGGACTGCCATTTTTCATGGTCATTACGCTACGCGGTGCTGCATATTTTGTTCCCACTGGCGGGATCGGCAAGGGGCCAAGGGTTCCGGCGATGCTCAACAAGGCGAAGATCCATGACGGTGAACCTCCTGGTAGATCTCCTGGGGTGGGTAGGAGCCGCGGCCCTCCTCGTGGCGTATGCGCTCATTTCACGAGGGCGATTCGTTGGCCATTCGATCGGGTACCAGGCCCTCAACGTCGTGGGCAGTCTGGGCTTGATCGTCAACACGGCGTACTACCGTGCGTATCCCTCCACGTTCGTGAACGTCGTCTGGATTGCCATTGCCGCGTACACGCTGGCGCGTGTCCGCGCCAGCGGCGCGGCATCAAAGAACGCCTGATCGGAGCAAAGGAGGTATCGTGACCCTGCGAACGAGTGCGCAGCGATCGTTTCTGCTCGGGATCGTCGCCCTGGCGGCGGTCGTCGTGTGCCACTTGGCGCTTACCGACATTTGGCACGGTGAAGGCGACCTCTCGCTGGAATGGCGGGTGCTGCAAATCGGATTCTTGGTGATCGTCATCGCCCTCTTCTCGGCCATGGCGACGCTGCGACGGGTGCTGAAAGAAATACGGACCACGTAACACGCTCGTGGCGCCGGATTCGCCGAAGATCGGGCGGCTACCTCGCCCGCGGTGAGTTTCCCGAACCTCGTCCTCATCGTGGCAGCTCACCTGACACGATGTACATTCGGCCCGATCGGGATCCGTTCACAGCACTCCACGCGGACGTCACGAGGAAGTCGCTGATGCCGTCGCCGTTCACGTCACCCATACCCGTGGCGTCGAATCCGAGGGTTTCTCCCGAGACCTTGCCTGTGTAAGTCCGAAGCACACGCCCGTCCCGGCCGGAGAACACGTAGATCTTGCCGCCCATGGGGGCCGCTCCAGCGTGCCGCCACGCCCCCACGACGAGATCGGCCGCGCCGTCACCGTCTACGTCGCCGGCGTCCGCCGGCCCAATGCCGAACCCGTCCCCGGCAGCTTCACCGGTGAACGTGTGGAGGCGTGTTCCGTCTGCCCCCGAATGAATGTAGATCCGTCCGGTGGTGGGCCCGTACGCTGCGTTCGACCAGTCCGAGGCGTAGACGTCCTGAATGCCGTCACCATTGACGTCGCCGACCACTGACACGAACATGCCCCCGAGACTCGCGCCCGTATCGTCCGCGTCGATCACGAATGCGGGCGTGATCGCCAGCGAGGTATACACGTACGTCCGGCCGCGACCTTCCCCGCCGGCGCCAGGGGCGCCCACGACGATGAAGATCCGGTTGTTGGCCACCAGCCCTGCGGCGGCGCTCCCGAATCGGTCCCCGGCCTTTTCGCCGTCGAGCGTCAGCAGCAGCGACCCATCTCGCCCCGAATACACGTACGCGCGTCCGGCATCCTGGCCCCTCCCGTCATGGCCGGGCGCACCGACGATCACGTCGGCGTATCCGTCGCCGTTCACGTCTCCGAGATCGGACACTTTGCGGCCAAAGAGATCGCCCGGGTCCTCCGCTTCGAACGTGTGGAGTACCATGCCGTTCTCACCCGAGAAGACGTACGCGCGGCCGCCTCCAGGGGCCCCGGCGATCACGTCCGGGATGCCGTCACCGTCCACGTCTCCCGCGGCTTCGATCCCGAGGCCCAATCGGTGACCCGGCTCCCCGGTGCGTTTCCATCGCAAGTCGCCCGTCACGCTGGAGAACACGTAGACCTTGCCGGCGTTGGCACCGCCGTTCGCCGCCGCCGATGGCGCGGACGTGGTCACGTCGTGGATACCGTCGCCATCCACATCCCCGACATTGCGCGCAATCCACCCAAACTCGTCTCCCGCAGCTTCGCCCTGCCACTCCCGAATGATGGAAACGGACTCGACGAAGGGATCGGCGAACTCCGCGGGCGATGGAAACAAGGCCGCATAGCGTGGGTCATCGCGTAACGACTCGGCATCCGGATCGATCCCGAGCTGAGTCAAATCCACTTTGCCCGTAACCTCTGCCTTGTGGAGCCATTCGAAGGCCCGGTCCGTGTCGTTCTTGCGCGCATACACCATGGCCACGTTGTAGGTGGCCGTGGGAGCCGTTTGCTCGAACTCGGTCGCGCGAAGGTGCGCCGTCAGTGCGCGATCCAGCTCGCCAGCGGAGTGGAGCGCAAATCCCAGGAGGGCCCACGCGCGGGCGTTGTCCGGCTCACGGGCCGTGAGCGCCTCGAGGATTCTGGCGGCGGCTTCCCACTCCTGGGCCTGAAGACGGGCGACGGCGGCGGGAAGAGAGACCGAATCCGGTTCTTGCGCGACGAGAGGTGAGACGAGCACGAGGCTCGAGACTGACAGCGCGGATGCCAACCGAATGCCTCGCATACACCATCTCCGAGTATCGACGTTCAAGCGGAACGAGCTTGGTCCTCAAGCGGTGTCGAAAGATACCCGAATCGGGTGGGTGAGTTCACGCCCTGTGGCCCAGCCGCTTGGCCTCTCAGCCGTCCACGCCAGCTGACAACACGGCGCCGCGTGCATGGATACCCTCACATCACGGGTCTCGGAGAAGGGAATCGATCTGGATGGCTGGACGCCAGCCAGGTCCGTTCCTAAGTTGGCGACGCGCTTTGTTCCGGTTGCTACGCGTGGGAAGGACCCATGTTCCTCTTTGAGCTACAAGATCTGATCAAGCTCCTGCTCGCGGTCTTGGTGGGCGGCCTCATCGGTGCGGAAAGGGAATTCCGTGACAAGGCCGCTGGTTTTCGAACCAATATCTTCATCTGTGTTGGCGCGACCCTATTCACCATATTCTCGGCAAAACTCGCCGGCGAAGGCGATCCTGCCCGGATTGCCGCCAACGTCGTCACCGGGATCGGCTTTCTCGGAGCTGGGGCCATCTTGCGCGACGGCGGCCGGGTTGTGGGACTGACCACCGCGGCCACCATCTGGCTCGTCGCCGCCCTGGGGATGGGGATCGGGGGTGGACAATACGCGTTCGTAGGCGTGGCGCTCGGGGCAGCCCTGATCGTGCTCTGGCTCTTCCCAATTCTCGAGCACGCCATCGATCGTTCGAGCGAGATGCGCACGTACCGGGTGGTGTGCGGCATCATTCCCGGGAAGTTCGAACAGCTGGAGCAGCGGTTTCGTGACCTGGGCATGTCGGTGCGAAGTCATCGACAGACCAAGTCCGGTGATAAAATGACGTGTACCTGGCAAGTCTGGGGATCACTCAAGCGCCATGATCGCGTCACCAGCGCGCTGTTGGGGGATCCCGAGGTGCAGGAGTTTCATTTTTGACATGTTGAGCTCATCGCGGACTGGCCGCTCTCGATGGTGCCGCGCGTTCGGCCTTGTGATCGTTTTCGCCGGCTGCAGCGGAGCGGATGAAAGCTCAGCCGGCCTCGTCGGTGAACTGGATCGCCTGTCGGTCGTCTGGGAGGGAGACGAGATTCACGTCCGCTCACCCGTGAGTCCCGCGGACTCGTTCTGGGGTACACGACTACCGGCCACGTTTGACCCCGAGCTTCGCCCGTTCTATCCGCGGGCGGTGCGGGGAGGCTTCTACGCGACGTTCACGGTGAACCTCGGCCGCGCGCGTCGTGGCTATCTGCTACGGGTGCCTGGTCCCTACGCGACGTCCGCCATCGATCTGTTTGTGCTCTCCGAGGACCAGGCGCTGGCGCCACCGGTGAGAGTCGCGGATAACTACTCCACCGGGTCGGGGCAGGTCGTCATTCGCTCGGCGCTCGTGGATGTGACCGGTGATGGCGTGCGCGATCTCGTGCAGCGGAAGCGGGTATTCTGGACCGACGACGACCTAGTGGACCGCGCTGCAGATTCGTTGTTCGTCAGATCGTGGGAGGAGGACGGATTCGCGGAACCTCGCCCCGCGCCTGATTCACTGGTCACCGTCCTGGGAGATTCGCTCGACAGGGGCCGGTGAGCCTCACCCGTGTGCGTCGCAGGTGACAAGGCGCGAGCTGTCGTCGGGCGGTTGGTCTCGGTGATGGCGGCGTTTTCTTGCGCATCGCGATGTGTGGATGCACCCGGTCACGTCCTTCAGCGGTCCAGATTCGGTCCCAAGCACATTGACACCAACCTGCGGAACTGGCCTCTTGGCCTCATCGTCCTGCCAGGCCAACTTGTCTAGCTCATCCACGTTCACGTACGATCGCGGGGACGCTCGACCATGATCGCCGCAAGCGATGCTGGGCCCAGCACCGTCCAGTCACCGGCTAACCACCAGGGAAGCGAGGGGCATATCCCCGCCCGACTCCGTCGGCTCGAGGCGCTTGCCCGGCTGCTCGACGCGGCGTTCGAGATTCCGTTCACGCGCTTCCGCGTGGGGTTGGATGCGGTGGTAGGGTTGGTCCCAGGTTGGGGCGACGTCCTCAGCGGGCTTGCGTCCGGGTACATCGTGATCGAGGCGTGGCGCCTCGGTGTATCGGCATCCACACTGCTGCGCATGTTGGGCAACATCGCCCTCGATGTCCTCCTGGGATCGGTGCCCGCTCTAGGTGACCTCTTCGACGTGGGGTGGAGAGCCAACATCAGAAACGTGGCCCTACTCGAACAACATCTGGCCCATCCGTCCGAGACTCGGAGAGCGAGTCGCCGGGCGTTGCTGGGCGTCCTTGGGCTCCTGGGCCTCGTCCTCGTCGCCGGTGTGACACTGCCCCTCCTCGCCATCGTCTTGTTGGTGCGCTAGCGGGATGAGACAGCATCGCTTCGAAACCGCTATGCGAGTGCCCCTTCCCCTGCGCACCGTGTTTCCCTTCTTCGCGAATGCCGACAACCTCGGCCGAATCACGCCGCCAGAGCTCCATTTCAAGATTCTCACGCCCCCACCGATCGAGATCGCGGAGGGAACGCTCATCGACTACACTATTCGCCTCTACGGTCTCCCGATGCGTTGGCGTACACGGATTTCACGGTGGGATCCCCCGAAGCTCTTCGTCGACGAGCAGGTCAAGGGACCCTATGCCGAGTGGATCCATACCCACCGGTTCTACGAGGCCAATGGTGAGACCGTGATCGAGGATGAAGTTCGCTATCGAATACCATTCGGGCTCATTGGCCACATCGCGCATCCTTTCGTTCGTCGACAGGTGGAGCGCATTTTCCGGTACCGCCAAGAGGCCGTGCGGCGGCACTTGCTGGGTTCCACCGAGGCGCTTGCATGACGGCTCCAGGGGTGGTGCCACCGGACATGCACGACTTCGTGGGATCGCTGGTGGCGGAGAGCTCGGCAATCATCCGGGGGTATTATGGGCGTCCGGACCTGCGTGTGGACGAGAAGACGGATGCATCACCCGTCACGGAGGCGGACCGCCGAGCGGAAGAGGTCATGCGGGCCCTGATCCGGAAGCGCTACCCGGACCACGGCATCGTGGGTGAAGAGTTGGGCCGGGAAAGAGAACAGGCCGAATTCGTCTGGGTTCTCGACCCGATCGACGGAACGGTCTCGTTCACGATGGGCTGTCCGCTGTTCGGTACCTTGATTGGACTCCTCCGCGAGGGTCACCCCATCCTCGGGGTCGTTCACCTCCCCATACTCGGCCGGCTGTGTGTGGGCACGAGCCGCGAGACGCGACTCGACGACGCGCCTACGCGAATCCGACCGGTGAAGCAACTGGCGGATGCGGTCGTGCTCACGACCGACCTCGGCAATGTCGAGCGGCACCAGCGGTGGGAGGGGTTCGACGGCTTGCGACGCAAGACCCGGCTCCTGCGCACGTGGGGCGACTGCTACGGCTATGTGCTGTTGGTATCGGGCGGCGCCGACGTCATGCTCGATCCCATCATGAATCCGTGGGACCTCCTGCCGCTTATTCCTATAATAGAGGGCGCTGGTGGCACCATCACCGGTTGGTCGGGCGAAAGCGCCGTCACGGCGACGTCCTGTGTCGCGGCCAGCGCCACGATCCACGGGGACGTGCTCGCGGCGTTGAATGCCTGATCGGCGGCCTCACCACCCGATCTCACCGCAGCGAATATGTGGACAGTTGTAGGTTGTTCTGCACGATCACTTCGATATCCTGTCCTGGTGAAAAGTTGATCACAGGTGTGATGTAAGCGGTCGTGCTCCCGATGGGATCCGCCGCGATCCGGACTCGGCCGCGGCCGACGATGGTTCGCGGAAGCTCGAAGCTCTCGGTAGTGAAGCTCGCCACGCCGCCCAACGGGATCGACTGTGTGTTGTCGAACGCGAAAACTCGAATATCGAGTTGGTTGTTGTTCGTGACGTACACGCGGGACGGTAACACGACCGGAATCACGTCTGGGGTCTCGTCCTCCCCTTGGGAGGACCCACACGCGCTCACGAAGATCGGGAGCCAGGTAGCGAGCAGAGCGAGGACCAGCCAAGTGCGCATGTTTACCTCTCGGAGGCGGGGAGACCGCGCGTGCACCCCTGCAATATGGCGTCTGGAAGCGCTTCCGGGGGAAAGCGCTCGACCGTGTTTCCCCGGCATAGCTCCTGCTGTAACTTGAGCCTCATGAATCTCGACATCATCGGATGGTCTCCCAGCGGCGCGGTACGGTTCCTCGATCAAACCCTCTTGCCCCGTCAGGAGGTCCACCGCGAAGTGCACTCGATTGATGACATGATCGAAGCCATCAAGGCGCTCCGCGTCCGTGGCGCGCCCCTGATTGGCATCTCCGCGGCCATGGGGCTGGCGGCGGCGGCGGCCCGCCAGGCGGCGGACGGCGGGCTGAACGTAGCGTGGTTCGACGAGGCGGCGGGCCGGATGGCGCAAGCCCGTCCCACGGCCGTGAATCTGGTCTGGGCGGTGAACCGCATGCGTCATGTCGCCGCCCAGGCATTTGCAGACGCCACTGATCAGGCCGCCGTTGCCCGAGCGCTCCGCCTCGAGGCGCAGCGCATTTGGGATGAAGACGCCGAGATGTGTCGGGCCATGGGCGACGCCGGCGCTGCGCTGATTCCCCAAGGCGCCACCGTGCTCACCCACTGTAACGCCGGTGCATTGGCGACGGGCGGGATCGGAACCGCGGTCGCGGCGTTGTACACCGCCCACGAACAAGGCAAGGGCATCAAGGTAGTGTCGACCGAGACCCGCCCACTCCGCCAGGGTGCGCGACTCACGGCGTGGGAGCTGAGCAAGGCGGGAGTGCCGGTGACATCCATCGTCGACAGCGCCGCTGCTTCCGTCATGGCCCGAAAGGCGATCGACTTGGTGATCACGGGCGCGGACCGCATTGCCGCCAACGGCGATGTCGCGAACAAGATCGGTACCTATGCGCTCGCGGTCCTCGCCAACGTTCATGACATTCCGTTCTACGTTGCCGCACCTCGCAGTACGTTCGATCTCTCCCTAGCGTCGGGTGCAACCATTCCCATCGAAGAACGCTCCGCTGCGGAGGTCGACGCGGCGCCGGGGGCGGCCGTGCACAATCCCGCCTTCGACGTGACGCCGGCAGAGATCATCGCGGCCATCGTGACGGACCGAGGTGTCGTGCGTCCTCCGTATCAGGAGAGCATCCGCCGGCTCTTCGACTGACAATCGGCACGCCTCATCGATTAGAGCAGGACCCCCACGCCAGACCCGAACGCCATCAAGAGAAAGGCGAGCAAGGTGGCCGCTTGCGCCGGGATGATGGCGGACGTCGTCTCTGGATGCCGGAGGACGATCCACGCGGCCTGGATTGCGGGGACCAAGGCCATGCCACCGAGCAATACCCACGGCGGGAGGCCGAACGCCACCGCCGCCGCGAGCAACCCGAACGCTGCGATCAAGATCCCCGCAAACCAACGGCTCGCACGCCGGCGTCCCAGTCGCACGACCAGATTCCGTTTTCCCGCCGCCTGGTCCGCGGTGCAGTCCGGGAATTCGTTGATCCAGAGGAATGCGGAGATGAGCAAGCCTAGGGGGATCGAGAGCAGCACGATCTCTAGTGGCAGGCTGCCACGCTGCACGAGATAGGTACCTCCGCAGATGAAAGGGCCGTATGCGAGACCCACCCCTATCTCCCCGAGCCCCCGGTACGAGAGCTTGAGCGGCGGTGCGTGATAGAAGAATGCCACGGCAACGCCTGCCATGCCCAACCAGAGCACGCTAGGCTCTCGGAGGAGCACAATGACGATCCCTGCTCCTAGGCCGACAGCGTAACCGGTCAGGGCCACTCCCCACGTTTGTGGCTTCGTGAGGAGCCCATCCACCAGCACGCGCTTTCCACCAGAGAATGGACTGCGGTCGGCTTCCTCGATACCGAGGTCGGCCCCGGATTCGAAGTCGAATACTTCCCCAGAGGCGTTCTTCGCGACCTCGATCGCAAAGATCCCGAGGACCGTGACGCTCACCCACAGCAAGGAGACCGGTCCGTCTCGCCAGGCGGCGCACACGCCGAGGAAGATGGAAGCCATGGATGCGAGGGAGATCTTGGGATCGGCGAGTCGCCAGATCCCCTGGCGCAGCGAAGCGGTCAGACGGTCCCTGCCTGCGACACCGGTACCCCCGGATGTCGCCCCCGAGATGGTAAGCTCAGTAGCCTTCGACGAACTGCTCCGCGGTAAATGGCAGCTCCGCGGGCCCGGCTCAGCAGATGCGTGGTAGTTGGTCGCCGGGCAGCATATCGACGACTCGGGAGCCCCCGATGGCGGTCTTCATGGCAACGATACCGGGGTGACGATCGATCACCTTCCCGATCTGTGCTGCGTCAGCGCCCAACGGGTGAGCGCGGAGAGCACGCAACGCCCGCGGTGCCGCTTCGGCCTCCACCAGAGCGACCAGCACCCCCTCGTTGGCGACGTAGAGCGGATCGAACCCGAGCATCTCGCACACCGCCTCGACGGGGCCGGGCACGGGGACGCTGGTTTCATCGAGCTCGATGCCCACCCCCGCCGCGGCCGCGATCTCATTGAGGGCACTCGCCAGCCCACCGCGGGTGGGATCGCGCAAGACGTGCACGGCGGCCCCAACACTTTGGTGGAGCGCCGCGACGAGCGGGCTCAGGGCGGCCGAGTCGCTCTCGATGGTCGTTTCGAAGGCGATGCCGTTGCGGGCGGCCATGACCGCGATGCCATGCCGTCCGAGAGGGCCGCTCACCAAGACGGCGTCCCCTGGTCGTGCCGCAGTCGGGACGGGTCGAAAATCTGATCGCACGGCGCCCAATCCCGTGGTATTGATGTACATGCCGTCGGCTTTTCCTCGCTCCACGACCTTGGTATCTCCGGCCACCAGGGTCACCCCGGCGGCGACGGCGGCATTGGCCATCGTGTGGACGATCCGATCGAGGAGATCCAGAAGCAGACCTTCCTCCAGCACGAACCCGGCAGAGAGATACTTGGGCTCGGCGCCCATCATGGCGACGTCGTTGACGGTCCCGTGGACGGCGAGCGAACCAATGTTCCCGCCCGGAAACTCGAGAGGGCTCACCACGAACGTGTCGGTCGAGACGACCAGCTCGGCATCCCCGAGGCGCACGACGGCGCCGTCACCCAACAACTCCAGCGTGGGGCTGGCGAAGCGGGAGAGAAACCGGTCCCGCACCAGGCGGGCACTCATCTTCCCGCCGGACCCGTGACCCAGGAGCACGCGCTCCGTCTCGGTCACTGGGGTGGGGCAGACCGGCCCGCCAGCAATCGTTGCACTGGTCATGGGCTCACCTCCTCGGAGACCACGCTCTGCATCCGGCCGTAGTTGTAGTACGCGGCGCACGCGCCCTCGGACGAGACCATGGGTGCCCCGAGCGGATGTTCGGGCGTGCAGGCCGTGCCGAACGCGGCGCACTCGAAGGGTTTGAGCTTCCCGCGCAGGACATCCCCGGCGCGACACGCTGACGGTTCTTCAGCGCGAATCCCCGCGAGGCCGAACTTCCGCTCGGCGTCGAAGGCCGAGAACTCGGGCCGCAGGCGCAAGCCGCTCCCCGGTATGACGCCAATGCCGCGCCACGGCCGGTCGACGAGCTCGAAGACGCGGGTCACGAGTTCTTGAGCCGGCTGATTCCCATCGCGTCGGACGGAGCGCACGTACTGATTCTCCACCTCGTGCCGTCCGTCCTCGAGCTGACACACGGCCATGTAGATGCCCTCCAGGATATCCAGCGGCTCGAATCCGGTGACGACGATGGGCACCTCGTAGCGCTTCGCGAGCGGCTCGTATTCCGTCCACCCCATCACGGTGCAGACGTGTCCGGCCGCGAGGAATCCCTGCACGCGGTTGTCCGGCGATTCGAGGATGGCGACCATGGCAGGCGGCACGGTCACGTGTGATACCAACATGCTGAAGTTCTCGACGCCTTGGACGTGCGCCTGCCACACGGCCATGGCGTTGGCCGGAGCCGTCGTCTCGAACCCCACCGCGAAGAACACGCCGTCGCGATCCGGATGGTGCCGAGCGAGCGCCAGGGCATCGAGCGGTGAGTACACGACCCGGACGTCCCCCCCGCGCGCACGAATCTGAAACAGGTCGCATTCACTCCCCGGGACCCGGAGCATATCACCGAACGACGTGAAAATGACGCGCGCGTCCTTTGCCAAGTGCAGCGCCCGGTCGATCTGCTCCAGGGGTGTCACACACACCGGACATCCTGGACCATGCACCATCTCCACCTGCTCCGTGAGGAGCTGGTTGATGCCCTGCTTCACGATCGTGTGTGTCTGGCCACCACACACCTCCATCAAAACCCAACGCCGGGTAGCCGTGTGTCGGATGCGCTCGATGAGCGTCCGAGCCAACGCCGGATCACGATACTCGCTGAGATACTTCATGGGGTAACCTCTGGCTGCCTGGCCGAGAGGCTTCGCTCAGCGATCTCGCGCATCCACTCGAGCTCGTCGAGCTGGCTCATTTCCTGGAGGATCTCGAACGTGCGCCGGGCTTCGTCCTCGTCCACGAGGGAGATCGCAAAGCCTACATGGACTATCGCGTAGTCCCCTACCTCGACGTCGTCAGCGACGTAGGCGAGGCACACCTCGCGGCGCACGCCACCAAAGTCCACCAGGCCCGTGGCCAAACCGTCCCGCTCTTGGATCTCCACGATGCGTCCCGGAATACCTAGGCACATGGCTCAGGACCTTTCTCGTCGAGGCGAAGCCGGACATACTCGCCCACCAGGATCGCGGCCGGATAGAGGATTTCCTCCTCCATCCGTGCATGGAGCATCAGGCGTTCGGCGAACTCCGCGATCCTCGGTTGATTCGTGTCTCGCGCAGCTTCGGCGAGGGCTTCCAGCGCACCGGTGAGTGCTCGATGCTCGTCGTGCATGAGCGGAAGCTCGGCCCGCAGTCGGTCGACCAGCGGGAGGACCTCGCGCATCGTGGGGGAAAAGCGGCCGTTGGCGAGCCGCTCGAGGAGGCCGAGGGGTGGTGTGGCGTAATCGTTCTCGCGCACGAAGTGCGGCTGGAGGATTCGCACTACCAGTTTCGCGACCTCACCGATTCTCCCGGGCATCGTGGTGAGTTCGTGCAGCTCCGTGTGGAGCTCGTCGTGCTCGTGTTGCAGCGAGGAAGGGACTCTCATCGTTCGCGTTCCAAGAGCGCGGCCGCCACGGCGGCCTGTCCATAGCTAATAGCACCGTCATTGGGACTGAGCTGGACGGGGACCATCGTACGAAAGCCCCGATCGGTGAGGCGGCGCCGCGTGGACCGTAGCAACCGTGCGTTTTGGAATACGCCCCCGCCGAGGACGACGCTGCGATATCCCTTGGGGTACCCGATCTGCATGACGACGTCGGCTGTTGCTGCCGCAATGCTCTCGTGGAAGCGTGCTGCCAGCAGATGCAGGTCTTCACCGCGGGCGCGTCGCTCACCGAGCGCGATCAGCAGTGGGACCGGATCGAGTTGGATGCTTCCGTCCTCGAGCTGCACGATGGGGAAGGGGAGCGGCTTGGCCGCCCGCTCGCCCGCGAGGGCTTCCAGCTCCATAGCCGCTTGTCCTTCGTAACGGCTCACGCACCGTACGCCCAAGACGGCAGCGGCCGCATCGAAGAGGCGGCCCATCGACGAGGCCTTGGGCGTGTTCAACCCGACCTCGAGTTGTTGCTGTGCCAAGCTCCGCTCGGCCAACGCCACCCGGTCGAAGGCTCGGGCAAATGCCGGCCATGCGTCGGGTTGGAGCGAGAGATACCCGAGGGCCGCGCGCCACGGGCGACGGGCTGCGACGTCCCCACCCGGCAGGGGGGCGTAGCGAAGATGCGCCGCTCGGTGAAACGACTCGAGATTCCCGACGAGGATCTCCCCGCCCCAGACACAGCCGTCGGTCCCGTATCCCGTGCCGTCATACGTCACGCCCACCACGGATTCGCGCACGCCGTGCTCGGCCGCGACGGCTGCGAGGTGCGCGTGGTGATGCTGCACGGCGATGACTCGCTCGAGCCCTAGCTCCTGGGCGATGCTCGTGGAGAGATATCCCGGATGAAGATCCCGCACGGCGACGCGGGGATCGATCCGAAAGAGCCGTCGATACCGATCGAGTGTATCCCGGAAGTGTTCTAGTGTCTCCAGGTTCTCGAGGTCCCCGACATGTTGACTGACGTAAGCGTCGCGTCCCTGTGCCAGCGTGAACGTGTTCTTGAGGTGCGGTCCCACGGCTATCAGGGGGAGCGGTGTTGCCACCGGCAACGGAACGGGTAACGGCGCAAATCCTCGGGCCCGTCGGAGGAATACCGGTGCGTCGTCCACCACCCGGACCACCGAGTCGTCATAGCGGGAGACGATCTCCCGATCGTGCAGCAGAAAAGCATCTGCCACGTTCCCGAGCCGCGCCGCCGCATCGTCGTTCGCGATGGCAATGGGTTCCTCGCAGAGATTGCCGCTGGTCATGACGAGGGGCCGGTCAACGAGCTCAGCGAGTCGATGGTGCAAAGGGGTGTACGCAGTCATCACGCCGACGGCACTCAGGCCCGGCGCCACCGCGGGGGCGAGACCGCTCCCCTGCTTGCGGGGGAGGAGGACGATGGGGCGCTCCCGGGACGTGAGGAGCGAGGCCTCCGCCGGACCCACCTTGGCGATGGCGCGTGCGTCGCTCACGGTGCGCACCATCACGGCCAGTGGTTTCGCGTCCCGGCGCTTGCGGTGGCGCAAGCGAGCCACCGCGGCCTCGCTCGTGGCGTCCACCGCGAGATGGAAACCGCCGAGACCACGTATGGCGACGATGAGACCGAGTCGGAGGAGACGTGCCGCGGACTCGAGTGCCCCGCCATCGCACGCCACGGGCTCGTGCGAGCCCGCAGTGACGAGGTGCACCCGGGGGCCACAAGCCCAACAGCTATTGGTTTCCGAGTGATAACGGCGGTCGTCGGGGTCGTGGTACTCGCGCGCGCACGCGTCGCACTGCGGAAATGCCCGCATGCTCGTGCGCACCCGGTCGTATGGCATGCTCTCGATGACGGTATAGCGCGGCCCGCAATCGGTACAGGTGATGAATGGGTAGCGGTAGCGGCGATCCTCCGGGTCGGACAACTCCTTCTCGCACGCTGGGCACATGGCGACGTCCGGAGAGACCGGCTGACGCGCATCCGGTCGCTCGGCCGACGTCAGGATGCTGAACGATGCCGTATCGGTGACGCTATCAGTCTCGATCTCCATGGAATCGATCCGCGCCAACGGCGGTGCCTCGGCGGGGAGATCGAGGAGGAATGCGAGCAACGCCTCCGGCGCGCCCTGAATGGCAAGCTGCACTTCGCCCGATTCGTTTCTGACCCATCCCCCCACCGCGTGTCGATTGGCCAATCGGTGAACGTATGGGCGAAACCCGACGCCTTGCACGACGCCACGGACATGCACGCGAAGCGCCGCGCAATCCGCGCCCATGATCATGATCTCATCGAGGTTGGCGAACGTCGTCATGATGCCACCATGGGCCTAGTCTGATTCGAGAGGAACGCGCACCATGCATCAATGCCTTCACCCGTCAATCCCGATGTGCGGAAGAAGCGAAGTGAGGGGTTGATTTCACGGGCGAATGCCAGAGCACGATCCACGTCGAACGGGACGTGGGGGAGGAGATCGATCTTGTTCAGGAGGGCGTACGCGGACTGCTGGAACATCTTGGGATACTTGAGTGGCTTGTCCTCGCCCTCGGTCACCGAAAAGATCACGACTTTGGCCGTTTCCCCCAAGTCCCAGCTCGCGGGGCAAACCAGGTTTCCCACGTTTTCGACGAACACGAGATCGGTGTCCTCGAGATCAATAGCGTCCAACGCCGTGAGCACCTGGCGGGCATCGAGGTGACAGGCACCGCCGGTGACCACCGCCTGCACCAGCCGCTCGGTACGCCGTGCCAGCCGATCGGCGTCGTTGTGAGTCTGGACGTCGCCGGTGATCACGGCGATGCGCGCCGTGGTCCCGAGACGCTCGAGTGTACGCTCGAGCAAGAGCGTCTTCCCAGCCCCCGGTGAGGATACGAGATTGAACGCCAGGACTCCGTGCTTGGCGAGCCGGGCACGAACAGCAGCCGCGAGCTCGTCGTTCTTCGCCATGACCCGCTCGCGCACCTCAATGGTTCGGATCGCCATCATCGACCTCCAGATAGGCCAGGCGCAGCACGTCACCGGGCCGTTGGGTGATCACGGGAAGCGCCCCTGTGAAGGGCGGTGTCTGGAGGGCCGCCTCGAGGCAGAACTGCAGCGCGTGGATCTCGACGTTGGCTTCATGACCCACTTCGAGGCCGACCTCCACAACGTGGGGAACTTGGTCGGCGCCGACATGCTGTTCTGCCATGCGACAGACCTCGAGGGCGATGCTCATTTCATGCATAAACCGAGGCATCCCTCCGATGGGCAGTGTGTCCCCAGCCACTCAGGCGGGCACGCGTGGCGGTGAGCAGGGCGGAGAGATTGTCGCGTAACGGCTGGCTCAATCCGTCGTGCAGCTCGATGGTCTCGGGCTGCAGTCCCAGCACCACGAATTCGGCGGGGAGCGTGCCCCGAAGCTCGGCCACCGCCAGGACCTCCCGAAGATCGATCTGATGTGGCGAGAGCTTGGTGGCGAGTGCACGCGGGAGCTGATCCCCCTCCACGATCAGCAACTGCCCGGGCGCAACCGAGAGGTTGATCGCGTCGAGGAATAGGACCCGGGATGCAGTTTCGATGAGGGGCAGGAGGTTCATCCCCCACGTTCCCCCGTCCACCAGCTCCACCGCGGGCTCGAACGTCCAACGGGCCCGGAGCAACTCGAGGGCCGCGATCCCAAGGCCATCGTCACCCATCAGAGGGTTGCCGAGCCCGATCACGAGCGCGCCCGGTGTGCCGCGCGGTCTAATCATCGACGTATTCCGCGTCCGACCGGACAAAGCGCCCGCCGCTGAAGATCGAGGACATCATGCCCTCGCGTTCCATGACGTCCGAGCGGACACCGAGATACAGATGGATCGGGATGAAGATCAGGAACACCCACAGCAGCGCATGGTGGACGAAGTGGACCACCTGCACGCCGCCCAACAGCGGTATCACCCAGCCGAAGGTCGTATTGAAGAAGCCCCCGGGATTCGCGAGACCATACATGGCGAATCCGGTGACGACCTGGATCAGCGTGACCGCATAGACAGCGGTGTAGCTGAGCTGCGCCAGTGGGTTGTGACCGAGATAGTGCGGACCTTTTGCCGGGCGGATCATCAGGTACTTCTTCACCGTCTTCACGAGATTCACCCAGTCTCGAGTCCGAACAGGAAAAAGGGCAGCGAAACGCTCGAACTTGTTACCGGCGAAGAGCCAGTACACGCGGACGATTCCGGTCGCGACCAGCACAGCGGCGGCTACGAAATGGAGAAACCGCATCCATCCCATTGCGAAGCGCGGTACTCCCTCGTTACCAGTCATGAAATACGGGTTGGCGATATACAGCCCAGTGACCACGAGTACGAGGATGCTACCAGCTGCTGCCCAGTGCATCGCGCGGATTGGCCAATGCCAGAGATACACCCAGCGATATGTGCCTTGAGCCGTATCGGTCACGTGCGCGGGCTCTCTGGTGCGAGGTTGCGTTGGCGTCGTCACTGGACCTTCACCTCCGTGACGGGATTGCCTTCGGCGTCGAGCACGTGCACCCCGCACGCCATGCACGGATCGAATGAGTGGATCGTGCGCAAGATCTCGATGGGACGCTCGGGATCCGCCAGCGGGTGGTTGTCCACGAGCGATGCCTCGTATGGTCCCATCTTGCCCTGCGCATCCCGCGGTGAGCAGTTCCACGTGGAGGGAACGACGCACTGGTAACGAGCGATCTTCTCGTCCTGGATCTGCACCCAGTGGCCCAGGAACCCCCGCGGGGCGTCGAGGTATCCAAAACCCTGGGCCTGTGCCGGCCAGGTTTCTGGATCCCACCGTTCCCGCGTAAACGTCGCCACGTCTCCGCCCTTGATCCGTGCGACGAGGGCGTCGTACCACGCCTGCATCTTGTGAGCGAGCAGCGCCGTCTCGATGCCACGCGCCGCGGTGCGACCCAGGGTGGAGAACAGTGCCGAGGGCCCCACGTTCAGGCGATTGAGAACTTCGCCCACGAGCTCTCGCACGTCATCGTGACCCGACGCGTAGGCGACGAGCATGCGCGCGAGCGGTCCCACCTCCATGGGTCGCTCCTCGTACCGCGGGGCCTTCATCCACGTGTACTCATCGTGATCCTGCAGATACTGCCAGGGGGGCTGGGGGCCGGTATACCGGGCCTTGGTCTCACCCTCCCACGGATGGAGCCCAACGTCGTTGCCCCCTGAGTACTCGTACCACGAGTGCGTCACATACTCCTTGACCTTCTCTTGGTCGAAGGGGAACACCTCGTTCAAGTTCTTTCCGATGACAGCACCGTGCGGGAAGTACAGCGAGTCGGTATCGCGGACGTCGGTTTCGGGAAACTCACCGCAGGCGAGGTAGTTGCCGACCCCACCACCAATGGCGCCCCACTCTTTGTAGAATCCCGCAATGGCCAGCAGGTCCGGCCAGTACACCTGCTCCACGAAGCGCCGCGCCCGCTTGATCATGTCGTGAATGTCCGTCAGACGCTCGGCGTTGATCGTGGCGGTGTCGTCCAGATTGATGGCGGAAGCCATCCCGCCGACCAAGAAATTCGGGTGGGGGTTCTTCCCACCGAAGATCGTGTGGAGCCGGATGACGTCGCGTTGCCAGTCGAGCGCCTCGAGATAGTGCGCGACGGCCAGCAAGTTCACCTCGGCCGGCAACCGATATGCCGGGTGCCCCCAATACCCGTTGGTGAAAATTCCCAACTGACCGCTGGCAACAAATGTCTTCAGACGATCCTGGACTTCCTTGAAATACGTTCCCGAGTTGTTGGGCCAGGGCGAGATCGTCCGTGCAATTCGGGCGGTTCCGTTGGGATCCGCGTCCAGCGCGCTCACGACGTCCACCCAGTCGAGGGCATGCAGATGGTAGAAGTGGATCACGTGGTCCTGAATGAACTGCATGCCGTGGATGAGATTCCGGATGAGGTTGGCATTCGTGGGAATGCGAATGTCCAAGGCATCCTCGACGGCGCGACACGAGGCGACGGCGTGGACGACCGTGCACACCCCGCAAATGCGCTGCGTGAACGCCCACGCGTCCCGTGGATCCCTTCCCTGCATGATGATCTCGATGCCCCGAAACTGCGTGGATGACGCCCAGGCGTCCGCGATCCGGCCGTTCTCCGCCTGCACCTCGATCCGAAGGTGGCCCTCGATGCGCGTGATGGGATCGACGACGACTTTGGTCCTAGCCACGGTCCACCTCCTTCCCCTGTGAAGGGGATTCCACGACCGCCAACGCACGGCGCTGTCGCATCCGATGGACGCCGGTGGCGATCGCGTGAGCCGCGACGCCAGCCGTGGCGCCGACGGCGAGTGCGGCGCCGATGGTGTCCACGCGACGCTCGATCCCAAAGCCCGCCACGTCGGGAAGCCGACCGTAAAACGGCGTCATCGTGTCCCAAAAATTCCGCTCGGTGCAGCCGATGCAGGGATGGCCGGCTCCGATGGGCCAGTTGGTACGTGTATTCCACTGAAAGATGGGACAGGGCGAGAAGGTGGCCGGTCCCTTACATCCCACACGGTAGAGACACCACCCCCGCCGTGCAGAATCATCGTCGAACGCCTCGACGTACTGCCCAGCATCGAAGTGCGCCCGGCGAGGGCACTGGTCGTGGATGCGGGCTCCATAGGCAAAGAGGGGCCGGCCGTCCGCGTCGAGTGCCGGCACGCGGCCAAACGTGAGGAGGTGCACGATGGTCGCCGTGACGACGTCGCCAATGGGGGGGCAACCCGCGATGTTGACCACCGGCTTGTCCCGAACGATCTCGGAGACGCCTACGGCCCCAGTAGGGTTGGGACGCGCCGCCTGGACGCTGCCCCAATGCGCGCAGGCGCCCACCGCAATCACTGCCGCCGCTCCCGCCGCCGCTTCCTCGAGCACGGTCTTGGCGGTCCGACCACCGATGGTGCAATAGATCCCATCGTCAGCCAGTGGGACTGATCCGGTCACCACCAGGACGTATTGACCGCTGTTTGCCTCCATGGCCTGATGGAGTGCTTGCTCGGCGGCATCCCCGGCGGCCGCCATGATGGTGTGGCTGTAATCCAGCGAGACGAGATCGAGCACGAGATCGCCAACGGTGGGCTCCGCAGTCCTGAGTACGCTCTCGACACATCCCGTGCACTCCTGCAGTTGCACCCAGATCACACTGGGGCGTTTCAGCTGCGCAAGTGCGTGGGCCACCTTGGGAGTCAACGTGGTGCTGAGGCCGAGGATCGCGGTGAATTCCGCACAGAAGGCGAGGAAGTCGCGCCGTTTCACACCCCGCTGGTCGAGATGCTGGCTCAAGGTCTCGCCCGGAGCCCATGGATGCGACGACGGCAGATACATAAGGAGCCTCCCGGGTCCGAAGACGCGGGCCGCCTGGCGGGGGAACGGCTCGGATTTATGAACGTGAGGGCATCGTAGGCGGGCGAACTTTAAGAAAGCATTAATTCGCTGTTACAAGGTCGGTTAACGGTTCGGCCCCTATGTTCGCCGTTGGTGGTGGCTTGGATGGGTCGTGGCCGCCTCGTCGGAGGGCCGCTTCCACCGCAGCCACACGGTTTCTTGGGGGCTTCGAGGTGCGCAGCAAAAAGGCAGCGCGGACGGAACCACAGGTGGTGGAGAGCGATCTCGCCCGCCTGATTGCCGCCGAGCGTCTTCTCGACGCGGCCCGGCAGGAGACACGTGCGGAAGCGGAGCGCCTGGTGGAGGCTGCGCGTCGTGATGGGGAGCAGGCCGAAGCCGCGGCGACGCACGAATGTGAGGCTGCGGCACACCGGCTCCGCGCGACGATCCAGGCCGAGCGGGATCGCGAGCTCGAGTCGATCACGAAGGATGCTACGCGGCAGGTTCGCGCGTTCCACGCGGTGGCAGACGCGCGAATCCGTGAGTGGAGCGAGATCGTGCTCGATCGACTCCTGGCGGCCGGAGCGGAGCCGTGATCACCAAGATGTCTCGGGTCCGCATTCTGGGACCGCGTGACGTCCTAGTGGATGTGCTTCGCGTGGTTCAAGACCTGGGCGTTCTCCACCTGGCGGCTCCACCCACCGACGAACCCCTCGCGCCCGCCGTGCTCACCCCACGGCTCGCACGCCAACGCCGCCACCTCCGGCATGTGCTGGAGGACGTGGAGACTGCGCTGGAAGGGCTTCCGCGTCAGCGACCGACCAGGCGGCGGGAGCGGCCGCCCCCGACCGTGGGAGATTACGCGCGCTGGGCGCGCCTCGGTCGTCGCATGCGTCGAGCGACGGAGCGGTTGGAGCAGGAACGGGCAGCACTCGAAGAAGAACGCGCGCTCGTCCTCAAGTATCAGCGGTACTTCTCGGCTTTTCGTTCGTTCATCGAGGCCGCGTCCCGGTGGCCGAACGCCACCGCGTACCACGTGCTCTTGAAGGCGGACGAAGCGGCGTCGCTAGGCAAGCTGCGCACCAGCTTGGGCGAGGCCATTGGAGACGAGTTCGAACTCTACACGCAACGACTTCCCACGGGCGAAACGGCATTGCTGGTTCTGGTTTCCGCCAGCTCGGCGCCGAAAGTCGAGGCGCTGATGGCGGAAGCGCGCGTCCGCGAGATACCCGTTCCCAGCGGGTACGGGAGCTCCCTTGCGGAGGCGATCCCACGTATGATCGCGAGACTCGGGGAGATCCCCGACGCGCTCCGTGCCGTATCGGAACGACGAGCTGAGCTCGCTCGCACCCACGGCCCGGATTTGGTGGATGCGCGAGACGCCGTGCGGGACCGGTTGGCCGAGCTGGCCGCCATTCCGCTGTCGGGGCTGTCCGGCCGGGCGTTCGTGGTGGAAGGCTGGCTCCCATCCGGGACCCGACCGTCGTTCACGCAGCGCCTCGAGGATCGCTTTCAGGGTCAAGTGGTCGTCTCGGAAGTTGGTCGGGAAGAATGGGTAGCGGAGGAAGCACCGGTCGTGCTGCACAATCCTCGACTGTTCCGCCCGTTCGAGGCGCTGATCAGACTGTTCCCGTTGCCACAGTATGGCACCATCGATCCCACGCCGTTCGTGGCAGTGTTCTTCCCCGTGTTCTTTGGGCTGATCCTGGGGGACGTCGGCTATGGCCTGGTCCTGGGTCTCGGGGCGCTCGTGCTCAGACTCCGTTCGAAGGCAGGCAGCACGCTCCGCAACCTGGCGGAGATCGCCGGTGCCTGCGCGCTGTTTACGGTACTGGCCGGTTTTCTCTATGGAGAGTTCCTCGGCGACCTCGGCGAGCGGATGGGACTGAGACCGCTCGCCTTCGATCGCGAAGAAGCGGTGGTGCCGTTTCTGATCCTCGCCGTCGCGCTCGGCGGGGTGCACATCCTCGTCGGTCTCGTGTTGGGAGTCGTCGCTGCCCGGAGTCACCCACGCCGGGCCGTGGGCCGAGGGATCTCGGCGCTCATGATCGTGCTGATCATCCTCGCGTTGCTGGCCGTCATCGGTGTCCTCCCGCGGGCGTTCTTCAACCCCGCCGTGGTGGGAATTCTCGTCGCGTTCCCGATCCTGATCATCGCCGAAGGGCTGGTGGCACCCATCGAGCTGCTCTCGACATTGGGTAACATCCTGTCCTACGCGCGCATCATGGCCGTGGGGATCGCCTCCGTGATGTTGGCGGTGGTCGCCAACCGGATGGTCGGTGCGTTGGGCAGCGTCGCCGTCGGTGTGTTATTCGCGTTGCTGTTCCATCTGGTGAACTTCGCCATTGGGGTGTTCAGCCCCACCATTCACGCCTTGCGTCTTCAATACGTCGAGTTCTTCGGGAAGTTCTACAGTCCCGGCGGCATTCGGTACGAGCCCCTTCGACATTGGACGCCTCGAATACACAACGAGCGGGCGTGAGGCCCGCCGCAGAGAGGAGCACTCATGGAAGCACTCTCGATCGCGCTTTCCGCAGCCGTCGCCATCGGCTTGCCCGCCCTCGCCACGGCGTGGGCCCAGTCGAAGATCGGGCCGGCGGTCGCCGCGAGCATGGCCGAGAAACCCGAATTGAGCACCGTGGCAGTGCTCATGATCGCCATTCCTGAGACGATGGTGATTCTCGGTTTCGTGGTGTCCGTGCTCATTCTGCTGCGGACGGGAGGGTAAGCGAAGGGGGGGACCGTGGCCATCGAACAGCTGCTGGCCGCGCTGGAGCATGAGGCCGCTGCCGAGCAGGCGGCGCTCCTGGCGGAGGCCAAGACGGAAGTGGGGCGGATCCGTGCCCGCACCGCCGCGCGCATCGCGGACCAGCAGGCCGCGTACCTGGGACCGCGCGAGCGAGAGTGGCGTGATGAGGCTTCGGCGGTTCTCACCGCGGCACGGCGACACGCACGCGGCGAGGTTCTCGCGGCCCGCCAGCACCTGCTGGATCGTGTGTTTGCGAACGCGCGTGAGCGCCTGCCGGAGACCTTATCGGAGGACCGGTACCGCACGGTGCTACCGACGCACCTCGACGACGCCTTGGCATACGTGGGAGATGGGGCATGTACGGTGCGGTGCCCGCCGGTGATTGCCGAGATTGTGCGCGGCTTGGCGTCCTCACGGCCATCCGTCGCGGTCGTGGAAGACGCAGCCGCTCTCACTGGACCGGTCGTCGAATCCACAGATGGCTCGGTGACCGTGGACAACACGCTCGAGGCGCGCCTGGAGCGGCTGCGGCCGCGAATCGCGCTGGACATCGTCGCTCGTGCGGCGCCCGTCCCATGATTACGTGGTCCGACGTCAATGTCCGGGCGCGAGGGCTGGGGACACACCTCCTGGGACGGTCCCACCTGGAGCAGTTGTCCACCTCTGCGGATCTCGAGGCGCTGGGCACGGGCCTGGTGTCCACTTGGTATCCCGTGGACGTCGATGTCACGGCGTTGCAGCCGAACGCGTTGGAGCTCGCGGTCCGGCGCGGAGCCGCTCGCCAGCTACGCACGATTGTGCGGTGGGCGGGAGACCGCGCGAGGGCGATGAGTGTCGTTCTGGACGACGAGGATCGGCGCAGTCTCCGCGCCATGCTACGAGGCGCGCTCCACGTCACCCCGTGGGAGCAACGACTCACAGGCTTGATACCTACGCCCTCACTACCCGAGCGTGCGCTCGGTGAGCTCGCGCGACTGGCGAGCGTCCGGGACATGGCCACCCTCCTGATTGCGTGGAACCACCCATTCGGCGCCGCGATCCGCACCGAGGCTGAGGAGCGGAGTCCGGACCTCTTCATGCTTCAACTTCAGCTCGATCGGGCGTACGCCCTGCGGGCGAGCCGAGCGGCGCGTCGCGGGGGGAGGGAGCTGCGCGCCTTCGTGCGTCGCGTGATCGACGTGGAGAACGCGTATACGGCGCTGCTCCTGGCTGGCGCACCAGAAGATATGGACGTAGCGCGATGTTTCCTGGAGGGAGGCGAGCTGATCGCTGTGGATGCGTTTTCGCGTGCCGCAGGGGCGGCGGACGTCGGTACTTGTGCCCACCACCTCGCGCACTCCTTGCAGGCGACCCCCTACGCGAACCTCGTGCTGGCGCATGCCACTGATCTCGCCACGCTCGAAGGGGCGGTATTGCAGGCGGAGATCCGAGAGCTGGAGCGCGTGGCACGCGTGGCACCCTTGGGAGCCGCGCCGCTTTTGGCGTTCCTGCTTCGCCTCCGCGCCGAAGTGATCGATCTTTCGCGGATCATCTGGGGTGTCGCCCTCGGCGCTCCGCCCGACGCGATGGTCTCCGAGTTAGTGACCCTGTCATGAGATACGGCGTTCGCATCATCTGTGGACCTGAGGTGGCTCCCGGATTTGCGTTGGCGGGTCTTCCGACGATTGCCGTCGACCGCCCCGCCGACGCCGCCAACCGTATCGACGAGTTGATGCGGCAGGCGGATACCGGCGTGGTGCTCGTCGAGGAACGGCTCCATGACGCATTGCCGCCGGCGCTCCATCGGCAGCTGGCCAAGCAACCGCTCCCCATGCTTGTCCCCTTCCCGGGACCCACGTGGCGTCCTCGTCGCGAAGGCGCGGAGGCATACATCGTGGACCTGCTGCGGCGGGCTATCGGGTATCGTGTGAGACTCCGATGAACGACCCCCGGACCGTGCGAATTACTGGAGCGCTCGTCGAGTCGAGACCGCTCGTGGGCGTATCCCTGTACGAGTTGGTGCGCGTCGGAGCGCGCCGACTCCTCGGTGAGATTATTCGCATTCGCGGCGACACTGGCACGATCCAGGTCTACGAAGACACCACGGGGCTCCGGCTTGGCGAACCGGTGGAAGCGACGGGCGAGGCGCTGACCATCCAGCTCGGCCCCGGCCTCTTGGGGGCAGTGATCGACGGCGTGGGCCGACCGCTCGCGCGCCTGGCAGACGCGACGGGCAGTTTCATGGGCCCGGGCGCCACGGCCCCCACCCTCGATCCCCACCAGCGGTGGGCCTTTCGCCCCGAGATCGGCGACGGTGACGCGGTACAGGAAGGAGACGTCATCGGGCGCGTCGAGGAGAAATCAGGCGTGCCGCACCGGATCCTCATTCCCCCTGGCACGAGTGGTCACATTGCCGAGATCGCCGCGGGCTCCTTCACCGTGGACGAGCCCGTGGGACAGCTGGCCGATGGAACGCCGCTCACGCTGGCGCATCGGTGGCCGGTACGTCAGCCTCGCCCCGTTGGTCGGCGGCTCGCCCTCGACCGACCACTCATCACTGGGCAACGGGTCCTCGACTTTCTCTTTCCCGTGGCGGAAGGGGGAACCGTGGCGGTCCCGGGCGGATTTGGAACCGGCAAGACCGTGATCGAACAATCCCTCGCCAAATATGCGGATGCCGATGTCGTGGTGTACATCGGCTGTGGTGAGCGGGGGAATGAGATGGCTGAAGTCCTCGAGGAGTTTCCCGAACTCGTGGATCCTGAGACCGGGCGCTCGGTGATGGACAGGACCGTGCTTGTGGTCAATACGTCGAACATGCCGGTGGCGGCGCGCGAAGCGTCCGTCTACGTCGGGGTGACCGTGGCGGAGTACTACCGGGACATGGGGTTGCGCGTGGCGGTGATGGCCGATTCACTCTCGCGCTGGGCTGAAGCTTTGCGCGAGATGAGCGCGCGTCTCCAGGAGATGCCGGGCGAGGAAGGCTATCCCACGTATCTCGGGAACCGCCTGGCCAAGTGGTACGAGCGGGCTGGTCGCATCACGGCGGCGGGCAAACCGGAACGCACCGGGGCGCTCAGCATCATCAGCGCCGTGTCTCCACCCGGGGGTGATTTCTCGGAACCGGTGACCCAAGCCTCGCTTCGGGTCACCGGCGCGTTGTGGGCGCTCGATGCGGGTCTGGCGCATCAACGGCAATTCCCGGCGGTCGATTGGGAAACGAGCTACACTCTCTACGAACGAGAGACCGCGGACTGGTTTGCGCGCGAAGTGGCTGCGGAGTGGCCTGTGCTCCGGCGCCAGATGTTGGAACTCCTCGGTCGGGATCGCGAGCTTCGTGACATCGCAGCGCTGGTAGGCCACGAGGGCCTCCAGGATCGGGACCGTCTGCTCTTGGAGATCGCGCAGGTCGTTCGCGAGGTCATCCTCGGTCAGAACGCGTACGACCCCAACGATGCCTGGTCGTCGACTGCCAAGACCTACCGTCTCGTCACGCTCGTTCACCTACTCTATCAAACGGCTGAAGACGCGCTCGCGGCCGGCGTTGCACTTGAGCAGCGAACGGTCGGCGCGTTGCGACAGCATCTGGTGGCCCTGCGCCACGCTTCCGTGGAGGAGATCGACGAGTTGGCCGCACGAGTGGAGGCCGAGATTCGTCGCCTTCCGGCGACCGTGGCGGGAACCGCGCGGAGTGCCCGCGCACCGGCCGAGGACGGGCGCCGAGATGCGGGAAGCTCGGTCGACGCGAGGATGGCGCCCCCATGACCGCGCCGGTGGCACGAACGTACCGCGGAGCAGCCGCGGCGGCGGGTCCGCTGCTGTATCTCCCACGCACCTCCCGCGCGGCACTCGGCGAGTGGGTTCGGATTCGTGGGGCCGGCTTTCCGGAACGTCGTGGCCAAGTGATCGACGCCGGGCAGGAGATGACCGTCATCCAGGTTCTCGAAGAGACGCTGGGCCTGCCGCCAGCCGATGTCGAAGTCACCCTCACCGGGGATGTGGCCTGGACGGTCGTGGGCCGCGAGCTGATGGGTCGAGTCATGAACGGCGTCGGCCTTCCGCTGGACGGACTTCCTCCACCGGTCGGGGAGGCCGTCCGCCCGATTTGGGGAGCGCCACTCAATCCCACTCGCCGGGCGCCTCCCGCCGACTTCCTGGAAACCGGGGTATCGGTGATCGACGGGCTCAACACGCTCGTCCGCGGTCAGAAGCTCCCGGTCTTCTCTGGTCCGGGGCTTCCCGGTCTGGAGCTCGCGGCGCAAATCGTGGAGGGCGCGCGCGCTCCCGGGGACGAACCGTTCGCGTTGGTATTTGCCGCCATCGGCATCACGACGCGGGAAACGACGGCCTTTCTGGATCGGTTCGAACGGAGCGGTGCCCTCGAACGGAGCGTCGTCTACCTGAACGAAGCCCGGGACCCGACGATCGAGCGCCTCTTGGCCCCGCGTACGGCTCTGACGCAGGCCGAGTTCCTCGCGTTCGAGGCAGGTTTCCACGTGCTCGTGGTGCTTGCGGACATGACAAACTACTGCGAGGCGCTTCGCGAGATCGCCACCGCGCGCGAAGAAGTCCCCGGACGGCGAGCCTTTCCGGGATACATGTACACCGATCTTGCCACGCTGTACGAACGTGCCGGCGTGCTAGTCGACGGGATTGGCTCGCTCACCCAGCTGCCCATCGTCACCATGCCCGATGACGACATCACCCATCCCATTCCGGATCTGACGGGATACATCACCGAGGGGCAGCTCGTGCTGAGTCGTGAGCTTCATCGACGGGGTGTATTCCCTCCCGTCGATGTGCTGCCATCGCTCTCACGTCTCATGAATGCCGGGATTGGTTCAGCGCGCACGCTCCCCGAACACCGGGAGTGGGCGGATCAGTTGTATGCGCTGTACGCCACCGGTCGAGAGGCGCGGCTGATGGCGGCGATCGTCGGCGAAGCCGGACTTGGTGCTCCGGACCAACGCGCCCTCGCGTTCGCCGACCGCTTCGAGCGGGAGTTCGTGCATCAAGGACCTGGGCGGCGCACGATCGAGGAGACGGTGGAGACGGGTTGGCGACTGCTCGAGACCCTTCCCCGGGAAGATCTGCTCCGTGTTCGCGATACCACCTGGGACGCGCGCCACGAGCGATCGATGCGGCGGGCGGAAGCAACGGAGACCGATGCCTAGGCTCCCGGCCACGAGGCTGAATCTGCTCCGCGCGCAGCGGCAGCTCGAACAGGTGTCGCGGGGGACCGACCTCTTGCGGCGCAAACGGGAGGCGCTGGTCTCGGAACTGTTCGAGCTGGCACGTCGCGCCGTGGACACCCGAGCCATGATCACCGAACGCGCCGCAGAAGCCTACCACGCCTTGCTGAGCGCATTGGCGCGCCACGGGCACGCCGGGCTCATGGCCATTGGCTGGCCCACGCGGGAGATCGAGGTCGAGATTCGCGCCAGGCAGGTGTGGGACATCGCCGTCGCGGACATCGTCGCTCGTCCGCCGCTCCGTCGGACGCTGGGCGCTCGGGGGACACCGCCGGGCAGCACGGGGCCGGCGGCCGTCGACGCGGCCACCCGGTTCGAGGAGCTGGTGGAGCTCGTCCTCGATGCCGCCACTCGCGAGATCCTCATTCGCCGCTTGGGAGAGGCGCTCACAGCCACCACGCGCAAGGTGAACGTCCTCGAGCAGCGAGTGGGGCCTTCCCTCGATCGGCAAATCATGGGAGTGCGACGAGTGCTCGACGAACGTGAGCGTGAGGAGCAGGGCCGGCTGCGGCACCTGGCACGTCGGAAGGGGCTCTCCGCCGCCGTACCGCCCGCCCTCAGGTGACGTTCGGCGCTATACTTTTGGGGATGCGGACCATCCTCGCCCTCGATCAGGGCACCACCGGGACCACCGCCCTCGTCATCTCCGAGGCAGGGCAAGTGGCGGGTCGGTCGTATCGCGAGTTCACCCAACACTTTCCGGAGCCGGGCCACGTTGAGCATGACGCCGAGGAGATCTGGCAGGTCACCCTGGAAACCGCACGGGACGCGGTGCGACAGTCCCACACCACGCCCACGGCCATCGGCATTACGAATCAGCGGGAAACGGTCGTGGTCTGGGATCGGCAGACTGCGGCTCCACTTCACCGAGCGCTCGTCTGGCAGGACCGTCGGACGGCAGCCCGTTGCCGAGAGCTGAAGCGCGAGTTGGGCGACGAATTTATCGCCTCTCGAACGGGACTCGTGTGGGACCCGTACTTCTCGGGTACGAAAATCGAATGGCTGCTCCACCACGTGCCCGAGCTTGGTGCCCAGGCAGCGTCCGGCGATGCGGTGTTCGGCACCATCGATAGCTGGCTGGTCTACCGATTGACCGGTGGCAAGGTGTTTGCGACGGATCATACCAACGCGTCGCGGACACTCCTGTACAACGTGCGGCACCGGGAGTGGGATGAGGAGCTGTTGGGACTGTTCGGCGTCCCCAAGTCGAGCCTCCCCGCCCTTCGGCGCTCGAGCGAGGTCCTCGGTGAGACCGATCCAGATATCCTCGGTCGTCCCGTCCCCATCGCCGGGATCGCCGGCGACCAGCAGGCGGCGTTGTTCGGGCAGGGGTGTTGGGTGCCGGGCCGGGCCAAGTGCACGTATGGCACCGGCGCATTCCTTCTAATGCACGTGGGGGACGAAGTCCCACCGGACCAGGGTGGGGGTGGGGTGTTGACGACCGTTGCCTGCGATGCGCACGGGGCCCCGAGCTACGCCCTGGAGGGGTCGATCTTCATCGCGGGAGCGGCCATCCAGTGGCTGCGGGATGGATTGGGACTGATCTCGCAAGCAGGGGAAACCGAAACGCTGGCTCGGAGCGTTGCGGACACGGGTGGAGTGTTTTTCGTGCCCGCGTTCGTGGGATTGGGCGCGCCCTATTGGGAATCGGAGGCCCGCGGGACGATCGTTGGGCTCACCCGGGGGACCGGGCGGGCGCACCTGGTGCGGGCTGCGCTCGAGGCGATGGCCTACAGCACTCGCGACGTGGTCGATGCGATGGCTCGGGCATCCGGTGTGTCACTCGCCGAGCTCAAAGTGGACGGGGGCGCGGCGGCCAACGATTGGCTGATGCAGTTTCAAGCCGATACGCTGGGCGTGCGGGTTGCCCGGCCAGATGTGGTGGAAACCACCGCCATGGGTGCCGCCGGCCTCGCCGGGCTGGCCACGGGCGTGTGGGAGAACGCGGACGCGTTCCTGGCGTCGCGGAAGTACGTGTGGTTCGACCCGGGTTCCACGGACGACACGCGATACGCCGGCTGGGGACGGGCGGTTCGAACCGCCCTCCATTGGGCGGACAGCGCGGGTTCTTAAAGGAGTCTTTTGGGCGCGTTCATGAACTTTTCTCGGTCCCGGGCGTAGGCTATATTCTCAATACACCGGTAGTTATCGTTACCTGAAGCTTCGGCGATCCTAACATGCGAGCACGGACCAAGTTCATACTCGGCGCATCCCTCGTAGTCGTCACGGTGGGATACCTCATGGCGTCCGGCATCAAAGACACCGGCGTCTACTTCCTGACACCCACGGAGCTTGCGGAGAAGGTCGAGGCCGATCCCTCCCTCAGGGATGTGGGCGTGAAGCTGGGCGCCCGGGTGGTCCATGGCAGTATTAGCCGCGACGTGGCGACGCAGACCATCATGTTCCAGGTCACCGACGGACAGCAGACCTACCCGGTGATCTATCGGGGGCTCGCGCCCGACACGTTCACGGACGACGTCGATGTCGTCGTCGAAGGTCGGCTGGGACCCGATGGTACGTTTCAGGCGACCACTCTCTTGGCCAAGTGCGGAGCGCGGTACGAGGCCGTCCCTTCAGCCTAGTCTCGACGATACATGACCATCTTGGGTGAGTTGGCCCTCTGGGTAGCGATGCTGCTCGCCACCTGGGGCACCGTCGTGGGGTTCTTGGGCGGGCGAACGCGCCGGCCTGCATTGATCCGCAGCGCCCAGCGCACGACGTATGCGCTGTGCGCTGTCTTGATCGTTTCTTCCATCGGGCTTCTTACCGCCCTCGTGCGGCACGACTTCAACGTGCAGTACGTGGCGAGCTATACGAGTCGGAATCTCCCGATGGTATACACCATCGCGGCGTTCTGGGGTGGACAAGCGGGAAGCCTACTGTTCTGGGCGTTGGTCCTGAGCGTCTTCGCCGCCCTGGCGCAATGGGTCACGCCCAGGCGCCACAACCATCTCTTGCCGTATGTGGCGGCCACCACTTCCTTTATCGTCTTGTTCTTCGTGGTCGTCACCCTGTTTGCGGCGAACCCGTTCGAGCGGCTGGCGTTCACCCCGATGGACGGCCGAGGGCTCAATCCGCAGCTCCAAAACCCCGGCATGGTGGTGCATCCCCCCATGCTGTACCTCGGATACATCAGCATCTCCATCCCCTTTGCCTTCGCGGTTGCCGCCTTGTTCACCCGGCGCTTGGACACCGGCTGGCTCCATGCGATCCGCCGGTGGACGGTGGTGTCGTGGCTGTTTCTCTCGATTGGGATCACCTTGGGGATGTGGTGGGCCTACGTGGAGTTGGGGTGGGGTGGCTACTGGGCGTGGGATCCGGTGGAAAATGCCAGCTTCCTTCCGTGGCTCACGATGACCGCGTTTCTGCATTCCGTCATGATCCAAGAGAAGCGCGGGATGCTCAAGAAGTGGAATATCGTGCTCGTTCTCGTGAGCTTCCTGCTCTCGATCTTCGGCACGTTCCTGACCCGCAGCGGCATCATTTCCAGCGTCCATTCGTTTACCCAATCCGCCGTAGGCACGTACTTTGGCGGGTTCTTGATCGTCATTGCGTTGGGGGTCGGCATCCTGCTCTGGACCCGGCTCCCAGATCTGGAGGCGGAGGCGCAGCTCGAGAGCATGGTCTCGCGGGAGGCGAGCTTCCTGTTCAACAACCTCCTGCTCGTGGGGATCGCGTTCTCGATTCTTTGGGGCACCCTCTTTCCCATCATTTCGGAATTGGTCCGAGGCACGCAGGTGACGGTGGGACCGCCATTCTTCAATCAGGTGAACATCCCCATTGGGTTGGCGCTCCTGGCATTGACCGGGGTGGGTCCGCTCATTGCATGGCGCAAAGCGAGTGTCCGGAACCTCCAGCGGCAGTTCGCCATGCCGGTGGCGGCTGGGCTCGCTACCGGCGCGATCCTGCTGGCCCTCGGGTTTGGGGATTTCTACGCGGGCATGGCCATCTCGCTCGCCGCGTTCGTCCTCACCACCATTACCCAGGAGTTCGTTCGGGGGATCGGCGCTCGACACCGGTTACACCGCGAGCAGTACCTCACGGCGTTCTTCCGGCTCGTGGGACGTAATCGGCGCCGCTACGGTGGGTACGTCGTCCATGTCGGAATCGTCATCTACTTCGTCGCCTTCGCCGGCATGGCGTTCAAGACCGAGATGGAGGCGTCGCTGAAGCCGGGCGAGACGACCCGCCTACGGTCACCCTTTGGGCACACGTATAGCTTCACGCATCTCGGGGTTTCCCAGTATCGTGACCTCAACCGTGTCGTCTCCGCGGCCACCGTGGAGGTCACCAGCGATCGCGGCGGTCGGGTGGGCGTGATCAAGAGCGAGAAGCGGCAGCACATCGATTCGTTTGGTCGCGCCAGCTTCGAACCCTCTACCGAAGCGGGCATTCACAGCGGACTTCGGGAAGACATCTACGTCGTCTATGCCGGGTCCGTGGCGGGCACCGAGGAGGCCGTCTATCGCTTCACGCTGAACCCGCTGGTGTGGTGGGTGTGGTTCGGAGGTGTCGTGCTCGTCGCAGGTGGGGTCGTGGTCATGTGGCCTGGTGGCGGACCCACCCGGGCTTCGCTACGCCGGGCCATGCCGGGTTACGCGGCGACACTGGTCGGAAAGCCCGACCAGGTGGGAGCGGGAACGCCCGCATGAGCCGCGATCCGATGTTGGTCTCCCGCCGCGACATGCTGGGCATCGCGCTGGCCGCGCTGGTGCCTGGACGTCTCTCCTCTCAGCAGGAACAAGCCCCGCAAGACGAGGCTTCGGCCCGCTTGCCACGACCGGACATGGCGGGGCTTCCCCGCACGCGCGTCACCGATTACGAAAACGATCCGTTCATCGTGAACCTCGAATCGCAGATCCGGTGCACCTGCGGATGTAACCTGAGCGTGTATACGTGTCGCACCACCGATTTCACGTGTCAGACGTCGCCTGCCATGCATGGCGAGGTCATCGCGCTCGTGGAGGACGATCGGTCTGCGGAAGAGATCCTGAATGCGTTTGTGGCGCGGCATGGAGAATCCGTGCTGATGGCGCCGCCCAGGCGAGGGTTCAACATCGCCGCGTACGTGGTGCCTGGCATTGTGATCACCACCGTTGGGGCAGGGATGACTTGGATCCTGTCCCGGCGCATCCACCGTGCGGCCGAGGTGCCGGCGTCTCCCGAGGCCAGCGCGCAGAGCGGCTTGACTCAAGACGAAGCGGAGCTGATCCAGCGGGAGCTGGAGCAGCTCGAGAGCTGAGATCGTGCTCGAGGTGCTCGCCGGGGCCCTGGTCGCGTTCGCCGCCATCGCGTTGGTGCTGGAACCACTGGTTCGCCGGGACGAACCTGGAGCCCCGTTCGCGGTGGATGACGAAAGCCTCCCCATCGCCCTCGAGGAGTCCGACTCTCCCAAAGTGCGGGCCTTGCTGGCTTTGCGGGAGATCGAGTTCGACCGCGCCACCGGTAAGCTGTCCGACGAAGACTACGCAACGCTCAGAGCCAAGTACTCGGCCGTCGCCGTCGCCGCCATCCACTCGGAGTCGGATCAGGCCCCGGGGCCCGATCCGGGGGAGTCGATCGAGGACGCGGCCGAGGCAGCCATCCAGCGGGCGCGCCACGCCGGGCGATCCGCGTGCCCCGCGTGCGGTCCCCGGCCCGAGCCGGGGGCCGTATTCTGCTCCAGCTGTGGCCGGGCGCTCGCCAATCCCGACGCCCGCCCGCGCTGCTGGCAATGCGGGGCGACCCTCCCCGGTCAGGCTCGGTTCTGCCCGGGTTGCGGCGGGGCCCTGGCCGCCTGAGCCCTTCCTGATTCCCTCCTCTTCGGACGGGCGTCCCACCCAGCGAGCGTGATCTAGCTCACGTTGGACGCGGAAGTGGGGTCACCGCGGAGAGTTACAAAGATCACATATGGTATTGAGCTGCAGCGACACTCGCTGCGGAATGGTGAGCCGAGCCCGCTCAGTCACCACGTCCGTGGCCGTCGCGCGTCTACTCAGCGAGACAGACACAAGGAGGCATTCGTGAGGCAACCCCTCATGGCGTTGCTCGCTCTTGGCGCGCTCGGTATCTCCGCCTGCGCAGAAGGCGTGGGTCCCGATGGCGCCCTAGAGCAAGATCAGGAACAGAATCAACCAGGGCCGGTGACGGTCCTGACGCAGCAGGACCGGGAACAGATCCTCGAGATCGCCGAGGAGTCAGGTTTCTTTGCCGAAGACTTCGGCTCAGACGACATCAACGCCGGAACCGCGGCGAGCGCTAATCTGGCTGCGGTGGGTGAGGAAGATGGCGGAGAAGGCGAGGTGGGTCCCACCCCGCTATGGGTACGGCTCCGGGGCCGTCCGGTTCGTATGGACGTCACCGTGGAGATGGACGAAGAATCCGGACTCGCCATCGCCACCAAAGAGGTGGAATTCGACAAGGAGTTCCTCCTCGACAACACCGACGACTACACGCTGAATCCCACGTCCAAGCCGCTCCAGGAGCTCTTGCTGCATCAGGCGGCGTTCGAGGAGCTCGAAGAGCCCATCGTGGACGCAAAGGGTCGCGAGCGGCATTGGCGTTTGGTCTCCATTGCCCCAGCTCGGTTCATCATGACCGATGCCGAGAAACGCACGGTCCAGATCGGCAGCGTCACCGTCGCGGTCAACGGGGAGGTCGTGCTCGAGCTGTTGCACGATTCGGAGGCGCTTCCACCGCTCTTGGACCTGGATGGTGGCGTTCCCATGCTGCAAGTTGGGGACGAGGTGACGGTCACGGCGGCGGTCTCCAACGATCAGGAAGACATGCGCTCCGCATTCGTCTTCCTGCACTTCTTCGAGGGCAGTCGGAAGCGTGGCATGTGGCACCGCGTCCTCATGGAGCAGTCGCAGTTGGAGACGGGCGAGGTCTCGTACTCCTATACCTATACCGTCGAGGAACCCTACGCCCACGGGCGGATCGTCGTGGACGCGATCGACTCGCAGACCTTCATGACCGAGTCGGACGACGACTACCGCGCTAACACGTGGGGAATTCCGCACACCGTGGCCGCGCCCGTGGATGATGACGGGGACGGTGGCGGCAGTACCTGATCACACCACCACAGATTCGAACAGTCTCGCGGGGCGCTTCGGCGCTCCGCGTTTTTTTTGTGTCGGGCGGCAGGAACGGGAGTGCGGCAGTCGACGAGACGGCCGAGCCCTGGCGTCGGCCGCTCTGCCGCGTGGGCCGCGCCTTTTGCCCCACGTGACCCAGATCACGCGTTTAACCCTCTCTGCGGTCGGTCGTCTACAAGGGCGAGTCCACAGCACGAGACCTTCGCAGGGAGGAGAAGATGTACCGCAACCAACTGATGGGACTGTTGATCCTGGGACCGCTCGCGCTCGCTGCCTGCAGCGACGGCGTGTCGCCGGGTTCAGAAGTCCCGGAGGACGTGCGTCAGGAGCTCGTCCAACTCTTGGATGAGTCCGGGTTCTTCGCCGACGAGTTCGGCGATCAGGGCGCGGTGAATGACGGATCCGCGAGTGCAGCCTCCGCGAGCTTTCTGGCCGAGCCAGACGGAGAAGTCACCGCCCCACGGCTTTGGGGGCGTCGGCGCGGGCTTCCGGTCCGACGTCAGGTGACCATCGAGGTGAACCCGACCGAAGGCACGGCGGTCGCCTGGAAGGAAGTCGAGTTCGACGGCCGCTTCCTGCTGGACATCACCGATGACGATCAGGTGAACCCGACCGAGAAGCCACTCCAGGACATCCTGATGCAGCACGCCGAGTTCGAACGACTCGCGCAAGAGGAGATCGACGAGCAGGGACGTCGTCGACGATGGCGGCTCGTCGCCGTCTCCCCGGCGCAGTTCGTGATGGCGGATCCGGCCAAGCAGACCGTGGCCATTGCGCAAATCACCGTCGAAGTGAACGGGGCGATCGTCGCTGATATCACTGATCCGGCCGAGCCGTTGCTCGTGAACGGGCGGGTGCCCCGGCTGCAGCGCGGAGATGAGGTGGTGGTCACGGCATCGGTGAGCAACGAGAATCAAGAGCACACGCCCCCCACCTTCGTGTTCCTCCATCTGTTTCACGCGAGCCCCAATGCCCGGATCTGGTTGCGTCTCCCCATGGAAGAAGGGGAGCCCGGCATGTTCAGTCGAAGCTGGACGGTTCGGCATACGGGCCGCGAACGGATCGCGGTGGATGCCATCGACTCGGAGACATTCACGACGGAGTCCGAGGACGATTACCGCGCGAATATCTGGGGAATTCCGTACGTAGTCTTGGACGACGCTGGAGCGTAACGCACTGAATCTGCCACCCCTGCCGCTGCTGCGGGCCGTACGGTCGGTGGCGGGGCGGGGGTGGCCGGTGGCGAAGGGGAGGGTTGGCCTAGAACTCGAACGCCTGCATGCGCTGCAGGCCGATGCGCAGCGGAAGTACGGTGGCGACGGCACAAAGCACGGCAACCCCCACGAAGGCGGTCACCATCGTACCGCTCAGTCCCACCGGTGTCCCGAGCGTCGCCGCGCGGAGATACCCGTAGACGGGCACGGCTTCGATCACGATCACCGCTGCCAGCAGCGCGATCGTCGCCATCATGAAGATTAAGCCGCCAAACGAGGTAGGAATCTGCGCGGCATTCTCGGTCTCGAACTGCGGGTACAGCGCGCCGAATCCTAGGGCCATGGCCCCGATGGCGAACGTCAGGAGCACGATGGTTCCCACGCTGACGATCATCATGAACGGAGTCACCCGCAGCAGGACATTCGTGAAGATCGTGATGATCAGGGCGAGGACCAAGAGCGGGATAGTGCCTATCCAATACTTGGACCATAGCAGGGCCCGAAGATCAAGCGGGCTCGAGCGGAGCAGCCACATCTGCCGTCCCTCGAGTGAGATCGACGGAAAAATGAAGCGCGCGGCAATGGAAGCCAGCACGAACCCCGCGAGCCCGAGATTCAGAAACGACACCACGGTCACGAGCAGGAAGGGGACGCGCTCGCCGGTAAACAGGGGGAGTGCGCGAATGTTGAACAGGTAGATCACCACCAGGACGCCCAACAAGATGAGTTGGCTCCACTGAGTCGTATCGCGAAAGAAGAGCTTGAGATCCTTGATGATGAACTCACGCTTGGCCACGGACAGCGGCTTAAAGAGTGGTTCCAGCATGACCCGCCACACCCACCCCTTCACGAACCGCTCGGCACCTTCCTGCGCCTTGGTGAAGCCAGCAGGATAGAGCCGGGCGTGCAGGATCGCTCCGAGGACCACGAACGCGGCCGCCGTGCTCCAGAGCAGCATCACCGGGAAGGGATCGAACGGTCCCACGAGCAACCCCATGGCTGCGTCGGTCGCCCACTCGCTCGGTAGGAACGGCGACGTGGGCGTGCGCAACACGGTGATGAAATCCAGCAGATTTCGAAAGCCCTCCGGACGAGCGAGCTGTTCCGGCCGGATCACACGGAACAGGAGCACCACCACACCGGCCGCCCCGATCGCGATCACGGACAGCAGATCCCGTGTGCGGCGGGCCGGAAAGATGTTGACGAGGATCAGCGTGATGGCACTGCCAAGCACCGCCGGCACGATCAGAAGTGGAACGAAGAGCACGAGCGCATGAATCGCGAACAGCAAGCCGCCATCGTAGATCACGCCGTAGGCGCTGAAGATCGGGACCGCCATGAGCGCCACCATCCACGAACTGTGGACCATCGTCTCACCGAGTTTCGCGAGATAGATGTGGAGCCAATCGACCGGCGCATTGGCCAGCAGATCGAGATCTTTCGCCAAGAAGAACGTGGAGAGCGCCGTGATGAGGTTGGAGAGCAGGAGGATCGCCAAGAACGACAGGAGGACGAGGCCCAGGAGCTTCCCCGCGAGGAGCGAGCCGATCTCTTCGACCCCGCGGAAGTAGCGTAACACCCGGTACATGACGCCGAAGACCGCAAACCAGAAGAGCAGGCCCACCGAAGCCACGAGTAAGGCCTTCGAACCGCTCTCGCTCCGTTCCTGCCGCATCCTGGTCAGGAAGGTTTGCCATTTCGGCTTCACCAACAGTGAAAGCGACGACATCAGCCGTCCAGGACGGCGGCGAGTTGCCTCGCCGCGGCGCCTCCCGTGAGTCGGAGAAACAGATCTTCCAGCGATACATCGCCGGCCGCTCCGTGCCGCCGGAGCTCATCCATCGTGCCCTGCGCCACGATCTTGCCGCCTTGGATGATCGCGATCCGGTCGCACATGGCTTCGGCCACCTCGAGGGTGTGCGTGCTCATCAGCACCGTTCCACCGCGGTCGACGAACTCGCGGAAGATGTTTTTCAGGAGACGGGCGGCCCTGGGATCGAGCCCCACCATCGGTTCGTCCACCACAATGCACTCCGGTCGGTGAATCACCGCGCTCGAGATGATCAGCTTCTGTCGCATCCCGTGCGAATACGATTCGACGAGCTCGTCCTTCCACACTTGCAGCTCGAAGACCTCGAGGAGCTCGTCGATGCGTCGTTCCACGAGTTCGCCGTCCTGGCCGTACAAACCGGCGACGAACCGTAGGAACTCGGCGCCCGTGAGTTTCTCGTACACGAACGGCCGGTCAGGGATGAAACCAAGCCGGGCCTTCGCGGCCATGGGGCTGGTCAGCAGGTCGTCACCACCGAGCCAAATCCGCCCCGCCGTTGGCCGCATGATCCCGGCGATCATGCGGAGTGTGGTGGTCTTTCCGGCGCCGTTGGGGCCCAGGAAGCCAAACAGCTCGCCCCTGGGCACGTGCAGATCGAGGTGATCGACGGCCACGAACGAGCCGTAGGTCTTGGTGAGGGCTTCCAAGCGAATCATGGACCTTGCACCTGCCGGTCGGAGGACTGCACCTCAATTTCGAGGCGCCCAATGAGGCGCACCAGCTCGACCTGGCGCGCGAGCCCACCGATCGTGAACCGCAGGTGGGCGGCGTCGGCGGGGAACTGATCGAACGTTGGGTCCACCGCCACCCACTCGCCGAGGTACACCTCGGGCCACGCATGGTAGTAGAAGGCGTCGTCCACGTACACGAGCCCCGCTGCCGTGCGGGCTGGAATACCGATGGCCCTGGCGAGCGCAACGAACAACACCGTGTGCTCGTTGCAATCGCCAGCCCGTGATGAAAGCACCTCGAGAGCGTTGGGAACGCTCACGGTGACCCGTTTGTCCAGCTCGCGGTAGACCCAGCGCACGAGTTGTTGAGCTGCGCGGCGCGGCTGGCGCTCGCGGCCCACGATCTGGCGTGCCTGGGCTTGGATCCGTGGATCGTCACTTTGGATCAACGGCTCCGGTCGTAGAAACGGGCGGAGGCTGTCCGGTGCACGGGGGAGTACATACGTCGGACGCATCGCGGTTTCGGGCTCGCGACGGACGATCAGGGTATCTCCGGCGAGCCGCTGGCGGCCGCCCCCGAGATCGAAGCGGGTGAGATCCACGCCCGTGAGCCGCGCGCGCAGTTCGCGCAGCTGCTCTGTCCCCACCCCGATATTCGCGGCGATCGCCGTTCCGCGAATGATGTCCGAGGCTCCGGCAAGCGGCGTGGGGCCACGCCGCCGGAAATTCTCGTAGGCGATCTCGAACGCCGTGCGTCGCAGCGCGAATCCCATGGGGGAAGTGGCTTCGACGATCTGTCCCATCTCGTCGATCCACGCGTTGACCTCCACGCCGCTCAGCTCTTGCGACACGCGCCAGGCCCGCAGCGTGTCCCAGCGCGCCGGGATCCAGGTGTCCGTTGCGGGATCGAGCGTTGCCGAGTCCGGTACGACCAAAGTCGATTCCGCCGTCACCGTGACCGTGATCTCCCGCGCCGCGAGCAAGAGCGGGTCGAACATGCGGAGGCTGTAGCGTTTGCCAACCTCGAGCCCCCCGCCAAAGGTGAGTTGCAGCGGCATGGGGCCGGGGAGCACGATGGGCTCATCCAAGGGCACCCGTACCGTGCGGGGGGAGTCTCCACTCGTGATTTCCACCGTCAACAGGGTGTCCCCGGACACCGTGCCCGTCGCGGCAAATCGCGCGTCGTCGCTTCGGAGCGTCGCGTCGAACCCGACGAGCTTGAGCGATCTGGTCAGGTGTGCCTCGGTTCTGGCGTCCACGCGCTGCAGGCTTCCGAGGGCCGGGATCTGTAACAGCATCGCGTCCTCGACCCGAATGGCGTCGGTGAGCGTGTCGACTTTGTTTGTCGCAAAACCGATCTGCTCCTGCCCGAGCAGCACCTGATAGTAGGTCGCGCCTGGCGAGACGCTCAGCGCCGCCTCGGCGAGGAGCCGGGCCTGCGGACGGAAGAGTTCTCGTCGTAGCAGCCATCCCAGCGCTACCGCCCAAAATACGAGAATGAGAATCGCCAGCGCGCGTCGGTTCACAGGTCGTCTCCTGGGAGGAGGCGTTCGACCAGCAATTGCTCCTCCGGGGTATCCACCACTATACACACCTCCTTGGGGTAGGTTTTGTGGGGAAGATCACGGCGCAGCACCTGGCCAAGCACACGGATGGCGTCCTCCAGCGCCAGGTGGTCTGGGCCCGCCCCCACCGGCGGCATGGCGATCCGGGCGAGCTCGAAGTCGTTGGCGCGCTGTAGCACTCCGGTGAGCGCGAGCTCGACCCCGCGGGGGGTAACATCGGGCCGGTCGGCGCTCAGGATGACCGCGTGAATGACCAGCTCGGCGGCGAGACCGCCGCCGGGGGTCACGACCGCGGCGCCGACTTCCAATTCTTCGTGGAGGGTGAGGGCCTCCCGCAACGCAGCGCCGCCGACCTGCTCGAGTCGGCGGAGGGCGGGTGAGGAGGGAGCGAGGCTGGCTGTCGCAGGTCGAACCACCGCGTCCGCCGGGATGGACGCGAGGTCCTCTACGACCACGCGGATCACTGTCCGGCGAGTTCCCGCGAACGGCGGTACATCTGCGCGGCCTCCTCCGGGCGGTTCATGCGATCGAAGATGATTCCCAGCCCGTACAAGGCCTTGGGGTTGTGGGGCCGGAGCTCCACCGCCCGCTGGTACGACTGGAGCGCACCATCCAAGTCGTCCACGTGATTCAACGCTTCGCCGAGATAGAAGTACGCCGTGGCACGGCTCGAATCCAATTCGATGGCGCGGCGGAGATGCGGGATGGCGTCACGCCAGAGCCCCCGACGAGAGATCACCAGTCCCAGGTTGAAGTGTGCCTCCGCGTTGCCCGGCTCCATCTGCACCACGCGCCGGAGGTCGGATTCGGCTGCGGCGAAGCTGCCGGTCGCGCCCAACACGGCACCCCGGTTCACCAGGACATGCGGGTTGTTGGGCTCGAAATGCAGGCACGCTTCCAGCTCCTGGAGCGCGCCCACATGATCTCCCACGTTATCCAAGAGGAGTGCGAGGTTGTTGCGGGCTCGGACGTGCTGCGGCGCCTGATCCACGAGCTGCCGGTAAATGGCGATGGCCCTCGCCGTGTCACCGCGAGCGTCTGCCTCGCGGGCCGCGCGGTAGAGGAGCTCGTCGCTTTGCGGCAAGTGGGGCGGCGTAACGGCGGTGATGGACGGTGGCGGTGCGGCCTGCTCGGCTTCCAACACGGTTCCTTCGCCGTCGACGAGCTCGAACGTTGGGGGACGACGCGCATCGGTGGCTACGTTGCCGTCGGTGGGATCCGGTTCGGCCGTCATGTCCTCTTCCTGGGCCGATTCCTCTTCGCTGTTCCCCCACCGAGATCGCGTGGCCAACTGGGCGCCGAGACGACGTCGCAGACGTCGGCGGCGGGTTCGTCGTCGGGTCATGCCGTCCCACCTTCCGCGTGTGTTTCGTCCCGTACCCAATCGAGGTATGCGGGGAGACCCTCCTGCACGGGGAGTGCCAGCAACTCCGGGACCTCGTACGGATGCCATCGCCGCACGGCGGCCTCGAGCTCGGGCCAACAGTCCTGCCGCGTCTTCAAGAGCACCTGCGTCTCGGTGGTCTCTTCCACCGCCCCTTTCCACCGATAGACCGAGGTCACGTTACCGACAACCGTACCGCAGGCGACGAGGCGCTCGTCCAGGAGTCGACGGATGAGCGTGCGAGCCTGTTCGGGGTTTTCCAACGTCGTCAAAACGACCAGATGAGTCGAGGCGCCGTAGCCGCGCATCACCATTGAACGTCCGGGCCGGAAAGGGAGGGAGAAACTACGGGCTCCCTCCCATGATCGCAAGCACGTTCGCACCGGGCCAGGGGAATTGACCTGGGGCCTGAGCGCGCTCTACGTTTCATGGTTATGGTGCGCGACAATCTCGTGGTTCGCGGTGCTCGGGTCCACAATCTCAAAAACGTGGACGTGGAGATTCCGCGAAACCGTCTCACAGTGATCACTGGGCTCTCGGGGTCCGGCAAATCATCCCTCGCCTTCGACACTATTTACGCCGAGGGACAGCGGCGATACGTGGAGTCGCTGTCCGCCTATGCTCGGCAATTCCTCGGTCTGATGGAGAAGCCCGATGTCGACGGCATCGATGGGCTCTCCCCTGCTATTTCTATCGAACAGAAGACGGCAGGACATAACCCCCGGTCGACGGTCGGGACCGTGACCGAGATCTACGATTACCTCCGACTCCTGTGGGCCCGGGCCGGGACCCCGCACTGTCCCAAAGATGGGTCCCCCATCCAACGACAGAGTGCGTCACAGATCACAGAAGCCGTGTTGGCCTGGCCCCAGGGCACCAAGATTGAGATCGTCGCGCCCCTCGTGCGGGGACGCAAGGGTGAGTTCAAAGATCTCTTCGAGAGCGCTCGACGCCAGGGGTTCGTTCGCGTTCGGGTCGACGGCACGGTGCATGACTTGGCCAAACCGCCCAAGCTCAACCGCCGGGTCAATCATGAGATCGGGCTCGTCGTGGACCGCCTCGTGGTGCGGCCCGACGACCACCGCCGGCTCGGGGATTCCATCGAAACAGCGCTCCGCGCCGCCGATGGGCTCGCCCAAGTCATCCGCCATGGCACCAGCGAAGCGGTGACCCTCTTCTCTGAGCAATTCGCCTGTCCACAATGCGGCTATTCACTTGCCGAGCTGGAGCCACGGCAGTTCTCGTTCAACTCGCCCTACGGCGCGTGCGCCGACTGTGGCGGCCTGGGCACGAGACGGGAAGTGAGCCCCGACCTGGTGCTGGGCGACCCCCGCATCTCCCTGCTCGAGGGAGTGGTGCTGCCGTGGGGTGAGCCGCACGGGTATCTCAAGAACACGGTCATTCCCACGCTGGGCACGGAATTGGGGTTCGATCCGGGCCGGCCGTGGGGAGAGCTGCCGGCCAAGATCACCCGAGCCCTGCTGCACGGGGTCTCGGGCAAGATGTTTCGGTTTCGCACCGGTACCAAACGGAGCTATGAAGCCGAGTGGGAGGGAATTCTCACCAATGTGGACCGTCGCTACCGCGAGACCACCTCGGACGCCGTCCGGGTGCAGCTCGAGGAGTACATGACCGAAGTGCCCTGCGATACCTGTGGCGGGCACCGACTCAAGTCGGAGAGCCTCAGTGTCCTGGTGGGCGGAAACAGCATTGGCGAACTGACGGCCGTCCCGGTGCGCGCGGCGCTGGATTTCTTCGATACCCTGCCGCTGCAATCGAACGGCAACACCGGGGTCCAAGCCGACATCGCCGGCCCGATCCTGAAGGAAGTGGTGGATCGACTGCGGTTCTTGTGCGATGTCGGGCTCGAGTATTTGACCCTCGGACGATCGGCGTCGTCGCTGTCCGGCGGCGAGGCGCAGCGCATTCGGCTCGCCACCCAGATCGGAAGCCGTTTGGTGGGGGTGCTCTACGTGCTCGATGAGCCGTCCGTGGGGCTCCACCCGCGGGACAACGCCCGTTTGCTCGACACGCTCCGTGGTCTCAGGGATTTGGGCAATACCGTGATCGTGGTGGAACACGACGAAGAGACCATCCGCTCGGCCGATCATGTCATCGACTTGGGCCCCCGGGCGGGGCGAGACGGAGGCGAGGTAATCGTCGATGGAACCGTGGACGCCGTCCTCGCGCACGCCGGGTCGCTGACCGGCCGATACCTCCGCCGAGAGCTCCGCATCCCGATCCCCTCGGCGCGCCGGCCCGTTGACAGCAACCGCACGCTCACGGTTGTGGGTGCCTCCCAGCACAACCTCCGCCGACTGGACGTGCAGTTCCCCCTCGGAGTCTTCGTCGCCGTCACCGGCGTATCGGGGTCCGGGAAATCCACGCTGGTGACGGACGTGCTGTACCGAGCGTTGGCCCGACACCTCTATCGGGCCAAGACCCTACCGGGTGCTCATGACCGGCTCGAGGGGCTCGATCAGCTCGACAAAGTGCTCGATATCGATCAAAGCCCCATTGGCCGGACCCCACGCTCCAATCCAGCCACGTACACGGGACTCTTTACACCCATCCGCGAGCTCTATGCGCAACTCGCGGAATCGAAGATTCGGGGGTATGGGCCCGGCCGCTTTTCGTTCAATGTCAAGGGCGGCCGGTGTGAATCCTGCCAAGGTGATGGTCTCGTCAAGATCGAGATGCACTTTCTGCCCGACGTCTACGTCTCATGCGACGTGTGTAAAGGCCGGCGCTACAATCGAGAGACCCTCGAGGTCCGCTACAAGGGACGGTCCATTGCGGACGTCCTCGAGATGACCGTGGCCGATGCCCTCGAGTTCTTCGATGCGCAGCCTCGGATCCGAAACCGGCTGGAGCTCTTGAACGACGTAGGACTCGGCTACCTGCATCTGGGACAAAGTGCGACCACGCTTTCCGGCGGCGAAGCGCAGCGCGTCAAGCTCGCCACGGAGCTGAGTAAGCGGGACACGGGACGTACGCTGTACATCCTGGACGAGCCCACCACCGGGCTCCATTTCGAAGATGTCCGCCTCCTGCTCACCGTGCTGCATCGCCTGGTCGACAGGGGGAACACGGTGATCGTCATCGAGCACAACCTCGAGGTGGTCAAGACCGCTGACTGGGTGGTGGATCTCGGTCCGGGCGGCGGTGACGCCGGGGGGGCGGTCGTGGTTGCCGGACCGCCGGAGGCCGTCGTGCAGAACTCGGCGTCGCACACTGGGGCGTTCCTCAGAAAGATTCTGGCCGACTGACGGTTGCGCATCGTGGGTGCGTGGTTGACACTAAGGGAAACGGCGACCGTAGTTGCATAGGGCGGTCGCCGCCCCCAAAACGAGGTCGCTGAACTCAGGGAGCGGGTCGTTCGTACCGAGCGGGTCCGGCCCAGGAACGGGCCGCAGGGCTCCGAGGAGACGGTATTCAATGGAAGAAGTCGCAGTCTTCTTGGTCCCCATCACGCTGTTTGTGTCCATCGCGGCGGTGGCGATTCTCCGCGGGCCGTTTGGCAAAGCCCTGGGCGAACGCCTCGGTGGTGGATCGGTGCGCGACGGGTCCCCGGATGTGGAAGCGCTTCGGAGCGAGGTGGAAGACCTGCGTTACCGTCTGACCGAAATGGAGGAACGGGTGGACTTCACCGAGCGCGTGCTTGCGCGTGAGCGTGAGCGGCTTCCCCCGCGGAATTAGCGATGGAGGCGCTCATTCCCATTACCCTCTTTGTGATGATCGGTCTCGTTTCGATCTTCCGAGGGCCCTTCGGAAAGGCGCTGGGCGAGCGGATTGCCGGGGGATCCAGCGGCGCGCCGAGCCGTGAGCTTGAGGAGCTGCGGCACGAGGTGCGCTCCGTGCTGGACGACGTGCAGTTTCGTCTGACCGAGATGGAGGAGCGTCTCGATTTCGCCGAGCGCTTGCTGGCCCAGGCCCGGCAGCGGGAAAGTCTCCCAGGAGACAAGTGAGGGCCATCTCGCACAGCGCCACCTGGCACCAACCCGCGGGCCTCGAGATTCTCCCGTGTTAGAGGATATTCTGATTCCCCTCGCGGGCATGGCGACCGGAATCATTTTGGGGCTGCCGGTGATACGAGCCGTCGTCCGGCGGATCGAGGGCCGGAGTCGGGATGCTGCGGCTCCCAATGAGGTTCGTGCCGAATTGGATCAGCTGCGGACTCGGCTCGAGGTCCTGGAGCAAGAACGAGAGCGCGTGTTCGAGCTCGAGGAGCGGGTCGATTTTGCAGAGCGAATGCTCACGCAACAGCAGGAGCGCGCGCGGCTGGCAAAGGGGGATAGCTGACCTCGCACCACCGCTCCAAAACACACTAGGCGGGAGTCCGCGATGCCGAGCTGGATCTGGATTCAGAACGTCGTCTTCCCCATTCTGGGAATGGGGATGGCCACGTTCTTTGGCTGGCATATCCTGAAGCTGATCGGTCGCCAGCTGGAGCGCCGCGCGGATCGCCTCCCCGGCGGAGACGCCGCAGCGCTCAAGGCGGAGCTGGATACCGTGCGCCGTCAGCTCGCGGGGGTCGACGATCTCCGGGACCGGCTGGCGGAGGTCGAGGAGCGGTTGGATTTCACCGAGCGCGTCCTGGCGCGTTCGAAGAGTCAGCAGCTGCCGGGAGTCGATGGGTAGGGCGGCGTGGAGGACATCCTCGCCATCACGCTGCTGTTTGGCGGCATGAGCGCCTTCCTGCTCGCCATCTCCCCGGTTGGCCGGGCCATCGCCGACCGGATCCGCTCGGGGCCGCGAGGAGCGGATAAGGCCTTTGAAAAGCTCTGGGAGTCGCACATCGCCGTCCAGGAGGAGCTGGACCAGCTTCGAGGAGAGCTGTCAGAGGTGCAAGAGCGTCTCGATTTCACCGAGCGGCTTCTCTCGCAGTCGCGGGAGTCGGACCGCTTTCCTCGGGAAGGGACATCCCAGGGCGCCTAGCGCGCGAATAGCCAGCGTGTGTTCCCTGCTGAAACGGCGGGGCATCATTACACGTACGGTGGCGTGTGGAGGGCCCGGTGGTCGGCCGCGAGTGGCGGCCGGACGGGTAACGGGAGATCTTACTCGCCAGGGAGATTCACGATGGGATTCATGTTCATTGCCATGGCGATCGCGGCCTGCGCGGTCTGCTGGTTTCGATCGCCGCACGGCCGCCGCCAAATGGTGGCGAGACGGCGGGCGCCAGCTGATGACGAATCGATACGGCGGTTGCAGGAGTCGGTCGACGATTTGGCACACGCCGTGACTGGTTTACGGGCCGAGGTCTACGACCTCGGCGAGCGGGTGGATTTTACGGAACGGGCGTTGACCGCTATGCGTCGTCGGGAGGCGATCCCTCAGTCGACCGGTCTCGACTAGGCCGACTGCGACTACTAGCTCTGACCGAGCGTCCGCCGCCGCCGGGGCACGGACGCCGCATCCGGAGGCGAGCTTCCGATTATGGGCATTTTCCAACGTCTCATGACGGTCATCAAGGCGAACATCAACGCGCTCATTGGCCGGGCCGAGAATCCCGAAAAAGTCTTGGATCAGCTGCTGCTCGAGATGCGCGGGCAGCTGGCCAAGACCAAACAGGACGTGGCCGCCGCCATCGCCGACGAGAAGAAGCTGCAAGCGCAGGTGGAGAAAGAGAAAAAGGCCGCCGACGAGTGGGAGCGGCGTGCCATGTTGGCGGTGCAGGAGGGGCGTGACGATCTCGCCAAGCAGGCGCTCATGCGCCACAACGAGCACTTGCAGCACGCGCAGCAGCTGCACGAGACGTGGCTGCGCCACAAAGCGGACACCGAGTCGTTGAAGGACTCCCTTCGGGAGCTCAACGATCGCATTGAAGAAGCCAAGCGCAAGAAGAACCTGCTCGTGGCGCGGCAAAAACGTGCACAGGCGCAGACGAGAATCCGCGAGACCATGTCCACCATCAACGAGAGCAGCGCCTTCGAGCGCTTTCAGCGGATGGAGGAGCGGATCGAGGAGATGGAGCAGCAGGCACTGGCGGCAGCCGAGCTGGCGGGTGAACTGACCGGCGACACCCTGTCTCGCCAGTTCGAGGAGCTCGAGTTCAAGGGGAGCGCCGATCAGCAACTGTTGGAGCTGAAAGAGCGGATGGGCGTGCTTCCTCCCGGTGAGGCACGGAGGCAGTTGCCGGGTGGGGACGACGACGGGGAAGACGTCACGGACGCTGAGGTCATCGAAGACAACGACGCCAGCCGGGAGGGTTAGTGAGCGACGTCGGCTGGCGTCGGCTGGCCGGGACGGTGGCGGCGCTGTTCGTCGCCGTCCTCCTTCTGATCTTCCTGAGCCACGTCCGAGAAGTCCTGCTTCTCATTTTCATCGCGGCGATCGTCGCGATCTATTTCTCCGCCATCACCGACGTCCTGGTACACCACGCGCGGCTGAGCCGCGCGGTCTCACTCACGGTGGCCATCCTGGTCACCTTGATCGGCGCCGCGGGTGTCGGCGCGCTGATCGTGCCGCTGTTTGTCCGACAGGTTCAAGATCTGGTCGGTGCGCTCCCCGGTTACGCACAAGGCCTCGATCGGATCATGGTGGAGCTCGCGCAGGAGTATCCGGTGTTCGAGCGGATGACCGCCGGTGGGCAAGGGGGTGGCTTGGTGGGCTCGCTGATCGACGCCATGCGGGGCTCCGTCTTCAACTACCTCGCCTCCGGGGGCAAACTCGCGGTTGAGCTGATCAGCGTGCTGGCCATGGCGATCTACCTGGCCCGCAACCCCTCGCGATACCGCGAGGGGCTCATCGCCCTGTTTCCGCCCAAGGTACGCCACATCGCTCGGACCACACTCGCAGACCTTGCCATCACGCTCCGTACCTGGATCTGGGCCCAGCTCTTCGCTATGCTGGTGCTCGGCATCCTCACCTGGGTGGGTCTCCTGGCCCTCCGCGTTCCCTATGCGCTGGCCTTTGGGGTGTTCACCGGAGTGGTGGCCATCGTGCCGTTCTTCGGCACCATCATCTCCACGATCCTCCCGGCGTTATTGGTCCTCGGTATCGGTGGATGGGTGCATGCGCTGGCGGTGGCGGGGCTCGGTGTGGTGGTGCACCTCGTCGAAGCCAACGTCGTTGCTCCTGTGATCTTTGAGCACCGGGTCAACTTGCCGCCCGTGCTGACCATTGCCAGCGTGCTCATCATGGCGACGTTGCTCGGCCCGCTCGGTCTGGTGGTGGCCGTCCCCGCACTCGCGGTCACCATGGTCGTCATTCGCGACGTGCTCTTCAGCGAGATCTATCATGAGCTGGACATGACGCGTGTGACCGCTGCCGTGCTCGTCGACACCAAGACCGGTGAGCGTCCCATCATCGCCGTTCCGACGACCACCGAGGCTGCGCCCGCCCAGCCGTCGGCGTAAAAACGCTCTTCGCCGCACCCGTCGGATCACACCGCCGAACCCGACAACTCCTATCCTCACGCCGTCCCAACGGGGCAACCGCTCGGTTGGTCCCAACCCCACCCCGATGTGGAGGAGGACGACGTGAAACGCTTACTGCATCTCGCTTTGGTGACGGCGGCCCTCACGGTGCTGCCCTATGCCTCTCCCGCCGAAGCGGCGGCCGGGAAGCCCTGCCTCCAGGAGGCGATCGATTCGTGCAATGCGGACTTCCCCGGCGGGGGGATATACGCGTCCGCGCTCCGTGGATGGTGCTACATCATTCGCGGAGGGTTGTGCGCTCTTGAGTAGCGGTCTGACATGATTCATACCGGACCGAACGGGCGGCGGCGGGGAGCCAAAGGCTCCCCGCATTCGGTCCCGGCGCGAGGTCGCGGTGGCGGGGCTCCGCGAGGGGCCACCCGAGGTCTGGGCACGTCCCTGCTTCGTCTGCTAGGTATGCTGGTGGATCCCACAAGCGCCTTGCGATCCGCGGTGCGCGATCCCCAGGCCACGCGGCTGACGATCGTGCTCGTCTTGAGCCTCGTGGTGCTCAGCCTCGGAACGCTTCCCCGACAACTCGCCCTGTTGGCAGAGGTGCTGGCGGGTCCGGACTCGCGCTACGCCCTCATGCGGCCCGGGCTCGTCCGCCTTATCGTGGTGGATCGGTTGGTCCCGCCCCCATCTCTCGTTCTTGCGGCTGGCGTGTTGGTGTTGCTGGCGGAACCCGCCTTGGGGATCGCCCGCCACCGCCGAGCGGCACTCGTGGCCGTGGCGGTGTTGGGACTCGCTCCCGTGGGTGTGCAACGCGTCGGGGAGTTGGTCGTGACCTACGCGGCTGCCGTGGCCCGGACCCCGGGGGCTGTGGTGGAACTTCCCCATCGTTTTGTCAGCGGGCCGTTGCTCGTGTGGTCCGGGAGGGGCGCACCGACGTGGATGCACGTGGTCGACGCGCGTGTCAATCTCGTCGCGCTATGGTGTGTAGTGCTCTGGTCACTGGGACTCAAGGAACTGGTCGCTGCCCGGCTGGGCCCGTGGCGGTTCGCGCTCCCCGTGATGGCCGTGATGATCGCCGGTGTGATGACGTGGGCGTTCAGCCAGCCCTTCTTGCTGCTGCTCCTTGGCCGCCCTTGACCCGTCGCTCCGTTGACGGGGAGCCCAGCAGCCATCTACGTTTCTCCACTCGAAAGTTCTTGTAAACGTTTGGGTTAGAGGACCGACTATCGGTGGGGTTCATGGTCTCGAGCATCCGGGGTCTGACGCAAGTCGCCGAGCGGATAGGGAGTGCAGCCCGCGGCCTCGCCGAGGCGCTGGGCATCGACGGTCAGGAGCTTCTGTACGATGCGGTCAGGGCCCTGGCGCTGGTGGTGTTCGCGTGGCTCACGTATCGCGTGCTCCGATGGGTCACCGGTCGACTCCAGCGCCGTTCGCACAGGATGGCGACGACGAGCGGAGTCAACGAGCCGAGACACTCGTGGGTCTCGTGAACAGCGCGGGTGCGGTGGTCATTGTCCTCGCGGCCCTCCTTTCCATCCTCAATTTGTTCATTGCGATTGGGCCGTTGTTGGCCGGTGTTGGCGTGGCCGGCCTGGCCGTCTCCTTCGGCGCCCAGAGTCTCGTCAAGGATGTGATCAGCGGGTTCTTCATCGTCCTGGAAAACCAGTTCACGGTGGACGACATCGTCGAGATCAACGGGAAAGGCGGTGTCGTCGAGCAGATGACGTTGCGAGTGGTCATGCTGCGCGATGTGGAGGGGGTTCTCCACGTCATTCCCAATGGCTCGATCAATTTGGTGAGCAACCGCACGCGGGAGTGGTCGCGCGCGGTGCTGGACATAGCGGTGGCGTACAAGGAAAATGTGGACGAGGTGATTCGGGTGATGCGGGAGGTCGGGGCAGAGCTGTGGCGGGACGGGGATTGGCGACCCAGGCTGGTCGAGGAGCCCTCCGTGTGGGGGGTCGAGGGCTTGGGGGACAGCTCGGTCAATATTCGAATCGTCGCGGGGACGCGGCCCGGCAAACAATTCGAGGTTCGGCGAGAGCTGCGTCGACGGCTCAAGAATCGCTTTGACGCCGAAGGAATCGAAATCCCGTTCCCCCAACGCACGGTTCACGTGCGTGATGCCGGGTCGCTGCTCGAAGCGCTCGACGGTCACGAGCGCGAACGCCGGTCGTGACCCTGGCGCTCCACAACACGCTGACCCGGCGGCTCGAGCCCTTCGAGCCGCTCCACCCTCCACGAGTGACGATGTACACCTGCGGGCCTACGGTTTGGAACTACGCCCATATCGGCAACTTCAGAACCTTTCTCTTCGAGGACCTTCTCCGTCGCTACCTCGAGTACCGAGGCTACACGGTCTTCCAGATCATGAATCTCACCGATGTGGACGACCGGACCATCGATGCAGCGGCGGCCGCCGGCACCCTGCTCACCCACCATACCGACCCCTTCGTTCGCGCGTTCTTCGAAGATCGCGACTACCTCCGAATCCGGCCGGCGGACGTGTATCCCCGGGCCACCGAATACGTCGAGCGCATGGTAGCGCTCGTCGAGACGCTGCTCGAGCGTGGGGTGGCGTACCGGGGGGATGACGGTTCGGTCTACTTTGCCGTCGATCGGTTCCCGATGTACGGTCGGTTGGCGCGGTTGGACCGGGCCGATCTCCAGCCAGGGGCCCGGGTGGCGAGTGATGAATACGGCAAAGAAGATCTGCGGGATTTTGCGGTATGGAAGGCTGCGACGGCCCGGGATGAGGCAGTGGGCGCCGCGTGGGATGCGCCGTTTGGCCGTGGGCGACCGGGGTGGCACCTGGAGTGTTCGGCGATGGCGCTCGAGGAAATCCGGCGGAGGTTCAACGTGGAGACGCTGGACATCCACGCCGGTGGTGTCGATTTGATCTTCCCCCATCACGAGAATGAGATCGCCCAATCCGAGGGAGCTACGGGCGAGGCGTTCGCCCGGTGGTGGCTGCACGGGGAGTTTCTCCTGATGGACGGCACCAAGATGTCGAAGCGGTATGGCAACATTCTCACCGCGAGAGACTTGCACGAGCAGGGGGTAGACGCGAGCGCGGTGCGCTTGCTCATGTTCTCGACCCACTATCGTCAGCAACTCAACTTCACCGACGAGGCGTTACGGGCCGCGGGGGAGGGTGCGCGCCGTCTCGGGGAGTTGGCGGTGCGTTTGGAGGATGCCGCCGCTGCTGACGGTGCTGGTGGGGCGCCGTCGGCCCTCGAGCCGGTGGCCCTCCTCCGGCGCGACTTCGAGGTGGCGATGGACGAGGATCTCAACGCGCCGCGCGCGCTCGGGGCGGTCTTCTCGTTCGCTCGCCAGGCCAACCGGCAACTCGACAGGGGTCATTGGGGCTCGGGGGCGGCGCGGGAGGCGCTTCGCGAGCTTCAGCGCACGATGGACGTTCTCGACGTGCTCCCGAACTCCCAAAGCGTCGATCCCTCGTTGGCACAATGGGTTACGGATCGGATCGCGGACCGGGAGCGCGCCCGGCGAGCGCGGGATTACGCCAGCGCGGACGCGATTCGTGACGAGCTCGTCGCCCGGGGGATCGAGCTGGAGGACACGCCGCAGGGGACCCGCTGGCGGCGGCGGGTTTGAGACTCCCAAGCGTCCTGATTTCAGGGTGTTGGAGCCCGTTGACTGCCTCGTCCGGGGTGGTTATCCTGAAGGTCTGGCGAAAAACGGGCCAACGCTGACGTAGCTCAACTGGTAGAGCAGCTGATTTGTAATCAGCAGGTTAAGGGTTCGAGTCCCTTCGTCAGCTCCATGACCGGCGCGGGCGGGCGACGCGCCCCGAGAGGGGTGTGCGTTTGGCCGTGTTTGCGCCACAGCGGGCAACGGTGGGGTGCCCGAGCGGCCAAAGGGAGCAGACTGTAAATCTGCCGGCGAATGCCTACGTAGGTTCGAATCCTACCCCCACCATGGATGTCAGCGATCGGGTGGATTGTGGGACACGGACAGCGCGGGTGTAGCTCAGATGGTAGAGCATCAGCCTTCCAAGCTGAGGGTCGCGGGTTCGAATCCCGTCGCCCGCTTCCTAGCTCGCGTAGCTCAGGGGTAGAGCGCGTCCTTGGTAAGGACGAGGTCACGGGTTCAATCCCCGTCGCGAGCTCTGGATCGGTGACAGTGGTGGGGGAGTAATGGGGACGTTGATCGGCCGCGAGTCCAGTGGCGCCGTCGGGATTGCGGCAGCCACAGCGGGGCAGTTCACCATTTGAGGAGCCAGACACCATGGCGAAGGCGAAGTTTGAGCGGACGAAGCCGCATGTGAATGTGGGGACGATTGGGCATGTGGATCATGGGAAGACGACGTTGACGGCGGCGATCACGTTGGTGCAGTCGAAGAAGGGGTTGG
>JBFJCP010000019.1:0-92750 GCA_041615815.1 Gemmatimonadales bacterium | reverse complement strand
AGAGCCGTGCCACGGGACGGCAAACACGTAACGCAAATAGAGACAACGAGATAACAGAGGCTACGAAGGTCGGCAAATGGGCACACCGTGTCCCCGTGTGAGGACAGGACCCCGGGGGTGAGTGACAAAAACGTGGCCGGGAGGAGACCCCCGGCCACGTTGTCGTCCTCGAAACTCCAATGGATCCTAGAAGATGTAGCGGACCCCTACCTGCGCTTGCCGTGGGGCGCCAAGACCCGTCTGCACGGTGCCGTCGAAGTTGAACAGGAGGCCCGTAAACGTGGGATCCAGGAAATTGTCCGTGTTGGTCACGTTGAACACTTCGAAAATCAGCTCGAACGCGCCGTATCCGCCGGCTCGGAACAGCTTCGAAACGCGGATGTCCCACGAAAAGAAGGCGTTGTCCTTTCGCGCCGAATTGCGCTTCAAGACGTTGTTATCGGCGATAGCGCCGCAGTTTCGGTCTTGCTCGCCATTCACGATTCGCTGCCCCATCGGTGGCGCCAGAGGGCTCAACTCACTCGGCCCGCAGCTCAACGAGACCGGCTGCGCGGACCGCGCACTGATACGGTTGTTGATGACAATGTCTCCCGGAAACGTCGTCAGGAGCCACGCGTTGAGCCGGTGCCGCTGGTCCCGGTCGCTCCAATTGTAATCCGACGAAAAATCATCGGCTCGCGCATAGCGGAAGCTGAACGGGTCCCGCTCGTTGTCGTCGTCGGACTTGTCCCACGAGAGCGTATAGTTGATCTGGAACCGGAGCAGATCGGGGTCGAACGGATTCTTGTATTGCAGTCCGAAGGTCAACCCGTTGTAGCGTGACTTGGCCGTGGATTCGACCGTCCAAAGCGTGAGGATCCCATTGCCCCCACCGGGTTCGAGCCCGCTCGACCACGGACTCCCAAACAGCGCGTCGTTGCTATTGACGAATCGGGTCAGGTTGTCGGTGCGCGAGTGGGTGTAGTCGATGGAACCGGAGAGATTGTTGCCCAGATCCTGCTCGAAACCGAACGTGGCGGCGAACGTCCGCGGGTTCCCGAAGTCCTTGTCGAACACGTAGACGTCGGGGAAGAACACCGGATCGGCGGGTCCTGGCTCGGGGAGCAGCTCGTCGTAATTCGGTAACGGACCCAGGAACGTCAGCTCGTTGTTGCGAAAGATGGTTTGGCCAATGGACCCGTTGGTGCTGCGGGTGCTGGCCAGATTCAGGCCGGGGATCCGCGCATAATACAGCCCGGCGCTCCCCCGAAGCACCGTCTTGCCGTTCCCCTGTGCGTCCCACGCGAATCCGAATCGCGGCTGCCAATTGTTCCAGTCGGAGGGGATGGTGCCGTCGGACGGAAACTCTTGGCCCATGCTGGTGGTCCCGATGAAGTCCGCGAAGAACACCTCACTGGGGGGTGTCCGCACGTCGGGCTGAATCGAGGCTTCCCAGCGGAGCCCGATGTTGAGCGTAAGGTTGGGGTGGGGCTTCCACGTGTCCTGGATGAAGAACGCCAGCTCGTGCTGTGGGATGCTCTGGGTTCCCGCCTCCTCCACGGTATTGCCTCCCACTCCGGCCTGCTGGAGGTAGAGGAGCACCGGCCCAACGGGCGTCTCACCCGCGGGGCATGCGCCGGTGGTCGAACTGCTGCCTCCAGAGCACTCGACATACCCGTTCCCGAACTCGACGAAATTCAGGAAGCCCTGGACCGAGCTGAAGATCCACCGCGCGTTGGCGAAGCCGATGAACGTCTGGACCGACTCCACACGGTTCCATTCGCCGCCCAACTTGATCAGGTGGTTGCCCGCGGCAATCGACACGTTGTCGAGGATCTGGATGCGTGAATCGTAATACTCGACCGGAATGAAGAACGGCATCCCCAGGCGGAACTGCCCCCCAAAGTCCATCGCGGTGTCCGGAAACGGTCGCTCGCCGTTAGGCGTCGTCACCCCGGGCGGTGCCGTCGTTCCGGGAATCGTGGGCCCGCTGTAGGGACGAGGTCGATCCTCACGGGAAACCTGGAACCCGAACTCGTTCGTGACGCGCGACGAGACGATCGACGACAACCGGCCGTTGACGGCGTGCGAGAAATCCTTCTCAAGGGCGTTGGCGCTCCGCAGCCACGAGTCCACGTCGAAGGTACCGTTTTCCTGCTGCGACCAGGTGTAGTTGTACTTGAGGGACAGGTTGTGCCGGTCTCCGAGGCGGAAGTCGAATTTGGCGAGGAAGGCGCGGGCATTGTCAGTCCGATCGATAGGCCCGTCGTCCCCCAGTAGCGCGCCGCCGAAGGCGGTGTCGATCCACGCCCCGAGCGCCGGGCTCGCGCCACGAATCCGATTCGGATCCTTCTGTCGCGTATCCGCCAGGTCTTGGATGTCCAACGCGGTGAAGAAAAACGCCTTATCGCGCACGATCGGCCCGCCCAACGTGAAACCGATCTGGTGCTGCCTGAAGTCCGGGTCGCGAGTCAGGTTCGCGTGTCTCGGATTAGCCGAGAGGGCGTCGTACTTGCCAAAGTAGTGAACCGTGCCATGGAACTCATTGGTACCCGACTTGGTGATCACGTTGACGAAGCCGCCACCCGACCGACCGAACTCGGCATTGGCCCCGTTTGCGACCACCACGATTTCGTCTACGGCATCCAGATTGAACGTGAACGGAGGTCGCTGCCCGCCCCGTTGCTCGCCGAAAAACGGGTTGTTGAAATCGGCGCCGTCCACGCTCACGTTGTTATGGATCCCGCGCTGTCCCGCCACGCTCAATTCGTCGCCATCGGGACCCTGCACGATGTTCACGTTCGGCGTCAGCGTCGTGAGGTTGAGGAAGTCCCGGCCGTTATTGGGAAGCCCTTTGACGGCGGCCTCGGGAAGCCGCGTGGCCGCTTCGGACCGTGTGGGATCCACGGCCAGCGGCGTCGCCACGACCTCGATGGCCTCGAGGGCCACGGCACGGCCGAGCACCAGGCGGATATCCACAGTCTCACCGACGCGCAGCTGAATCCCGGTCTGCCGGGCCTCCTGGAAGCCTGCGGCGCGTACCTGCACGTCGTAGATCCCCAACGGGAGCAACGGCACGATGAACACGCCGGCGGTGGTCGTTTGGATCTCACGACGGAAATTGGTCCGCGTCTCTACTAAGACGACCATCGCTTCGGCGACTGGATCGCCCTGGAGATCGGTGACGGTGCCACGAATGATGCCCGTGGTTGCCTGCCCCTGGGCCCCCGCGGAGGCGGGAAGCGCGAGCAGGAGCACCAGCGGTGCCAAGAATGCGTACCACCTACAGGACAGAGACATAGCGGTACACCTCATGGAAGGAAGGTTGGAAAAAGTCGGGAAAGCGTATCACGGCGCACGGCGGGTGGCAAGCGCGTCGTGGCACCCGTGACTCGGTGGTGACAAAGCCGGATCCACACAGACCGCCCATCGCTCCGTTCGTTGGTCAGTCGTTCGACGGACGCGTACCCCACTGCCCTGCGATGTTCACGATGTCCAGCGCGTGGTGGGCGCGATAATCGGGACGTACCCGCCACGCCGCGTCATCCGCGTGGCGACCCCAGAGTGCCGCAACGGCCTTCACCGTGATCGCCAAACCCCGCTCCTTGAGGGCCACGTCGGCGCGGCGGGCGCACTCCATGTCCGACTCGTGGTCCCCCACGTAGAGAATACACCCCGTCCCGTGGTCCGCTAGACGCGCAAGGCACGCGAGAATGCCGTCCGGTTCGGGCTTTTGCCGCCGGGCGGAGACCTCCTCGTAGCCTACCACGACCTGAAACCGATCGGCGATCCCAGCGGCCCGCACCGTTCGCAGAATCTCCCCTCGAGCATTTTGCGAAACGATCCCGTGGGACCAAGCACCGAGAGCACGGAGCGCCGCGGCAACACCCTCGTAGAGAGTGCTCACGGTCCGCTCCCGCCGCTGAAAGAGACTCCACGCGGCACCGGCCCGATCCGTTTCTTCCTCGGTCAGTCCCAACATCTGGCCGTAGAGCTCGCGCCAATTCCCGGCCCGCACGGTGGCGGCATCGTACGCCGCCAGCGAGCGGAGACCCGGAAAACCGTCGGGGGCGCGCCCCGTAACGTGCGCTACGACGCGGCGCGTGACGCGCAGATTCCGCTCGCGCGTGTCCGCGAGTGTCCCGTCAAAATCCCAGAGAATGGCTGTGAGACGCTGCTGATGAGCCATGAGCCCTCGTCGTGTCGCTCGGGGCCCGCCTATCCCGCCTATCCCGCCTATCTCGCCTATCTCGCCTATCTCGCCTATCCGTTAGGAGTACTCCAACAACCCCGTTTGGGCGATCATCTTCCACTCGTTCCCCATCTTCGTGTAGATCTTGCCGGCGCGTCCCTTCCATTGAAAGTCTGACCCCGACGCGTCCCGCCAGAGCGTATCCACGTCCACCACGGCAAGCGCACCGTCTTCCTCTTTGGACAGGACAATGCGTTGGAGGTGGCGGACATTGTGCACGAGTCGGTACCGTCGAAACAAGCCGCACCAACCGGCTCGCCAGCGCGCGCGGTCGTAACGCCCCCACTCCAAGACCCACTCCAAGGGATCGTGCGCCTGGGGATGGGGCGGCCACGGCCACACCATGTCGGGATGAAACACCGATAGCAGGAGATCCACGTCCTGCGTATCCCACGCGCGGGTTTCTCGGTTCACGATCTCGTCGATCGCCCGAAGGGCCTCACTCATGCGGTGCCGTGCCCGCTTGCGTCCGCGCCGCGGAACCGTTCGAGAAACGCCCGCTCGTCCTGGGTCAGACTCTCGACACCGGTGGCCCCGATCTTATCGAGGATGCGGTCGAGCTCGTCTCGATTGATGGGATGGAGGTCCTCGCGACGGATCTTGCGCCATTTCTCCACGTCGGAGCGAATGGGCAGCTTGGTCGGACCACGACTGGCCTTGGCTTTGAACTGAGCGGCGGGCGAGCGCACCTCCCGCCACTTGAGGTACAGGAAGCCACCCAAGAATCCCCCGAGGTGTGCGAAATGGGCAACACCGGATCGGCCTGCTCCGAATCCCCCCCATAGGGCCAGCACCGTCAGCAGAATGACCAGCACCCGCGCCTCGATAGGGATGATCCCCCAGATATAAATCCTCTCCCGCGGCCAATACCGTGCAAACCCCAGGAGCACGCCAAACACCGCTCCCGATGCGCCCACGATGCCCACGAACGGATTGAACGGAAGTGACAACAACGCGCCCGTGAATCCGCTCGCAAAGTAAAGACCGAGAAAGTGCCTGCCACCGAGCCGGGCTTCCAGCCGGGGACCAAAGAAGAAAAGCCCAATCATGTTGAAGACGAGGTGCCAGATTCCCGCGTGGAGGAACATGTACGTCACGAGGGTCCAAGGACGTTGGATCAGTTGCGCGGGCACCAACACCAGTGGCCCCGCTGGCAGGAGGGGCACCGCCCACGTGACGAAGAACACGGCAACGTTCGCGAGAATGAGTCGTATTACCCAGGGCGTCATTGCGCAGGAACGGTAGAAGCTCGTACCGCAGGGCGCTACCCCGTCAAACCGTCGACGTGACGGCGCAAACCTTGCAAACCGCTGTATATGGCCTTTCATCTTGCAACAGGGGTGCATCATCTATGCTTCGAACAAAACCAGTCGGCACGAGCATGGCACTGGGTCTCGGAATCCTGTTCTTGGTCGGCTGCGCTGACACTGCCGGCATCGACACCGGATCGGTGCAAATTACTCTGCAACGCAGCACCGCGACGTCGGCGCCGGCCTCTGGAGCCGCAGCCGGTGCGATCGACCTCGCCAATGTGGCCAGCCTCATGGTCGAGATCACGAGCGTCAGGTTTCTGCCCGTCGTCGCGGAGGGCCAAGACCCTCAAACACAGGAAGACGATGAGGCGGCGTGGGTCGAGGTGGATCTGACCAACCAGGAGGGCGAGGGGATCACGATCGACCTCACTAGCCTCCCCACCACCGACGAATCGCCCCTGGTCATTGCGGAGGGTACCGTTGACGCTGGAGACTACCGCAAGGTCCGGCTGATCGTCGGAGAGGCCTGGGTGGAGTTTGTGAGTGGTTTTACCGTGGGCAACTACGAGTATGCGGCGGCGCCGGAGCAACATCCGGTCACTGTGCCGTCGGGTGCGCAAACCGGCCTCAAGACGGATGCCTCGTTCACAGTTGAAGGTGCGGGCGGTACGACCCAATCGGTCAGCCTTTTCTTTGACGACGGCACCTCCATCAGGAATGCGACGGCGACGGGGAGCGGGAGCGTCAACGTGAACCCGGTACTCCGGTCGAGCCCCTGACACGCCTCCCCCGATGAACAGAAAGCCCCCGTGACGCTGGCCCGCGCGGGGGCTTTCCACGTCGGGGAGACTCTGGCCGCGCCGACGTCCGAGGGCTAGCCTTTCTGGGCGTTTGCTGGCACGTCCATTTCGGAGACCTCCATGAGTCAACGCGTCCGAGCTTCAGACCTATTCCTCGCGCTTGCCGGCGCCGCCGGGCTGGTGGCCTTCGTACTGCTGTACCGCACGGCCACGCCCCAGGCAGCCGTGCGATTGGAGATCGCCAGGCCGGATGCCTTGACTCGCGCCGGCGAGTTCCTCCAAGCCCGCGGCGCGAGCGTTGCCGAGTGGAAAGGCGCGGCCGTGTTCGCGGGGGACACCGAATCGCTCGTCTTCCTCCAGCGCACCCTCGGCCTGTCCGAGGCAAGCCGCTGGGCTCGGGAAGAAGTGCCGGTCTGGCGCTGGAGCCATCGTTGGTTCCGGCCGGAGGTGAAGGAAGAGTGGCGAGTCGGGGTGGGGGTCGATGGCCGCATCACCGCATTCCAGCACCTGCTCGAGGAGGCCGCACCGGGCGCACACCTGGAGGAGGCCGACGCCCGGACGCTGGCGGAGACCTTCTTGCAGCAGCAGGGATGGGACTTGAACACGCTGGAGCGAATCGAGGCTTCGAGCGAGCGACTCGACAACCGCACCGACCACCGATTCTCGTGGGAAAAGCAGGGCTCGACGATCCCGTGGCGCGAGGATGATCCCGAAGCCGGCATGGGGTCGGTCCGTATCACCGTGGATGTGCAGGGGAATGCCATTGGGGGGTATCGCCACTTCCTGCGCGTCCCTGAGCAGTTTTCCCGGGGTTTACAGCGATCCTTGAGCGTGGGGACCGTCCTCGCGTTCGGCAGCCTGGGACTCACGTTCATACTGGTGCTGATCGCGTTGGGCATCACCATTGCACGTCACCGGCTGGACGACGTGCGGTGGAAGCCCGCCTTCGCCGTCGCGGTCGCCATCGCTCTCCTCGTGATCGTTGCGGCTGCCACCTCCTGGCCCGGTGCCAAATTCCGCTACCCGACCGAGTTCCCTTGGGCCGCCTACGGGGGTCTCCTGGTATTCGGCGTGCTCTTCGCGGCGACCATTTATGGACTCTGGACGCTGTTTACGGCCGGCGCCGGTGAATCGCTCGGCCGAAACACCTTCCCCGAGACGCTGACCGGGTGGCTCGACGCGGCTCGCGGCAAGCTGCTCACGCCGGCGATGACGGCGGCCAGCCTTCGGGGGTACGCCTTGGGTTTCCTGGTCCTGGGGTATCTCACGGTCTTCTACGTGATCGCACGCCAGTACTTCGGCGCCTGGCTGCCGGCCGAGGGACCCCAGTCAGAGATCTTCAACAACTACCTGCCGTTTTTGGCACCGCTGACCGTGAGTGTCGTGGCAGCCACAACTGAAGAGCTCACCTACCGACTGTTTGGCATTTCGCTGGTGAAACGCTATCTCAAGTCCACCGTGCTGGCCCTGCTCATCCCAGCGGCCATCTGGGCGTTCGCCCATTCGAACTATCCCGTATTCCCGGTCTATATTCGGGGCATCGAGCTCACCATCGGCGGCATCATCTTCGGCCTAGGGTTTCTCCATCTCGGGCTGCTCGCGTGTATCGTGGCGCACTTTGCGATCGACGCGATCCTGATTGGGATGCCCCTGCTCACCTCGGGCAATCCCGCCTACGTCGTCTCCGGAGTCATCGTGATGGGCTTGGCGTTGATTCCCGCCGTCTTGGGGCTCCTTGGACGCCGGCGCCCCGAGGGCACCGCCGCCGCATGAACGATTGGGTCTACCCCAACCCCGTGCTCCGCGCTCCGTGCCCGCATTGCGGCGAACGGCTCGAAATCGCCGTGGACTCGAGCCAGGACACCCCACAAGAGTTCGTGGAGGATTGTTGGATATGCTGCCGGCCGAACATCTGTCTCGTGTCCAAAGCGGCGGATGGCTCCCCGACCCTCACCGTTCGCGGGCTCGAGGATTGATCCTCAAAACGCCATCCCTGCCTGCACCGCCGCCAATTCGACCTGTTGAATCCGCTCTGACAGCAGTCGATGCAGGGAACGCCGGCGGATGGGAACCTCCACGCCGTCGATCGCGACCGTGGTGGCACGGTCCTTCAAGGTCTCGTAGAGCCAATCGGCGATGACCGAGCCAGCAGCGCCTAGCTGGAAGAACAGGACGAACCCGAGCGCGGCATCTCCGATCTCCGCAAGTTGGAGCCGCGCCCGCCCAGGGATTCGCGCGATCGTCCCCGTCCCCAGCGAGCGGCCTTCACCAATAAGATCGAACACCAGCCATGGATCCGGCGTCCCAACATCGAGCTTGAGCAGCATGCAGCGATTGCCTCGTCCCGTCGGGTGCTCGGCGCGTAATCTATATTGTTCCCGTCGCCGGAACAGCGAACGGGAGCAGACGTGAAGCACGCGGTTGAACAGGTGGTCCAGGGAGTCATTGCCTCGATCGGCGGCGGCCGGCCTATGCGGCTGCTCAAACTCGGCCTGACTGGCTCGGTACCGTCATGCAGCGGCTCGACATGAAGTTGAGCATCGTCAACATGGGCCCGGTTCCAACCGTGTTCGGATTCGGCGCCGATCGTGGCGTGCACCTGTACCACCGGTACGGTCAGGAAGGAGCCGGTTCGTTTCTCGCGGTGCTCACAGTCACTGGGGACGCGGTCCTCACCAACGGCGTCACGACCGCGCTGGCCGCCCTGCCAGCGCTCGTGCGCATCGCTGCGGGGCCCACGCAACCCACCGGGCTGCCCGGGGGGTCCGCCGGGAAAACCGCAGCCGACGGCACATTGGGATGAAGATCCTCTACGTGTGTCACGAACCGCTGCCGTCTCCGTATACGAACACGGAGCAGATCGTCAAAACGGCGGCGGCACTCGCGCACGCCGGGATCGACGTGGACGTCATCGCACCCCGGCGTCCATCCGAGCCAGCCGACGACCGCCACCCCCAAAAGATCGCGGAGTTCTACGGCATCCCGTTCGACGCACTCGACAACGGACTGCGGATCATCGAGCGGGTCGTGCCGCGAGCGATCCGTGGCAACGCGATTCGTCCGTGGCACGACGTCGTTGCCTCGTCGTTCGCACGGGGGCGCGGCTACGACTTCGTCTACACGCGGGATCCGTTCTCGCTGCTGACCGCCCTCGCCGCCCACCCACGCGTCATCTTCGAGACGTACCGCATCGATCTCAATTCGCGCCGACGATTTGCAGCGTGGCGGCACCTGTGCTACCGGCGGGCAGCGCTCCTCGGCATCGTGGCCCATTCTCGGATGGCGCGTGATTCGTTTCTCAAGCTCGGGTTCGATCCCGGGCGGGTTCTCGTTGCCCACAACGGATTTGCCCCGGAAGCGATGATACCGCGTCTCAGTTCCGCCGACGCGCGCCGCCGGCTCGGGCTACCGCCCGACGGCCCTCTCGTCACGTACGCCGGCCACGTGGATGGCACCAAGGGATTGGATGAGCTCGCTGCCATGGCACGTGCGCTTCCGGAGGTGCATTTCATCGTCGTGGGACAGATGGGGAAACCGCGGACAGTCCCTCGGGCCCCAAACATCCGGATGCTGCCCCGTGTCCCGCCAGCACAGGTAGCCCCGTATCTCTTTGCAGCCGACTGTCTGGTCATTCCCCCATCCGCCAAGCCGCTGCGCGCGCACCGGCGGACGGTGCTTCCCATGAAGACGTTTCTGTATCTCGCCACGGGTCGTCCGATTATCGGGCCGGATCTACCCGATCTCCGGGAAATCCTGACCCCCAATCATGACGCAGTCCTCGTGGAGCCCGATCGACCCGCGGCCGCGGCCGCCGCGTTGGGGGCGCTGCTCGCCGATCCGGGCCGCCAGCGTGAGCTCGCCACCAATGCCCTGACTACGTCTGTCCGCTATACGTGGCAGGCGCGAGCCGACAAGATTGCAGCCTTCCTGCACGACCTGCTGGATCGGCAGTAGCTCCAATGGGCCCGCGTGCCGGCCGGCGGTCACGGCGGTGGGCGCGACATGAGCACGAAGCCACTGGTGAGCTGTCTGATGGTGACTCGGAACCGCACCCGGCTCGCCCGGCGGGCGCTCAAGTGCTTCGCGAAGCAGACGTGGACACCGAAAGAATTGGTGGTGGTGGATGACGGCTCCGAAGATTACGAGCCGATCCTGGCACCGTTTCGAGACCGCTTCCCCATCCGCTACCATCGCCTCAAGGCTGATCCGAGCCGCCGACTGGGGGCGCTGCGGAACGTCGCGCTCGATCTTGCGAACGGAGCGTACTGCGCCCAATGGGACGACGACGACTGGTATCACCCCCGGCGCCTCACCGCGCAGGTCGAGGCGATCGAGCGCCAGAACCTGGATGCAAGCGTCCTCCGCTGGACGCTCATGCATATCGACTCGCCGGCCTTCGTCGAACATCCCTATCGGACACAGCTCCGGCGGGGAACGCCTGGGTCGATCGTCCACCGCCGCACGGCCGTGCGCTATCACAATCTCAGTCGCCGAGAAGACAGCATCTTCCGGCGTGAGCTGGCGGCCGCGATGCGCGTCGGGATCGTGCAACCTCCCCACAGCCATTTGTTCATCCGCTGCTTCCACGGAGCCAACACGTGGGAGGTCGCGCATTTCACCGAGCGTCTGCATCGAGGCGTGCGCAACACGATTCACTATGGTATCGCTCGTTGGATTCGGCGAGATCTGCTCATGCATCCACTGTTCCACCTGACGCGGTTGGAGCGCGAGGCGGTTCATCAGTTCCTCGAGGACAGCCGGGAGCTGGATCTCCTCGCCCGATGAGGAGCGCGTTCGTCTTGGGGATGCGGACGGCGGTGATCACCGTCGGCCAGAGTCTCGCCAAGGCGAGCGGGCTGGTCCTCGCCCTGGTTCTCGTCCGCATTCTCTCCGAGCCGGACTGGGCCACCATGGCGCTCATCTTCTCCATCTACTCGGTGGCGATCGGGCTCGGTGGCCTCAACATCCAACAGGGGATCTTCTTTTTCTACGGACGGCTTCCCCCACAGGAACGCCGGCGCTTGGCCGTTCAAACCTCGGGCCTCCTCGCCGCCACCGGTGCCGTCACTGCGGCTGTTGTCCTCGGTATCGAACCCTGGATCGCCGACGGTCCCTATCAGGTCCGGGGGCTCTTGGGATGGCTCGCGCTCGCGCTCGTGCTCGAAGTACCCACCCTCGGCGCCCCACAGCTTTTGCTGGCTGCCGAACGCGCGACGGGGTCTGCGGTGTTTACGACGTGCGCCAGTCTCCTGCAAATCGTCGGCGTGACCGTTCCGCTGCTCCTCGGGTTCGGGCTGGAAGGCGCCATGGTGGGGCTCGCGGTCTACGCCGGGGTGCGGTTCATCGTCTACGGCTGGCTGATCGTGCTCCTCACCCCGCGCGGCCTCCTCACCGTCGACTGGAGACTCGTACGGGACCAGGTGGTCTACACGTTGCCGCTGGGACTCTCGCTCGGGACCGCCATCCTGAACCGCAACATCGGCAAGTGGTTCGTGGCCGCGTTCGACGCGCCCAACTTCGGGGCGTATGCGATTGCCGCCACCGAAGTCCCGTTCGTCTCGATCGTCCCCTACGCCATCGGCGCCGTGCTCGCAACACGGCTCGTGCACGCATTCAAAGTGGGTCGGACCGACCTGAGCCTCGGGTATTGGCTGGCGTCCACATCTCGCATGTCGCTGTTGGTTGTTCCTGCGACCCTTGGGGTCGTGCTTTGTGCGCCGCAATTGGTCGTTCTTCTCTTTACGAGCCAGTACGCAGCGGCCACGCTCCCATTCCAGATCCACACCATCATCCTGCTTCACCGGGTGGCAGAGTACGGAATCATGCTCCGAGCGGCCGGGGACACACGGTCGTTGTGGTGGGCGAGCTTTGTGCAGCTCGGGGCGAATGTCGTCCTGAGCCTGCCGCTGACCTTGGCTGTGGGAATGGTGGGAGCGGCGGTAGCGATGCTCGCGGCGAACGTGGTGGCGTGGCTCTACGTGTTGGTTCGGATTGGTCGCGTGATGCACGTCGGATTCCGGCAGGCGTTTCCGTGGAGGCTCTACGCCCGGGTGCTCGTGGTGTCGGTCGTGGCGGCGGGAATCGCAGCGTGGATCGCGGGCAGGGCGCCGGACGGGCTGCTCGTGCAGCTCATGGTCCGCGCCGTGACGTTTGGGGTTTTGGTGCTCGGCGGTGTCCGCCTCCTCGCCCTGCACCGCGTGCTTCCGGAAGTCCCGGACGACGATCCGGCATTCCTGCGGGAGGTGTCCGGTGCGGAACCGGAGCTCCCCTGATTACGTCAGCCGCGCACCGACTCCGAGACCCGCTCTGCCTCTTCCTCCGCAAAGAAGTACCGCGGCGTGGAAGACGTGGTCACCCAAACGGGAGCGGTCTGGCCCGTGGGGACGGGACGCGGGAGCCGTTTGCGCACCGGTCGGCGCCGCATCGTGGACAGATTCACTTTGAGCGACGCCGGCAATAGCAAGAGCGTCGCCGGGATCCCAAACGTGGGCAGGACCATCGGCATGTGGCCTACGATGGCCAGCAGCAGCACCAAGAACGCCATCAGGTCGCGCTTGCCGAGATACTGCACGACGCGGAGGACGCGCTTGCCGAATCCCGAGCCCTCCTCGAAGCCGTATTGGACGGAGAGAAAGCTCCCAGACTTCCGTTGCCTGGCGAGATACATGTGCAGGTTCACGAACGTGATGGCTGCGACGACCAGCCCGACGACCCCGGAAATGAAATAGAAGTCGTGCAGGTCGGAGCGGCTCACTCCCACGATCAGTCCCAGGAGAAACGCGAGATACGTGATATTGTCGCTGACCGTATCGAACAGCTCGCCGCGGGTGCTGGTTTGAAACTTGAGCTTCGCCACTTCTCCGTCTGAGCCGTCCAGCACGGAGGTGAGGTGGAACAGCACACCGCTGATCAGGAACGCCGCGTAGCCTCCCACGGCGGCGAACCCGGCCGATAACAGGCCAAGGACCAGATGAACGGCCGTCACCTGACTGGGTGTCACCGATGTCCTGACGAGTTGTCGGCTGATCGCAGTGGAAACGGGGCGGTTGAGGTAACGCGCGATGATCCCGTCTGACGGTTTGCGGACCGTCCTCAGCAGCTTCTTCTCCGCGAGGCGTGCATCCCGAACGGTGTCCACATCGTGCCACATGGCACCGGCCACCGGCATCGCGCCGGCCTCGCCGGTCGTCGCCAGACGCTGCACCCCGTCCGCCAGCGCCTCGCGTCCGTCGCGGCAGGATTCCCGGATGGCTCGAAAGAGCGCCGGGCCCGCAAGAAAAACGCCCGTATCGACGGCGTTGAAATCGTCGAGGCCTTTCCCGATCGCCTCGATGTCCTCGTCCGCGATCCGCACCTTGGTGGCATCATCGAGGTCCGACACCCTCGTGAGATCGCGATCAACCGCGAGCTCCACGCCCCGTAGGCAGCGCACCCGTTCCTGAAGTTGCGCCACGATCCGCGGATCGAAGATGTGGTCGCACATCGTTAGGACAAACGGCCCATCACCCAACACCTCTTCTCCCGCCAACACCGAATACCCGTTCGGCGCTTCCCACCGATCGTTGTAGAGCCAGTGGATCCGGATACGGAACCGACGAATCTGCTCGATCGCCGCGCGGACGGCCTCCGCCTGATACCCCAGCACGACGTACGCATCCGTGATGCCCGCCTGCTCGAGTGTAAAGAGCGTTCGGGCCAACAGGGGAAGGCCGAGTAACCGGAACAGAGGCTTGGGCGCATGGTTCCCAAACCTCGTGCCCCGACCGGCGGCCAAGACCAGGGCGCGCGTTATCGGTACAGGGATAGGCTTCAAGATGGGTCCTGTTCGAGGAGGTTGTGAGTCGACGAAGCTCGACCAAAAAGGGTTGCCCGCGGCCGGAGCGGCAGCGGGATCGACGGTTCACGGGGTCGAAAACTACCAGGGCCCAGCCGAATACGATAGGCGCGCACCGAGAGTGACACTCCGTGACGTTGGGCCCGAAACTAACCGCAGGAGGGAATTCCGCAAACCCCATCCTGGTGGGTACTTCCGGGGATCGCAGGGGCGCGTGCGGGAACCGGGCCGCCTCCGGAGAACCGGCGACGTTACCTTTCCCGGTACACGCGACCGTGGCGGAACTGGCAGACGCGCAGGACTTAGGATCCTGTGGGGCAACCCATCCGGGTTCGACTCCCGGCGGTCGCATTCGCCGAACCGGACGGTGAGCGTCAGCAGGTGAGGTGGCGAACTCACAACCGCGGGAGGGGCTCCAGCTTGGCGAGTCGGCGAAGGTTGTTGCCGAATCGAATACTCAGCACCACCAACATTGCGAGGACGAGGAATCCGGCTCCGGCATTGGCGACCAGCGGGACCGCCCGCTGCCACGCCGCCGAGAGGAAACCGCTCATTGCCAGAAGAACATTCCCGAGGATCAGGAGCAGCCGCACCTCCGTCGGTCCAAGGCGGCCGTACGCCAACCGGAACACCCCGAACACGCTCGACTCGAGATAGATGTTGATCGAGAGCGTGAGGTAGAGAATCACGAGAATGAGGGCTACCTCGACCCGCACGAACGGGGAGAGACCGATCCCAATTCCTACCACGGCGGTATTGAACGCATCGACGATGTGGTCGAGATAATAGCCGTACCGGGGGCGCTCATGGTGCCGGACCCGTGCGAGGGTTCCGTCCAGGCTATCGCCAAACCAATTGACCATCAGCATGACGCTCGCGATCCCAAGCCACCCCAGTGACGCTCCCGACAGTGCGTAGCTCACGCCGGCCCCGAGCGCTCCGGCGACCCCCAGGCCGGTCAGATGGTTGGAGCGGATCCAGCTTGGCAATCGGGCGGCGATCGCCCGCAGCAATCGACGCTCTGGCTCTGCCAGCAAGAAGGTCAGTTCGCGCGTCTTGTCTTCCATGGGAGCATCCTCGCGAGTGAGGGCAGCACGAACGGCACGAAGAGTGCGGCGAACATCCAAGTCGGGATGCGCAGCACCACGCCGAGCCACGCCAGCAGCAGGTAGCGTGGCAGCCGCCCGGCGGCAACGGCGAAGAGGTAGCGTGCGAGCGGATAGCGTTTGGCAAACGCCATGGCCTTGAACGGGAAGGACGGAAGCGGCGTCACACCGGATACGGCGAGAATGGCAAACGGCGCCCGGTCGAAGAGGTCCTGCAGCCGGCCGATCGCTCCATCGGCCCAGGCTGGGGTGGCGGCCACGCGCGCCAAGAGCGGAACGAACAGTCGGTGATCGACCCACGCCGCCCCCACCGTTCCTGCGGTGGCCACGAGCGCGGTCGACCACACCCCCCAATGGGCTCCGTACCAGATCACGACCGGCTCGTGAGGGACGACAGCGAGGGCGACATTGGACAGGAAAGCGTACGCCAAGAGCAACAGGGGCATGAGCCTCGATTTGGCGATCTCCTCCTTGTTGTACGCGCAGGCCGGCCCAGGGTTTCGCCTTTTGTCCGGTGAGCAGGGGCGGTTAGATTTCCGCACGCGTCCCACGGGGGCGCCAGGAGAATGAAGGGACGCCCACGAACGCATGGCAGTCGACACCGATATTCGTATCACCAGAGCATCCGAGGAGCCCGGCGCCAAGAGCCTCAAGGTCGAGGTACCGGTGGAACGGGTCCAGGCGGCGGAGACGAAAGCCGCCACCCAGGTTGCCAAGCGGGCCAAACTTCCGGGCTTTCGCGCGGGGAAGGCCCCGTTGGCCCTCGTGCGAAAGCGTTACCGCGACGCCATTCGCGAGAGTGTGCTCCGCGAGCTGATCGGAGAGAGCTGGCAGGCGGCAGTGGATCAGGAAGGCCTCAAGCCAGTCGCCGACCCGAGGGTGAAGGATCTCAAATTCGAAGACGGAACTCCCGTGACGTTCGAGCTGGTGGTCGAGGTGAAACCCGAGCTGACGCTGGAGCGGGTTGGCGGGTTTCGCCTGACGCGGACCAGCCGCACGATCACCGACGAAATGGTGAAGGAGCAACTCGAAGAACTGCGTCGGGAACGGGCGCCTTGGATCCCCACGGAGCGGGAGCGACCGCAGGATGGCGACCTCGTGAGCGTGAGCATCGCGACGCTGGACGGCGCGGACGCCGCTGACGCCAAGGAGTATCAGCTTGTTCTGGGCCGGGGGCAGGCGATTCCGGACATCGAGCATCAGATCCGCGAGCTCACGCGGGGAGGGACCGCCGATGCCACGGTTCGATTCCCTGATGACCATCCGGAGGAGAGCAAGCGCGGCGAGCCTCGATCCGTGCGCATCACGCTGACCGAGGTCAAGGAACAGCAGTTGCCGCCGTTGGACGACGCGTTTGCTCGAGAGCTGGGCGACTTCGATTCGGTCGATGCCTTACGGGCGGCCATTCGGGAGGACCTCGAGGCGGAGGCGCGGCGCGAGGCCGACGCGGAGCTGCGCCGTCAGGTCATCGACGAGATTGCGAATGCGAACACGGTGCAGGCACCGCGCCCAATGGTTCAGCGCGCGTTACGCGCGTTTGCGCAGGCCTATCAGGTGCCGGACGAGCGGTTGGAGCAATTCGCCACCGAGTTTGGGCCCATCGCCGAGCGCCAGGTCAAGCGCGATCTTATTCTCGACCGGGTTGCCGAGCTCCACGGGCTCAAGGCCACAGACGAAGACGTCGATCATCGAATTGAGGAGATTGCCGATCGGCGCAAGGCGACGCCGGGCGAAGTGTACGCGTCGCTGCAGAAGGCAGGACGTCTATCCGAGCTGGAGCGGAACCTAACGGAAGAGAAGGTGTTCGGTTATCTGCTCGAGCAATCCACTATTCACGACGAGTAACGCGACGAGCCGAGACAACTGCGATGCCGACCATCTATCCACCGTATGTCATCGAGCGATCCACTCGTGGAGAGCGCACTTACGACATTTTCTCGCGCCTCCTAATGGATCGCATCATCTTCCTGGGGACGCCGATCAATGACGACGTAGCCAACGTCATCATCGCGCAGCTTCTGTTCTTGGAAGCCGACAACCCGGAGCGGGACATCTATCTCTACATCAACTCGCCCGGAGGCGTCATCTCCAGTGCCTTCGCGATTTACGACACGATGCAGCACATCAGTGCCTCTGTGAACACGATCTGCATGGGCATGGCGGCGTCTGCCGGATCGTTTCTCTTGGCTGCCGGCCGGCAAGGGAAGCGGGCAGCCTTGCCGCACTCGCGCATCATGATGCACCAGCCGTCCGGTGGGTACCAGGGAACGGCGGCTGACATCGAAATCCAGGCGCGCGAGATTCTCTACCTGCGGAACAAGCTGAACGAGCTCTACGCCAGCCACACGGGGCAGCCGGTGGACCGCATCGAGCAGGACATCGATCGAGATCGTTTCATGTCGGCGGAGGAAGCCAAGGAGTACGGGATCGTCGACAAAGTGATTCAGCAACGGGTGGAGCTCAACGGCGACAAGGCTTCGGGTTGACGGTGAGTGGGGTGAGGAGCATACTAGCGAAAACTGAGCGGTAACGGCTATGGCCCAGGACAAGCACCTCCGCTGCTCGTTCTGCGGGAAATCGAAAGACGCGGTCCGAAAGTTCATATCGGGCCCGTCGGTGTATATCTGCAACGAGTGCATCGCGCTCTGCAATGAGATTCTCGCCGAGGACGAAGAACGCGAAGTCGCTGAAGCGATTACCCAGGTTCCCACACCGTCCGAGATCAAGGAGGTGTTGGACCAGTACGTGATCGGTCAGGAACGGGCCAAGAAAGTCCTGTCGGTAGCCGTCTACACGCACTACAAGCGCATCAATTCCCAAGCGCTCCGCAAGAACAACGAGGTGGAGCTCGAAAAGAGCAACATCTTGCTTCTCGGCCCCACCGGGGTGGGCAAGACACTCTTGGCACAAACGCTCGCCCGCATCCTCGACGTGCCGTTCACCATCGCGGACGCGACGACGCTGACGGAAGCCGGCTACGTGGGCGAGGACGTCGAGAACATTCTCGTGCGCTTACTGCAGGCCGGCGACTTCAACGTCACCGAGTGCGAGCACGGGATCGTCTATATCGACGAGATCGACAAGATCGCCCGGAAGAGTGAGAATCCCAGCATCACGCGCGACGTCTCCGGCGAAGGCGTACAGCAGGCCCTCCTCAAGATCCTCGAGGGAACGGTGGCTTCGGTGCCGCCGCAAGGTGGGCGAAAGCACCCGCAACAGGAATACATCCAGATCGACACCAAGAACATCCTCTTCATTTGCGGTGGTGCCTTCGACGGCCTCGAAAAGATCATCGAGGCCAGGACCGGACGCCGCCAGATCGGGTTCAGCAAAGAGGAAGTGGAAGCGGGCAAAGTGGCGCAGTTGGAGAAGAACCCCTATCACGATGTCGAACCGGACGATCTCTTGCGGTACGGGTTGATCCCCGAGCTCGTCGGCCGATTGCCCGTCGTCGTGGCCCTCGACTCGCTGGACGAGGAAGCCCTGATTCAGATCCTTCTGGAACCCAAGAATGCTCTCTCGAAGCAATATCAGAAGCTCTTCGAGCTGGAGAGTGTGGGCCTGACCTTCGATCCTGAAGCGCTCCGTGCCGTGGCCCGCCGCGCGATCGAACACGGCACCGGCGCCCGTGGCCTGCGCGCCATTCTCGAAGAGGTGATGACCGAGATCATGTTCGACCTCCCGAGCCGTGATGACGTGCGGGAGATCGTGGTGACCAAGGAATGCATCACCGATCAGCGACCGCCCCTCGTGGTGACGGAGCGGCCGCGGGCGAAAAAAGAGGCCTGAGCGAAGCCGCTTTCGTTGGCAGCTACGCGGCCGCCGACTTTCGCCTTCAACCTCGTCTCCCGGAAGTTGCGTTCATCGGCAGATCGAACGTCGGGAAATCCTCGCTGATCAACGCACTCGTGAGTCGTCGCACTCTCGCCCATACGAGTAAGACCCCGGGTAAAACTCGAACGTGCAACGTCTACAATGTGGAAGACCGCTATTACTTGGTGGACCTTCCCGGATACGGATACGCCCGCCTCTCCCACACCGAGCGCCGCCGACTGCTCGATCTCGTGACGGCCTATCTCGAGACCCGCGAGCCACTGATTGGCGTCGTCTGGCTGTTGGATGTCCGACGCGACCTGTCCGAGGACGACATCGCGGTGGGACGACGGCTGGTGACACGGAGCGTCCCGGTTCTGGTCGCGGTGACCAAGGCGGACAAGCTCCCCCGAAGCCGGCGGGCGGCACGACTCAAGGAATTGGTGCAAACCATCGAGGTTCCCGAGGACCAGTGCCTCCTCACGAGTGCCCGCACCCGCGAAGGAATCGCCGATTTGCGGGACTCAATCGACGCGTTGGCATCTCGAGCACGCGAGCCATGAAGACGCGCCCATGCACGACCGGCTTCCTCCTCCCAGCGCTCTGGTTGTCGCTCGTCGCTTGCCCGGCCACCGGCCAAGACCCGCGAGTCACTGCCGAGCCTCGGGACCTGCCACCACCCGGATACGGGACGCTCCGGCAGGAGGACGTGTCGCTTGCGCTCCAGGTCGGCAGCATCTCGATCCAGATCCTGCCCCTGGACGAGTGGGTCACGCGGTTGTTGGCACCGGACACGTACCAATCGCTGCACAGTCTCCATGAAGCCCTCGCGGACAGCGTACAGCAAATCGCCCGACAACAGGGTATTGGGCGCCCGACCCTCTTCTTTGTGACCTTTTTTGGGCTGCAGGAACGCGCGCGCTTCGAGCCGGAGATCGTGACCATCACGAGCCAGAACCGCTTTTTCCGACCGGTGGCCATCCTCCCACGTTCCCCCCAATGGAGCAGACGGCAACTGAACCAGCGCGAGACCGCGAGCGCCGTCTACATCTTCGATGAGGGGATCGAACTACGAGAGCCTTTTACGGTCTCCTACGACGTGCTGACGAGTAATCGTTGGGAACGGGTGCTGCGGGTGCTGGATCGCGAACGGTCCCGGGCGATCTCTCGGGCGAGGGCGGATCGAGACCCCTAGATACCAGCCGCGACCGAGGGACGCCGGCGACGACGCGACCGCCGCCGACCATCAGCGCCCAAGACGCACACCAGCCATCAAGGTCCGCGGAAGCCCGGGACGGGTCCCGGCCGGTCTGCGGGCCACGACGTGGCGCGCATCGGCAAGATTCTGCACCGCCACGAATACGACGCTCTCGGCCGTGATGGCCGCCTGACCGGCTAGGCTCATGACGACGGCGGCGTCCGTTCCCCCCCCCGCCGGGATCGGTCCCTGACCCGCAACGGTCCTCATCGCGCCGGTATAGCTCGCGCCGAAACTGGCGGCCCATCTACCCCGCCTGATCCCTGCACTCGCGTAGAGTTGGTGTTCGGCCACATAGGGGAGGCGGTCACCCGGCTCAACGGTACCCCAGGGTTCGAATTCGCTCTCGAAGCCTGTCCGAAACGTCGCCCGAGTAAACGTATACGTGAGCTGCATGGGGAGCGCGATCCCCGATTCACGGTTGGCTAGAGGATCGAACTCCACGGCGACTTCGACGCCACCCACGTCCACTGCCCCCCCGTTGAACTGGTCCCCGGCCCCCGTCTCACCCGTGGCCAGGGTGGCCCGCCCGAGGACGTTCTCGTAGTCGCTCACGAACCCCACCACTTCGGCATGCAGACCGGTACGCCGCACCCGCACTCCCAGCTCGTAGTTGACGCTCTCCTCGGGAGCCGTCTCGGGCGCGGCACCCGGACCCGGAGGCCCGAATCCCTTGTGGGCACCGGCAAAGAGGCTGAGCGCCGCAGTGACCCCGTATCGCGCACCGACGCCGGGGACCCAGGCGGTCACATCATTCTCCCGCACACCCGTGGGGGTGAGCCGGCCCGGATCGTCACCGGCGTAATCGGTACGGGTGAAGTCGACGTGCTCGAACCGGATGCCCGGCGCCACGGAGAGTCGGCCCACGGTGAGTTTGTGTTGCACGAAGAAGGCCCACGCCCTGGCGTCGCTCACCCGGTTGGATTGACTCCCCGGAGACCCCTTGGAGGTCAGCACCATACTGCCGTTTGCCATCCGAAAGCCGTCCTCGTGTTGAAAGCGGTCCTCCTGGTCTTCGTGATAGCGGACACCCATCTCGACCTCGTACTCCACCGAACCCCCAACGCGCAATCCGACATGCGACTGCACGCCGCGTGCGAAGTACTCCCGATTGTTCGCGCGGAGCACCAGGGCATCGGGATCGCTATCGGCGCCGCGCAGCACGGCAAGGTGCTCCGCGAAGTCTCCGGGACGCTGCAACACGTCCGCGAGCCCTTCGCCGTTCACGCTCTGGAGCTTGTACCAGTTGCGGGCAAAGTCGTTGCGGTAGACCGTGGTCATCAGGTCGAGCCACGGCGCGGGACGAATGAAATACCTCGCTTGGAGCTGACGGTGCTGGGCATCCATGACGTCGCGCTGCGACGCCGCGTAGCGCTGCAGCGCGTTCTGCCGAAAGTCCTCCTCGGTGAGCCCGAGATAGGTCTCGTGCGACACTTCGTCGGTGTACCCGAGCTTGATCTCGAGTTCCTGATAGATCGGCGCCGTCGGATTTGCGTTCAGTCTCAGCTTCACGAGATAGTCTTCGACGTCGAACCCGGTGTCGACACCCTCGAGCCGCTTGAAGCCATTCGTGCGAATCTGGTAGCCCTCGGCGAGCCAGCCAACGTTGCGGTACGCGTCACCGACCTTCGCGCGGAGTTTCCGCGTCGCGTCTTCGCCCGCCTCAACCTCGCCGGCGAGCGTGAGGGTCTCGGGAATACTGGTCGAGACCAGATTCAGGGCGCCGCCGACCGTACGGGGGCCGTATTTGATTTGGCTCGACCCCTTTCGTACCTCGATCGCCTCCATGCGCCCCACCACGGGGAAGTAGTACGCCGACGGCGCGGCATACGGCGCAGGTGCAATGAGCACGCCGTCTTCCATGACGGTGATTTTGGAACTGCGCTCCGCCCCCGTCCCACGAAGGCCGATGTTGGGACGCAGCCCATATCCCTCTTCTTCCTGGATATTGACGCCCGGCACTTGCCGTAGCACGGTGTGTACGTCATCGAACAGAAACTTCGGGTCTTCGACCCGTGCTCGATCGAGCGAATGCGCCGCGCCGGGAATTTCGGCGAGGCGCCCCGGCTCTCCCACGAGCCGGGTCCGCTGGTGGATGACGGTTACCGGACGGAGGCGGACGGGACTCGGCTCCAGCGCCACGTTCACCACTCGCTCCGCACCCGGAACCAGAATCACGATCTTCGTGGCCGGCGTGTATCCAATCATGCTCACGCGCAGGGTCTGCTCGCCGTCCGGAACGTGGGCGAACGCGTAGTGACCGGTCTCGTCAGTCAGAACCGTGCGACCAACGCCTTCCAGACGCACCGCAACGCGCGACAGGGGGGCACCCGTGCTGGCATCACGCACGGTTCCGACCAACATCGCCGTCTGGGCGGCTGCCGATGGCACCCCTGCCAGCAGCCCGACACCTACCAAAAACGCCCCGGTGACCGCACGGAACCGGACTAGGTCGCAGAGAGCGCCGTGTTTACGTACTTTCCGGATGAGCCGGACCGATCCGTCCGGCGGGACGCGCGAAGATAGGGGCAACGAGACGTTCGTGCTGACGCGGTTGCGGGAAAGACAGTTTGCCGTACCGAGAGCCCGCATCTGCGGTAACGCACGCAGGACATGAGCGCTGGGAATCAGGGAGTTGCGCACGTGGGAAGTAGCATGTCGTAGCAGGAGTGGGACAATTGAGATTGAGAATCAGTTTCAAGTAATTTCCGTATGCCGAACATATTGCTCGGCTTTCCCGCTGTCAACACTGCAACGCGTGGAGGTGTCCGGCCCCAATGGTCTTGCGACCACTGCGCCCACTGACACTGCCGGGACCGACGGCCCGCGTGTGTACCGATTGGCTCGCCGGGCTCGAAGATCGCCTCGCTGACCCCGCATGCGACCGCGCTGCGCTGTGCCGCGAGACCCTCTTCCACCTCTACTATCCGGGCATCGCCGATTACGACGAAGTCGTCGCGGACCCCAAGGTCCCCGCCCCTACGCGGGCGGCCCTGCTGGCGCTCGATCCCAACAACGTCACGCTCGAGCCCGAGTACTATCACGAGATCGACCCCGAGAAATACGCTGGGGTCAAGCCTCTCCTCTGGCTCTGGCAGAGCTTCGACCGCTCACCTCTGGGTGGTGGGAACGTGGACGTGGCGGTTCGGTTCCGCCGTATCCTCGCGCGACACGTGTTTCGGCGCTGTGGCGAGAACTTCAAGTGTTTTCAGTTCGTGGAATTCTCCTTCGGGTACAACATGGACGTCGGGGACAACGTCGTGGTCCACCGCCATGTGCTTCTCGACGACCGCGGTGGCATCGTTTTGGGCAACAAGGTGTCGATCGCCGACTACGCGAACATCTACAGCCACACACATTCCATCGAAGATCAGGTCGATGTCACCGACACCGCGACCCATCTCGACGAGGGCGTCCGTATTACGTATCACGCCACCGTGCTCGCCGGGGTTCGCGTGGGCGAGCAGGCGATGGTGGGGACCGGCGCTGTCGTGACGAAGGACGTCCGTCCCTGGTTGTTGTACGTGGGGATTCCGGCCAAGCCCGTTCGGGTCAAAGCCACGGCGCCGCGTGAGGTCCGAGAAGCGTTCGAAGCGGAGCGGCGCGCTGCGGCATCGTAGATGACCGGCTGGCTCGTGGCGGCGATCGTCGCGATCGGTGCCGCTCTGGGTGGCAGTTACCTCATCGGGCGCCTGCGGGCCAAACGGCTGGCCGCCGAGGCGGAACATGCGCGCGGCCAGCTCTCGCGACGTCTCAGCGAGCTCTTTTCCCTCCAAGAGCTTTCGTACGCCCTATCGCAATCGCTCGAGATCGATCGGATTGCCGATCAGGTGGTACGGTACGTGGCCCGCTTCATCGACTGCGAGGGATCGCTGGTGGCGCTGGCGGCCGAAGGCGAGGCCCGGTTGCATGTCGCCGCGGCGCAGGGCTCGCTCACGCGACTCGCTGGTGTCGAGGTGAGCGAGCAAGAGGCAGGCCTCGTCGGTGCCGCCATGGGAGCCGAACATCTGGAAATGGCCGAGCTCGACGGCGAACACCGCCCCCTGTTGCTGGCGGGCATGGACGTGCGGCGCGCCATCGCCGCACCACTGCGCGCGCACGGAGCCACAGTGGGAGCGGTGGCGGTGGTGAGCGAACAACCGGGTGCGTTCAGCTCGGAAGATCTGCGGCTCCTGTCCACGGTCGCCATGCACGCGGCCATCACGCTCGCGAACGCCCGCCTCGTGGATCTCATTCGCCGTGGAAAGGAACAGTGGGAGACCACCTTCCACGCCATCGATGACGGCATCGCCGTCGTCGATCATCAGGGCTGTATCCGCCGGGCCAACCCCGCTTTGGCACGACTCCTCCGCAAGCCGCTGACGGAGGTCATTGGTAAGAATCTCACCGGCGAGCTCTTGGACCGCTCCATCGAGCTCGCGGGGTTGCTAGAGGCCGTGCGTTGCGGGGAGCGGCGTCCGGCGCTGGCGCGCCGCTTCGACTCGATCGATCGGGTCTTGAAGATCAGCGCCTCCCGCATCGAGGGCGAAGTCACCCATGGATGGGTCGTCACCCTCATCGAAGACGTGACCGAACAACGGGCCATGGAGGCCCAGTTGATTCAGACCGAGAAGATGGCCGCCGTCGGCCAGCTCGTGTCCGGGGTCGCACACGAGCTGAACAATCCCCTCACCTCGATCGTCGGTCTCTCCGAGTTTCTCCAGGAGCAGCCCGGCACCGCCGAACGAGACCGCGAGCACCTGAAGGTCATCCACGAACAGGCCGAACGGGCGGCGCAGATCGTCCGCAATCTGCTCACGTTCGCCCGGAAAGGCCCCACGGATGTCGGCACGATCGGCCTCAACGACGTGGTCCGGCGCGCGGCGGCGTTGATCAATTACGAGCTACGGCTTCGGGAGATCGAGTTCGACGTCAGCCTCGCGGAGCGACTCCCGATGGTCATGGGTGACCGCTACCAAATCCAGCAAGTCGTGCTCAACCTCGTCACCAACGCCGTGCAGGCCGTCAGTGACAACCCGCCAGATCGCCCCCGCGTGGTCCGGGTGCAAACCGAGTCTCGAGGCTCGATGGTGGTGCTCCGCGTGGGCGACAGCGGCTCCGGAATCCCGGAGAACCTCGTGCCCCAGATCTTCACCCCGTTCTTCACGACCAAGGATCCCGGTCGCGGCACGGGCCTCGGCCTGTCGATCACCTTCGGTATCGTGGAGGGACATGGGGGCACCATCACCGTGGAGCGCGGGCTGGATGGAGGCGCCGCGTTCGTGGTGGCCCTACCGGCAGCGCCGGTGCGCGAACGCGAGCCGGCCCCTGAGATCCTACCTGCCAATGGCCAGACCCGTCCGGCGGCGAAACTCGCAGCCGAACGGACCGCCGCTCAGGAACGCGTGATCCTGCTGGTCGACGACGATCCCGCCGTGCGTCGCATGATCGGAACCCTTTTCGCCGAAGACCAACAGCGGGTCGAACCAGCCCGGAACGCCGCACACGCCGCCGAGCTGCTCGAACACCGCCGCTACGATCTCATTCTCGCCGACCCCCGAGCGGCGGTCACCGCCGGCCAAACCTTTGCCGATCTCCTGTGCTCCCAACAGCCGCAACTCAAGACCCGGACCGTATTCCTCACCGGGGACGTGCGGCCCGAAACGGACGAATGGCTCCGGCGACTGGGGTGCCGCTATCTGCGAAAGCCGTTCAACATACGGGAGCTCCGCAGCGCCGCGGCCGCGGTGATGGGAGCTGGCCCGGAGACCTCGACAGGACCCTAGGGAGCATCCGGAGCACCAACCGGAGCACCAAACGGAGCACCAAGCCGTGCTCCGGCTTAGGGACATTCTAACTTATTGATTTTATTGTACTTATGAGTCTCGGCGGGAGGGTCGGCGCGTCCTCCCAAGAACGGCTTGGAGACGAGCCGTGAGGGCGCGCGATCGAAACGGCTTCGCGAGGAAATCGTCAGCGCCCATCTCGAAGACCCGGACTTCGTTCTCCTCGTCTCCGCGGGCGGTGAGCACGACAACCGGGATGTGCGCTGTCGCCGGCCGGGACCGCAGGTGCGATAACACGCCATAGCCATCTAGGCCGGGGAGATTGAGATCGAGCACGATGATGTCGGGCGCATACCGGTCCACCTGATCCAACGCCTCGACTCCATCCCGGGCCTCGATCACCCGATACCCGTCCCGCTCGAGCAGATCCCGCATCACCCTTCGGAGCTGGTCCTCGTCGTCCACGAGCAGCACCGTCGAGTCGTCACCACCCTTTGCCACGGCGGCGGGCTCGCCGTACATGGGCTCCAAGAGCTCGAACGCCCCTCCCGCCTGTGGCGGGGGGGACGCCCCCTGTCCATCCCGGCCGTCCACAGGGGATGGTGGCACGACTACCGTGGCGATCGGCGTCCCGTCCACCGGACTCATGCGGACCTTCCCGGGACGAGGGCGCGGCCCACTCGTCCGCCCCGTCGGCTCGACCGACACGTCTTCTTGCGGCACGTCCACCACCCGCAAGAGCTCATCGATGGTCGACTCGCCCCGCAAGAGATGGGAAAGTCCGCTCTCCCATAGCGTCTTCATGCCCTGCTTCCGGCCGGCGTCGGCGATACGGTCCGCGGTCTCGCCCGCGCCGATACGGCGTTCCACCTCTGGTGTGACCTTGAGCACTTCCATGATGGCGAGCCGACCGCGATACCCGGTCATGGCGCATTCGGGGCACCCTACCGCCCGATAGAGCGGGGTGTCCGGCGGAACCCATCGATGGAGTTTCGAGGGAATGGCTTCGACCCATACTTCTTTGCACGCTGGGCAGAGTCGACGCATGAGCCGCTGCGCGATCACCCCCCGCAATGCGCTGGCGATCTTGTAACTCTCCACCCCGATGTCCACTAGCCGCGTCACTGCGTTCGGCGCGTCGTTGGTGTGCAGAGTGGACAACACCAGATGCCCCGTCAGCGACGCCTGGACCGCGATCTGTGCCGTCTCGCGATCGCGAACCTCACCCACGAGGACCACGTCGGGATCCTGTCGCAGAATCGACCGCAACGCCGAGGCAAACGTCAGCCCTGCCTTCTCGTGTACCTGCACCTGCACGATTCCCTGCATCCGGTATTCCACCGGATCCTCGACCGTCACGATGTTCACGCCCTCACTCTGCACATGCCGGATGGCCGAGTACAACGTCGTCGTCTTCCCCGACCCCGTGGGCCCCGTTACCAGAATCACGCCGTCGCGGTTGGCCAGGAGTTCCTTGACACTCTGGGATTCCTCCCGGCTGAGTCCGAGTGAGTCGAGGGAGAGTACGGTCTGCGAAGAATCCAGAACCCGTACCACCACCTTCTCCCCCAGCGCGGCGGGGAGCGTCGACACCCGGAGATCGACGGGCACGCCGTTCACTGCCACACGGGCTCGCCCGTCCTGCGGGCGCAGCCGGTCCGCAATGTCCAAACCCGAGATGATCTTGATTCGCGAGATGACCGGAAGTCCCGCCGCGCGAGGCAACTTCATCACCTGCCGAAGGACACCATCGATCCGATAGCGGACCGCCACACCGCCCTCTTCGGGTTCGATATGCACGTCACTGGATCGGGCCAAAATGCCTTCGGAGAGAATGAGGTCCACCAGGCGTACCACCGGGCGCTGCGATGCCTCCTCAGCGGAAACCGTGATCTCCTCGGCATCCGAGGGGTGCTCTTCGAGCTGCGTCACCTCCGTCGCGGACCCGATCCCCTCGAGGATCTGATCGATGACCGTTTCGGGCTTGTACAGCTCGTCGATCTTTTGCTCGATCTCCACCGGGCTGGCCAGGAGGATGCGGACCTCCCGTCCCGTCGCGAAAGCAAGCGTCTTTTCACAGTCGAGATCGAACGGATTCGCGGTAGCGATCTCCAGCGTGGAGTCCGTTACCCGAAGCGGAAGGATGTTGTACCGACGCGCAACTTGCTCAGGAACGATTTCCCGTGCGGCGGGATCGGAGTCCTCGAGCAGCGCCATGCGCAGCCGACAGCGCTGGCAAAGTCCGGCCACGAGCAGCTCGTGCGTGACCAGGCCAGCCTGCACGACGGTCTCCCACAGCGAATCGCTTGCCGCGTCCGCCTGCCGAATCTCCTCGAGCTGTTCGCGGCCGACCAGCTCTTCGACTGTCGCGGTCAGCCATTCATCGGTGAAGTACCGAACGGCGATACCTCCGTGCTACCACAAATGTTTCGTCGTAATTTAGGAAACTACGTTCAACCCAAAATGGCCGCTACTGCCGCACACACGCATCATGCCGCGGGTGCCACACACGCGGTCTAAAGAATGCCCCACAGATCGCGACGCACGTCGAGCACGATTCCCGCCTCCCGTCGGTGCAGGCTCGCGCCGATTTCGATCCGCAACAACTGGTGAAACAGCTCGACGGCGACGCCTCCAACCCCCACAACCCCGGATGTCGAATCCCAGGGCGTTCCGGGGACGTCACCGCCTGCGGCACCGACGGCGAGAAAGGGCGCCACGACCGCCCGGGGGCCCGTGGAGGCGAAGCTCCCCAATTGAAGGGCTGGGAAGGGAAATGCAAACCGCCACTCCACCCGCCCCAGGGCAAGCCGTCGTCCGCCCCAGGGGCGAAACGGCGTGCTCATCAGCGTCCCGCGTCCACCCAACACGAACGCCCGATGCGGCGGGAGCTCCACACTTGCCCATCCTGCCACCCATTCGCCCACAACCTCCGTGCCACCTACGTCCAAGACCACGGATCCATGGGCGCGCACCCGACGGTACGATGCCTCACCCCACCCAAACTCGATCGCTGCACCCGCATCGGCCCGAAGCCCGCCGGCTCGCGTCGTCCTCGCCCGTGCCTCGACCATGCCAACGCCAAACATCCCTCCTCCAAGCGCCGGATTCGGACGAAAAGCATGACTGGCGGGCGTCGCTTCCACCCCTACGGTGGAAGGGCGCTCGACCCCGAGTGTCAGCGAGATCGCGCTGCCCGGACCAAAACGACGCCGCAGCGTCGCGCGAGCGCGCTCGACCAGGACATAGTCGCCAAAGTCATCGCCGAGCTCTTGCGCAACGAGGGAGTTCACGAGGGGGGCGATCACGGGAGCGTCGCCCACGTCCTCGATCACGCGGGCTACTTCTCCTTCGAGGGTATACCGCCCGAACGACCGCGCGAGCGCAATCCGAGCCTTGAGGCGATCATCCGAGATCCCATACCCACCCCAGACGCGGATTTCGGGACCGCCCGGCGGACGGAACACCCACCCCAATCCGGGCGTCAGGCCCTCCACGCGATTGTAGTGCAGCAGATCGGACAACGCCCCAACGCTGAGACGCGCGGTCGGCAAGCCAGACACGACTCCTTCGGCAACTACGTCCCGCACCTTCGCACGGACCTCGTCGAGATCGACCCCCGCCACTGGTCCCACCGCCCCCCGAATCGACGCATCGAGCGGCGTTTCCCAGCGGAACCGATCACGCTCGGCCTGTGGAGCCGCCACGATCGGGAACCCGCCAAATAGGGTGTCCCCGAGGCCCACGTTGAAGGCGTAATCCGTAATCTCCCACCGGCCACGGATGATGCCCCGAGCGGGAAGCTCGAGCCAGGTGGAGCGGCGCCGAATCTCGATGTCCTGCCGCCGTGGAAGCCAGTAGCGCTCGTTCCACAATCCATTCTCGAGCACGATGGTGATGTCTTCCAACGACGGATCCACGTACGCCGCCCGCGTGAAGTTGAAACGGAATCGCACCAACTCGGCCGTTGCGACATCGAGGTAGAGGCTGCCCACCACACCGGGCGTACGCGGCTCCTTGGGTCGTGTCAGCAGTTCGTGTACCTGCACGACGCGACCCGGTAACCGGATGGCGAGGGAGTCGACGAGCGCGTAGTCGTACCGTTCGGGCCCATCCGGCGCGAGGGGATGGGGAACGTTGCGGACCTCGTCGTCGTGCCCCAACCCAATGCGGTTGTCGAAGTTGTTTTGGACGATGCCGAGATGATCGCGGTGATACTCGATGCCTGTCGGAAGGTCTTCACGATCGCGCCACCCGATAATGCGTTGCTTGCTGCGCCCGGGCGCCTTCCAGTAAACTTCGAGCACGAGCTCGTCGGATTTCACCAACCGCGGCGGCTCTGCAAACCCTTCACCGAATTGTCCCAGAAAGAAGACAAAGCCATGCGCGCGAGCGCGATAGTCCCGGAGGGTGGTATCGGCCAGGGCGCGTGCGCGCCGCGCCACGGCACGGTCGACGAGTGCCGCGGTGGCAGAATCGTTCCAGGTCTGCGGATGGGCGGCCGACGGTCCAACGAGCCCGAGGATCGTGGTGAGGCACGCTACGCGGCGCATCGCCCGGCAATATCATGGGGGCTCGGGCTGGCGGCAACCGTGGCTCTGGCATCGGCATGTACCGATGCGTTGGCACCGCCCTCCGGCACACGCAGCTTGAGCGAGCTCCTCCTACTCCCGCAACAGGGCGGAGCACCGGCACCGTCACCCATCAATGTTTGGCTGGTGAACAGTCGCGCGACCGTTCGGGTGCTCTCGCACCCGGACGGATCCATCACGGCCTATATGCAGCTCGATGTGCCGGCCGGGGCGCTCGCCGCCCTGAATGGGCAGCCGCTCGGGCCCAACGACTCGGTGATGGTGACCGTGAGTCCCCGCGCGGGACTGTACGGATTCACCATCAGCCCAACCGGCCTCGAGTTCGTGAACGCGTTTCGTCCCACCGCCACGCTCTTCTTCGCGCGCTACGGAGACTTCAGTGTCGTCGCCGGGTCGCCCACCTACGCATCCGCGGATGCGTACGCCGCGGCCCTGGACATCTGGAGATCGGTCGGGATCGATCGGTGGGAGGTGGCGCCGAGCTCCCGGTCCTCTGGCACCGATCAGATGAGTGCCTCGATTCCGGAAGGTGGAGAGTTCGTGCTCGCGGCACCACGGTGACGCTTCACACGACGTTCGAGACGTTTCGGGCGCTTTCCACGCAGGGCGACATCGTTCCGGTCGTCCGTGAGTTTGCCGCGGACACCCTCACACCCGTCACGGCGTACGCAGCCGTGGCCCGCCCGCCTTTTGGCTTTCTGCTCGAGTCGCTCGTTGGTGGGGAGCGCTGGGCACGGTTTACGTTCTTGGGCACCGACCCCGGCGAAGCGTGGCGCTATCGAGCGGGCCACGCCGCACGCTGGACGCCGGAGCAGGGGTGGGAAGATGCGGGGGAGGTGGTCGATCCGCTGGCCCACATCGCGGCGCGGGTTCGGGAGGCACACCCCGTTGCGCTCCCCGAGCTCCCGCGCTTCGCCGGGGGGGCTGTGGGGTATCTGGGGTTCGACGCGGTGCGGGCGATGGAGCGGCTTCCGGGTGGACCCCAGGACGACCTCGGGTTGCCCGACGCGCTGTTTATGTTCGCCGACACACTGATCGTGATCGACAATGCCTTCGCGCGCGCGCTCCTGGTGGCGAACACCAGAGTCCCCCCGGCGGCCACTCCCACCGACCTCCGCAAGCTGTACGACTCAGCGATCACCCGCATCGATCGGCTATTCGAGCGACTCATGGCGCCGCCTGCCTTGCGACCGCTTCGCCTGAGCGGGGGCGCCTCAATCCGCCCGCTCACCCCGTATCCGGCCGCGGCGTTCGAGCGTGACGTGGTGCGGATAAAGGAATACATCCGGGCTGGCGACGCGTACCAGGTGGTGCTGTCCAGACGCCAAGACCTGGAGTGTCGCGCCGACCCGCTGGACGTCTACCGTTCCCTACGCGCGCTGAATCCAGCCCCATACCTGTACTTCCTCCAGCTTGACGGGCTGACGCTCGAGGGCAGCTCACCGGAGGTGCTCGTCCGGGTGGAGGACGGCGAGGCAACGGTCAGACCTATCGCCGGCACGCGCCCCCGCGGTGCCAATGCCGAGGACGACGCGCGGCTCGCGGCGGAATTGCTGGCCGACGAGAAAGAACGTGCCGAACATGCCATGCTCGTGGACCTCGGCCGGAACGATGTGGGGCGCGTGGCGCACTTCGGCTCCGTGCGCGTGACCGAACGGGAGATCGTGGAGCGTTACTCTCACGTCCAGCACATCGTCAGCGAGGTGCGCGGCCGCCTGCGGTCGGGTCTCGACGCCGTGGACGCGCTCAGGGCATGCTTTCCAGCCGGAACCGTCTCCGGTGCTCCCAAGGTGCGGGCCATGGAGATTCTCGATGGGCTCGAGCCCACGCGACGCGGCCCCTACGCGGGGGCGGTCGGGTATATCGGGTGGGGAGGCGCGACGATGGACACGGCGATCGCGATCCGAACGGCGATTCTCCGGAAAGGACAGGCACACGTCCAGGCCGGGGCGGGGATCGTCGCCGACAGCGATCCCGCTCGGGAACTCGAGGAGACGGAGAACAAGGCGGGCGCGGTGCTCCGGGCGCTCGCGTTGGCCGAGCCTGTTTAGCGGACGTCTTTCGGCAGGCGTATATTCTTGGGTTTCGAGGGAGTGGGATCTTGCCCGCATTCAAGTTGCTCAGCACCAGCGGCGAACAGACCATCGACCTTACCCAGGCCCGCTCACTCACGGTGGGGAGGGCGGTCACGAGCGACGTGCCCATCTACGACCCCACGGTGTCGCGCCGCCATGCCGAGGTCACCCTCACGAACGGGGGGGTTCGGGTCCGGGATCTCGGCTCGAGCAACGGAACGTTCGTGAACGGTTCGCGCGTCAGCGAAACGACGGTGGCGGACGGCGATATTGTGACTTTCGGGAAAGTGGCCTTCAAAGTGGTGGAAGTCACCGCTCCCCGCCCCACACGTCAGGACGACGCGGGGTTCACCCCGAAACCTCCGCCCGACGCCACGATCGTCCGTCAGGTAGCAGTGTCCGCCGGGGGAGAACTGGACCAGCTGGACCAGTCCGTTGCACCTCCTCCCAGCGGCTCACAGCTCCGTGTCGAAGGTGAGTCTGTCGACGAGCGGCAGGCACGCAAGCTCTCCCTGCTCCTCGATATCTCGAAGGAGCTGTCCAAGCAGCAGGACGTGAACAAGCTCCTCGAGAAGGTGGTCGACATCACCTTTCAGGTCATGAACGTGGATCGCGTATCCATCCTGATGCTGGAAGGCGAGGCGCAGGAGTTGGTGCCGCGTGTATCCAAGAACCGACTTGGCGATGCCGGCGGTAGTCGCCACGTCCCACAGTCGATTGCGCGTCGAGCGGTGAACGAGCGGCTGGCCATCCTCACCGACAACGCGGCCGCCGATCAGCGGTTCAAGGGCAAGTCCATCGTGCTGCAGAGCGTGCGGAGCGCCATGTGTACTCCGCTCATGGGGAGCGATGGGAAGGTTCTCGGCATCATCTACGTTGACAACTTGACCGCCACCAACTCCTTCGGCGACGAAGACCTCGAGTTTCTGATCGCGTTTTCGGGGATCGCCGCGGTTGGTATCGAGAATAGCCAGCTCACCGAGCGAGTCCGCCGCGAGGCGGTGATGCTGTCGAACTTCCAGCGTTATTTCGCACCAGACCTCGCCAGCCAGATTGCCGGCCAGAAGGACGCCATTCAGTTGGGGGGGACGAAGCGACCGGTCGTGGTCTTTTTCAGCGACATTCGGGATTTCACACCCATGTCCGAGGCCATGAGTCCGGACGAGATCGCCACGCTGCTCACGGAGTACTTCACGGAAATGGTGGAGATCGTTTTCGAACACGGTGGGACGCTGGACAAGTTCATGGGTGATGCGATCATGGCCCTCTGGGGGGCACCGCTCAGCCGGGACGACGATGCCGATCGGGCCATCCGGGCGGCCATGGAAATGCAGCGGGTGCTCGACGAGCTCAACGCCAAGTGGACCGCGGAGGGGAAGCGGCGCGTCGAGATCGGCATCGGGATCAACTTCGGTGAAGTCTTCGCTGGCAACATTGGCAGCGATCGACGACTCGAATACACGGTCATTGGCGACGCCGTGAACACCGCGGCGCGCCTTTGCACCAAGGCAGGGCGGGGCGAGATCCTGATTACCGAACCCCTGTATGCCGCCCTCAAGACACCACCGGACGTCGAGACCCTCGAACCTCTGCAATTGAAAGGAAAGGCGCAGGCCGTTGCGGTTTACCGTGTGAAGCGGTAAGGCCGGCCTGCCTCCGCCAACAGATCGAACACCAGACGCAGCGGTAGGCCCATCACCCCGAAAAAGTCCCCGTCGATCCGCTCCACCAACACCGCGCCATACCCTTGGACCCCGTAGGCACCCGCCTTGTCCAACGGCTCCCCGGTCGCCACATAGGCCGCGATGGTCTCGGCGCTGAGCGGCCGAAACCACACGCGCGTGATATCGCACCGTTCCCACACCCGTCCGTCCTCAGCCACGGCCACGGCCGTGACGACTCGATGCTCTCGCCCGGCCAGCATGGCGAGCATCCGCTGCGCATCGCCGGGGGACGTGGGTTTTCCCAAGACTTGGTCGTTCAGCACCACTATCGTGTCCGCCGCCAGCACGAGGTCGCCTGGACGGCGGTCGGCGACCACCTCCGCCTTCTCACGCGCCAGCCGCGCAGCCTGCATCTCGGGCAGCTCGGCAGGCTCGGCCCGCTCATCGACGTTGGGTGGATCCACGACGTGGGGGATCCCCAGCATCTCGAGGAGGCGTCGTCGACGGGGCGAACCCGAGGCGAGAACGATCACCGATCGATGATCAGGGTGACGGGACCATCGTTGACGAGCTCCACATCCATCATGGCCCCGAAAACGCCAGACGCTACCGGAAGCCCCCGCTCGCGGAGTGCTTCGAGAAACAGGCCGTAGAGCCGCTCGGCCTGCTCCGGCGGTGCCGCCGCAACGAATGATGGCCGCCGGCCCTTCCGCACATCGCCGTACAGGGTGAATTGGGAAACGACGAGAACACGGCCGGTGCTGGCGCGCAGGTCGCGGTTCATCTTGCCGTTTTCATCGGCAAAGACCCGCAGTCCGGCAATCTTGTCCGCCATCCACTGCAGCTGCTCGTCCTGATCACTGTGCGTGAAACCAACGAGCACCACGAACCCTGTACCAATCTCGCCCGTGACCGCTCCGTTCACCGTGACGCACGCTCGGGATACCCGCTGGAGGACCACGCGCATGCTGCTATGGCCCCCACTCACTCTGATGGAACCACGGAAGGACGGCATGGGGGTGCACGGTGCACCGGTTCGTTCCTAGTCTCCGCCCGTCCAACGTTCCGTCCTCGCTCACTCCACGGTCACCGACTTGGCCAGATTTCGCGGGCGATCCACATCGCACCCACGGCGCACGGCGATGTAATACGCGAACAGTTGGAGCGGGATGACTGACAACACGGGGGTCAGATGGTCGAGGGTCTCGGGAATCGTGAAGAGGTGATCGGCCAGCTCCGCAATTCGCTCGTCCCCATGCGTCGCGATCGCGAGGACACGGCCACGGCGGGCTTTCACTTCCTCGAGGTTGGACACGATCTTCTGGTGCACGTTGTCCCGCGGTGCAATGAAGACCACGGGCATGAGCTCATCGATCAGGGCTATGGGCCCGTGCTTCATCTCCGCGGCGGGATACCCCTCGGCGTGAATGTACGAGATCTCCTTGAGTTTCAACGCGCCTTCTAACGCGACCGGAAAATTGTACCCACGCCCCAAGTACAGGGCATTCTGGGCACGCATGAATGACTGCGCGATATCTTCCGCCTTGCGGGCATTCGCCAGCACAGCACCTACCTGGTCCGGGAGCTGTCGGAGCGCTCGCACGATTTCTCGACCTTGGAGCACGGAGAGCGCACGGAGTCTTCCGAGCCGCAGCGTGAGGAGCGCCAATGCGACGACCTGACAGGTGAACGCCTTGGTGCTGGCAACGCCCACCTCCGGACCCGCATGGATGTAAATCCCACCGTCGACCTCACGTGCCAGCGTGCTCCCAACAGCATTGACGATGCCCAGGGTCCGAGCTCCACGCTGCTTCGCTTCACGCACCGCCGCGAGCGTATCCGCCGTTTCGCCACTTTGAGATATGCCTACAACCAACGTGCGCTCGTCGACGATGGGATTCCGATACCGGAACTCGGACGCGTACTCGACCTCCACCGGGATCCGCGCCAGCTCTTCCATCATGTATTCGCCGATCAGGGCGGCATGCCACGATGTGCCACACGCGGTGAGGACCACACGATCGAACGCGAGCAACTCCCGGTCCGTGAGGTTGATGCCGCCGAGCCGCGCCGAGCCCTCATCCTCCAGCAGTCGACCGCGGAGCGTATTCCGGATGGCGTCCGGCTGCTCCATGATCTCTTTCAACATGAAGTGGGGATACCCACCACGTTCGATAGTGGCGAGATCCCAATCCAACGTGCTCACACGCTTTTCGAGTCGCGTGGTTTTCAGATCCGCGACGTGGTAGCCGTCGTGGCGCAGCACGGCGATCTCGCCGTCGTCCAGATACACCACGGAGCGGGTGTGCTCCAGCAGGGCCGACGCGTCGGACGCCACGAAGTACTCTCGGTCGCCCAATCCCACCAGCAACGGTGAACCGTAGCGGGCGGCGACCAAGATCCCCGGTTCCCGCGACGAGATCACGGCGACCCCGTAGGCGCCTTCGACTTCCCTGAGCGCGGCGGCCACGGCTGCCTCGAGGGAGTCTTCGTACACGGTCTCGATGAGATGTGCCAGGACTTCGGTATCGGTCTCGGAGCGGAGTTGATGGCCTCGTTGGATCAGCAGTTCTCTGAGGGCACCGGCGTTTTCGATGATCCCGTTGTGCACCAGTGCAATCGTCCCTCCGCAATCCACGTGCGGGTGCGCATTGACGTCGTTCGGCACCCCGTGCGTGGCCCACCGCGTATGGGCGATGCCCACGTGCCCTCGGGGCAGCTGGTCTCCCAAGTGGCCCTGGAGGTCACTGATGCGTCCGGCTGCCTTCTCGACGCGCAGCCGGCCATCCTCCAGCACGGCAAGCCCAGCCGAGTCGTAACCCCGGTACTCGAGACGCCGCAAACCTTCCATGAGCACCGGCGTCGCTTCGCGATGTCCGACGTACGCGATTATTCCACACATGACTCGGCTCGTTCTCCTTCCAAATGTTCCCGACAGCTGGCGATGAGGGCGTTCGCGACCTCGGCAGACGGACCCTCGGCGATGATACGGATGATGGGCTCGGTCCCCGACGGCCGCACGTGCAACCAACGGTCCGACCAGGCCAGCCGCAGCCCATCCTGGTGATCCGCCACCCCGTCTGCGAATCGCTCCGTCAACACCCGGTAGGTGCGATCCAGGTCCCCACGCCGCGGTAGCTTGTCTTTCACGATCGTGTAGTGCGGCTGTGACCCCACGAGTGCACTGACCGAAGTATCGGTCGTCGCCAAGAGGTGGAGCACCAGGGCGGCGGCCACCGGGGCGTCGCGCCCGAGATGCAGCGCGGGCAGAATCACACCTCCATTCCCCTCACCGCCGATCGCCGCCCCGACCTCACGCATGCGCCGGGCCACGTTCGCCTCGCCCACCGGTGCCCGGTGAACGTCGATACCAAACGGCCGCGCGGCGTCATCCACGACCAACGACGTCGACAGATTCACGACGACGGGACCAGGATCCCCCGTGAGCACGGCTCGGACGGCAAACGCCAACGTGTAATCCTCACCAATGGGACGCCCCTGCTCGTCCACGACCGCCAACCGATCCACGTCCGGGTCGACGGCAATCCCCAGATCCGCGTCACTCTGCTGCACCAGCTGCCCGAGGCCGCCGAGATTCCCTGGGAGCGGCTCCGGAGCCCGGGGGAAGCGGCCATCCGGCTCTAGATCCATCCCCACCACGACGCAACCGAGCGCGTCCAACAAGGCCGGCATGATCGTTCCACCCGCTCCGCGAACACAGTCCAAAGCCACGGTAAACGACCGCGCTCGTATCGCAGCCAGGTCGATGGTCGGAAGCGCCAGTACCGCCGCGAGGTGTCGTCCAACGGCCTCGTGATCGGTCCGCTGCCCACCGATTGCGCTCCAGGGGCTCCCGGGGCCCTGATCCTCAGCCGCGATTTGCAGAAGGCGCTGGGCCTCGTCCGGACCCAAGAAGAGACCGTCGGGACCCACGAATTTGAGAGCGTTCCATTCGACCGGATTGTGACTGGCGGTGATGATGATGCCGCCCGCCGCCTCGTGATGCTCCACGGCGAGCTGCGCCGTCGGGGTCGGAATGAGGCCACAATCCACTACATCCAGACCGATAGACTGCAGTGCCGCGCGGGCCGCCGCCGCAAACATCGGTCCGGACGTTCGGGCATCCCGAGCCAACACCACGGCTGTCTTCCCCGTCTTCGCCACGATCCGCCCAAAAGCCACGGCGTAGCGAACGACCACGGCTGGCGTGAGATCGGTCCCCACGATCCCTCGCACTCCGGAAACGCTCGTCATCAGCGTGTTCGTCATAGGTAGCGAAGGTAATCAGGCTCCCAAGGCGAGGCGAACCGTTCGCTTGCCCGGAGCGTTTGGAAACGTGTAGGTTGCGATGCTTGCACCCCGTGAGACCCCGATGGCCCGCGTCTTTGACGAAGATCTGTCCCAAAAACTGGCCACGCAGGCCATCCACGCCGGCCAACGGCCCGATGAGGCCACCGGGGCGATCATGCCCCCCATCTACCAGACGTCCACCTACGTGCAGGACGGCCTGGGGGACCACAAGGGGTTCGAGTATGCTCGGACCCGCAACCCCACCCGGGACGTCCTGGAGCGCAACATTGCCACCCTCGAACGTGGCACCCATGGGCTCGCCTTCAGTTCCGGCATGGCGGCCATCGATGCCATTCTCAAGTTGCTCGACGCTGGCGACCACGTCATCTGCGGCGAGAATGTCTACGGCGGTACGCATCGTCTGATGACCCAGGTCTTCCAGCGGGTCGGGCTCGAGTTCTCGTTCGTCGACACGCGCGACATCGGACTCGTGGAGGCGGCCTTCACGCCCCGGACCAAGATCGTCTACGTCGAGACGCCCACCAATCCCATGATGCACCTCACCGATCTCGCGCACGTGGCCCAGGTCTCGCGGAGTCGCGATGCGGTGCTCGTGGTCGACAACACGTTCGCGACGCCCGTCTTCCAACGTCCCATCGAGTTCGGTGCGGACATAGTCATGCACTCGACCACCAAGTACCTCAACGGGCACAGCGACGTGGTGGGTGGAATCATCGTCACCACCCGGGACGACCTCGCCGAGCGCCTCGCGTTCCTGCAAAATGCCGCGGGAGCGGTACCGGGACCCCTCGATTGCTGGCTGACGGTCCGCGGAACCAAGACCCTGGCTGTTCGGATGGAACGACACGACCAGTCCGGACGCCGGATTGCGCACTGGCTGGAGCAGCATCGTGCCGTGCGACGGGTGTTCTACCCCGGGCTCACGAGCCACCCGCAACACGAGCTGGCCTGCCGGCAGATGCTCGGGTTTGGCGGGATGATCTCTCTCGACGTAGGATCTCTCGACCGGGCCAAGGCCATGGTCGAGGGCACGCGGATCTTTGCCCTCGCCGAATCGCTCGGGGGCGTCGAGAGCCTGATCGGGCACCCGATCACGATGACCCACGCCAGCGTTCCCCAAGCCCTGCGTGAGAGCACTGGACTCAGCCCGGGCCTCGTCCGTCTCTCGGTCGGGATCGAGGATCCGGACGACCTCCTGGCGGATTTGGACCGGGCGCTCAAGGCGGCCACCAACGTGTAGTGCGCTGAAACCAGCTTGAGCTGCCTGCGTACGATAAAGCAGTCAGCTCGCGGAGGAGTTTATGACCGACCAAATGCCATCCACCCGTCCCCGAACGGTTCTGCACGAAATATCAGCCGTTTCGTGGGAGCACCCGGCAGACCGTGCGGCCTTGCAGGCCCTGCGCGCCGTACCCGGGTTCAACGAGGCCGTCCGAAAAATCGTGAGTTTCTTCGGCGAGCGCGGGATTCGTCTGCTGTTTCAAGCCAACGCCGTGCGCGTGGGTCCGTCGCAGTTCCCCAAGCTGCACACGCTCATGACGGAAGTGACGACCACCATGGACTGGTCCGAACGTCCCGAGCTCTTCGTATCGCAAACCCCATTCGTCAACGCTGGAGCGGTGGGGGTCGATCAACCGTTCATCGTCCTCAACTCCGGGGCTGTGAAGCTGCTGGACGACGACGAGATGCGGGTGCTCCTCGGGCATGAGCTGGGACACGTGATGAGCGGCCATGCGCTGTATCGCACCGTGGCGATTCTGATTCTCACCCTCGGGTTTCGCAATCTGCCGTTCCTCGCCGGGATCGCCCTACTGCCCATCAAGCTGGCACTGCTCGAGTGGTATCGGAAAAGCGAGCTGTCCGCCGATCGCGCCGGCCTCTTGACCGGCCAGGACGAGGCGGCGTCCATGCGTGTGTTCCTCAAGCTCGCCGGCGGCGGTGATCCAAGTGAGACCAACCTCGAGGCCTTCATGGAACAAGCGCGCGAGTATGAGTCCTCCGCCGGGCCGCTGGATACGATCTATAAGGTGCTGAATATCCTCGCTGTCACGCATCCCTTCCACACTCTCCGAGCCGGTGAGCTCCAGCGGTGGATTTCCGGTGGCGACTACGCACGCATCCTCCAGGGTGAGTACACGCGTCGGGGTGCCGAAGAGCAGGAGCGGCCGTTGATGGATGACATTGGCGAAGCAGCTGGACACTATGCGCGCGAGGCGCGGACCACGATGTCGCAGGTGGCGGACCAGGTCGGCGATGCCGCCAAGCGCGCGGCTAGCGCCTTCACTCAAGCCTTCAAGGACGCCGGCAAGAAGTGAACATCCTGGTTGTCGGAAGCGGGGGGCGGGAACACGCCCTCTGCTGGGCGCTGGCACGGTCCGCGACTGTGTTCTGCGCTCCCGGCAACCCGGGTACGGCAGCCGTCGGCACGAACCTCCCGCTGGATCCCACCGAGCACCGCCAGGTAGTCTCGGCCATCCGCGCGCACCGCATCGACCTCACCGTCATCGGGCCCGAGGCGCCACTGGCGGCGGGCCTGGTTGACGAGATCGAACACGCCGGACTTCGCGCCTTCGGACCCAGCGCCGCAGCGGCCCGGATCGAGGCGTCTAAGGCCTACGCCAAAGACGTCATGGTGGCAGCGGGCGTTCCCACCCCCGCCGGCCGATCCTTCCGGGATGAAGCCGAGGCCCTGTCGTTTATTGCCAGCCACGACGAGTCGCTCGTCGTCAAGGCGTCCGGATTGGCCGCCGGCAAGGGGGTCATCGTCTGCGATACACGCGGTGACGCCGCCGACGCCGCGCGGGCCATGTTCCGAGGCCGCTTCGGACGGGCGGGCGCTGAGGTGGTCGTCGAAGAGTGTCTGGAGGGCGAAGAACTATCCGTCCTAGGGATCACCGACGGCGAACAAGTCATGCTTCTGCCGGCGTCCCAGGATCACAAGCGACTCGGCGAGGGAGACCAGGGCCCGAACACAGGAGGGATGGGCGCCTACACTCCGGTTTCCGTTGCAAGCGAAACACTCCTGGGGAGCATTGCGACCACGGTCTTCAAGCCGGTGCTCGAAAGGCTGGCTGCCACAGGAGCACCATACAAAGGCGTTCTATACGCCGGCTTGATGCTCGGAGATCGTGGCCCACCCAGCGTTCTAGAATTCAACTGCCGCTTCGGTGATCCCGAGGCCCAGGTGGTGCTCCCAGTGCTCCGCGAGCCCCTCGGGGAGCATATGTGGAGCATCGCGTCCGGGGAGCGCTGGAGCCCCACCGCCGTGGTCTCCCCTGGGGTGGGAGCTGCGGTCACGACCGTCCTGGCATCGCCCGGATACCCCCGCGCACCTCGAACGGGGGCCACGATCGAGCTTCCTGCGCCTACGGAGCACGGCCTCGTCTTTCATGCCGGCACGGTGGTGGATGCCGACGGCATGCTGCGGACCGCCGGCGGCCGGGTCCTCTGTGCCACCGGAATGGCTGAGGACGTTCCCGAGGCTGCCCGTCGTAGCCAAGCGCTGGCAGCAGCCATCGATTTCGAGGGAAAAGTCTTCCGTCGCGATATCGGGTGGCGCGAGATCGCCCGTGCCGGAGCTTCCTGAAGTCGAGACCATCGTTCGCGACCTTGCTCCACGGGTCCGCGGCCGTCCCCTTCGATACCCCAAGCTGTACAAGCGTGATGTGCTGCGCGGGGTAAGTGCCGCGCGGCTCCTTCGCACGCTCAAGGGAAATCGCATTGCCGAACTCGTGCGGCGCGCCAAGCACCTCGTCTTTCTCCTTCACAGCAAACACCGGCTCGTGATCCAGCCGCGAATGACGGGATCGCTGCTGCTCTACAGGCGACCCTTGACGACGGCCGAGCGACGGTATGCCGTGCTCGCGGCCAATCTCGGGTCCGGCGATCGGCTCGTGTACCGCGACGTGCGTCGGCTCGGCACGATCTGGTTGTTGGACGATGCGGGATGGCAGACCTATACTGCGCGCATCGGGCCCGAGCCCCTTGCCGAGGACTTTGACGCGGCCCGCTTCTCCGAACAACTCGACGGTACTCGCCAGGCGGTGAAGAAGGTGCTCATGGATCAGCGGCGCCTGGCGGGCGTGGGGAACATCTATGCCAACGAAGCCTTGTTCCGGGCGCAGATTCACCCAGCTCGGCCCACCAATCGATTGTCGTCCCAAGAGCTCCGCCGCCTCCACGCGGCAGTTCGCGACGTACTCCAGGAAGCCATCGTGGCCAAGGGAACGACGGTGCGAGACTACCGGACGGGCTCCGGGCGGCCGGGAACCTTTCAGCAAGTGCTACGGGCCTATGGACGTGGCGGCATGCCCTGTCTGCGGTGTGGACGTTCGCTGGTGACGACCCACGCTATCGACGGCCGCGCGACGACGTTTTGTCCCCAATGTCAGCGGACACGCCGGTGAAGATAGCCGTCGTATTCGACACACCCTACGTGGGTTGGGAAGACGCGGACTTCAAGGAACAGGTGGCAGCCCAGGTCGAGGAGGCCGAGTACGAGGTGACCGAGGCACTCCTGGCGTATGATCACGACGTGCTCATGGTCGGGGTGCACGACGATTTCGAGGACATGCTGCGTCGGCTCCGCGGCTTCGGTCCCGACCTCGTCTTCAATTGCGCTGAAGCATACCACAACAATCCGCTGTTGGACTATTTCTTCCCCGCCCTGCTGGAAGCTGAGGGATATCGCTATACGGGAGCGCCCCCGATCGCCCTGCTCACTACGCGGAACAAGGCGATGAGCAAGAAGCTGTTGGCGTATCATGGAATCCGAGTCCCGGGGTTCGTGACGTACCGACGCAGCGAGGAAGTAAGCGAGGCCCCCGACCTCGCGTTTCCGCTCATCGTGAAGCCCCTCCAGGAGGACGCCTCCGCGGGGATCTCGCAGGCGTCCGTGGTCCGAGATTTGGAGTCCCTCACGGATCGAGTGAGGTTCGTACACGACCGTTTTGGGCAACCAGCGATTGCCGAGGAGTTCGTCGAGGGGCGCGAGCTCTATGTGGGCATGATTGGCAACGGCTGGCACCTCGAGGTCCTCCCGATCGTGGAGATGGTCTTTGACAAGAGTCTCACGAAACCCGAGGAGCGAATCGCGACCCGCCATGCCAAATGGGACGTTCCGTATCGCGAACGCCGGGGCATCCGCAACGTCTTTGCCCGCCCGATTTCGCAACAGGCGATGGAACGCATCGATACGGCGTGCCGGACGGCGTTCCGAACCCTCTGGCTGCACGACTACGCTCGTCTGGACGTGCGGCTCACACCGGAGGACGAAGTCTGGGTGATCGAGGCAAATGCTAATCCGTTCATTAGTTTTGGGCACGACCTGGCCAATGCGGCGGAGAAAGCAGGAATGGACTATTACGCGTTCATCAACCGTATCGTGGACGAGGCACTGGAGCGGTATGAGCAGGACACGTAGCCGCCGCCCGCGCTTCCCACGCCCAGAACTCCGCTGTACGTGCGGCGAGCCCCTCCAACGGTATTGGCCCCATTGCCCCCGCTGCAGCCGGGCCCAGGTGTGGCGCGACGATGGTCGCGTCACCGAGGCCGAATGCTATGCCTGTGGTTGGGTGGTGTCCGACCGGTTTTCGTTCTGCCCGTGGTGCGGTGCTGACATTTACGAAGAGGGCTACTCGGCCGAAGAGCCCCTCAAGGCACCCAAGGGATTCCGGCGCGACGCCAACTGTGACTGGGGCTGTGGCGGCGGCGTGCAGTATCCCATGCCGTTTTGTCCGTGGTGTGGGCGGGAACAGGATTGGGGTGACGGGCAGTTCGAGGGCACCTGTCCTCACTGCGAGCGTGGCGTGGACGACTGGATGGATACGTGTCCCTGGTGCGGAGAGGACGCCACCGGACGCGACCTGATCCCGAGGGCCCTGCGACGAGTGCGGCGGCTCCTTCTCGTCGCGCGCATCCGCGACTGGGGATATCGCGTGCTCCTCCGACCTGGCGTGTCCGGCGTGGATCCCAGCTACCCCAAGATCGTGGAGATCGATCAGACCTATGTCACTGGCGCCCGCCGGCGCGACGAAATACCATGGTCAACCCTCGTCGGACTCATCTGTCACGAGCTGGGGCATAGCTTCCTGTATCACCAATGGGCCTGGACGCGGGCGCCAGATTTCCGCCGGGCGTTTGGTGAAGTGGACAAGGCGTACCGCATCAGCGACGAGACCTGGGTCGATATGCAGCGGCGCCGAGTGACACAAACGCATGTGAATTACGTCACCGCGTACGCGGCCGCGCACCCCCAGGAGGATTTTGCGGAGACCTTCCGAATCTACGTTACGCGACGAGGACGTCTGCGGGAGCTCTTCGGCGAGCTGGGCAAGAAGCGCAAAGAGGTCATCGTCTACGAGAAGTTTCTGGAACTGCACCGCTATGTGCGGGCGCTGAGGGGATGGAGTTAGCCCCGACTCTCGAACTCACCTCTGGCGATCTCGCTCGGTTGCACCGGCGGGTCAAAGCTCTCGCCGAAAACCGACCCGCCGTCTACCGCATGCTCGACCATCGCGGGCGGATCCATTACGTCGGAAAAGCCAAACGCCTGCGCAACCGCCTGCTTTCGTACTTTCGCGCCCGGTCCGACGAAAAGGCCGCGCGCGTACTCCACGCTTCCGCGGACATCGCCTGGGATTACCAACCCTCGGAGTTCGCCGCCCTTCTGGGTGAGCTTCGACAAATCCGTCGGTATCGACCACCGTTCAACGTCCGGATGAAGAAACGTAGGCGCGCGGCGTTCATCAAAGTCTCCGGGGGGCCGGCACCGAAGGTCTTTGTTGGGACCACGGCGGGTCCGGACACGCGCCACTACGGTCCTTTCGGCGCCTCGGCCTACCTGAAGCAGGCGGTGCGGGTGCTGCAAGATTTGCTGGGTCTTCGCGACTGCGCGCTCTCGATGCCGATCGTCTACGCCGAACAGGGGGACCTATTCAGCCCCGTGCGGCGCGCCGCATGTCTACGCTACGAGCTAGGCACCTGCACGGGGCCCTGCGGCGGTTTCGTCTCGGAGGAGGAGTACGCCCAGCGGGTGGAAACGGCGGTGGCGTTTCTCGAGACGCGTGACATCGCGCCGCTCGACCGGGTCGTAACGGAGATGGACGCAGCGGGCCGCAGTCGGGATTTCGAACGGGCCGGATGGTGGCGCCAGAAATTCGATGTGCTCGAGTGGCTCCTCACCGCCACGGTCCGGGCCAATGCGGCGGTCGATACCCTCAGCTTCGTGTACCTCGATCCGGGAGTCCATGGCGACGATCGGGCGTACGTGATCCGCCGGGCGACGGTTCGGGCGGCCGCGCCTGCACCCCGGACGCCCATTGAGGTGGAGGCCTTCCGCGCGCTGGTGGCAGAGCATGTGGACGTCGACCCGGAGCCAGGGCCCATCCCGGTGGATGCGATCGACGAGACCCTCCTGTTGCTCCGCTGGTTCCGAACCCATCCGTCGGCACTGGCACGCACGGTCCCACTGCGGGAATGGTTGGAACGACCAGGGCCGCTCCGATGAAGCGCCGCCGCCCCCAGCGACCATGACAATCGCGCTCATTCAGCTCGCCGTGGGGATCGCGGTGCTGTTCGTGGGTGGCCATTACCTCGTACAGGGCGCCACCGCCCTCGCTTTACTGTTTCGCATCTCGCCCGCCGTGGTGGGACTGACCGTCGTCGCCATGGGCACCAGTATGCCCGAACTCGCCGTTAGCATCGACGCGGCCGCCCGCCGATCCACGGACATCGCCTACGCGAACGTGATCGGCTCGAACATTTTCAACGTTGGCGCCATTCTCGCGATCGCGGCACTACTCAGGCCGATCCCCGTGCAGCGCCAGACGGTGAGAATCGAATACCCCTTCATGGTGCTGGTCGCCTGTCTGGTCCTGCTGTTCGGGCGCGACCGGCTGATCGACCACCTCGAGGGTCTTTTCTTCGTCATCACGCTCAGCGTGTTCCTGGCCTTCGTTGTTTACCTCGCGCGCCGCGAGGGAGCCAGCGAACAAACGGGAGCGCTCGAGCGCGAGGTTCAGCGGGCGAGTGGATCGTACGACCACCGACAGAAGGCGTTTGCCATCAATGGCGCGCTGGTCGTCTTCGGGATCCTCGCGCTCATAGGCGGAGCCGACCTCGTGATTCGCGGCGCCGTCACGATGGCCCGCACCTGGGGAATCGAGGAACGGGTGATCGGCCTGACCGTTGTTGCCATGGGGACGAGCCTGCCCGAGCTTGCCACGAGCCTCGTGGCTGCGGCCCGCAAGGAAACGGAGATCGCGCTCAGCAATATTGTGGGATCCAACATTTTCAACATGTTGGCCATTCTCGGGATCACCGCCACCGTCTTTCCGGTACCGGTCAACGTACGCGCCGCAACGGTGGACAACTGGGTCATGCTGGGGTTCTGCGCGGGCCTGTTTCCGCTGATGCTGTGGGGACGGCAGGTGGGCCGCCGCGACGCCGGCGTGCTCGCAGTGGCCTTCGTGGGCTATATGACGTGGGTGGTGGCCACCGCGTAACCGACACGCCCTGCGAGACTACGTCCGACCCGGCGCTCTGGGCTCTCGGCTCCCCAACGACACCAATCTCGCTCTCGGCGGGATCCCTGGTTCGAGCTCCATGATCCCCACTGACGGCTGAATACCAAACCGCGCCGGACCTGCGGCCCCCGGGTTCATGACCGTGACCGTCTTGTCCAACAGCTCGAGCTTGGGCCGGTGCGTGTGCCCGTACACGATGATCTCCGCCTCGGGAAACGCATCGCGGAGAATCCGAGGCGTCGGAGACCCATACTGGTCGCCATGCGTCACAACCACCAGGAACCCTTCGAGCTCTAGCTGGGCCACTCGTTCGCATCGGCCTCGAAGATCAAACCCGTCCGTATTTCCAAACACGGCCGTGACCGGCGCCACTGCTTCGAGCTCGATCAGGAGATCGATGCTCCCGACATCGCCCCCGTGGAGGATGTGGTCCACCTCGCGGAAGGCCTCGAAGACTTCGGGACGCAGCGTGCCGTGGGTATCGGAGATGATCCCGAGGCGCACGGCTTCAGCCGCTCCACCGCGATACCAGGTCGATCTCGAGCTTCATGTGATCGACCACCCGCTGAACGATGAAATCCACGAGGTCCTCGACGGACGCTGGCCGGTGATAGAACCCGGGAGCGGCAGGTACGACGGTGGCCCCAGCCTCGGCCACCGCCGTCAGGTTGCGCAGGTGCACCACGGAGAAGGGGGTCTCGCGGGGGACGAGAATGAGGGGCCGCCGCTCTTTCAGCGCCACGTCGGCCGCTCGCTCCACCAACGACCGGCTCGTGCCGTGTGCGATGGCCGCAACCGTACCCATCGAGCACGGGCAGATGACCATCCCGGCACTTCGGGCGGATCCGGAAGCCGGCCGCGCGCCCCGATCGTTGTTGTCGAACAGCGTCACCGACGACCAGTCTCCACCCGTCGCATCCCGAAGTTCCGGCTCCGACGAAATCCCGACTTCGTGCGCGAGCAATCGCCACCCGTGACTGGAGACCACGAGGTATATCGGGACCCGATGCCGAGCCAAGACCGCGAGCAATCGAACGGCGTACGGAGCGCCGGATGCTCCCGTGATCGCGACCACCCAAGGGCTAGGTGCCACGATCACCCGTCACGCGGCCATCGGTGGGTCGACCAACCGGGGCACACCAAGTCTGCCCTCACCGCCCTCTCCGATTCGGCGTGGGGGTCTTATGCGGGTGCCGAGTCGGACCGGGGGGCGCTGGTCCGGTGCGCCCTCGAACGGGTCCGTGATCCCTGGGCTGTCCGGGCTTCCGCCGGCCGCCGCGTTTGGCGTCCTTCGAACGCCGACTCCTCGGTTTCGGCCTCCCACCGCCCATCAGAGAATCCGATCTCCCAGCGCGCAGGCGAACACGACGACGCTCATGATCCCATTCCAGCGGAAAAACGCCGCGTCGAGCCTGGAGAGGTCCTCGGGGCGCACAAGCTTGTGCTCCCACGCCAGGATCAGTGCAGCCAGCAGCACACCGACGTAGTAAAAGGCCCCGAATGAAGTGCCGACACCGAACACGATCAGCATGACCAAAGTCATGGAGTGCAATAGCTTAGATACTGCAATGCTCCCGCGCTTCCCCAGGAGCACCACGGCGCTCTTGAGCCCATGCTCCCGGTCAAAGGCCTCATCCTGCAGAGCATAGAGGATGTCGAATCCCGCCACCCAAGCGAGCACCGCGGTAGCCGCTGCGGGAAGGGTCCACCACGGCGTGCTCCAGGAACCGGCCAACGCGAGGTAGCCACCCACTGGCGCCGCCGCCAGAGCGCCACCGAGCCAGAGATGGGACCAGTTGGTAAATCGCTTGGTGTACGAGTACCCGAGAATCCACACCAGTGCGAGTGGGCTCAGTGCCAGGCACAGGGGATTGAGAAGGCCGGCCGCCGTCACGAACACAATGCTGGCGCCTGCCACTGCCCATCCGGCCTGCCATACCGAGAGGCGACCGGTGGGCAGTTCCCGACCCCACGTGCGGGGATTCAACCGATCGTATTCCCGGTCCACGATCCGGTTGAACCCCATGGCCGCGAACCGGGCCGCCGTAAAGGCCAGGAGGACGAGGATCCCATGCCGCGCCGTTACCGTGTGGTCGAAGGAGGCATACACGAGCCCCAGGAGCGCAAACGGCAAAGCGAAGATCGTGTGCGGGAGCTTGACGAAGTTGGCATACCGAACGAGCAAGGACTCGCCGGCGAATGTCTGGCCCTCCCGTCGTGCCCGATTCATGGATGCCCCTCGCCGAGGGGGATCCCCAATTCCTCCCACATCGTATCGACCTTCGCCTTGGTCGCCGTGTCCATGACGATGCGCGTCGGCCAGTCCCGGTCGAAACCCTCTTCCTTCCATTTGGTTGTGGCATCGATGCCCATCTTCGAGCCGTATGTGAACGCCCGCGAGGCGTGGTCGAGCACGTCGATCGGTCCCATCGTAAACCGCACGTCTCGTTTGGGGTCGATGTGATTGAGGGTGACCCACCAGGCTTCGTCGGGATCGCGAACGTTCACGTCCTTGTCCAAGACAACAATGACCTTGGCCAGCGACATGAGGCCCATCCCCCACAGGGCGTTCATCACCTTCCAGGCTTGACCCGGGTACTGCTTATCGATGCTCACGAATACCAAGTTGTGGAAAATGCCGGGCGCAGGCATGTGATAATCCACGATCTCCGGAACGGTGAATTTGAGGAGCGGGAGAAAGATCCGTTCCGTGGCGTGACCGAGATAGAAATCTTCCATCGGAGGCTGGCCCACGATCGTTGCCGGATACACGGGGTCGTTGCGCATCGTGACGGCTGTGACGTGAACCGCGGGATAGTAATCGGCGAGCGAGTAGAAGCCCGTGTGGTCTCCGAAGGGCCCTTCCAGGACCAGCGGCTCCCCAGGGTCGATGTAGCCTTCGATGACGATGTCGGCCTCCGCCGGAACCAACAAGTCGTTGGTGATGGCTTTGGCCAGCGTGACCGGCCGGCGTCGCAGAAAACCCGCGAACACGTACTCGTCGATGTTGGGCGGCAAGGGTGCCGATGCCGAATAGATCGACGGCGGGTCGCCGCCCAAGGCGATGGCCACCGGCATGGTCTCTCCGCGGGACGCCATCTCCCTCCAATGGGCCGCCCCAACCTTGTGTCGCTGCCAGTGCATGGCCAGGCGCCGTGCACCCAATACCTGAATCCGATACATGCCGACGTTGCGGACGCCAGATCGAGGGTCGCGGGTGATCACTTGCGGCAGCGTAATGTACGCGCCGCCGTCGTCGGGCCAGCACAGGAGGTTCGGGAGGCATTGCACGTCCGCGTCGCTTCCACGCAAGACTCGTTGCTGGCAACGGGGTGTACCCGACATCGTCTTGGGTGGATAACGCGTCAGCTCGGCGAGCGTGGGGAGCAGTGCAAGTTTCTCTCGCCACCCCAGGGGTGGTTTCAACGTGAGAAGCTTGGTGATGCGCGCGCCGATCTCATCCAGGTCTTCCACCCCGAGGGCCCGGCAGATTCGACCCATCGAGCCAAAGAGGTTGATACCGAGAGGGACCTCGCTCGGACGCCCGTCGGCGAGCACCGGGTTCTCGAACAGCACGGCTGGCCCCCCACCCGGACTCTTCATGCAACGGTCGGCAATCTCGGTGATCTCTCGTACCACGGACACAGGACGAGCTATGCGCACCAGCTCCTGTCCGTCTCCCAGTGCGTCGACGAACTCCCGCAGGCTCTGAAGGGTCACGCTCGGACGCCTCGGTAGAGCATGGCGATCCCCAAGGTGAGCGATTCGGCTTCCACGTCCCGGAATCCCGCCGCCGTCACGAGCCCTCGGAAGGCCTCGGGTTCGGGGAAATCGTCCACGGACGCTGGCAGGTAGGTGTAGGCACTCGTATGTTTTGACACCATTCGTCCGACGAGGGGCAGCACGCGACGGAAATACAGGTGATACAGTGAGCGGAAGAGCCGCGATCGAGGCGTGGCGAACTCGAGAATGACGAGCCGCGAACCCGGGGTGAGCACTCTGGCCATCTCGCTGAGACCAGCCTCCACGCTGGCGAGATTCCGTACCCCGAACCCAACCATGCAGCCGTCGAAGGAGCGGCCCGGAAACGGGAGCTCCAGTGCATCCGCCCCCACCGCTCGGAGTCCGTTCGCTTTGTGGACGCCACCCTTGAGCATGGGTACTGCGAAGTCCGCGCCGAGGACCCGACCGCGAAACTCCCGCCGACCCGCCAATTCGGCCGCGAGGTCCAGGGTGCCGGCGCACAGGTCCAGATAAGTTCCGGCTGGCTCCCTCTCCCAGTCCAGCCGATCGACGGCTAGCCGGCGCCAACGGCGATCGATATTGAAGCTCAATAGGTGGTTCAGGAGATCGTATCGAGGCGCAATCGCTGTGAACATGCTCCGCACGTACGACCGCTTCTCCTCACCACCCGTAGTCGGCAGGCTGGCGGAGGTGGGCATAGGCGCGAAAAATACTGGCGCGCTTGAACTTGCCGCAAGCAGTGGCCGAATGAACCCGATCCGCGCCCCCGTGCGTAGCTTATCCCGAGTCTATGCAATCGTCCCGTGACCTCTCCGACGCCACCGACCAGCAGGTGGTCCTTTCCGCCCGCCAGGGAGCGGAGGCGGCGTACCGAGAGCTGATCCGGCGCTATCAACGACCCGTGTTCTCGCTCATCTACCGGATGGTGCGGGATCGGGAGCTGGCGGAGGATCTCACCCAAGAAACGTTCGTGAAGGTCCTCAACGCGATCGACCGCTATCGCCCCGAGTACAAGTTCTCCTCTTGGATCTTCAAGATCGCGAACAACGCCGCCATTGATCAGCTTCGCCGCAAGGAGCTGGATACCCTGTCGCTGGAGGGGCGCCCAGACGCCACGACACAGGATCGGCTCGAGGCCACGGCCATCCAAGTCGGGGATTCGGGTGAGTCCCCGCTCGAAGAGGTCGAGGCCCGCGAGCTCGGTTCCGCCATCGAACGGGCCATTGCTCAACTCAGACCGGAGTACCGCGCCTGTATCATCCTGCGCCACGTCGAGGGGCGGCCGTACGACGAGATCGCCAAAATCCTCGACCTACCTCTCGGTACTGTAAAGACTTACATCCACCGGGCCCGAGCCGAGCTACAAGAGGCTCTGGCCCCACTCCGGGAGTGAAACTCCCGCACCGGCATTCCGTAAGGGACTAACGATGAGAGACGTTCCTTTGGACCCGCGAAGCCCCGCCGAGGAAGACCCGGCCGTGCACCAGCATCTGGCCGCTTTACGCGCATTTACGCCCAGTCCGGGCCTGGCCGAGCGCGTGCTCGTGCGGGTGTGGCTTCCGCTGCCGCCAAGGCTCCGACGGCTCCGCGATTGGGCGGGGACCGAGCTGACAAGACGTCGCATGTGGATGGCGGCCATTCCTCTGATCGCCGGGACCTTGGTGACTGCCGTCACCGTCGGGGCCTTGGTGGCTTCCTACCCCACGGAGGCGGGACGGGTGGTGGGGTTCGCGATCGAGCACGGGGTTCTTGCTTTGTGGCGAGGGGGCCTCGAAGCCGTGGCCTCCGCGTGGCTCGCCCTCGGGGAGACATTGGGATTCACGGCGTTGACCGTGGCACAGGCGCTGAGCGTGACACTGGCGGGCATGATACTCATGGCCGCCTGCGCGTGGGGCTTGTACCGCACCGTTGGGGCCGACGTGCCAGTGAGGATGGGGACCCATGCGAAGCGTTAGGATGGCGCTTGGCCTCGTGGCGTTGCTTCCGGCAACGCCGCTGCATGCGACGACCTTTGCCGTGCAGCAGGCTGGTCACGTGGTGGCGCACTCGGCAACGATCTCCGATCATGCCGCCGCGCTCGACTTGGAGCTGGCGGACGGCGGTGTCGTGCGTTTGGCGATCCACGGAGACCACCTAATGGTCAATGGAGCGGAGGTCGCGAGCGTTCGGGCCGACGGACCGGTATCACAAGCGTGGCGTGAGCTGGTGACCGGAGCCGGCGCCTTGAACCCCGGCGAGCTGATCACGCGACTGCTTCGCTTCGATGTCTCCGGACTCGAAGGTTCCGAGGCCGACGCGGTCCGCGCGATTCGGGAGGCGGCTCGGCCGCTGCAGGGTGCTCAGGCCCCGCGGCCCGCCCCAACCGTGGCGCCGGTCCCGGCACTCTCGTCGCTCTCGGCACAGGTCGCCGCGGCGCTGGAGGCGGCCCAGATCCAGGTGGATCTCGACGGGATCCTCCAGGGCGAAGGCGTCCACACGGATGGGCTCCTCGTCCCGGCCGGCGAAGTCCTCGACGGACCGGTGACCGTGCTCAGCGGGGACGTCCGGGTGGCAGGCCGGATCCGCGGCGATCTCATCGCGCTCGGCGGCGATGTGATTCTCGAAGACGGCGGCGTCGTGGACGGGAACGTGAGATTGCTCCAAGGACAATTGGTGCATAACGGGGGACGCGTGTTGGGTCGGGTGCAGGCCGTCTCCGGGGTGTTGACCCCGCGGCCGGAAGTCGCTCCACCCGTGCCGGACCTCGTCCCTCCCAGGCCTCAGATCGTGGTGTCCACTGGAGCCTCCGCTGCGGGTTCGACCTCGGCGATCGGACGCATCGCCGTGGATCTCCTGAGCCTCATCGCCAGCTTCGTGGGCCTGGCATTCCTCGGCATCGGCCTGATGTTCTTCGCGCCGCGCCAGCTCGAGGCGGTGGCCGATACCGTGTGGCACTCGTTCTGGCGCTCGTTCCTTGCAGGACTCTTCGCGCAACCGCTGCTGTTGCCGGCGTTGGGTATCCTGATCGTGGGCCTCGCGATCACCCTGGTGGGTCTCCTGGTGGTCCCATTCGCGGTAGCCGCCTTTGCCGTCGCGCTGTTCCTCGCTGTCGCGGGTGGTTACATCGCCGTCGCCCGGACGGTGGGTGAGATCTACGTGCGGCGTCGCATGGCACAGGGACACGAGGTGAGAGGTTGGCTCACGTACCGGTACCTGTTCTACGGCTTGCTCGGGCTCCTGGCCATTTGGATTCCGGCGGTCTTACTGAGTTGGGTTCCCGTCGCCGGCACGATCGCATTGATCATGGCGGCATTCCTCACGTGGATGGTGGCTACAGCCGGTTTCGGTGCCACCATCGTTTCACGGGGGGGTGTCCGGGGCACGGTGATCCGCCAGATCGATCAGGCGCTCACCGACGAGCACTTTTGGGAGCCCTCCGCCCAGTTGATGACGCGGTCGCGGTCCTCGCGCCGCGGCAGCGAGTGAACACCCCGATCGCCGTCACCCTTGGTCTCGTCGCCGCCGCGGTGGGGGCTCCACCGCTCGCGGCTCAGTCGTACCAAACGGTTTCCCTCTCGCGTTGGATGCAGGCAGAAGACACGCTCCGGGTGAACGTTCGGTTTGCCGCCGGACGGTTCTTCCTCCGCCCGGACTCCAGCGGGGCGCTCTACCGCGCCGAGCTCGTATACGACGACGACCATTTCGATCCGGTGACCGAGTACGACCCCTCGGAGCGCTCTCTCCGCATCGGCGTCTCCGGGGAGGGGGTGAGCACTAGGCTCAAGTATCTCAAGAACACGAAACAGCGCCTGTCGCTGGCGGTTGGTGTTGGCGTCCCGGCCCGATTGGCGATTGAGTTTGGTGCTGCCGACGCCGATCTCGAGCTCGGAGGCCTCGTGCTTGCTCGGGCCACGCTCAAGACCGGTGCGAGCCGCACCGTCGTCAGGTTCAGCGAGCCCAACCGCACCTCTTGTGAGCATCTCCGATTCGAGGTTGGCGCGGCCGAATTCACCGTCGAGAAACTCGGCAACGCGCGATGCGAACAGATATCGATCTCCGGTGGCGCCGGCGGCTTGTCGGTCGACTTTGGCGGGAGCTGGGATCCGAACGTGGCTACCGAGACGAGCGTGGACATCGGGTTCGGAGCGGTCACGCTTCGATTCCCCAAAGATCTAGGGGTCTCCATCGATCTCGATCGATTTCTGGCGACGTTCCAGCGAGCGGGATTCACCAAGCAGGGGGCGCGCTACGTCTCGACCAACTACGACTCGGCGCGCACCCAGGTGCACGTCCGAATCGATGCCGTCATCGGCGACATCAACGTGGAGTGGTACTGACGGACGGGACCTCCCGCGTTAGGTCGGTGTTCGCCGACCCGTGTAGCCTTCGACAAACCTCACCTCGTCTCCCTAGCGTACGCCCAACACGACCCCCGCCGCACCATCTCGTCGCAATACCTCCACCGTGTAACCTGATCCCGTGAGCGCGACGAGCTCCCCAGACGGCGCCGCCGTCATCTCGGCAGCGCAGACGTCGGAGCAGCCAACAATGGGTGAGCAGAGTGAGGATCGGCCGCACGCCGACCGCCCTAACCGGTGATGATGGGCAGCGAGATACTGCGCCCGCCAGCGCGTTTCTGAACGACCTGTGCGATCTCGGTGAGGGCCTGAGCCGCGGGCGAATCCGGCTGCGCGATGACCACGGGCTTCCCTGCATCCGCCATCCCCGCCATCTCCGCTTGGAGCGGGATCTGACCGAGAAGGGGAATCCCCAGCTCGTCGGCCAGCCGCTGCCCGCCACCGGACACGAAGATCTGGCTGCGCTCGCCGCAATGGGGACAGGCAAAGTAGCTCATGTTCTCGACGATGCCGAGAACGGGAACGCCAACGCGTTCAAACATCTTTGCTCCACGCAGCGCGTCCCCAACCGCCATCTCCTGAGGGGTGGTGACGATGATGGCACCCTTCACCTGGATCGTTTGCGCCAGCGACAGCTGTGCGTCGCCGGTCCCAGGTGGCAGGTCCACGATGAAGTAGTCGAGGGGACCCCAGTCCACGTCGTGGAGGAACTGCGTGATGATCTTGGTGACGATCGGTCCACGCCAGATAGCGGGCGCGTCCCGTTCGACGAGGAGCCCAAGTGAGATCAGCTTGACGCCGTATTTCTCGAGCGGGATGATCTTCCCACCTTCCACGCGGGGCTTGTCGCTCACGCCAAACAGGCGCGGAATGTTGGGGCCGTATATATCGGCGTCCATGATCGCCACGGAGCGCCCGTCTCGGGCGAGAGCGGCGGCGAGGTTGGCGGCCACGGTCGACTTGCCGACCCCTCCCTTGCCGCTCGAGATCGCCAGCACGGTGCCGAGGGTCGGGAGCGCGGTCGGCTGAGGCGCCTGAGGCATTCCACCGGAGGCCGGACCCCTGGTGGCGGCATCGGGGGGCCGCCGCGGTTCGACCACATCGATCGTGACATCACGGACTCCAGCGACGGCTCGTACCGCTCGCCGCACGTCGCGCACCAGCCCTGCGGCGTCCTCTCGGGACAGGAGAAAGCTGAACGAGACGCGGCCGTCGGACTCGATCCGAAGATCTTGCACCATCCCGGCCGAGAGCACATCGCGGTCCACCCGTTGATTGCGGACGTTGGTCAGCGCTTCCGTAACCGCGGCTTCCAGTTTGTTGGTCATCCCATCAAATCTTAGAAACGGGCAATGAGGTGAGCAACCTACGAAGGGACCAGCAGACGGCGAGCCGCAGATAACACGGTCGCTTGCACGTCTGCCAAGGACCCTTGGAGCGATGCGCCCGCCGCCTTGCGATGACCTCCACCTCCAAACTGCTGGGCCAGCTCCGCCACATCCACGTCACCCACCGATCGGAAGGAAACCTTGATCCGCCCATTGGCGATACGGCGAAACAGCATCGCCAGCTGGATGCCTTTGACCGATCGCGCGAATTCCACCACGCCCTCCAGCTCATCCGGATCGACGCCGTGGCGCTCCAACGCGCCGGGCGGGATGGTCAGCCAGGCAAGGCCTCGTTCGGGTTCCACGACCAGGGTGTCGAGCACCTCACCGAGCAGACGGATCCGTCCTTCCGATTGTGTTGCGTACACATTCCGATAGATGCTCTCGGGGTCGATACCATGCCCCAGCAGGTGAGCCGCCACCTGGAGGGCCCGGGGTGTCGTGTTGGCGAACCGAAAGCCCCCCGTGTCGGTCAACAGCGCCACGTACAACGCCTGTGCAGCCGGCCCGTTGAGGGGCCACCGCGCGGAGCGAGCTAGGTCGTACAGCAGCTCACCCGTGGCGCACGCACCCGGATCAACCAGACGCGGACCGGGTGGCAGCTTGCCATTGCTCGCATGGTGGTCGATACACGCCACCGGCACCTTTGCCCGATCCACCGTCCCGGCCAAATGTCCCAGCCTACCGATGTCAGAGATGTCGAGGACGACGATCAAGTCAGCATCCTGAAGGTGCTTCACCGATTCCCCAGACCGATCGGCGCGCTCGGCACCGCGTAGAAGAAATCGATATCGATCGGGGAACGGGGTCGGGTTGGTGATCGCTGCTCGGACACCACGGGCGGTGAGGAGATGCCACAGCGCCACTTCCGCTCCGGCACCGTCCCCATCGGCGTTCACGTGCGTGGTCAGCGCAACCCGCGTCCCGGCCTCGAAGAGCTTGACCATGGTCAGCGCCGACCGTCGGCGGGCCGCCGGAACACGGACGCCACCGGAGGGCGTGCGGGGGCTCGAATCAGCGGCAGCCATGCAGCGAAGATACCCGCTTCCGGACGCTTCGCGAAGGCCGAACCAACTTCCCGCTCACGGGTACCCCAGAAAACCCGACGCGCACGTTACTTGCCACCCGAAGGACCCCAGCGCATTATGTCAGCCACTCACCCGCCAGCCTAACGCCATGGAAACGTTCGCCAACATCGTTCAGTCGCTCAACGACTTCATCTGGGGGTTTGGGATCCCGGCTGGAGAGGAAAGTATCCCGGTCGTAGTCATCGCCCTCGTGGGCACCGGGATCTTCCTTACCTTCCGCCTCGCGTTCATTCAGCTACGGCACCTCGGACATGGGTTCGCGGTGACAACGGGACGGTACGACGATCCCGACGAACCCGGAGACGTTTCGCATTTCCAGGCCCTCAGTACGGCGCTCTCTGCCACGGTGGGGATCGGCAACATTGCGGGCGTGGCGATTGCCATTCACTGGGGAGGACCCGGTGCACTGTTCTGGATGTGGGTCACGGCTGGGTTGGGAATGGCAACCAAGTTCACCGAGGTTACGCTGGCGCAGTACTTCCGCCAGGTCGAGAGTCGGGACAAGGCCGATCGGATGACCGGTACGGTGTCCGGTGGCCCCATGTATTACATCGAGCGCGGCCTTGGAGCTCGATGGAAGTGGTTGGCTGTGCTGTTTGCCGCGATCTTGGGACTGACCGCGTTTCTCACGGGTAACGCGATTCAAGCCAACACCGTCGCTGACACGCTGCGCACCACGTTCGGAATTCCTGTTGCGCTCACCGGTTTCGTCACGGCAACGATCGTCGCGGCGGTGATTCTCGGTGGCATCAGCCGAATCGGAAAGGTGACCGGTATCTTGGCACCCTCGATGGCCGGCATCTACGTTGCCGGTGCGCTGTTCATTATCCTGACCAACATCGACCAGGTGCTCCCCACCTTCGGGCTGATCTTTCGCGAGGCCTTCAACCCGAGCGCCGGTATTGCCGGCACCGGCGTCGGCGCCTTTCTCGTCACGATGATGTGGGGTGTGAAGCGGGGACTGTTTTCGAACGAAGCGGGTCAGGGCTCTGCTCCTATCGCGCACGCCGCCGCCCAAACTGACGAGCCGGTCTCGGAAGGCGTCGTGGCGTTGGTGGAGCCGTTCATCGATACGATTGTCATCGTTACGATGACGGCGCTCGTCATCATCATCACCGGCGTGTGGGACGATCGCATCAATACCCAGATCACCCTCACTGGAGGCGACCTCTCGTATGTCGCCTACACCGACGGTGGACGGCGCAGCGATCCGCAACCGCCCTCTGAGATTCGTTTCGAGAACGGCCGCCAGGTGGGCGTTGCACCCAACGTCGCCCAGATTGCGTGGCACGAAGTGGTGGTGGAGCAGCTCTTCACCGACTCGACACAAACCAGCCCCTTCAACGGGACCGTTTACCCGGTCCGCGGCGTGGCTGAGGGGGCAGACGGGACCACGTACACGGCGCTCTACGGCGACGCCGTGGAGAGCGGTGCACCGCTCACCATGCTCGGCTTCCAGCGCGGTATCCCTGGAGACTTCGGGAAGTACATCGTGGTGCTGAGCGTGTTCCTGTTTGCCGTGTCGACGTCGATTGCCTGGAGTTATTACGGTGATCGGTGCGCCAATTATCTCTTTGGCGCCAAAGCGATCCTCCCCTACAAGATCGCGTTCGTCGCCATGCACTTCGTGGGGGCCGTCTTGGCCTTGGCAGACGTGTGGAGTCTCGGGGACGTCTTCTTGGGACTCGTGATCCTGCCCAACCTCTTGGCCTTGATCCTACTCTCGCCCAAGGTGGCTGAGCTGACCAAGAGCTACTTCGAGCGGAAGGCGTGGCTGGACAACGTTGCCGTCCACCGTCAGATCGTTGAAGCGCGCAAGGCCCGGCATCGAGGCGATACGAAGTAGCGCCTACCCGCTGTAGTTGGGCGCTTCGCGCGTGATGACCACGTCGTGCGGATGTGATTCGCGAAGGCCGGCGGTGGTGACTTGGACGAACTCCGTCTCGCAGCGGAGCTCGAGCAGCGTCGCGCATCCGCAGTACCCCATGCCGCTCCGGATCCCACCAACCATTTGGAAGATCACGTCACCCACGGGTCCCCGATAGGGAACCCGCCCTTCGATCCCTTCCGGCACGAGCTTCTGGGGCGAGAGATCTCCTTCCTGGAAATACCGATCCGCGGATCCCTCCTGCATGGCCGACAGGGATCCCATCCCGCGGACGGTCTTGAATCGCCTTCCTTCGAGGAGAAAACTCTCGCCGGGACTCTCCTCGGTTCCCGCCAACATGGAACCCAACATCACGCTCGAGGCGCCGGCGGCGAGCGCTTTCACTGCATCACCGGAGTACTTGACGCCACCGTCCGCAATGATCGGCATGTCCCCCACTCCCCGGACGGCCTCGACGATGGCGGTAATCTGCGGGACGCCCACACCGGTCACGACCCGTGTCGTGCAGATGGAGCCAGGACCGATGCCCACCTTGACCGCGTCCACACCCCGCTCCACCAACGCCTGCGCCCCTTCGAGTGTCGCCACGTTGCCGCCCACGAGCTGCACATCGGGAAACTGCTCCCGCACTTGTCCGATGGCGCGGAGCACCCCCTCAGAATGGCCGTGCGCGGAATCTACGACGATAGCATCGACACCAGCGTGAATAAGGGCCGTGGCGCGATCCATCACTTCTTCCCCCACGCCGACCGCAGCCGCTACCCGCAACCGACCGTGTTCGTCCTTGTTCGCGTTGGGGAACTCACGCCGCTTGAAGATGTCTTTGACGGTGATCAGCCCCTTGAGGATCCCGCCCTCGTCCACGACCGGGAGCTTCTCGATCCGGTGACGACCCAAGATGTGCTCCGCCTCTTCGAGCGTGGTTCCGACCGGCGCGGTGATGAGGCCTTCCTTCGTCATCGCATCGCGGATCGGACGGTCCAGATTGCTCTCGAATTGGAGGTCGCGATTCGTGATGATGCCGACGAGCTTGCCGCGGCCATCCACGATCGGGACACCCGATATGCGAAACCGGGCCATCAGGGCCGCTGCTTCCCGAATGGGCCGGTCGGGTCCCAGCGTGATCGGATTCAAAATCATGCCGCTCTCCGAACGCTTGACCCGGTCCACCTCCGCCGCTTGGCGATCGATCGGCATGTTCTTGTGAATGACGCCGATCCCCCCAGCGCGTGCCATGGCGATGGCCGTCCCCGATTCCGTGACCGTATCCATCGCCGCGGATACCAGCGGAATGTTGAGCGTAATGCCCCGGGTGAACAGGGTTCGGACATCAACGTCGCGCGGATGGACGGAGGCGTGGCGGGGGACTAGTAGGACGTCGTCGAAGGTCAGCGCATGGCCTGGACGCAAGCGGGTCACGTCGACACTCCGGATGCACAAAGACCCGCCGAGCGAGCGCGGCGGGTCCGGTGGTAGAATCTCTCTTCCATAGCGGAAGGTATCCGCCACCGTCACAGGGGTCAAGCGGACTGGTTGTGCCCGCCGTGCTCGATTTTCAACTCCGGTTTCGCCTCTTCCGCGTCACCTTCCGACACCGGTTCGGGCTCCTCAGGGGTCCCGGCGAGTTCGTCTGCCACCGCGCGACCCGCCGCCGATAGCCCGGCCATTACGCGCCCGGCGGCGTCGACGACCTGTGCCGTCCCCTTGGCGGCCGTATCCGTGAGGCTCGTGCCCCCCAACGCATCTTCGAGGCTCTCGGCGAATCGCTTGAGGGGCGACGCAGCCCGCCGGCTCTGGTTGTACTTGGATAAAAGGAACTCCAGATAGTCCAGGAGCTGGCGGCCGTGCTCGTCCGACAGCCCTTCCAATCTGGCTACGATCTTGGCTCGAAGGTTCTCGTTCATGCATGACCTCAACTGTCGCGAACCGCCATCTCCACAAGGTCGAGAATGGGGTTGCCGAGGAACTGGGATCGACCAACGCGGATGCGCCCTACCAGCTCTACGGACGTGAGCGGTGGAAGTTTCTCCAGCTCCGCAATCTGCTCGTCCGTGACTACGATATACACGAAGCCAGCTTCCGGAAGCGGGCCTCGGGCGAGGATGTACTTCCTCCCCGCCGGGATATCTTTGCGGAGCTCGTCGGCCTGTTGAATAGAAATGTACTGCACGGTCCACTGAACGAGTTGACCCTCGAACTCTCGCGGACGGGAACGCACCTCGGCGGCGCTGACGCCCACGCGAACTTCCGAAGCGGCCGGCTTGAGCTCGCTCCTCCGTACCCATCCCTCCGTCTGGACGCGCACCCAATCGCCCGACCGCGCCATGATGCGCACCGGCGCGTTGGCTCCGAGGTTGCCCACCTCGGGACCGTCCGGACTCTGATGGAGCGCAAGGTCGTTGGCCGTCAGGGCCTGATCCAACGTCGCGCCGGCCCCAGGAGCCGGAGACGCCGTGGTCGATCCCGTTGACTGGACCGCATCGAGCGAGCGTCCCCAAATCCACCCGGTGCGGCGTACCCGTACCCAACCTTCTCTGGTCTCGACGTGATCGAGCAGGCAGCCGTTGGCCACCCTGGCAAGCACACGTCCATTGGGGGAGGCTCTGAGATTCTCACCCCCTCGCGCGTCGACGACCCGGTCGTGCCCTTCGCGGTTGGTGGGGGAAAGCGACCGTGACCAAATCCACCCATCGAGCGTCACCTCGATCCATCCGTTGGCATCGGCTCGACCTTGCAGCGTTACCCCCTCGGAGATGGTGGCGAGCAGCACGCCCGCCGCGGAGGGATCCTTACGAAAGTTCTCCGTCCGTCGAACCCGGTAGGCGTCCTGCGCCGAAGCGGGCACCGCTGGGATCACAACGGCGACCACTGCCACCAACGACCACACCCAGCGAGAGGGTGGTAGGGGCCGGAGGAGCTCGATAGATTGCCTCATTCGATGACCACAATCGAGCATTCTACGACGCACCGCCGGCCGGTGCAACGGGCGCTCACCGCGGCCGCGCTGTGTGCGGTCGCACTCGCGTTTCCGCCTGCAACCAGCGCTCAAGTGGGTCACCCACCGGACGCGTCTCCCTACCGCGAGGTTCGGGCCCGACAGGTCTTCTCGGCGTGGGGTGGCTACGTCAAGGGCGAAGCGGGCCGGGCGGGGGTCGGGCCCCGCGACGGCGTCGTGGTTGGGGGTCGATACGAGTTTCTGTTTTCCGGACCGGTGGCTCTCGACATCCGGCTCGGCGTGGCCGACCTAGACCGGCGCGTGATCGACCCAACGCAGGTCGCCGGGTTGCGTGCTCGCGGCACGTTTGACCAGCAGGTTCTCATGGCCGACGCGGGCATCAATCTCGTCTTGACGGGGGGCAAGACTTGGCGCCGGCTGGCTCCGTACATTGGTGGGGCGCTGGGGCTGGCGTTTGGCGGTGAGGTGCCCGAGGACTCCAGCACATTCGAGTTCAACACGCATTTCATCGTCGCGCCGCAGGCGGGAGCTCGCTGGCACGTGAGCGATCGGCTGCTCTTTCGCTTCGAAGCGCGAGACGTCATCTGGCGCCTCCGTTATCCGGATCTCTTTTTCCAGCCGCCCGTGGCCGATCCCGACGGGGCGCCGGTGCTCGACCCCCTCACGAGCAGCGATACGGATTGGACCCACCATCTGGTCCTCACTTTCTCGCTAGGCTACGCGCTTCGGTTGTAGGCTCGTGGCCTCGTTCGTCGCGCTCACCGCTGGTCGGCCGAACCCTCACGAGTCTCCGCAAGAGCCGACGCCTGCGGCCCTGCGGGTGCGTTGATCTCCGGCTACATTGCGAGCATGTCTCAAGTGTTTCTGACTCGTGTGGTACGCTTCAGTGCCGCGCACCGGTATCACCGTCCCGAGTGGTCTGCGGCGCGCAACCAAGAGGTGTTCGGGCCGTGCGCCAACGAGCACGGGCACGGACATAACTACACCTGTCACGTGACCGTAGCGGGCCCTCTCGACGCCGAGACGGCAATGGTGATCAACCTGACCCAACTGGACGGGATACTGCGCGAAGAGGTGTTCGAACGATTCGACCATCGCCACCTGAACTACGCCGTCCCAGAGTTCGCCGATGGCCAGCAGATCCCCACCGGTGAGGCGCTCGCCGTCTACATTTGGAAGCGCGTGGTGGGACGTCTTCCCAAAGGCGTGCATCTCCATCGCGTACGTATTCAGGAGGACCCCAATCTCTACGTCGAGTACGACGGCTCCCATGAATCCACGTGACCATCGCGCAGATCCATTCGTACGAGGGTCGGTAACGTCTCGATGAGCGTTCGCGGTGCCATCCTGGCTGGGGGAATGGCCAGTCGATTCGGGGGTCGCCCCAAAGGCCTCGCGCGGGTCGGCGGTGAGCGGATCATCGACCGCGTCGCGCAGGTCATGCGCGCAGCACTTGGGTCACCCCCTCTGCTCGTCGCCAACGATCCCACGGCGGAAAGCTGGATTGCGGATCTTGAGGTCCGGAAGGATCTACTCGAAGGCTGTGGAAGCCTCGGCGGGATCTATACGGCGCTCTCGGCGGCCGCTGGTCCGGTCTTGGTGGTCGCGTGGGACATGCCGTTCGTGTCCTCGGAGCTGTTGTCGACGCTCGCCCGCGGTGCCGATGACGTCGATGTGCTCGTTCCGGCGAGCGCCGGCCCTCACGGAGTGGAACCGATGTGCGCGGTCTACGGGCCGGGCTGCACGACCGCCATCCGGGAACAACTAGCGAACGAGGATTACCGCGCTACCGGCTTTCACGAGCAGGTCACGGTCGGGACCCTCTCTCCCGAGGAGGTCTCGCGCCACGGCGATCCGGAGACCTTGTTTTTCAACGTCAACACCGAGGAAGACCTTGCGCGTGCTGAGGAGATCTGGCGCGCCCAGCACATCTAACGTCCATGCACACGCCATCCCAAGCTGCCCGCGCAATCCTCGAAGAGATCGATACGCTTCCCGTAGAGTGCATCCCGCTTTCAGAAGCCCTCGGGCGCGTGCTCGTATCTGCGGTGCAGAGCCCGATCAATCTGCCGCACTGGGACAACTCCGCCATGGATGGATACGCCGTGCGGGCAGCCGACCTCGAGACAAGAGCGAATCCGATCGAACTCAAAGTGGTGGAGGAGATTCCGGCGGGCTCGTTTCCCTCCCGGACGATCGGTGCGGGCGAATGTGCGCGCATCTTCACCGGTGCGCCGCTTCCGAAGGGTGCCGATATGGTGGTTCGTCAGGAGGACACAACCACCACCGGCGAACGCCAGGTGCGAATCGACGATCTTCGCGACCTTGGCCGCAACGTGCGCAAGAGGGGGGAGGATATCGCGCGCGGGGGAACGGTGCTGGAAAGCGGAACTCCGCTTGGCCCGGCTGAGCTCGGCGTCCTCGCGTCCGTGGCGGCAAGCGAGGTCTACGTCTACCGAAAACCCCGGGTCGCGATCCTCACGACCGGGAACGAGATCGCCGATCTCGACGATCGGGAAGCGATCTTGAGCGGAAAAAAGATTGCCTCCTCCAACACCTACACCCTCTTCGGCAATGTGCGTCAGACGGGTGCAGAGCCCATCAACCTTGGCATCGCCCGTGACGAGCCGGACGACTTGCGGCGACGGGTGGGGCGGGCATCGACCGCGGACCTGCTCGTCACCTCCGGCGCGGTGAGCGTGGGGGAGCACGACTACCTTCGGGGCTCCCTAGAGGACATGGGATTGGATCTCCGATTCTGGCGGGTGGCGATGCGACCTGGCGCCCCGGTCGGCTTCGGGTTCGTGCGCGGACTACCGTGGATCGGCCTGCCGGGCAACCCGGTGAGCACCATGGTCACCTTCGAGCTATTCGTGCGTCCCGCCATCCGTCGGATGCTGGGACACGCCCGCCCCTATCGGCAAACGACGCACGTGCGCGTGGCCGAGCCCATTCACACACCTGGACGCCTGCGGCATTTCGTCCGCGTGCGACTCCAAGATGAGAATAACGGTATCCCGGCCGCGTATCTCACAGGACCGCAGGGCTCGGGGATTCTGACATCGATGACCAAGGCTGACGCGCTGCTCATCGTGCCGGAGGATCGTGAGGAAATCGCGCCGGGGGAAACCCTCGATGCCATCTTGTTGGGAGAGTCACGGTACGTGGAGGAGCCGCCCTTCTAATCGCAACGGGACACGGCCGGGCCGCTACCGACTGCCGTCCTGCGTCCAGATCAGCACAACGCCGCTCGCCTTGCTGCCCTACGGCTGGTCGACCCACGAAAACAACCCGACGAGTACCGCAATGATGGCCACACGGAAGGGTTCCATCGTCACTTCATTCCTGCTTCTCCCAACAACAGCGCCAAAGGCCCATCGGGTTTCGCTGGCTTGCACCCCGCCATGCGACGGGCTACGTCACATCCGTTTGTACGCGGGACCCGAGCCCCCCTCCCGAGGAGTCCAGCGGGGTCCCAGCACGTCGGTTGCCTTGCAGTCGACGCAGTTGGGCGCGTTGACCCGCAGCTGACCGTCCACCACCTCGTAGACACCGGCAGGGCAGAGATGACTGTAGAAGCTCGCGGTGTCCGCATCCACGTCTTGACCCACCACCAGGTGGGACGGGATCGTATCACGCGTCGCGTTCCCGGACTTGAACACCGCGTCCACCTTGCTGACCGTCAGGGTGCCATCCGCGTTCACGGTGGAAGCCAACTCGCGGTAGCGCCGGACCTGAGCATCGCTGTCCATGGCGATTCGGCCACCGGGAAAACGTCCACCCGTCACGGTCATGAGCCCCGCCTTGAATCCACCAACGTAGAACCCGTCTTTGAACGCGAGCCTCATGTTCCGTCTGCGATACAGATCCGTCCGGATGTACGACGCATCGACCAACCGGTCGTACTCCGCGAGAGAAGCGGCGCTGGTGTCGCCAAGCTTCAGCGCTCGGAAGATGGCCCGCGCGGCGAGCATTCCCGAGTACATGGCGTAGTGAATCCCCTTCAACGATGCGACTTCCACAAAGCCGGCGGCATCACCCAGCATCAGCACACCGTCACCGTGACGTCGCTTGGGCAGCGCAAACCAGCCGCCTTCCGGAATGGTCTTCGCCCCCCACTCCACCATTTCTCCACCCTCCAGGCGACGGCGGAACAGCGTGTGGGTCTTCATCTCTTGAAGGAGCGCATGGACGTCGAGATCGCGGTACGGATGATCCAAGCCCACCACGAGCCCCAACGCCGCAACGTTGGGCTCGAGAGGGTACAGGAAGCTCCCGCCAAATGCATCTCTTGGAAGCGGCCATCCAAGCGTATGGATGACGGAGTCGATTGGCTGCTTGGTCTCCCAAAGCTCCTTTACGCCGAGCGCGTAGATCTGCGGGTTGGACGACGCGATGCTTTGCCACTGCAGGTACGCCTGCGTCAATGATCCGCGGGTGCCCTCGGCCAATGCCGTGACCTTGGCTGTGACGTCGGCCGGGGGCATGTAGTTGGATAACTGACTACCGTCGCGATTGAGACCGGAAGGTGTGGTCCGAACGCCCAGCACGCGGTTTCCCTCCACGAGGAGCGCATCGGCGGGAAACCCCGCGAAGATGTCCACCCCCACGCCTTCCGCTCGCTCCCCCAGCCAGCGCACGATTTCACAGATCGATGCAATGAAGTTGCCTTTGTTGTGCATCGGCGGAGGGGTCGGAATCCGTAACGCGCGCGATCCCGTCAGCAGGTAGACGGCCTCCTTACGAACCGGCGCACGGAAGGGGAAGTCCTCATCACCGAGATCCGGAAAGAGCTCGCGAAACGGAAGGGGGTTCACCACCGCGCCTGAGAGACAGTGCTCTCCCAAGGCTCCGGCTTTTTCGAGGACGCCGATCGAGATCTCCCCGAGGTCCCCTCCCGCTTCCTGGTCCCGTCGGACCAATTGCGCCAGGTGGATCGCTCCTGCGAGCCCTGCCGGCCCCCCACCGACGAATAGGACGTCCATCTCGATACGTTCATCGCCGGGCGGCTCAGCGACGATGAGCCGGTGCTGGGGAAGTGGCGGTTGGGAGTTGGCGGGCAGCAGATCGCCAGACATGCGTTCAGTTCCCGCGGAGCTTCTTGAGTTCGTCGATCAGTCGTGGGACCACTTCAAACAGATCACCAACCACGCCGTAGTCTGCGACTTTGAAGATCGGCGCGTCCTTGTCGCGGTTGATCGCCACGATGACCTTCGATGTTCGCATCCCGGCCAGATGCTGGATGGCGCCGGAAATCCCGACGGCCACGTATAAGGTGGGACTCACCGTCTTCCCGGTCTGGCCCACCTGTTCGGCGTGCGGCCGCCAACCGGCGTCGACCACGGCGCGCGATGCCCCAGGCGCACCGCCGAGCATTTCGGCCAGTTCTTCGATCAAATGGAAGTTCTCGGGTCCTTTGAGCCCTCGGCCCCCGCTCACGACGATCGACGCCTCGGCCACATCCAGCGTCGCCTTTTCCGGCTCTTTGACACGGACGGTCTTGGCTCGCACCTCTCCAGACTCCACGTCCACTGTTTCCAGCGTGGCCGCCCGGCCGGATTGGACCGGCGCAAAGACGTTGGGCCGGACCGAGATGACGCAGGGCCGCTGCGTAATCTTCACCTGGCAGACGGCCTTGCCGGCATAGACAGGCCGTGTCACGACCAAGTCGCCGTCCACAGCGACCGCGGTTACGTCGGTCGCGAGCGGGCATCGCAATCGCGCGGCTAGACGGGGTCCAAGATCCTTGCCCATCGCCGTCGCCGACAGGAGCACTGTGTCATATGCACCCGTGGCCGCCCGCTCGGCCACGATCCGCGCATACGGATCCGCTTGATAGAGCTGCAGGTCATCGGCCGCGACGACGAACACCTTGTCCGCGCCGGCGTCGCCCAAGCCATCGGTCGCGACTCCCGGCGGTCCCACCACGAGTCCGTGCACCTCACCACCCTGGGCGTCGACGAGACTCCGCGCCGCCGCGAGTGCTTCATGTGCGACGCGCTTCAGCATCCCATCTCGCTGCTCGAGAACGACGAGGATATCCGCCATCAGAGCACCTTCGCTTCGTTGCGGAGCGCGTCGATCAAGGAAGGAACCGCGTCAGGACCCTCGCCCACGATCCGGCCTCCTTGCCGCTCCGGCGGCAACGTCATCTCGACAATCTCCATTCCCCCGCTCTCTGCGTTCGCCGCTTTGACTTCCAAGGGTTTCTTCTTAGCCATCATGATTCCCCTGAGCGCCGGATACCGCGGCTCGTTTAACCCCTTGTCCGCTGTGAGCACAGCCGGCAGAGAGAACTCGACAACCTCGACCCCACCCTCAATCTCCCGCTCGGCCACCCCTTTGCCATTACTCAGGTCTAGATGGACGATCGAGCTGACACAGGGAAGCCCGAGAAGCTCGGCGACCATGAGTCCCACACCGTGGTGGTAGTCGTCGATGGCCAGCTTGCCGAACAGAATGAGGTCGTAATCTCCGCCTTCCAGCTCTGCAGCCAGCAGCCGAGCCGTGACCAGAGGATCCGGCGGGACCCCATCCGTCTTGAGCAAGACCCCACGATCCGCGCCCATGGCCAAGGCGGTTCGGATGGTCTCTTGCACCGCGTCATCGCCAAGCGACACCACCACCACCTCGCCTTCGTCCCCTTTGCGCTGTAGTGCCTCTTCGACCGCGAACTCATCGTACGGATTCAACACGAACTTGACGCCGCTCGGCTCCATAGACCGGCCATCCGCGGCCACCCTGATTCGGGTCTCGGAATCCGGAACCCGCTTCACACACACGGCTATCTTCACTGCAACCTCATGTGAATTTGGAATTTACGACTCTTAAAAACGACGCCGTCCCGGGCCCGGAAGGTACCCGGAGCCACGCGCCGGGGCAACGCCGTCAGAGCCAGTGTTTGCGACGGAACAGGAGCACGAGCAGGATCCCTGCCAGCGCCATGACCCCCCAGACGTACCAGTAGCCGTACCGCCAGTGCAGCTCCGGCATATTGTCGAAGTTCATGCCGTAGACGCCGGCGATGAACGTCAGCGGGATGAAGATCGTCGCAATGACGGTCAGCACCTTCATGGTCTCGTTCATGCGGTTGCTTACCTGCGACAGATAGATATCGAGCATCCCTCCCACCATCTCGCGGAACGTCTCTGCGATATCCACGACCCGCACCGTGTGGTCGTACACATCGCGCAGGAAGACCTGGGTCGGTTGCGAAAACAGCTGGATATCGCCACGGAGGATCACGTTGATGACTTCTCGAAGGGGCCACACCGCGCGCCGTACGCCAATGGTGGTTCGCTTCAGACGTTGAATCACTCTCAGGACATCGGGCGTGGGCCGCTCCATAAGCTCGACTTCCACTTCCTCTATTTCGTCACCCAACTGCTCCAGCACCCCAAAGTAATTGTCCACCACCACGTCGATGAGGGAATAGGCGAGGTAGTCCGCCCCGAGCTGCCGAATCTGGCCCCGTCCGTCGCGAATTCGCTTCCGGATGGGGTTGAACACGTCACCCGCTCGCTCCTGAAATGTGATGACGGTCTTGGCGCCAAGCACGATACTGATCTGCTCGTTCTCGAGTCTGGCCCGCTCGTGATCCTGGAAAAAGAGCATGCGTAACACGATGTACACGCTGTCGACGAAGTCCTCCACCTTGGGGCGCTGATCGGTATGCACCACGTCTTCCAGGAGAAGTGCGTGCAAGCCAAAGTGCTCTCCGAGCCTGGCTACCACGTCTACGTCGTGTACCCCGTCCACGTTGATCCACGTAACCGAGGGCGTGTCGCGGAATCGAAAGCAGTCCTCGATACGCTCGAACTCCAACTCCTCCACTCGATCCTGGTCATAATCAAGGACCGTGATCCGGACTGGCTCCGTGCGCTCTTCGCCCACGTGCACCAGAGTGCCCGGTGCCAATCCTGATTTCCGTTTCGAAAAGTGCCCTAATCCCGGGATCAGGCGCAGGTTGTCGCGGTCGGCGATTTTTCGAATGACTCGTTTCATGCTTCGTCGTCGAATCCGATCCGCTTATGTGAGCCGTCGCAGAACGGTTTCGTGCTGGAGTGGCCACATCGACAGAGCACGAACGTCTCGTCGGCGTGGATGGGGTTCCCCTCGGCGTCCTTCAACGTGACACCGCCGGTCACCAGGTATGGGCCGTTCTTGCGGACTTTGATATCCGCCATGACACCTCCATCGTCATGTGAGAGCTAGCGGAATGGTCTGGAGAGTGCGCCCAGCGCGGCGCCGGATCCAACGGAATCACCTTGCCCCTCCTCGAAGCGCCTTTCGGAGCTTACGCACCGGCAGTGTGTTGAGCACGTCCCCAGCCTCGAGCCAGCCGCGGCGCGCCTGGTCGATCCCATACCGCATCAGCCCGAGATCTTCGGGTCGATGGGCATCGGTACTGATCACCACCTTGATGCCCAACGCTCGGGCTTGCATGAGGTGTGTGTCTCGAAGGTCGAGACGATCGGGGCTGGCATTGAGCTCCATCGCCACGCCGAACTCGGCCGCGCACTGGAGCACCTCGTCCAGGTCGAAAGCCATCGGCTCTCGTTGGTTGATGAGGCGTCCGGTGGGATGGGCGAGAATATCCACTTCCGGATGCTCGATTGCCTTGAGGATACGTTTGGTCTGCTTGGCGGCCGGGAGGTCGAGTTTGGAATGGATGGAGACCAGGACCACGTCGAGATCCGCGAGGAGCTCGTCCTCGAGATCCAACGCTCCGTCGGATAAGATGTCCACCTCCATGCTCCGCAGCAGCACGATGTCCTTTCGACGGGCGACTACCTCGTCCATCTCTTTCCACTGCTCCCGAAGTTTGGCTTCGTCCAAACCCCCGGTCATGGCGAGGGCCTTGGAGTGGTCGGTGATCGCACAGTACTCATAGCCCTGGGACGCACAGGCATCGAGCATTTCTTCGACCGTTGCCTTCCCGTCCGACCAGACGGTGTGCATCTGCAGATCCCCCCGGATATCACGCAAGCTGATCAGATGCGGAAGCTCATCCCGGAGAGCCGCCTCGATCTCGCCACGGTCCTCCCGGATCTCCGGAGGCATCCACGAAACCCCCACGGCGTCGTACACCTCCTGCTCGGTCTTTCCGGCAACGAGCTTTCCGGACCAGGGGTCGCGTTCCTCGTCGTCGCTTTCCTTCCGCTTGCCACCCGCAATGCGAAAGACGCCGTACTCGGAGACGCGGAGCCCTTGCTCCACGGCCCGCTTGCGCAGCTTGACATTGTGCTCCTTGGAGCCGGTAAAGTACTGCAGAGCCGCCCCGTAGCTCTTCGGTGGCAGGATCCGGAGATCCACCTGAAGACCCGATCGCAAGATCACGGTGGATTTGGTGTCGCCCGCCAACTCGACCTGCGTGACCTCGGGGTAGCGTGTAAACCGCGTGGTCACTGCGGTGGGATCGTCCGCGATCACGAGCAGATCGATATCTCCCACGGTCTCGCGGCGACGTCGGTAGCTTCCGGCCACCTCGACGGTTTCGACGGCGGGATCTTCCCGCAGATACGCCACGAGAGGCTCCACGTACTGATCGGCGTCCGCCAGTTTGAACCGGACACCGAGTCGGCGTCGGGAGGCGATCCCCTCGAGAATTCTCGCCTGCGTTTTGGCCCCAAACCCTTTGATGCCCTTGATCTCGTCTTGTCTGGCCGCTCGCTCGAGGTCGTCGAGCGTCTCGACGCCGAGCGTCTCCCACAGGACCCGCACGCGTTTTGCGCCGAGGCCGGGGATGCGGGTGAGTTCCACGAGGGTGACGGGAATCTCCTTGCTGAGCTCGCCGAGGAGTTTCAGCGACCCCGTCTCGATCAGCTCTCGGATGTAACCAGCGATGTCCTTCCCGATGCCGGGGAGCTTCCGAAGATCCTCACCGTCCGCCACCAGTTTGCGGAGCGGCGTCGTGTGGGCCTCGACGGTGCGGGCGGCATTGCGGTACGCTCGTATGCGAAATGGGTTCGCGTCCTGCAGCTCGAGGAGGTCGGCAATGTCTTCGAGCACACCGGCGATTTCGACGTTCTCCATCAGACCGCTGCTCCTTTGGTCCGGAGGAGGGCGAAGAACTCGTCCTCCGAGAGCGTCGGCACCCCTAACGCCTTTGCTTTCTCGTACTTGGACCCCGGGTCCGTCCCGGCCACCACATAGTCTGTCTCCTTGCTGACGGATGACGTCACCCGCCCCCCGAGAGATTCGACGAGCGCCTGAGCTTCCACACGGGAGAGGCGTTCCAATCCCCCGGTGAACACGATCTTCGCGCCATCGAGGACATCGGCTGCGCTCGCCTCCGGCTCGAGGAGTTCCATATGATCGATGAGTGCATCCAGGATCTCTCGGTTTCGCCGATCGCCGAAGAACGCTCTGATCTGCTCCGCCATCTTGGGGCCCACTCCCTCCACGGCCTGTAGCTCCTCCTCCGATGCATGACGGATGGCGTCGAACGACCCGACACGACGTGCGAGGTCTCGCGCCACGGCAGCCCCGACTTCGGGGATACCGAGGGCGTACAGGAATCGGTGGAGTTCCACGGTAGAGGCCCGATCGATGGCTTCCACGAGGTTCGTCGCCGATTTCTCGGCGAACCCCTCGAGGCGCATGAGCTGCGCGGCCTGTATGTCGAACAAATCCGGGAGCTGGCGCACCAATCCCTCCCGAACGAACAGCTTGGCCGTCTCTTCACCGAGACCCTCGATGTCCAGCGCCTGGCGAGAACCAAAATGCACGAGGCGCCCGGCCAGTTGGGCTGGGCACTCGAAACTGTTGGGACAGATGGTGAACGGTCCGCGCTCGACGAGCTTCGTCGCACACGAAGGACAGGTGTGGGGCATACGAAACCTGGGACCGCGACGACGACCGGGCTCATCTACGCGTTCCACCACCTGTGGGATCACGTCTCCCGCCCGTTGGACTCGCACACGGTCACCCTCCCGCACGTCTTTACGAGACACCTCTTCACGATTGTGCAAGCTTGCCCGGCTGACCGTCACGCCGCCCAGGTTGACCGGTCGCAGCATGGCAACCGGGGTTACGACTCCGGTACGGCCCACGCTCGCAAGGATCTTGAGGACGCGCGTGATTTCTTTCCGGGGGGGAAACTTGAACGCAAACGCCCACCGCGGATGATGCGACGTAGCGCCCAACCGTTCGCGAGCGGAGAGATCGTCGAGTTTAACGACGACCCCATCCAGCTCATACTCCAGATCGTCCCGCCGCCCGTAGAGGTCCTCGTGAAACCCCAGCACCTCGTCCAGTGACGTGGCGCGCAGTGCCAGGTCATTCACTAAGAGCCCCCACCGTTGCAGTGCATCTCGGACTGTCCAATGCGTCTCGAACTCGAATCCGGCGCCGCCCGCCAAGAGATCGTAGACAAAGATGTCCAATGGTCGTTGGGCCGTGATCTTGGGATCCAATTGTCGCAGCGATCCCGCGGCCGCGTTTCGCGGATTGGCAAACGGCGCACGTCCGTCGGCCAGAAGCCGTTCGTTAAGCTCTTCGAATGCGGAGACCCGAATGATCACCTCACCGCGGAACGCCAGGACTCCAGAGGTTTCCGCATTGCGAAGTCGCAGCGGTACCGACGCAATCGTCCGAATGTTCTCGGTGATTCCCTCCCCTTTCAACCCGTCGCCGCGGGTCGAGGCCCGAACGAGCACACCGTCCTCGTACACGAGCTCTACGGAGGCCCCATCGAATTTGGGCTCTACCACGTAGGCCACGGCGTCACCCAGCACCTTCCGCACTCGTTCGTCGAAGCGCCTGAGGGCGCTTTTCTCTTGCGACGAGTCAAGACTCATCATCGGGGCCAGATGCTCGACGGTCGGAAACTTGTCCAGGGGGATACCACCGACCCGCTGGGTCGGTGAGTCGGGAGAGACTAGATCCGGATAACGCTCTTCCAAGGCGCGGAGCTCGGCAAAGAGCTCGTCGTAGGCTTCGTCCGAAATCTCGGGCGCGTCCCGAACGTAATAGCGATAGTCGTGGTGGCGGATCTGCGTTCGGAGTTCGCGGACCCGTCTGTCAGCCTGGCGTCGGTTCATCGGGCTCCCAGGGCTGCCGATGGCTGGTGACGTGCACGCAAGTTATGGGGGGCGTCGAGGCAGCGGGAGGCGTTACGGGATGCCCGCGGGAGGAGCCTTATCGTCATCCCGGGAATCAGCGGTCGGCAACCGGGATCACGAGCTTGAGTGCGCTCAGCTCGTCAGAGAAACTCGCGACCTTGATGTCCACGAGCCCCGCCACCTTGGCGGCGGCCATGACATGCGACTGCTTCAACGCGGGACGCCCCTTTTGCCAGAGCACCCAGATGGCACCACTCTTTCGAATGGCAGACCGCAACCGCGCGAGGCGATCCAGCTCCTTCGGCGTGGCAGCCAAGAAGAAGATCACATCCGTTTTTGAGCGTGGGCGGCGTTCGGCGATGTCGTGGGTCCGGCGGCGGAGCTCTCGAGCAAACGCCGCATCCTTCAGCCGCAGGACCGCCACGCGCATTCCCGGCTTCACGCCCAGTTTGTCGAGCCGGCTGCGCTTCGAGTACCCGCTGCCGGACGTCATTCCCCACCCTGGTGGATGGGAGTGACCTCTTCACCGAAGTGTCTCCCCAGGTCCTCGAGGTACCGGTCGATCGTGCCGTGCAGCCCGAAGAACACCGTGGTCATGAATCGGAAGAACGGGTTGGCGATCCACCCATCCTCCGTGATCGTCACCCGCGTGTCGCCACCCACGGGTTCAAGCAGATAGATCCAGCGGCCGCCAAAGGCGGCATTGTCGGAGCCTGCGATTTCCGTCTCCAAACGCCGCGGGGGTTGGTCGTCCACGACGACGACGGGCATGACGTATCCATCACCCGTTTCGTATCGCCACGTCTCGCGACCGGCGGAATCGGTGACTGGCTCGGCCTTGGCAATCTGAGAGAACCAGTCCGTCACACCGCCGAGATCGCGGATGACGGCCCATACCGTATCCGCCGGCTGCCGCAACGTCGCCGTGCTCGTGGCTACGTGGGCCCGGGGCAGGAGGGCACCGATCGTCAGGACGACGACGACGAGCAGAGCCAAGCTACCAGCGACGATACCGAGGCCTTTCAACATGACGATCCTCCTTCGCGGGCCCTATCGTGAGCACGAGCGGGGGAGGGTTCTTCCGTCCACGCCATCTCCGCGCGGGCTGCCCGGGCAAGCGTGGCCAAGCCACGAAGTCCGCTGGCGCGCTCATCAGGTGAGAGACGTCGTAACAGCGAGCCGACGCGCTCCGGTTCCAAGACCGAATGTGCTTCTCGCACGCGAATGCCTGCAGGGGTAAGGAGCAGCCGGACGCGGCGACCATCTCGCGGGTCGCGGTCGCGCTGGACGAACCCGCTGCGCACTAGCCGGTCCACGTTCAGAGACATCGTGCTGGCGGTCACCCCGAGGTGGCGCGCAAGATCGGTGAGCGAGGTGGGCGCCTGATCGTCGAGGTGGTCGAGGATGCTGGCCTGGTGCGCGCTGACCGTGCGGTTCGTAGCCGGATCCCTGACGTGCCGAGTGTGACACGCCAGGTAGATTGCCGGGTAATCGTCCAGAACCTGGCGGACGGCGTCCCCGAGCGGCAGGGGGAGCCGTTGGTGGCGGGTGTCATCGGATTGCATGCGGAGAGAATATGCATTTATTTTGATTTGTCAAATCAAAATAAATGTGGTGTCGCGACTGGCGGGCAAAGCCCGGCCATCGTCCTTAGTTGGCCCCCACCAGCTGGTAGACGCGCCCGTCGTCGGTCAGAATGTAGAGTTCACCCGCCGCATCCTGCCCGAACGAGAGGACGTTGTCGAGGTTCCCGACGTCCCACTCGGTCTCCTCGGTCGCGCTCCCCGATTCGTATCGGAAGCTCCGGAGCCAGCTCGAGCAATAGTCCGAGTAGAAGTAATGTCCGACGATTCCGGGAATGCCTGTTCCACGATACACGAACCCGCCCGTCACCGAACACCCTTGTCCGTGATCGTATTCGAGCACTGGAAGTTGGAGGCCGGACTGGTCGCAGCCGGACGGCGGGTCGAAGCAGTTGCTCCCTTCCATGGTGTTCCACCCATAGTTCACCCCCCCGCTTGCCGCCGGAACCACGTTCACCTCTTCTCGAGCACTCTGGCCGACATCCGCCACATAGAGGTCACCGGTGGCGAAATCGAACGTGTAGCGCCACGGGTTGCGCAACCCGTATCCCCAAATCTCATTGGCAAAAGGATTGCTGGCGGGAACACTGAAGGTCCCGGGCGTACTCACGTCGATGCGAAGCAGCGATCCCAGTAGAGTCTGCGTGTTTTGCCCATGCTCCTGGGGATCACCCCCGCTGCCGCCGTCGCCCAATCCGACGTAGAGCATATTGTCGGGTCCGAACATGACTAGCCCGCCGTTATGGTTGCTGAACGGCTGCGCCACACTGAGCAGAATGTCTGCGGAGTTGGCGTCCGCCAGATTGGGATCGGCCGACACGGCGTACTGGGCGATCTGACTGTCGCCGTTGTTGTCGGTGTAATAGACGTAGAAGAGTCCATTGTTGGCGTAGTCAGGGTCGAACGTCATGGAAAGCAGACCCTGCTCCCCACCGCTCTGCACACTGGATCGAATGTCGAGAAACGGATTCGGAAGCAACTGTCCGTTCTCGATGATGCGAATGACGCCGGCCTGTTCCACGACGAACATGCGGTCGTCTGCCGGCGGGGCCGTGAGATAGACGGGGCTCGACAGCCCCGACGCGACCTGTTGAACCGCTAGCGCGGACGGACCCGGTAACGGTGGCGGGTTCCCAGGCCCGGGCTGGGCCGGTCCTGTCGACGAATCACAGCCGGCGCCCACCAGGCATGTGATGAGCGCGGTTCCCACGGACGCTCTGTTCAATTGACCAAAGGTGCGCATACAGTGCCTCCGGCCCCGCAACGAGTGCGGAGCGGCGAGTGTGGTGCTTGGGGCGCGTGGAGTGTGCCTGATGATACCCCGGCCAGTGGCAGGGATCCGTGGCGTACATCACGCCAGGAGGTGGTTAATCCGCGAGCCGGACGTGAGTCAACTCGAATGGCGTCGCGGCGGAAGGGATAGGTGTTGGGGTGGGACTCAGCGCTCGACGCTCACCCCTTTCCAGAAAGCGACGTGATCCTTGATGTGGGAGGCGGCCGGAGACGGGTCGGGGTATGTCCAGGCCGCGTTTTCGTTAGTCTGTCCGTTCACCTGGACGTGGTAGTAGGTCGCGCGTCCCTTCCAAGGACACGTGGTGTGGTGGTCGCTTTCGCGCAGATGTTCCCGGCGGACCGCATCGGGAGGGAAGTAGACGTTTCCTTCCACCTGCTCGTACCGATCGCTCTCCGCCAGCACCGTATCCTGCCACACTGCTCGAGCCACCAGCCACCCCCAATTCAAGTCCAATTCAACTCATGACCCGCTCGAATAGCGGTCAGCCACCGAACGCATTCAGCCCGGTGATCGTCTGACCCAGGATCAGCGTGTGAATGTCGTGCGTTCCTTCGTAGGTGTAGACGCTTTCCAGATTCGCCAGATGCCGCATGGCCTGATACTCGGCCAGGATACCGCTTCCGCCGAGGAGGCGACGGGTCTCGCGGGCACTTTCGCAAGCGATGTGCACGTTGTTTCGCTTCGCCAGCGAGACCTGCTGCGGGGTCATCGTCCCGCGGTCCTTCATGCGACCGAGTTGGACACAGAGCAGTTGCGCCTTGGTAATCTCGGTGAGCATCTCGGCGAGCCGGGCTTGCTGCAACTGAAACCCGCCAATGGGCCGGTCGAACATGACACGGCTCTTGGCGTAGCGAACCGCCTCGTCGTAACAGGCCATCGCCGCTCCCACGGCACCCCAAGCAATCCCATACCGCGCTTGAGTGAGGCACATCAGCGGGCTCTTGAGACCGCAGCTTCCCGGCAGCACCGCGCGGTCCGGCACGCGCACGTCCTCCAAGACCAACTCACTTGTGTCGCTGGCACGCAGTGACAGTTTCCCCTTTTGGTCTCGCGCCGAGAACCCTGTCGTGTCCGTCGGCACGATAAAGCCACGGATCGACGAGGGATCCTCCAGCCCGCCCGTCTTGGCCCACACGATGGCGATGTGCGCGGTCGATCCGTTCGTGATCCACATCTTGGCCCCATTGAGGACCCACGATCCGCCATCCTTGCGGGCCGTGGTGATCATGCCGCTGGGGTTGGAGCCGAAATCCGGTTCAGTGAGCCCAAAGCAGCCGATGACTTCCCCCTGCGCCATCCGAGGGAGCCACTCTTGTTTTTGCTCCTCCGAACCGAACTCGTAGATGGGATACATGCATAGCGCTCCCTGCACGGACGCGAAGGATCGCACGCCACTGTCACCGCGCTCGAGTTCTTGCATGATCAGACCGTACGCCACGTTGTTCAACTCGGCGCAGCCATATTGGGCCGGAAGGTTGGCGCCAAACAGTCCCAACTCGGCCATCGGCGTCACCAGTTCCATTGGGAACCGCCCTTCGATGTATCGCTCGCCGATGATCGGCATCAACGCGTCGTCCACCCATCGCCGGACCGTGTCTCGAACCGCCCGCTCTTCCTCGTTCAGCAGCGAATCGATGTCGTAAAAGTCCACACCCTCGAAAGCCATTGGTTCTCCTGACGCGCGTCAGCGGCGTTGCCGCGCGGCGCGCCGTTTGGGCTTCACCACTCGCCGGGCTCCCGGCTCGACACCTACCTCGACCGCCTTCCGCCGAAAGGTCTCGCCATGGTCGGGATCGTAACCCGACTCCACTTGCCACTGATGCACCATTTCATGCAAGAGCGTATGCGAAACCTCGTCCCAGCCATCCGTGTCGATGTGATGCCGACTGATCGCGATCTCGGTGGCTCGACTGGTGCGAGCATCGACGGTCAGCTCGCCCAATCGAGTCCGCATCCGCGACGAGATGCGGAATCTGACCGTCAGCAATTTACCACCAAAGTGCCGCCGATTGAGGCGCTCGTGGAGCTTCTCCAAGTCCCGGATCACTTGCCGATCGCCCGGCTTCAGGCGCTCGCGGCGCGCCGGCCGATAGCGGGGCTGCACGAACTCATCCACGGGGAAGCCCACGAGTTCACGCTCGGCAATACGGCGCTCCGCTGCTTTCGTGCGGGGGTGAACAAATGCGACGATAGCCCGCAACACGCGATCGGACGCGTAGGCGTAACCCCGGTGCACACGCAGCACGCCGCGCTTCGTCACACTTACGAGGACCGTCTTATTCTCGTGCACTTCCACACCCCGAGGCCCACGGAGCCCCAAGAGCTCCAGCCGACGAGCGAGTAACGCGCGATCGGCGTCGCGCGCCGTCCGCTCAGCTAACGCGCGACGAGGTTGCCGCTTTCGCATGGCTCTGGGTGGTTCGGGTGAAGCCGTGGACGTCGGAACGGCGGAAGACCTTTCGATCACCGTCCCATCGATAGAGCTCGACGTTGATGGAGCCCTCGTCGATCGCGATCCGATGAAAGACCGACGGCCGGCCGCCTCGCATCCGACCCGACAGCGTCCCGGCACACGAGATGACGACGCGCTCGTTCAGCAATTCGGCGCACTCTTGATGATCGTGGCCACACAGGACCAGCTCCGCGCCTGACGCCACGATCCGCCGGTGGGCTTGCCGCCATCGGGCCAAACCCATCCGCTCCGACAGTTCGCCTCGCAGGATGTTATGGTGGATCACGAGGATCTTGGCCTGGCTGGGTGTCGCCCCGGCAAAGAGCTGGCGCGCCCGGTCGATCTCTCCCACCGGCAAATGCCCCTTCGTCCCGATGTCCCGCGGGTTCCAGGTCAGCGATCCCCAGGCCACACCGTGTGCGGTTAGCGCCGCGGTGATCACCGCCTCCGGGAGTCGGAGCGACGGTGCAAGGACAGGACCGAAGTAGCGCTTGAACTTGGTGTACTTCGCGCCCGCACCAAACGGCATGAAGGGGCGCCACCACCACTGGACATCGTGATTCCCCGGAAGCAGAAACACCGGTGCGGTGCGCTCCAACTCCCGCACGAATCCGCGCGCGGCCTGAAACTCTCCGTGCCGCGCTCGCTGCGTGAGATCGCCCGATACGACGATCACGTGAGGCTCCAGATCCGGCACCAACTCCTCCACCGCCGCAATCTGCGTGAGATCAGCGGCGAGCCCGAAATGCGGGTCGGAAAGGTGGATGAGACTGAAGCTCACCGATGCTTCCTCAACTGAGATATTCCTGGGCCACACGACGCACCACGAGATAGGTCAAGACGTACCACGCGACGACACCCAGGGCACCCACCGCCCGCGCCGTGCCGTCGTCGGGCATCCGGAGCCAGACATACAGTGCCATGGCGATCGTCGTTACCCCGGCGATCCGACGACCCAGCCGCTGGGCCCGCCGGCGGATATCGCCCCGGCAGGACTCACAGATCTCGCCGAGGGGCAGCTCGACGGGCCGGTGGCACCGCGGGCATTCCCGCTCAACGAAGACGCCGAACGATGGCGTCCGCGAATTCCATTGTCGAAGCATTGCCACCAAGATCGGGGGTGCGTACCTGCCCCGCTCGTAGGGTCGTCGCCAGGGCGTCCCTGACCCGGTGGGCGGCATCGGCCTCCCCCACATGATCGAGCATGAGGCATGCCGCCAGGATCAAGGCCGACGGATTCGCCACTCCCCGCCCGGCGATGTCCGGCGCGGACCCGTGCACGGCCTCGAACATGGCCGCCCGATCCCCCACGTTCGCGCCGGGCGCCAACCCGAGACCCCCCACAAGCCCGGCAATCTCGTCACTCAAGATGTCACCGAACATGTTGGTCGTGACGATCATGTCGAACTGCGAGGGATCGAGGACCAGCTTCATGGCGCATGCGTCGATGATCACGTCGTCAACGCCAACCTGACCACTGTAATCCCGGGAGATCTCCCGTCCGACCTCGAGGAATAAACCGCTGACCGCCTTGAGGATGTTGGCCTTGTGGCAGATGGTGACCTTCCGACGCCCGTGCTTGAGGGCATACTCGAAGGCATAGCGAATCACCCGCTGGCAGCCCTGGCGGGTCACGATCGCCATTGCCTGTGCCACCGCCTTGGGATCACCCCCGACAGGAATGGTCGTTTCAAAACCGACGTAAAGCCCCTCCGTGTTCTCCCGCACCAACACGATGTCGACGTCGTCGAACCGCCCTCCCGGGAGCAGCGTTCTGGCTGGTCGGACGTTGGCGTACAGATCGAACTCTCGACGCAGCGCCACATTGACCGAACGAAACCCCGAACCCACGGGAGTCGTCAGCGGTCCCTTGAGCGCAAGGCCGGTGTGGCGGATGCTCTCCACCGTGGCGTCGGGTAGCGGGGTCCCCAGCTCCTCCTGCGCCGCCATTCCCCCGAGCTGCTCGTCCCAATCGAACGACACCTCCGCAGCGTCCAGCACCCGAAGGGTCGCGGCGGTGATCTCGGGACCGATCCCGTCACCGCGGATGAGGGTTGCCGCGCGCGCCGTCACGGCAGGTCGGGGATGAGCGTCGTGAGCGCCTCCCACAGGATTTCCCACGGGTCTTCACCTTCCCCCCAAGCCGTGGTGCGCCACTGGATGAGGCCCGTGCGAACGTCGGCGACCACGAGCGTCAACTCCGCCCTGCCAACCCGTTCTTCCCCCGGTACGAATACCAGGCTTGCGGGCACCAACGCGTAACGCTCTCCCACCACACCGGTCAACGTGCGCATCTGGCTGCGAAGGGGATCGGGGACTCGGCGGGTATCGCCCGAACGGAGGAGCGCCGTTCCCATCTGGTCGGGAGAAACCAACAGTCCGGGAGCCCGCCCCGCGGCTTCCCGGAGGGCATCGGGGAGCACCCAGGTGACCTCGGGCGCACGCTCGGTCAGAAACGTCCCGAGGAGACTGTCCCCGCGAGCCAGGGCATCGCCCCGAGGTCCCACCGCCTGGCCCCAACCCATCGTCCGATCGGTAGCCACGAGCGTCAGGGGGAAGACGGCGACCCGCTGTCCTGCCATGCCAGCCACGGGGAGTGGAGCCGCAAGTGGTGGCAACCCCGTGTCCGGCTCCGTTTTTCCCCCGCACGCCACTAGGGTGAGAAGCCCAAGCCCACCGATCAGCCGTTTCGCCACAGCGGCTCCCGCTTCTCGAGGAAAGCCGCGGTACCCTCATGCACGTCGGACAGGGGCATGAGTTCCCGCAGGTACAGATTCTCGACTTTGTACAGCGCCTCCTCATAGGTCGCGTAATACGACTCCGTCTGAGCACGTTTCGCGAGCTGCAGCACGGGTCCCGACTTGCTCGTCAACTTCGCAACGAAGCTCGCGAGACCCTCCTCGAACTCGGCGTCGGGGAAAACCCGATTCACGAGCCCGTACTGATGGAGGTCCTGGGCGGGGATTTCGTCGCCGGTGAGGACCCACTCCATCGCCTTGCGCCGCGGGCCGGCCCGGGGGAGGACCACGCACGCCATGGCGGGGAAGGTACCGACCGTGATCTCGGGGAGTGCGAAGCGCGCCGACTGGGCCGCAACGATCAGATTGCACCCGATCGCGAGCTGAAACCCCGCACCAAACGCGATGCCGTCCACGGCCGCGACCGCAATGACGTCCAGCAACCGGATGGTCTCGAAGGTTCGATGAAACACCTGGAGCAACCGCGCCACTTTGTCTCGGGTGTGGTCCGCGATGTCGAGCCCCGAGCTGAAGGCCTTGCCCGCGCCGCGGACCACTAACACTTTGATTTCCTGATGGTTACGTAATTCCAGCAGGACCTCGTTGACCTGCTCGATCGCTTCGATGTTGAGGAGGTTGAGCGGTGGGCGATCGAGAGTCAGTGTCGCGACACCATCTTCAAATGCCATCTGGACATACTTCTTGGACACGCGGGCTCCTTGGTGACCGGTGTGGTCTGTACAGCGAGGAGTGTGGGTGGAAGCTACCCGGTGAAAACCCGGGCTCAAGGGGCCCCAGGGCTACTCCAGGGTGAGTCCTCCGTCCACGAGGATCACCTGGCCGGTGATGTGTCGGGCCGCTTCGGAACAGAGGAAAAACACGACACCGGCAATGTCGTCGGGTTCGGCAATGCGGCCCAGGACCGAGCCCTTCTCGGCGTCATCGAGCACTTGGCGTGGCAGCTTGTCGATGAGGTCGGTGCGCACGAATCCCGGAGCCACGGCATTCACATTGATGTTGTACGGGCCGAGCTCGACGGCGGCCGATTTTGTCAAACCGACCAGCGCCGCCTTGCTCGTCGCGTAGTTCGACACACCGAAACCCGGGCGATACGCCTGATGGGACGCGATACTGACGATCTTGCCGTTACGTTGTTCGCGGAAGGTCGGGGCAACCGCCTGCACGCAGTTGAAGCTCCCCGTGATGTTGGTGCCGATGACGGTCTGCCATGCCTCTTCGGACAGTCGCCATAGGGCCCCGTCTCGGGCAACGCCCGCGTTGTTGACGAGGTAATGCGCACCACCAAGCTCGGTCTTGACCGTTCGCACGAACTGCTGGACGGCGTCGCGGTCTCGAACGTCGCACTTGGCGCAGTAAACCTCGACACCAAATGCGCGAATCGCCGTCTCGGTGAGTAACGCCTGTCCCGCGATGTCCCGGTCCGGGAGCTCGATGTAGTTGAACCCGACGTTGACCCCGTGTTGGGCAAACTCCAACGCGATGGCGCGCCCGAGCCCCGTGGCACCGCCGGTGACGATGACGGTGGTGCCGCGAATGTCACGCCGGCGAACACGCTGCGAACGGGGGTCGACGGCTGTCGATCCGGACCCACCCCCACCGGGGGCGCTGAACTGCGCGGATAGCGTCTCGTACGGGATAGGCGCGCTCGTGGGATTCCTTTAACCCGAACGTACGGTCCGAGCGGCCACTGAGCAACTTGAACCGCTACGCGCCGGACTCTTTCTCTGCTGCCGCCACGGACGCCGGCGCGCCGCCGGCCATGGCAGCGATGGCGCGGCGCACGGCTGCGCCGGCCTCAAAGATCAGCCACAGTTCCAATACGAAGATGGCGGCGCCGACCGCCAAGAGCAGCGGCTCACTGTCGGTCCAGTACCGCAGGAGATTGACAATCATGGCCCAGGTGGTCATGACGAGCAGAAACACCATGGGAATCACCGTCACCCAGATGCTCCGTTTCAGCGTCACCAGAAAGAGGGTCACGACGAGGAGACTGAGCGCGCCCGTAAGCTGATTCGTGGTACCGAAGAGCGGCCAGAGACGCATTCCACCGGCGCCGCGGTCCACGCCGAGCGCGAGCAGCGCACAAGCAGCGACGGCGATGAACGTGGCCACCCAGCGGTTCTGTACCATGGCGAGTCGATATTCGGCGCCCAGCTCGGCAATGATGTACCGCTGGAGACGGACGCCGGTATCCATCGTCGTGGCCGCAAAGCTGATCACGACGACCGCCGCAAAGATCGTCGCTACGCCGGCGGGGATCCCGATGCCCTTGGCCAACTCGCCCACGCCGTTGACGAACGCCGACGTCGCGCCTGCTGAAGCCTGGGCCCACGAGGCATAATGACCGTGCCAGCCGTCCACACCAACCACCAGCGCGAATCCCGCCGTCGTGGCGATGATCGACGTGAGGGCGAGCGTCCCTTCACCGATCGCGCCGCCATAGCCCACGTAACGGGCATCCTTTTCGTTGGCGAGCTGTTTGGAGGAGGTACCCGACGCCACGAGCCCGTGGAATCCGCTAATGGCGCCGCACGCAATCGTGATGAACAAGAGGGGGAACCAGCTCGGGGCATCGGCGGGCAGTTCGCGATTGACGGCGGGCGCGATAATCTCCGGATTTGTGACGATTACGCCGAGAAAGATGATCCCGAGGGCTACGAAAAGCTGATGGCTGTTGACGTAGTCTCGAGGCTGCAGAAGGAGCCAAACTGGCAACACGCTGGCAAAGAACGCGTAGACGAAGAGAATGATGACCCACCCCGCCCGTATTCCATCCGTTTGGGCTTGGGCCGCCGCAACCACTGGATCACCTCCAGCCGCCGTGAGTTGACTCGCGGACGCACCGAAGCCGAACAGGTCAGGCAACTCAAAGGGTACGTACTGCCCAAACCAGATCAGCGTGTAGAGGATCACCAGGGCGGCCAGCGATGGCCCGAGGATCCCAACCCTGGTACGATAGATCAGCAACCCTACCACAAGTGCCACCCCGAGACTTCCCCACACCGGCAACACGGCACCCGGATTCGCCATGAACAGGTTCGCGATGACGACCGCGAACACCGCATTCACGAGTAGTAAGAGAAAGAAGATGATCAAGAGGAATAACACGCGAGCGCGCCCACCGACGATGCGTTCGGCCAGGGTCCCGATGGAATGGCCCTTGTGACGAGTGGAGATCCATAGCGTTCCGAAATCGTGGACCGCGCCGGCGAAGATCGTGCCCAACAGGACCCAAAGGAATGCGGGCAGCCAACCCCAGATCACGGCAATGGCCGGGCCCACAATGGGCGCCGCGCCAGCCACGGACGTGAAGTGGTGTCCGAACAGCACATGTCTGTTCGTCGGCACGTAGTCCACGCCGTCTTCGAACTCATGGGCCGGTGTCCGATACAACGGATCGAGACGATAGATGCGCTGAGCGATGTACCGGGAATACACGAGATACCCGGTGAGAAAGGCCGAGAGTCCAACCACGAGCAGAGCAATGGCGCTCAAGAAAACCCTCCTGCCGAGTGCCGAGTAGAGTGTAGAATGTAGGGAATAGCCGAGTCAGGAGTGAGGGGTAAGGTGTGAAGAGGATGCGGGGTGGCAGGCCTCCTCCTTACTCCCCATTCCTCATTTCTCTCGCTCGAACGCGATGCCCGAGCTTCCTGACATCGTCATTTACCTCGAGTGCTTGGCCCCGCGGGTTCTCCATCAGCCACTCGAGCGTGTTCGATTGGCGAGCCCCTTTTTGCTTCGATCCGTCGACCCACCGATCAAAGCAGTGGAGAGGAAAACCGTGCAGCATCTGGAGCGCCTGGGAAAACGGATTGTGATTGGGCTCGAGGATGAGCTGTTCCTCGTGCTGCATCTCATGATTGCAGGGCGGCTTCGATGGCGTGCACGTGGCGCCGCACCTCCGAAACGACGTGGACTCGCCGCATTCGACTTCCCGTCAGGTACGTTGCTGTTGACCGAGGCCGGGACGCAGAAGCGATCGGCGCTCCACGTGGTGCGAGGTCGGGAAGCGCTTGCGGCCCACGATCCCGGTGGTCTCGAGGTCCTGAATGCCAGCTTGGACGCCTTTCGTGAGGCCATCACCCGCCGAAACCATACGCTCAAGCGGGCGCTCACCGACCCTCACATCCTCAGCGGCATTGGCAATGCCTACTCCGACGAAATCCTCCACGCGGCGCGGCTCTCGCCCGTCAAGCTCACCGCGTCGCTGACCGACCAGGAGTGCCGGCGGCTTTTCGAGGCTGCCGTCGGCACGCTCACCGCGTGGGTGCAGCGGCTGAGAGACGAGGTAGGATCCGGCTTTCCCGAGCGCGTCACGGCATTTCGCGACGGCATGGCCGTACACGGACGCTTTCGAAAAGCGTGCCCCGCGTGCGGAGCGCCGGTCCAGCGCATCGCCTACGCCGCGAACGAAGTGAACTACTGCGCGCGTTGTCAGACAGGCGGCAAGCTGCTCGCTGACCGCGCGCTGTCTCGCCTTCTCAAGAAGGATTGGCCGCGGACGCTCGAGGCCTGGGAGTCGCGCATGAAGGGCGAGCCCACGCCGACGGACGAGGGGTGAGCACGAGGTGGTGACGCCGCCGGTGAGCCGTCGTCATTCCTTCGAGAGGGATGCCCCGAGCCGCGTGAAGAGCGCACGCAGCGCCTCTATCCCCACCACATCGCCACCAAGCAGGGGAACCCGCAGTCGTGGGTGAGCGGCAAACGCACGATCGATCGCGGCGAGATAGCCGCGTTCCCGCTCCCGCCGGCTCGCCAGAAATGCACCCTCGGCGGCGTCGGGGAGAATGCGATTCACGATGATCCCACCCACCGGTATGCCATACTTGTCCAACGCACGCACGGCTTTTTCCGTTTCCATTATTGGGAGCCGCTCCGGGATCACGACGAACACAAAAGCAACCCGCGTGGCATCCGTCAGCAGGCTCCGGGCTCGCTTGAACCGCTCGCGACGCTCCTCGAGCGCAGCCAGAATGGGATCGGCGCCGTCCGCCGCCGCTGCCGCTGCCGCCCCCGAGACGATACGCCACATACGGCCAAGCGCATTGACCTTCGACCGACGATCAATGAGACCACCGATCCACGCCGTCATGAGCTCCGGTAGCGATAGCAGCCGCAGGGTGAGACCTGTGGGTGCGGTGTCGAAGACCACACGGTCGTAGTGGGCACGCGACTCTTCGAGAATACGGGTGAACCGCTCAAATAGGGCGGCCTCTTCCGCGCCCGGAGAGACTCGAGCCGCATCGATCTGCCGTTCCACTTCCTCCAACAGGCGCGGTGTCGTTGTCGCGGCAATGCGATGTTTGACATCGGCGATGTAGCGATCCGCTTCGCGAGCCGGGTCGATCTCCAACGCCCAAAGACGTTCGGTCACCTGGCGCGGGTCGGAGGTGAGCGCGGTCTCCAGGATATCGCCGGTCGAGTGGGCAGGATCCGTCGAAACGAGCAGGGTGCGATGACCAATGTCCGCAGCTTGGAGGGCAAAAACCGCCGCGAGGGTCGTTTTCCCCACCCCACCCTTTCCACCAACGAACAGGATCTCCCGGTCCAACAATGCATGGGCGGAGGACATTACATGCCCGCCGGCCTGCCCGCGGCGTTCAGCAACATCGAAATCCACCTTCTGGTGCCCGCGGCATGCCCATACGAAGGTGCCATTGATGGAATTGGTCGATGAGGTGGGGGTACAATTCCAGGGTGTAGAACTGAACGGGATTCGGCACACCGAGGAGGTCCGAGAATCCAACGAGGAGAAAGAGATCGCGCTGCTCGAGGTATTCCCGATAGATCAGCCCGCGATACGGAGCGACGTACAGACCCTCATAGATCTCTCGGGCGGCGCGCAGACGGGTGCGCCATTGGTGGAGCCATCGTTTCCATCGGTTGGACTCGTTCATGAGAGCGCTCTACCCGCCAACACCAAGGTCACCTTCGCACCCGATGGAATCTATCCGATGCCGGTGGTTTGGTGTCAGCGCCGTGCCAGCGCCAACATTCCGAGCACGAGTGCAGCGGTGCCGCTGACGCCCAGCGCCACGGCCCCACCCCTGACGCGGAACAACTCGCCAAAGAGCAGCCCACCTGGGAGCGCAGCGACGCCCACCGCTGCATGGTAGATCCCGAAACGGCGTCCCCTCGCCCCCCGCAGACCCGACGCAGCCACGAACGCCCGCTCCGGTGCCTCCGTGGCGGCGGCGACGAGTCCAAAGCTCAGAAACCAGAGGACTCCGCTCAGCGCACCTGAGGCAAGAGCGAGCCCGACACAGACGACGCCGTACCAGACCCATCCCGCGGCCATCGTTGGACGCGCTCCCAGTCGATCACTCAGCCACCCTCCGGGGTAACTCGCGCCCGCGCGAATCACGTGCAGCGCCGCCCAGACGAGTGGTACGCCGGCCACGGCGATCCCGAGCTCCTGCAGACGCAGGAGGAACAGTGCTTCCGGAAACCGCAAGAACGCGAACGTCACGATGAGCACGAGCAGTGTCCGTGAAGCGGCGGCGCTCGGTGCAGATCGGTCACGCCGGGGGTCTGTCGGCGGACCCGCCGGGGTGTGGATCCGCCGCGTTGCCCATCCCACAACGAGGACGGCTGCAATTCCGGGTGCCAGACTCCACAGGATGACGTCTTCGACGGACGCTCCCAGCGCGGAGATGACGGCCCACGCCACCACCGGGCCAAGGACCGCCCCGGCGTGGTCCATTCCCCGGTGATACCCGAAGGCACGTCCACGGATGGATGCCGGCGTTTCGTCCGCGATGATCGCGTCGCGCGGGGGCGTTCGCGCCCCTTTCCCGAACCGATCAACGCCCCTGAGCGTCACGACGTGCCACGACGTCCCGCTTACCGCCATCACCGGCCGGGCGAGGGCGGCGATGACATACCCACCGACCACCAACGGGCGGCGCCAGCGAGGGCGATCGGCCAACCACCCGGCCCACCATTTCACCGTGGCGGCCACGGCCTCCGCCACCCCATCGAGAACGCCCACGGCGAGCGCGGTTCCGCCGAGACGGCTGGTGATCAGGGTAGGAAGGAGCGGGTACACCATCTCGCTGGCGAAGTCGTTGAAGAAGGAGACGACGCCCAGCTGTTTGACGACGGCGGGAATGGACCGACGGAAGGGACGGCTACGCATCCAACTGCAGACCCCACCACATGAGACTGACCGGCAGAGCCCCGAAACGGAGCACTGCTCGATGGAAGTCTCCGAGCCTGAAGTCCGCGCCCATGGCGTTGCGGTAGGCCTCACGGAGCGATCGGAGCTCGCGACGCCCCACGGCGTAGCACAGCTGATACGCCGGCTCCGCGCAGTAACGGCGCACTTCAGCCTCGGCGTGACCTCGTTGGAAGTGCACGTGCTGCACGAGCATCTGAACCGCTTCCGCTGGTGTCATGGCCCTTGTGTGGAGCCCCACGTCCAGGACGATTCGGACCGCCCGCCACAGGAGCGCGAGCTGTTGGAATAGCTTCTGTTCCGCCGTTTCGTAGAACCCTTCCTCCCCCATCATGTCTTCGCAGTACAACGCCCATCCCTCGATGGTCAGCGGTGTTCCTACCAAGCGACGGACGAGACTCGTCTGTTCTTGCGCGATGAGGAGGTGCAGATGGTGGCCGGGGTATCCCTCGTGGAGAGCCGTGGACGGGATCTCGTGTGTGCAATGATCCCGCAACGCACGAGCCGTCGCCGCCGGGTCCGTTTCATGGGGCTGGGTGACGTAGAATCGCCCGCGCCGGTTCGACGAGAAGACCCCGGGCGCCTGATACGCCGCGAACGGAATGAGCGGCTGGAGGAAACCGGGGGTGGGGACGACGGTGAGGTCTCCCTCCGGTAAGGGGGCCAGATCTCGCTCCGCGACAAAAATTCTCGCCCGCTCCATTTCTCCCGCGTATACATCGACGAGCTGGTCCGCCGTCGGGTGATCGTCGCGCAGGCGGTCTACCAGGTCGGGCCACGGCGTCGCTCTGTCGATGTGGCGGGCGAGGGCCGTGAGTTCTGCTTCGACCTGCGAGATCAGTGATTCGCCGTACCGCCACAATTGCGGCGCCGTATCTCGGAGGGCGTGCTGGAACTGCAGCCGGAAATTGAAGGCGGCTTCGCCGATCGCGAAGGAGGACTCGTCGTCCGCCACTTCCGGCAGCCACGCGATGAAACGGGTCAGGGCCTCACTGGCTGACTGTTGGACTCCGTCGCTGCCCTCTTGACCGTTGTCTTGCAGGTGCGCTGCCGCCACCAGCGAGATGAGCTCTAACCCGGCGTCACCGACCCGTTGAGCTGTATCCACGAATACCGGTGGGCACTGGCGGAGGGTGGCACGGGCGTCGTCCAGGACGCCGGGGATCGCCCGAAGCCGTTCGCGGGTGCTACGCTGGAGCGACTCCTTGGATCGATCCTCCACCACCAACAACACATACAGGCCCTCGAGGACGTGCGAGAGCCACAACGCGGGATTCCGTCGATGGGGACGTTCGTGTTCCAGTCGATACAGGGTGGAGCGGATCTCGCCGAGCAACGCCGTTCGGTCGATCTCGTCGTCGAGGGAGTCGGGGTGCTGCTCTTCAACGGACGCGCTGATCGCTTTGAGGGCGGCGATGTGCTGGTGGATGCGCGCTTCGGAAAACGACCCCAAACGACCGTCGTGTTGGGAAAGCCCTTCGAAGGATGCCTGCACCGGGTCCATGTGCCACCGCAGGTCCAGGTACGAGTGGACCAGGTCGGTGAGCGAGCCCCCGGCCGTCACCGGGACTTGGCGACCTCAGCGACGAGCCGATGGCATTCGTCCTCCGAGAGCACACGGTCGGCTTGTTTGGCAGCGGCGAAGAGCCGTTCGCACAGATCGTCGTCGGTTCCGTCGTATCCGTGAGCCGTCAGCCACCACTTCACGTTCGACATGCCAGAGACCGGCGAGATCTCGATGACCTGCTGGGCGCCAAACTGGCCGGCCGGGACACTCGAGTACACACGATCGGCGAGCCACGCATCGCCTTTCCTGGTAGCCTTGATGATGGCAGCCGCATGCACGCCCGTCCCGGTTCGAAACGCATCCGTTCCCATGACCGGATAATTGGCGGGGAGCGGCACGCCAATCGTCCGCGCGGCCAGCTCGCAGTAGTCGCGCAACCGGGAGACGTCGTGTCGGTGCGTGCCGAGCAGCTTCAGGTTGACGATGAGCAAATCCATTTCTGCGTTGCCCACCCGTTCGCCGACACCGAGCGCGGTGGCATGCACGCGATCGACACCGGCCTCGATCGCAGCCAGGCAGTTGATCACCCCCAGGCCGCGATCGCGGTGGCCGTGCCAATCGACCTTCACGTCCTCGCCCGATGGGATGACGATCTTGTCGCGGACAAAGCGGACCAATGCCCGAACCCCGTCTGGTGTGGCGTGGCCCACGGTGTCGGCCAAGCATATGCGTCGCGCTCCCCACCGAATCGCATTCCTATACAGTGCCTCCAGCGTCTCCGGTCGCGCCCGCGTCGTATCCTCGGTCACGAACATGACCGGGAGACCCTCCCCCACGGCGAACCGCACGGCCTTCTCACTCACCTCGAGCATCCGTTCCAGCGTCCAATCCTCGGCGTACTGACGGATCGGCGAGGATCCAATGAACGTGGCCGCTTCGATGGGTATGCCGACCGCCTGGGAGATTTCCACGATGGGCTCGACGTCGGCGACCACGGTACGCGCGGCGCAGTTGGGTGCGATCGGTAGTCCGGCATCGGCTATCTCGCGCGCGAGCGCCCGCACGGATTCGACGACATGGGGTCCAGCCCCGGGGAGCCCGATGTCCGCCGCCACGATACCAACGTCGGCCATGAGGTGGAGCAGTTCTTTCTTGACCTCGATGGACGGGTCGACGGCTGACGGTGACTGCAGGCCGTCACGAAGTGTTTCGTCATTGAGATCGACGCGGGCGTGGGCCCAGTCGAAACCGTCGATGGCATTCCAGTCGTGAATGAGTTCGGTTT
>JBFJCP010000018.1:0-95349 GCA_041615815.1 Gemmatimonadales bacterium | reverse complement strand
TAGAGGAGAGGATAAGCGAAAGGGGGAGCCCGGCTCGCCGACATGCGACAGCCTCTGCCGTCACCGGTGCCAAGCGTGTAGGATTGAGAACGACGACCGCACGGTGGAATGATCATGACGGCAACGGGTGAGCAAGTACGGCTCGAGAGAGACAGCATGGGTACGATCGAGGTACCCGCAGACCGCTATTGGGGCGCCCAAACGGCCCGCTCTCTCATTCATTTTTCGATTGGGCGGGATCGGATGCCCATCGAGATCGTGCGCGCCTTCGGGGTGCTCAAAAAAGCGGCAGCACTCGCCAATCACGAGCTGGGAAAGCTCGACGAGCGCCGTACCCAGCTCATCGTCCAGGCTGCCGAGGAAGTCTTGAGTGGCGAGCTCGATGACCACTTTCCGCTGTTCGTATGGCAGACCGGCAGCGGCACCCAGACCAACATGAATGCCAATGAGGTGATCGCGAACCGCGCGATCGAGTTGGCCGGAGGAGAACGGGGCAGCAAGAACCCCATTCACCCCAACGATCACGTGAACATGTCGCAGTCGTCCAACGACACGTTCCCTACGGCCATGCACATCGCGTCCGCCACGATCCTCAAAGAGCGGCTGCTCCCGGCCGTCGCTGCCCTGCGGGGGGCCCTCGCCACCAAGCAGCAGGAGTTCAAGTCCATCGTGAAGATCGGCCGCACCCATCTTCAGGATGCCGTCCCACTTACGCTGGGTCAGGAATTCTCGGGATACGTGGCGCAGCTCGACGCGGATCTGGCAAGAGTGGAATCGGCCTTGCCGGGACTCTATCGCTTGGCCATCGGCGGCACGGCGGTCGGAACGGGGCTGAACGCGCCACCGGGCTTCGCAGAGGGATGCGCAAAACACATTGCCGACCTGACGGGATTTCCGTTCACACCCGCGCCAAACAAGTTCGCCGAACTGGCGGCGCACGATGCCATCGTGATGGCGCACGGTGCACTGCGGGTCTTGGCCTGCTCGCTGATGAAGATTGCGAACGACATCCGATGGGCCGGCTCCGGTCCGCGATCAGGCCTCGGCGAGCTCATCCTTCCCGCCAACGAGCCGGGATCGTCCATCATGCCGGGCAAGGTGAACCCGACGCAATGTGAGGCCATGACCATGGTGGCAACACAGGTGTTGGGAAACGACGCAGCGGTCGGCTTCGCTGGCGCCCAGGGGAACTTCGAGCTCAACGTCTTCAAACCCATGATGGTACACAACCTCGTGCAGTCCACGCTCCTGCTCAGCGACGCCAGTGATTCGTTCCGCATGTACCTCGTGGAAGGTCTCCGGGCCAACGAGCGGCGCATTAAGGAGTTAGTGGAGCGCTCACTGATGCTGGTCACGGCACTCGCCCCCGCCATTGGATACGACAAGGCCGCGCAGATCGCGAAGAAGGCGGACACGGAGGGAACCACGCTCAGGGAGGCCGCGCTGGCGCTCGGCTATCTCACGGCCGAGGAGTTCGACGCCACGGTGGACGCGCAGAAGATGGCACACCCGCACGGCTCGTAGCGCAAACCCGCGTGGGCAGCGGCATTGTCGTCGCCGCCTGCAACACCCTGCACACCACCCGGTGGCTCAAAATGTCATGCCACCGGTTTCAACCCTTGCCCCCGTCGTGAGCCGCACCCAACTTGGGCTGGTCTCTTTCTGGATTCTGAGCCCTGGGGCTCGGATCCAACCATGTCGGTTACTCAGGCAACCCGGGCCTACGATCCACTGGTCAGCGTGACCAGGACCGCGCCCTGCTTTGCGGCGGCGCCGCAATGGACTCTTGTCGACTCCAGCCTGGTCACCACCGACACACAACCACTCCCCCCTCCCACCTTTGCAACAGTATGACCCACTCAGGAGGTGCTATGCGCACGATCACTTGCTTACTCTTGCCCTCGATGACGGCGTTGCTCGTGCTGGGGTGTGACCGTGGCGGGGAGGCGGGTACCGCGCAGTCCGCATTGGATGCAGTCTCCACAACCGTGATGGTGATGCCCGTGACGACGGCGTCCGATGCGGCCCGGAACCACTTCATGCAAGGGCAGCAAGCGTTGGACGTGGGGCGGTTTTGGGAAGCCAAGGCCCACTTCCAGCAAGCCGTCGAGGCGGATCCAACCTTCGCCTTCGGGTATCTGCGGGCGGCCAACACGGCCACGTCATTGGACGAATTCCGCACCAACCTCGAGCTCGCTGAGCAGCACGCTGCCAGCGCCACTGAAGCCGAGCGTTTGATGATTCAAATCGCCCGTGAAGGCTTCGACAACGACACCGAGGAGCAGCTGACGCTGGCAATGCAACTCGCTGAGATGCAGCCCTCGAGTCCCCGCGCGTGGCTCACCTTGGCCAACGTCCAGTCCACACTCAACCACAATGCGGAAGCACGTGCGTCCATGTTGAAAGCGGTCGAGCTGGCCCCGCGGATGGTGACGGCGCACACGGCCCTGGGGAACTCGTTCCTGTTTCTCGAGCCCCGCGACTTCGCCCAGGCCGAGACGCACTTCCGCCACGCGGTCGACATCGCCCCTAACGAACAGCAGATGCATGACTTTCTGGGCGACGCTTTCCGGGCGCAAAACAAGCTGGAAGAGTCGAAGGCCGAGTATACCCGAGCCCATGAGCTGGACCCGGACAACGCCTCGCCACTCCAGCAACGTGGGCACGTCAATTCATTCCTGGGAAATTATGCCGCTGCTCGCGCCGACTATGACTCCGCGATGGCCCGAGGCAAGGCCAATCAGCGCGCTAGCTTCGCCCAGTGGCGCGCATTCGTGAGCGTACATGAAGGCAACCCGCGAGCGGCGATCGATGAGCTGACCCAACTGGTCAGCGAGATCGACCAGATGGACATCCCGGAACCCACCGGGCTCAAGATCGGCGCGCTCAGCAACGCAGCCATCATTGCGACCCACATCGGGAACTACGATCGCGCGCGGCAGCTTCTCGACACACGCCGCGGGCTCATGATGCAACAGGCCGAGACCGTAGCGACCGCCGAGTTCCGGCGACAGCAAGAAGCCGGCGTCATCTATATGGATGCCTGGCTCGCGGCAAAACGCGGCAACTACGATCGGGCGCGCCAGCTGGCCCGCACCTACCGGACCACCGTGGAGCCCGAGAAGAACCCCCGGAAGATGGAACCCTTCCACGAGCTCATGGGATTCATCGATCTGTACCAGGGGAATCACGAGGCGGCAGCGGGTCACCTGCGAGAAGGCAACCTGGACAATATGTACATCAGGTACTCCCTGGCGCAGGCGCTCGAGGGCGCCGGCCAGACCGAGGAGGCCCGAAAGCTGTACCGCGATGTGGCCACCAACAATTTCAACAGCATCAACGTCGCGCTCCTGAGAAAGGACGCGACGCAAAAGGCGGGATAGACAAATCTCCGCGCACACAAAGAAGGCTCGGCGGTTTCCGCCGGGCCTTCTTTGTGCCGAGTGAGCCACCTAAGTCATTTCGCTGGACAAACCGTCCTGTCCTTCCACTGCCTGCCGCATTTGGACCAGTCCTCGCGGTTGGCCGAACCCACGTTCCAGCGCTCTTCCGATTTGTACACGAGGTAATCTTCGTCGCTCAAGTACTTAGGTGGATGGGTGGCATGTTCGTCGGGATCGAACCCAAGCGCTCGCTCTTCACCATCGGGGTATGCCGTCTAAATCTCCATCGATCGGTTTTATACGATCATAAAACGTGACAAATTCCCATGTGCCGTTTATCCAACACCCGTAGAGTTCGTCGTACGTCGTCCGCCACCAGCGGTCGAAATACTTCTTGTGCTCCCATTCGTGGAGGAGGGTAGTGGCGAAATGATCGATACCCTCGAACGAACGACTGAGAGCCGGGTTCTCGTGTCTATCTTTGCATCATCGCAAATGAGAATGTAATCGGCTTTCCCGGGACCCTCATAACCGTCGTAATGGCTGACTTTGAGAGAGTCAGACTTCCCCGGCATGCACGGGCGTTCGAAACGAGCCGGTTCCATGGTAAAACCGTGACCGGCACTTGTCTGTAACCAGTAGTAGTACCAGTTGGGCGTGCGTCCCTTCCCCTCACCTCCGTGATAGGTGGCCTCGGGATCGAAGAACGTGACCATCGTGAGCGAGTCCATCGAACCACCCATTCGCACGGCTCTTTGCACGGCCAGATCGGGCCGGGACCGGTGAGTCATGTTTCAAGATGGAAACACCTGATCATTCCGCGTCTTGCCAACCGTCCGCGCGAGAGGAACCTTAGAGAGTTTGAAGGGTTGACCTGGAACGGGGCGGATCTGCCAAGATCGCCCCAATCGCTCCGCCGTCTCGACATCGGCACCCAGCCTCCGAGCAGCACCGACTCATCTGGAGCGGGACCAACATGATCACACGCCTCAGCGCCATAGCCGCCGTCTCTGTCTTCGTCGTCGTCGCGTGCAGCAGTCCACAACAGAAGGCGGACGAGGCCCGAGACCTCACGCTGGCTCCCGTGGACGAAACGGCCGCAGTCTTCAACGATCGGCCTCAAGAGGAACCGGCGCGCGTTGGCCTGTCCGATCGGGAGACGGTTGCTCAGTCCGACCCGGTCGCAGTGCTCCCCGCCGAGCCCGAGACCGATCCCTTGGCGGAACCCGAGCTGGAGGCAGGCGCGCGGCCCACCGAGCCCGCGACGTTTGCCGAACCACCGGCACCGCCAACGCTGGCGAAGGGACGTCGCCTCAACCTGAACCTACTCGAGACGATCAACACAGCCGACAAGGGCGTCGGCGATCCCGTTTCGGCCACGATCCGGGCACCGGTGTTCAGCAATGATGGCGACTTGGTCATCCCGGCCGGCGCGGTCTTCCGCGGAACCATTGCCGAGGTGGACGCCAGCGATGGGAGGGTAGAACTCGAGTTCACGACTGTAGCGTTCAACGATGCTGAGCACGAGATCGAAGGCGTCACAGCAACCGTGCGGGAAGAATCCGAGACTGACGATCAGGCGGACGACCGGACGCGGATCGGTGTCGGTGCCGGAACAGCGATCGTCGATACACGCGGTCAGGGAATCGGCCGATCGCCGGACGGCCCTGTCATCGTGATCACCGCTGGCACGGGGATCTCGTGCGACGCGCCGCCCGGTTTCTTCCCCTTCGGGACGAGCTCGTTTCGCCGCGTGTGGTCCCGATAGAATGACGGGGCATCGACCAAACGAAGAGCGGGGCGTGCCCCGCTCTTTTGGTTACCACCGCCTGGGATCGTGATGACGGCAGTTTCGCTCATCGCGGGGCTCATCGTCCTCTCGGCTCAGGCACCGGATTCCGGTCTCGGCACGGAACTCCACGAGGCGGCGCGCCGGGGAGACACCATTCAGGTATCTATGCTGCTGGCCGCTGGGGCCGACATCGAAGGGCGGGACGAGCGGGAGCGGTCCCCACTGCACCTCGCGGCGCAATTCGGGCGTGTAGCCATCGCGGGCATGCTCCTCTCGAAGGGTGCCGCGCCCGAGGCACGGGACATTCGGGATCAGTCACCGCTCCATCTCGCGGCCCTCAACGGACATGGTACCATCGCCGAGCTTCTCCTCGAGCATGGCGTAGCGGTCGACGGGCGCCAGCGGGAGCAGGAAACCCCGCTGCACTATGCTGCCCGTACGGGGCACGACGCCGTCGTGCAGCTGTTGATCTCCGCCGGTGCGAGCGTGTCCGCACGGGAGTTCAGAGGGCTCACGCCTCTCCATCTCGCTGCGCAACAGGGCCACAGCGAATCGGTGGAGGTGCTGCTCCGGGCCGGCGCGAACATCAACCCAGCTGAGACCGGAGCGACACCCGCGGATCTCGCTCGCCTGCGCGGCCACCAAACAGTCGTGCAACTCCTGGAGAACTACGGTGCCCGTGCTCTCACGACGGCTGACCGGGTGCTCCCCTTCGTCGGCATCCACGGTCCCATCGCAGATCTGTCGCGGGATCAGCTGCACCGCGCTGTCGGGCTGGGTGATATGGACCGCGTCTCTGCGCTGCTGGAGACGGGCTCCGATGTGAACGCCCGAGATGAGCACGGTGATACACCACTCCACATCGCAGCTGCAGCCGGCCGGCGGGACCTAACAAAACTCCTGCTCGACCGCGGTGCACAGCTCCGCTCCAACGCCGTGGGCGCAACACCCCTGCACCGCGCGGCCGAGCGCGGGCACATCACTGTGGTGGAGATGTTGTTGGCCCGGGGTGCTACGGCGAACGCGCTCACCGGACTGGGCCGTACGCCGCTGCATCTTGCATCCGGTGACGGTCACCTCACGGTGGTTCGCCTCCTGATCGACGCTGGGGCCAACGTGGACGCGCGGGACAGGGGCGACCGCACTCCGCTGCATTTCGCCGCCCTCGAGAACCATCCCGCCATTGTCGAGTTCTTGTTGGACCGAGGGGCCAGTGTCGATTCACGGCGCTCTCGCCAGTGGACACCGCTCCATCTCGCCGTGCGCTACCGGCATCGCGAAGTGGCGGACGTGCTCTTGTCCCACCACGCCAACGTGAATGCCACGCAGGCGGATGGACTCACGCCGCTCCATTTGGCAGCGCTCAACGGCGACGTGCAAATGACCCAACTCTTGCTCGCCTACGGAGCAGACGTCCATGCCAGGGAGGCCCGGCGGCGTACACCTGTCGAGATGGCGCAAGGACGCGGGCGGGTGGAGGTGGTCGAAGTCCTGAAGGAGCCCAACTTCCAGTAGACGCCCCCCCTACCACTCCTCCGCGATCACCCGGACCAGATCGCCGAGAGCTACGAGATCCACGAGATCGATCACCTCGACCGGCGAGTGCGAGTACCGAAGCGGCCAGCCAATGGGGACGTCGACGACTCCCCATGCGGTAAAGGCGGCCCCATCGTTGCCGCCGTTCGTCGTGCCGACCTGAAGGGGAATCCCGTGTCGCGCAGCCAGCATGCGGAGCGTGTCCACCACGGCCGGCGGCGTGACCGTCGAATTGTCGACTGCTCGGGCCACCGGCCCAAGTCCAATGGGTTGGGCGGCGAAATTTCTGAGATCGTGCGGACCATCCGCAGATACGAACGTGTCCACCGCATGCACGCGCACTGCCCTAGTCCCAAGGGCTGCCGCCGCTCGAGATGCGCCCACTAACCCGATCTCCTCCCGAGTCACCCAGAGAAACACGACTTCGTGGGTGAGCTTCGATCGATCGAGACCTTGCAGGGCCAGAAGCTGAGCCGCCGAACCCACCCGGTCGTCGAACGAACGAGCGGTGGCGCGCGTCCCGTGGAGCCTCACGAATTGTTTGGGATTGGTGACGGTCTGACCCACTCGGATCCCCAGGGTCTCCACCTCCCGGGCGGACGACGCACCAACATCCACGCGGAATCCACCAGCCGGCATTCGCGTTGGGTTCGGTTCCAGGGAGTCCCTCGGCGTGAACACGCCGGGAACCTGACCGGCTGGGGTGTGCACGAGCGCCGGCGTCGCCTCCCACAGCCAGGGCAAGAACCCGCCGCGCCGCTCGATGGTGAGGAAGCCGTCGTCCTCGATCGATTGAACGCGAAAGCCCGTCTCGTCCATGTGGGCGACGAACACGACCACCGGATCGCCCCGCCCCATTCGTACCCACAGGTTGCCCGCGGTGTCCACCTCCGATCGAGCCCACGAGGGAATATGCCGCATGATGACCTCACGGACCCGGGCTTCGTCACCGGATACCCCGTAGGTCTCCACGAGCTCACCAAGCAGCGCGGCCGCGTGTTCGATTCGCTCGGCTCCTTGGCTTGAGGCGGCCCGGGGTACAACGCACATCGCCATGACCAGTATCAACATTGTGTCTCTCATTGCCCACCTCCCATCCACCGGCGAATGGCAGCCGCGAGGCGCTCAGCGTCCTCGAAACTCACCGTTTCCACCGGCGTGTCGCGATACCGGGCGTCGAGCATGTCGAGGCTCACGCCTCCAAAGAGCGCCTCGGTGAGTCCCCTAGGCGTTGGGTACTCGAGCAATCGCGTTTCGGCAAACGGACCCGCAACATTCCCCGCCGTCAAAAGCCCGCGGTGCCGAATGGCGCTCTCGACCGCGAACAGAGCAATCACCGTCCCACGAACCTGGGGACGAGATGCGACGACATGTGCCAGTGCCGCGCAGGCAGTCCGCCGTGCCGCCCACGGCGCCGCCATGAGTCCGTTGCCGTAGCGATGCGGCGCCTTGGTGAGGGATACCGGATCCAGGAGAGCCACGCCCCATGCACCCACGTCGGCTGCGCTCTTCGTTCCGAGCTCCACGTAGGCATCGTCCACGGTGAACGCGTCGTCGAATCGGCGGGCTCTGCCGCGAAGCAAGTGGGTTGACGGAATCGCGACGACCCCAGGACGAGCACCGGTTCGGGTCCACACGGTCACGCGGTGGCCTTCGTGCCATTGATCGAACAACGGAGAAGGCGAACTCCCCACCCGCCGGAGCGTCAGGAATCCCTCGTCGTGAATGTTGCCAACGACGAACCCCGGCTCGTCCAGCCGACACGCGGCAAGCCGCTTGGGAGTCCCGCGGCCTAGCGTCACCACCACGCTTCCCGCTCGATCTGTGCGGGCTTCGGGGAGGAGTCTCACGAGCGTGTCGGTCATCTGTTGCTCGAACCCCGCGACGGCCGTCATTCCCGCTAACCGCTGGGCGAGTTCTGCCATCGATGTCGTCTGAGCTTGCACGGACAATATTGCGAACGCCAACACGACGACCGTCATCGCGATCCCCCTTCTCTCTTCGTTATTTGCTCGACACGAGCCTGCACCACGCCCGCGGCCATGAGCTCCCGAACTTCTTCCTCTCGAAAGCCGTACTCCCGCAGGACCTCTTCGGTGTGTTCACCCAACAGCGGTGCACCACGCCCAGTGTGAGGTTGGCTCCCATCCAGCTTGATCGGACACCCAATTGTCTCGACCTGCCCCCCACGCGGGTGCTCCACTTGCATGACCATCGCTCGAGCGACGGTCTGCGGATGACGCAGCATCTCTCCAATGCTCGCCACGGGTCCCGCGGGTATCCTCGCCGCGTCGAGTCGCTCCAACCAGTCGCGGGTGGTCCGCTTCCGAAACCGGGCCGCGAGCAGCGATGCGAGCGCTGCACGATTGGCCATCCGATCCGCGTTTTCACGAAATCGTGGATCGTCGAGGAGCTCCGGCAGTTCCAGCACTGCGGGGAGCCGCTCCCACGTGGACTGACTGGACGCCCCCAGATTGATCCAACCGTCCGCCGTCTCGAACGCTTCGTACGGTGCGCTCAGCGGATGCGCCGACCCCATTGGGCCAGGCGACACGCCGGTAGCCAGGGCGATGGCGGACTGCCAATAGGTGTGGGTGATGCCGGCTTCGAAGAGCGAGGTATCGACGCGCTGCCCGCGGCCCGTCTTCAGGCGATGCACGTAGGCGGATACCACCCCCAATGCGCCGAGAATTCCTGCCGTGATGTCGGTGAGCGGCACGCCGGACTTGACGGGTGGCCGCTCTGGGCCCTCGCCGGTCACGCTCATGATTCCGCTGTAGCCCTGGGCCGTCAGGTCGAACCCGCCGCGATCCGCGTCCGGCCCGGTACGGCCGAATCCCGAGATCTCGCACGAGATGAGCCCGGGGTTCTCCGTTTGGAGCTCCTCGAATCCGAGCCCCAATCTCTCCATGGTGCCCTTGAGGAAGTTTTCCACCACCACGTCCGCCTTCAGCAAGAGCCGGCGCACGGTTCGTCGGCCACCCGATGACTTCAGATCGACCGCGATGCCGCGTTTGTTGCGATTCATGATCATGAACGCCGCCGACTCCCCACGTAGCGCGGGAGGGAGAAACCGCCGCGATGGATCGCCGTGCGGCAGGGATTCGACTTTGACGACCTCGGCCCCGAGGTCGGCGAGCATGAGACCACACACCGGCCCCGCCATGATGCGTCCGAGCTCAATGACCTTGAGTCCTTGAAGCGGCCCCACCTAGCGGCCCTCGAACTCCGGTTTGCGCTTCTCGAGGAATGCGCGATAGCCGGTTCGATAGTCCGCGGTGCGAAAGGCTGCATACCCCTCCGCGACCTCGTCGTCACTCAGCGGTGCTGGGTCCATGAGGCGGCGCGCGAACTGTTTATGCCACCGATTGACCAAGGGCGCGCCCTCCGCGATGCGGTGAGCAGTCGCGTAGGCCTCATCCGCGACGTCGGCATCGCCAACTACCCGACTCACCAACCCGAGCGCAAGAGCGCGTTCCGCACCGAACACCGAACCTTCCAGCAAGATCTCCAAGGCAGCCTTTCGACCAACGGCGCCAATGAAGAATTGAAGCTCATCGTACGCCATGGTGAGGCCCAGCCTGTTGATGGGAGCGCCAAACCGACTGGACGTTCCGCAAATGCGGATGTCACAGGCGCAGGCAATCTCGAGCCCGCCACCCACACAGGCTCCTTGAATGAGTGCGACCGTTGGGTGTCGGGATCGCGCGACGCCGAGAATCCCCCCCATCTCCGCTTCCCCGTATGCACGAGCGTTCGTGGCGGTGCGCTCGGTCTCGAACGCGGCGATGTCGGCTCCGGCGGCAAACGCTCGATCACCCGCCCCGCGCACCACGATACACCGTACGCGATCCTCGGCGTCCAGCGTGGCAAACGTGCGGGCCAACGCCTTCCACGCCGTAAGATCGAGCGCATTCATCCGCTCGGGATGGTTGAGCACCACCGTCACGATCGAACCGTCCCGCTCCGTCAAGACAGGATCACGCACGGACGCACCCCCCGGATCTCATCGATAGAACAGATGGACAAGGCTCAGCGGTACTACCGGCACATAGGTCACCAAGAGCAGTACGGCCAACAGGACCCCGACGAACGCGACGTTGACCTTGCTCACCTCCCAGATATCCGCCTTGGCCACCGAACACGCCGTGACCAACACGCTCGCCACTGGGGGCGTCTGCTGCCCAATGCCGAGATTCAGGGTCACCACCAGCCCGAAATGCACCGGATCGATGCCGGCGGCATGCACCAGAGGCATCACGATGGGAACCACCAAGATGATAGCCGCCGCGGAATGGAGAAACAGCCCAATGACCAGAAAGAACACGTTCAACAGGGCGAGGATCGCGAGCGGACTTTGAGTGAAACCGATGATTCCGGCAGCGACGCGTTGAGGCAACCGAATCTCCGTGAGATATTCGCCCAGCAGCGCCGATGTCGCCACCAGCAGCATGACCACCGCCGTCTGGACGCCTGCATCCACCAGGGCTCGACGGAGATGACGCCAGGACAGCTCCCGATAGATGGCTCCCCCAATGACCAGCGCCGCCAGCACGGCGAGTCCCGCGCCCTCGGTGGCCGTCACCCACCCCGTAAAGATCCCTCCGAGGATGATCACCGGAAGGAGCAACGCCCACCCCGCCTGCTTGAAGGTGATCCAGACGCGACGGAGCGCGAACATCTCTTCGATCGGGAAGTCGTAGCGAAGAGCCAGGACGTACGCCACACCCATCATGAGGAGACCGCCGAGCACCCCCGGGATGATGCCGGCAACGAAGAGCTCGACGATGGAGCTGTTGGCCATGACCCCATAGATGATCATGGGAATCGAAGGGGGGATGATCACCGCGAGCGTCGCAGATGAAGACGTGACGGCTGCCGCGAACGCGGAGCTATACCCACGCTCTTTCATGGAGGGAATCAGAATCGAGCCCAACGCCGCGACGTCCGCCACCGCCGAGCCGGAGATCTCGGCGAAGAACATGGACGCGCCGATGGTCACCATCGACAACCCACCCCGGATGAATCCGAACAACGACGTGGCAAGTGCCACCAGTCGGCGTGAGATCCCAGACGTGTTCATGATGGCGCCGGCGAGAATGAACAGCGGAATCGCGATCAGCGGGAAGGTCGTGGCGCCCGTGAACATGGTGAGCCCCACGTTGGGAAGCGACGCCGGCCCGGTGGTCACGAGCATGGCAACGATGGCGACGATGCCGAGCCCCACCGCGATGGGGACGTCGATCAGAACGAGGGCCACGAGCCCCAGGAACAAGAGCCCGAGGGTCACTGCCGCACCGGCAAGCGATCACCCAATCCCACCAGCTCCGCCACGATGAACAATACCGCCCCGATGGGGATCACCGATTGCGTCACCTGCAGCGGCACCCACGCCAACGTGACGAGCGACGTCCCCGCAAGCACCCCCTGCACTCGCCATCCGGCGTACGCGACGATCACAAAAAACCCCACCACAAACACCTCTCGGATCACCAGCAACGGCAACCGGAACGCAGGTGGGGTCGCTTCTACTAGCGTGGGAAAACCGATGTGCGCCTGGTTCAGTGCCGCTAGACAGGCCCCGTAGTACGTGACCCACGCGAGCAGGACCGATGCCATTTCATCATACCATGCGAGTGCGGCACCGCCCTTTCGAAAGGCCACGGCAACCACCACGAGGGTGGTCAACCCTGCCAACAGGACGATCACGATGGCCTCGAGCAGGCGCTCGAGACCGCGCCGGAACCCTGCGGGACTCAACCGTCCGTCACGGAGCCCTGAGGGCCACGGCACGCTCGACGAGTGCGCGCCCGGTCGGCACGGCCTCCGCGAACTCGCGGTAGATGGAACCGCTGGCTTGGACGAACCGGGCGCGATCGGTCTCGTTGACCTCGAGCCCCGCCACCGATAGCGAGTCGAGCAACGCCGCGTCCATTCGGCCCGCGGTCTCGTAGACAAAGGCCTCTGTCTCGCGGGCCGTTGTCTCGAGGACGGTGCGGAGGTCGATGGGGATCCGTTGCCACGCGTCGCGTCCCACCGTCACGAATGCCGGGGTGTAGACGTGCCCCGTGAGGGAGAGATATCGCTGCACCTCGTGCAGCTTGGACGTATAGATTTGGGCGAATGGATTCTCCTGCCCATCCATCACGCCCGTCTGGAGGGCGATGAAGACTTCGGACAACGGCATGGGGGTGGGATTGGCCCCGTACGACTGGAACATCCTGACGCGCCAGCGGCCGCGGGGGGTGCGCAGCTTGACGCCACGCAGGTCGTTGGGGACGACGATGGGTCGTACGTTGTTGGTGACGTGGCGGAACCCGTTTTCCCATACCGCCAGAATGCCGTATCCCTGCGCCTCCGCCAGTGGGACGAGCTCCGGCCACACCACGGCTTCGGTAATGCGCTGCATGTGCTCTCGGTCATCCACCAGGTACGGCATCTCGAAAAGCCCGAATTCGTCCACCGTGGACGACATGATCGTCGACGGAAGTGCGAAGTGCAGGGTGCCGAGCTTCAGCTTCTGCAGCATCACTTCGTCGCCGCCGAGCTGGCTGGACCCGAACACGACGACGATGGCCTGACCCCCGAGACGCTCGTTGGCTCGTCGGGCAAACTCCTCCGCCGAGAGGGCGAAGAGCGAACCGGGCGCCCCGACGTGGCCGAACTTGAGCTCCAGCGGCCCTCCGCCACCACCGCAGCCCAGAACGACCGCGGTCGCGGTGACCACGTAGGCCACGCGCAACCGATTCACGCCGTCTCCACCCGGGCGTTTTGGGCCAGATACTCCAACGCAGCCCGGACGCCACCTGGGGTGTGAGGAACGCCCGCCACGTCGAGACCCATTTCGATCCCACTGAGCGTGCCGGCGAGCATCAACTCGTTGAAGTCCCCCAGGTGTCCGATCCGAAAGACGTGGCCTTTGAGCTTACCCAGTCCGCCGCCCAAGGACATATCGAAGCACTCGCGGATGGTCTGCCTGAGGCCGTCGGCATCGACTCCGTCCGGGGTGCGTACCGTCGTCACCGTGTTGCTTCGATTCGCTTGTTCCACGCAATAGTGCTCGAGCCCCCAGGCCGTCACCGCCCGTCTCGTAGCCTCCGCAAGCCGCTGGTGACGTGCGAACACTCGGCTCAGGCCTTCTTCCTGAAGCATCGTCAGCGCCTCCTGCAATCCAAAGAGCAGGTTTGTCGCCGGCGTATAGGGAAAGAATCCATCGCGGTTGAACGTGCGCATGTCATCCCAGCGCCAGTACGATCGTGCGAGTTTGGCATCGTTGCTCATTTGCAGCGCACGACCGCTTACCGCATTGAAGCTCAGCCCCGGCGGGAGCATCAATCCTTTTTGCGAGCTGGCCACCGTCACGTCCACGTTCCATTCGTCGTGCCGGTAGTCTATGGAGGCCAACGATGATACCGCGTCTACCAAGAGGAGCGCAGGGTGCCCCGCTTGATCCATCACCTCACGAACGGCCGCAACCGGCGAGGTGACCCCGGTCGAGGTCTCATTGTGCACCATGGCCACCGCGCGGTATCGGTGATCACGATCCGCCACAAGACACTCGCCCACTATCTTGGGATCGACACCGCGCCGCCAGTCACCCGGGCAGATTTCGACGTCGAGGCCGAGACGCTCGGCCACCCGACACCAATTTCCCGCAAATATGCCACAATCGAACATCAGGACCCGGTCTCCCGGCGACAGCGTGTTCACAAGCGCCGCTTCCCACCCCCCGGTGCCAGAGGCGGGAAACACAACAACGTCACCAGTAGTCTGAAATACCGTTTGGAGGCCGCGCAACACGTCGTGCGTGATTTCGGCGAAGGTCGGTCCACGGTGATCGATGGTCGCGCGATCCATCGCGCGGAGCACACGGTCCGGGACGTTCGTGGGCCCGGGAATCTGCAGAAAGTGCCGTCCGCTCTGGTAAGCCACGGAATCCTTTCGACATCGGCCGCTTGACGTAGCTTATGCAGAAGTCTGAGCAATGGTACGGTTGGGGCTACAGGAGCGGAAGGTGCGTTGGGCGCCCCCAATCGCTTAATCCCTAACCCCTAACCTCTGACCCCCTGACACCCAGCACCTCGCCATGACCTCCCGGCTTTCCCCTGGTGATCCTCGCCTGGCCACGCGGCTGCGACGCGAGCTCGAGGGGGAGGTGTACGTCGATCCCTTCACCCTCGGTCGATATAGCACCGACGCGTCCTTCTACCAGATCGAGCCGCTCGGCGTGGTGCTTCCGCGAACCGAGGAAGACGTGGTGCGGACGATCCAGATCGCCACGGAGGAGGATCTCCCCGTGTTGCCACGTGGGGCCGGCACCTCCCAGGCGGGACAGGCTGTGGGACGCGCCCTGATCGTCGATACCAGCAAATACCTCACGCGCTGGACGGACTTCGATCGGGAGACGCGCACGATCACGGTGGAGCCAGGAGTCGTGCTCGACCACCTCAACGCCTTTCTCGCCCCACACGGGCTCTGGTTCCCGGTGGATGTCGCCACCTCGGCCCAGGCCACGCTCGGCGGAATGGCCGGGAACAACAGCGCGGGGGCGCGTTCTCTTCGGTACGGGCTGATGGTGGACAATGTCCGGAGCATCGATGCGGTGTTGGCCGACGGCGCGCGACGAACCTTTGGCCAGGAACCGGGGGACTTGGATCGACTCTCGCAGTCGGACAGCGCGTATCGCGAGCTGGTGCAACGTATCCGAACGGTTTACATGGAGGAACGTGACGAGCTCATGCGTCGAGTCCCCACCGTGCTCCGGCACGTGGCTGGGTACAACCTGCACCGGGTTTCGCTCGACGGTCACAACATGGCCCACCTGCTCGTCGGCTCCGAGGGAACGCTCGGCTTCTTCACGAGCATTTCGTTGTCGTTGGCACCCCTCCCGCGCCACCGCGTTCTCGGGGTGTGCCACTTCGGATCGCTCCGTGACGCGATGGATGCCGTCCAGCACATCGTGACACTCCAACCCACAGCGGTGGAGCTGGTGGACCGTACGCTCTTGGATCTCGCCGGAGAGAACCCGATGTTCCGCCGCGCCCTCTCGAGGTTTGTGAGCGGGGAACCCGCGGCATTGCTCTTGGTGGAGTTTGCCGGCGATCAGCCCGAAAAGCTCGAGACGCGTCTTCAGGAGCTGGATCTTGTGCTGCCATCGGGCGGTGCCGCCACTGTGGTGCATGCCGTGGACCCTCGGGCCCAGGCTGAGATATGGTCCGTGCGTAAGGCCGGCCTCAACATCGTCATGTCCATGCGTGGCGACCGGAAGCCGGTTTCGTTCATCGAAGACTGTGCCGTACCCCTCGAGCATCTCGCCGAGTACACGAGTCGGCTCACGGACATCTTCCACAAGTACGGAACGTCGGGAACCTTCTACGCCCACGCTTCCGTGGGCTGCCTCCACGTCAGGCCCGCCCTGAATCTGAAATCCGAACGTGACATCACGCATATGCGCAGGATCGCCGACGAGGCCCACGCCCTGGTACGCGAGTTCAAAGGGTCACACTCCGGCGAACATGGCGATGGCCTCGTCCGCTCCGAGTTTCTCGAGCCGATGCTGGGCCCGCGCATTGCCCGAGCCTTCGCAACCGTGAAGGAGGCGTTCGATCCGGCGGGCCGGTTCAATCCGGGCAAGATCGTACGCGCGCCGCGTATGGACGATCGGACGATCTTCCGGTACGGGCCTGATTACGGCTGGGCACCCGTCCCGCGAGCATTCGACTGGTCGGATTGGAATGGTTGGCACGGCGCCGTCGAGATGTGCAACAACAACGGCGCGTGCCGCAAACGGTCGTCCGGTGTCATGTGCCCGTCCTACCGCGTCACCGGCGACGAGGTTCATGTGACCCGAGGCCGCGCCAACACGTTACGTCTCGCACTCACGGGACAGTTGGGTCACACCGCCATCACCTCGGACGAGATGTACGAGACGATGGAGCTATGCGTGAGCTGCAAAGCCTGCCGCACCGAGTGTCCGATGGGTGTGGACATGGCCCGCATGAAGATCGAGTTTCTGCGGCTCTACTACGACAAGCGTCGAGTACCCCTGCGCACGCGGCTCGTCGCACACCTTCCCCGGTACGCCCCCTGGGCGGCGAAGCTGCCGAAGCTCTTTAACCTCCGCGACCGCGTGCCCGGCCTCGCGCGCGTCAGCGAGCTCGCGTTGGGACTCTCGGCGAAACGACGACTACCGGCCTGGCGACGTGACGCCTTCCGGGATCCGAGCGCGAATGGCGAGCCGGCCCCGGTGGTGCTCTTCGTCGATACCTTCAACCGCTATTACGAGCCTGAGAACGTTCACGCGGCGATTGCCGTCCTGCGACATCTCGGTCATCGGATCGCCGTGGCATCGCCCCGTAGCGGTGGCCGTCCTCTCTGCTGCGGTCGTACCTATCTCAATGCCGGGTTCATCCGCGAGGCTCGGGCGGAGGCGAAACGAGTGCTGTCCGCGCTCGAGCCCCACCTCGAACGGGGCGGGACGATCGTGGGGCTCGAACCATCGTGCCTCCTCACGTTTCGCGATGAACTCAACGCACTCGTACCGGGAACGGCGGCAAAACGGCTCGGCGAACGGGCACTCTTGTTCGAGGAGTTTCTCGCCACGACACCCGCTCCCATCGAGCTCCAACACGGGCCCCCGCTACCGGTGGACCGGCTCCTCGTCCATGGTCACTGTCATCAGAAGGCCTTCGGCGCCATGGACGCCGTTCGCACGGTCCTCGAGTGGATTCCCCACCTGCGCGTCGAGCAGATCGAATCGAGCTGCTGTGGCATGGCCGGTTCGTTCGGGTATGAGGCTCGTCACCAGGACGTCTCCATGGCCATGGGTGAGCTCAGCTTGTTTCCAGCCGTGCGGGCGGCAGGAGGGCGAACGTGGATCGTGGCGGATGGCACGAGCTGCCGGCGCCAGATCGAGGACGGGACGGGACGTGAGTCACACCACGTAGCCCAGATCCTTTCCCGGGCGTTGGGCCTGGGCGGGACCGCGAGCGAAGAGCAGGAGGGCGACACTCGCTCAGGCACATGATCGCTTTCCGTTGACATTGGAAGCCCGGCACTTAACGACATCTTCACGACGAGTTTAGGCAGCCGCGCGGATAGTGGGGTAACTCCATTACCCTGTGCCAACGTCGGAGGAACCGTGGCCTCTCACCTCCCGCGGTATTTGGTGGGCGTCCTTGCGACCCTGCTTTTCTGTTCAGCTCAGCCAACACTCGCTCAACAGCCCGAGCCAGCGCAGCGAATCCGACTCTTCGGGGACCTCCGTCTTCGTGGGGAGTGGGATATCGATCGGACGGGGAGCGAAGATAGAGCTCGCCCACGCATCCGATTCCGAGCGGGTGTGGAGGCCCGCCTCACGTCCCAGCTCGTCGTCGGGGCACGCATGGCCACGGGCTCCAACCTACGCGACCCCAATTCGCCACACCAAACCCTGGGGAATGGGTTCAAGACCTACGAATTCCGCCTCGATCGAGCTTTCCTGCGGTGGCAGCCGCCCCTCGAGCAGCCCGTCACCGTGTATGCCGGCAAGTTCGGAAACCCTCTTGTCAACGCTGCGATCTACAGTGAGTTGGTTTGGGACGCCGACATTCAGCCGGAAGGGCTCGCGGTGGTCCTGGGACCCATCGGGGGATTCAGGGTCGTGGGTGCTCAGTATCTCCTCCTGCAGCGATCACCGGGTAAGAGCGTGGGTCTCACCGCCGGTCAGGCTCACTGGTCGAACGTCATCTCGGGCCCCGTGCGCGGGGCCGTCGCACTGGGATTCTACGGATTCGAGCGGCCCGATGCCGGAGGATCTGCACTTCTTGCGCAGGAGAACCAGGGCAACGCTTTGGCGATCGACGCCGCGGGTGACACCCTGTTTTTGTCCGACTTCGACATCGTCCAAGCGTTCGCCTCGCTTCGATACGATGCGAGATTCCCTGTATTGGTGAGTGGACAGTTCATCAAGAACACCTCGGCCGCCGATGGCTTCGACGACGATGGGTTTGCCCTTGGTGTTCAGGTCGGCAAGCTGGGGGAAGTACGGGATTGGCGCGTGTTCTACCAGTATCAGCAGCTGGGCCAAGAGGCGGCGTTCGCGCCGTTCGTGCACGATGACTTCTTGAACGGCACCAACTTCCGTGGGCACGTTGCGGGAGTGACGGTCCAGGTCTGGCCCCGGGCAGTTGTCAATCTCTGGACGCTGTGGAGTGCAACTGACGACCCCCGCGTCGACACCTTACAGAAACGCTTTCGGTTGGATCTCAACATGAGCTTTTAGATCGATCGCTTATGATCACTTCGATTCGGGTCGAACTCTGCAGACGAAGGGTGCTCCCATGAGCAAATCGAATCTCATGAAGTACGCATCCCCCCTCGCTGCTGCTCTTGTTGCCGCGGGCCTCAGCAGCTCCTCCACGGCGTGCCGGCAGGCCCAGGCCGGCGCCGAAGTACGTCGAGACGTCGTAAGTACGACCGCAGAACGGGCGCAGGCGCTGGGCTGCTTGAGTTGCCATGAGGGCATCGAACCCATCCGCGAAGACGGGAGCGCCATGTTGGCCACCATCCGTGGCATGGGCCTGGCCTACGGCGATCCCGAGGGCTGCGTGGTGTGTCACGGTGGCGATCCGTCGGCCACCGCCGCAGAGGCGGCGCACACGGGTGCACCTGCCAACATGCCACCCAACGGCCCAACCGAGTTCTACCGCGATCCCGGAAGCATTTGGGTGGCGGATCGGACGTGCGGACAATGTCACCCGGGATACGCGTACCGTATGGAACGAGCCCTGATGGCCACCGAAGCCGGGAAGATTCAGGGCAATCTTCACACTTGGGGGATCGACGAGGTGCGCGACTACAACGTTCCGTGGGGCAACTACGCGGTGGACGATACCGATGGTCGGGTGCCCGTGGCCGGCACACCCGCGTACAAGCAGTACATGGCTGCGATGATCGAGGCATTCCCCAAGCAATTCCCCACATCACTGACACAGATACCCAACCCGTCCGTCGAGGAGATCGAAGCGGATCCGAAGCTGGCCGGATACACCTACCAGCGACAGCAGTGCCAGCGCTGCCACGTGGGGGTGCGCGGCCGGGAAGCACGCGGTGACTATCGGGGCATGGGATGCTCGGCCTGTCACGTCCCGTATGGGAACGAAGGCTATTACGAGGGCGGTGATCCAACCATCGATCCGGACGAGCAGGGCCACATGCTGACGCACCGCATCATCGGAACTCGGGAGGCGGGCGGAGGCATCCCCGTGGAATCCTGCAATTCCTGCCACAACCGCGGGAAGCGGATCGGTGTCACCTACCAAGGGCTCATGGAGTTCCCTTACGGCAGCCCGTTCACCCGAACCGGCGGCACACAGCCTCCGCTGCACACCAAGAAGTACCTATTCATCTCAGACGACCTCCATCATCAGCAACAGAGCCGACCGGAGAATCCCCAAGGCGGAATGTTGTGCCAGGACTGTCACACGAGCATCGAGATGCACGGCGATGGCAATATCTTCGGCACTACCCTCGCGCAGGTCGAGATCGAGTGCGCCGACTGCCACGGGACGCCTGAGCTGTACCCGTGGGAGCTTGCCCTTGGCTTTGGTGAGGAGTTTGCGCGGGAATTGTCCGCGGCGCCGCGTGGATTGGCCGAGCGTGCCGGGATCGAGGCAGGGTTTGGCACACTCTACGACGCTGGTGATGGCTATCTCCTGACCGCACGGGGCAACCCCTTCGGGAACGTGGTAAAGCGCGGCGAGAGCGTGGTCCTACACTCCGCGACAGGGACGGATTTCCTGGTTCCGTTGCTCAAGACCATCGCGGCGGAGAACAGCTGGAGCAGCCCCAATGCGGAAGTCGCGATGGCGCGGGTCCAGGCACATGCCGAGCGCTTGGAGTGCTACGCTTGTCACGCCTCGTGGGTACCCCAGTGCTATGGATGTCATGTGCAAGTCAACTACGGACTCGACGACAGCGGTGCACCGTTGAGCGACATCGACTGGGTCGCGTCCGGGACCTCACGGACTTCTGATGGCCAGACGGCGGAATCCCACTTGGGCACTCCGGGGATATCGAGCCCCGGGAAGGTGTTCGAGACCCGCTCCTACCTGCGGTGGGAGGAGCCGGTCCTGGGGATCAACGGAGAGGGCCGTGTGACGCCGCTGATGCCAGGGTGTCAGGTATTGTTCACCGTCATCGACCGAAAGGGCGAAACGCTCACGCACAATACCATCGCCCGGTCCCCTGACGAAGCCGTTGCCGCCGGACAGGAACACGTCCCGCTCGGTCTCGACATGGCTCCGGTCCAGCCGCACTCGGCCCAGCGACAGGCGCGCACGTGTGAAAGTTGCCACAACAATCCGAAGGCCCTCGGCTACGGCATCTCCGGTGGAGTATTCCAGGCTCGCTATGCACAGCCCATCGTCGAAGATCTGATCGACGCACGAACTGGCGCGGTCATTCCGAAGCGTTATCAGATCCAAATCGAGGCGATCCCGGATCTCACGTTCGACTGGTCCACGATCGTAGACAGCACCGGGAACCAGGTACAGACTGTGGGCACGCACTGGCCGTTGTCCCGCGCACTCAATCGCGAAGAACGTGACCGACTCCAGCGCACTGGTCTCTGCATGGGGTGCCACCGTGAGATGACCAACGATGCGCTGTGGGCTGCCATCGCCACGCCGGGTAGACTCACGACCGATGAGCATACCGAGCTCATGAACCGGTTGCTCAAGGATGCCATTCGAGGCGCGGCCGAGCCGTCAGGTACTCCGTAACAGGGACGTAGGTGGGGCGGAAGTAGGAAAGCCAGCAAGACCAGTCCGATATCGCCAGCCGGCGTAATAGCGCTCGTCTCGATGCTATGCGCCGGCTGCGTCGGTTGTGAGAAAGATCTCTCCCCCGATAGCACATCGCCCGGCATCACCGCGTCGACGCAACCCTCGTGCCCGTGGCGGTATCTTATGAGAGGCCAGTATCTCTCACTCACCGCGTCGATCGAGCCGTTTCAGTTCGCAAAGGAGTCACGATGATCCTGTCCCGTGCGTCTTACGCTCTGTTCACATTTGTGCTCGCGTCGGGGATGGCCACGGGCCCCCTGGCCACCCGCGCCGCCGCGCAGGATCCCGCCGCCGAGGACAGTACGGCAGCGGACGAGGCCAAAAAGGCCAAGAAAGCCCGCCAGGAAGGTCTGCCGCTCGAGCCTGATCGGAGGCTCCAGTTCACGGCCACCGAGGGTTCGTGGATGTCCCTCGACGTCAGCCCGGACGGCCGCACCATCGTCTTCGATCTCTTGGGCGACCTCTATACGATGCCTTTCGCAGGCGGCAAGGCGACCCCACTGACCCAGGGAATGGCGTTCGACGCGCAGCCGCGCTTCAGTCCAGACGGCAGCCGGGTGGTGTTCGTGTCGGACCGACAGGGCGGGTCGGGCATCTGGATCATCTCAATGGATCGCGCTGACACGGTCCAGGTGAGCAAAGGCAAGAACAACCTGTATCAGTCACCGGAATGGACACCGGATGGCGCATACATCGTGGTCTCGCGCGATGCCCGTGGCCCCGGCCGGCTGCACCTGTTTCATGCCGAAGGCGGATCGGGGGCTACGCTCATCGACGAACCCGAGAACCTCCGCACGACCGGTCCCGCATTTGGGCCTGACGCCCGCTACGTCTGGTTCGCGCAGCGGCGGAATACCTGGACCTACAACTCGCCCATGCGCGAATGGCAGCTCGGCGTGTACGATCGGGAGACCGGTGAACATGTCATGCGGAGCCATCGATATGGCGGCGGTATCCGGCCCACCTTGTCGCCGGACGGGCAGTGGCTGGTGTATGGGTCCCGCCATGTCGACGAGACCGGTCTCCGCCTGCGTAGCTTGACTACGGGCGCGGAGCGCTGGCTCGCGTACCCCATCCAACGAGACGAACAGGAGGCGGTGGCATCGCGCGACGCTCTGCCCGGGATGTCGTTTACGCCCGATTCACGCGCGGTCGTCGTCTCGTACGGAGGCCGCATCTGGCGCGTCCCCGTCGATGGCAGCCCCGCCATCGAGATCCCCTTCGAGGTCGACGTCGATCTCGACCTGGGTCCGCGAGTAGCGTTCGACTATCCGATCGCGGATTCCGCCTCGTTCGTCGCCCGCCAGATTCGGGACGCGGTTCCTTCGCCCGATGGGCGTCGGTTGGCGTTTACGGTTCTCGACCGGCTCTACGTGATGGACTACCCCGACGGCACGCCGCGTCTGATCACCAACCGAGACGTACCCGAGCATCACCCTACCTGGTCCCCGGACGGCCGATGGCTCGCGTATGTCACCGCGCCCACGGGCGAGGGGGGACATCTCATGCGCGTGCGGAGCGACGGGCGTGGCGCACCCGAGCAGCTCACCACGGCGACGGCGCTGTATCAACAACCCGCCTGGTCACCGGACGGTGCGCGCATCGTGGCCATCCGCGGCCCGGCGCGCGCCTTCGAAGAGGCGCTGACCCGCGGCGTGCCGGGGGGCGCGCAAGATCTCATCTGGGTCCCCGCCACCGGGGGTGACGCGACCGTTATTGCCCCGGTCAGCGAGCTCACGCATCCACATTTCACTCGTGACGCAAGCCGCATCTACGCGTACAGCTTCGACGATGGCCTGGTCTCGTTCCGGTGGGACGGGACCGATCGGAAGGCGCATGTCAAGGTCACCGGGCACACGCTTCCCAACGCCACGCAACCGTTCCGCGCCTCGGTCATTCTGATGGCCCCCCAAGGAGACCAAGCGCTTGCCAGCGTTCTCAACGATCTGTACCTCGTCACGGTGCCGTTCGTGGGAGGGGAGACTCCGACGGTGTCCGTCGCGAACCCGGAAAACGCGGCGTTTCCAGCTCGCAAGCTCACGATCGTCGGTGGCCAATTCCCCTCCTGGAGGGCGGATGGACGGAAAGTGCACTGGTCCATCGGGAACGCGCACTTCGTCTACGACCTCGATGCGGCGAAGGCATTCGACGACAGCGTGCGGTTGGTCAAGAAACAAGAGGCAGAGGAGGCAGACGAGGCGGACGAGGCAGAAGAGGAAGAGGCCGATGAGGGGGAAGGAACGGAGAAGAAGAAGACAAAGGACGCGAAGTACGAGCCCCAGGAGATCCGCATTTTGATTGAGATTCCCCGCGACGTGCCGCAAGGAACAGCCGTGCTGCGTGGGGCGACCGTGATCACGATGCGTGGCGACGAGGTGATTCGCGAGGCCGACATCGTGATTCGGAACAACCGGATTGCCGCGGTGGGTGAACGCGGCAGTGTGACCGTGCCGGACGGCGCGCGCGTCATCGACGTGAGCGGGGCCACCATCGTGCCAGGTTTCGTAGACACCCATGCGCATCTACGCGCCGCCGCGGACATCCATCGACGGGAGATCTGGTCATACGCGGCCAATCTCGCGTATGGGGTGACGACGACCCGTGACCCCCAGACAGCCACGACCGACGTCTTGACCTACGAGGACCTGGCGCGCGCCGGGCGTATTCTCGCCCCGCGAATGTACTCTACCGGCCCCGGTGTCTTCAGCGGTGAAAACATCAAGGATCGCGATCACGCAGTGGCGGTCATGCGGCGATACGCCGACTACTACGACACCAAAACCATCAAGATGTACGTAGCGGGGAACCGCGAGCAGCGACAGTGGATCATCGGCGCAGCGCGAGAGCTCGAGCTGATGCCCACCACGGAGGGCGCCCTCGATTATCAGATGGATCTCACTATGGCCATCGACGGCTATCCCGGCCAGGAGCACAACACGCCCGGCTTCCCGTTCTACAGCGACGTGGTGCGTCTATACGTGGAGGCGGGGACGGCGTACACACCCACGATTCTCGTGACGTATGGTGGTCCATGGGCTGAAAATTTCTTCTATGCCACCGAGAACCCCTTTGAGGACGAGAAACTTCGACGATTCACACCGTTCGAAGAGATTCAGTCCAAGACGTTGCGGCGAAACGCCGGCTGGTTCCATCCCAAGGTCCACACGCTGGACCGCGTGGCAAAGCTCGTGACCGACATCGTCGAAGCGGGTGGCCTCGCCGGCGTCGGGAGCCACGGTCAACTCCAGGGCCTGGGATATCATTGGGAGCTTTGGGCAATACAAGCTGGTGGGCTCTCAGAGCACGATGCCCTGCGCGTGGGCACCGCGCTGGGTGCGCGCGCCATCGGCTTGGACAATGACATCGGAACCGTGCAGCCAGGCAAGCTTGCGGATCTCGTGATCCTCGATCGCAACCCGCTCGACGACATTCGCAACACCAACAGCGTCCGCATGGTCATGAAGAACGGAAGGCTCTATGACGGCAATTCGCTCGACGAGGTGTGGCCTCGTCAGCGGAAAGCCGGATCGTTCTATTGGCAAAGAGAGGCGCGGCCGGTTACGGCCGCGGGTATGCGGTAGTCACAGGGTTCGTCTTGGCGGCGTGTCTGCCGTGTCCACCACTTTGGCCTACGGTAGATGCGCCGCTTGGCAGGCCTTGCCCAGGCGCTCGACCACCTCCGCTGTCTCGTCCTGTGTGATCAGCATGGACGGCGCGATTCGGACGACGTTCCCAAACAGTCCAGCCAGACCCACGAGCAGGCCCTCGGCCTTCGCCGCCTCGAGTACCGCTTTGGCACGCTGGGCATCCGGCGTCTTGGTCTCGGGATCCTCGACGATCTCCATGGCCTGCATCAGCCCCATGCCCCGCACGTCGCCGATCCATGGGTATTGCTGCGCGAGCGCGTCGAGCCCTCGTCGCAGCTGAATCCCTCGCGCCGCCGAGCGCGCAGGCGTGTCTTCGCGACTCATGACATCCAGCGTGGCGACCACTGCCGTCATGGCGACGGGATTCCCGCCGAAGGTGGAGATGGTCTTTCCATGCCACGCATCGGCGATCTCGGGGGTCGCGATCGTAGCTCCGACGGGGAATCCGTTCGCGATGCCCTTGGCGGTGAACATGATATCCGGTTCGACATCCCAATGCTCGATGCCGAACCACTTTGTCCCGGTCCGTCCGAAGCCGGCCTGCACCTCGTCGCAGATGAACACCCCGCCATACCGTCGAATGATCTCGGCCGCTCGTTGGAAATAGCCCGGCGGTGGCACCACGTATCCCCCCACGCCCAGAATCGTCTCAGCCAAGAACGCCGCTGGCTGGCCGTTGGTCGTCGTGAGGATCACTTCCTCGATGTCACGGGCAAACGCGTCGGCGGCTTCGTCGTCGCACCGACCAGCATACTCCGAGCGGTAGCAGTAGGGCGCCCGCGCGTGTTTGATTCCCGCGATCTGACTGGCCAGTGGGCGCCAGCCAGCCTGAGCCGTCACCTCGGTCGCGAGATGCGTGCGACCGTGATACGCATGGCGTAAGGCGATGATCTCGGTGCGCCCGGTGTACATCCGAGCCGTCATGATCGCGGTCTCCAATGCTTCCGTCCCGCTGTTCGTGAAATAACACTTGGTGAGTCGGCCGGGCGCGATCCCGCTGAGGCGGCGGGCCGCTTCGACGATCGGCTCTGTGAGGTAGAGGGTGGATGTATGGCCCAGCGTCCCAACTTGCGCGCGCACTCGTTCGACCACGTCCGGGTGACAGTGCCCAACGGAGGTCGTGAGGATCCCGCTGAAGGCGTCGAGGTAGCGGCGTCCTTCGGCATCTTCCACGAACACGCCGCTGCCGCGTACCAGCACGAGCGGCTCGCGATAGTACGGCGCGCAACAGGGAAACACGAAGCGCTGCTGGCTATCCCTGATGGCTTCGGTGAGCTGGGGTCCAGCCGTCCTGACCATAGTTCGCTCCTGATTCCAGACCACGATAAGCGAACCAACAAATAGCGCCTCTAGCCCAGGGGCGGAAGCCCGCTTGTGTGACCGGAATTTGAAGCGGTCCGTCCCCTCTCCCGTTGGGAGAGGGGAGCACGGTATGGGGGTGAGGGGTGAGGACCTACTCCGACATGGCTCGAAGCGTCGCCTCGATCTGCGCGGCGCTCAATCCGCCCTGTATGAGTTGCACCGAACGGATGGCGAGGGTTTTGATCTTGGTGTCATACGCGGCTGCGTCACCGACACCGCCATTCGGCCCCAGCTCGACCAGGAGGAAGGGCATCTCTCGATTGGCATTGAGCCCGAGCGTCAGGATCCAGTTCCCTTTCGATGGCCACTGCGGGTGCACGGCGTACACGCCGGGCCGAGACGTCTCTTGGAATTCGAGAGCGATCGTCTGGCGTTTTCCATCGACGAGCCCCTCCGCCGAGCCTACCGCCGGAAACCCTACGGGACGTTCGTGGAGGTACGCGTGGACGAGGAAGGCGGCACCGCGAGTTGACGCATCGAAGGGGTTGACCGGCATTTCCAATGACATCCACGGCGCCCCCTTGGGCGCCGTCGTGGCGCTAGAGACGGAAAGCACCGCGGCAACACCGATCGGGACGAGACTCCAGAGTAGTTTGCGGGACATGGTGGTCTCCAATTGACGAGTTGTTCTTGTGATGGCTGCCGGGCCCGAAAGGTTTGAACGACCGTCATTGCCGCTTGAGGAGTCGCACCCTCCCTTTGAAGCTCGTGACATCGAGACGCGGCCCACCGCGACCGGTGCTGAAGAGCCCGCCGGTGGCGGGTCCGAATTCGTTTTCCAGGCGCCCCTTCAGCACGCGTACGTCGAAATCCGCAACGAGAGTGGCCGGAAGACGTAGCTCGATGGTGCCGCCGTGGGTCTGAACCGAGAACGCGAACGCGCCGCGCTCAAACGAGCCGTCGAATAGGATGTCCCCGGAGACACTCGACAGCTCGGCTTGCGAGAGCGCCTCTCCTTGGAGATCGATCCGGCCGCTCACGGTCGCGAGCTCCACGAAGCCGAGTGCATTACGAACGCCGATGTTTCCATCCACCGTTTTGGCGCGGATGAGCTTGGAGCGCGCCGCAATGTCGACGTTGCCACCGGCCGTCTCCGCATAGATGTTCCGCACACCCCCACGCAAGACGCGGATGTCGCCGGTTTCGGACTCCACATCGATACCGCCCTCGACACCTTCCGCTTCCACGGACGCTGTCACGGTCCGCACGCCCACATAGCTCCCTCGCGGAACCCGAATCTCGAGATTCACCTCCAGAGTGGAGTCGACGTCGACCACGGATCGCGGAGTGTGAGCCTGCACCCTGGCGGTCCGGTCATCGGCAAAGACCTCGATTCGTTCCACCCCGGTACCGATGGTCCCCGTCACCGCAATCGAATCGCGCATCCAGCCGGCCACACGGATGACACCTGCCACGGCCGTGATCTTGATAGTTCCGTCACGAGCCGCGCCGCGCCCCACCGCAACGCGCTCCTGGGCGGTGAGCACACCGTTTGCCAACGTCATGCCACCGAGCAACAACAGCATCAGTCGTTTCATGCCTCGACCCTAACTTTGAGTGGCCAGCCTTGTCACGCGCCGCAACAGCTCGAGCTTGTCTTCGTACCGTTGGGTGAGCATCACCAACACTTCCACACCAGCTGAATCCTGAGCGATAGTCATTCGGGCTTCGTCAATCGCAGCATCGATGACAGCCAGGTTGCGTTCGATCAGGACCACGGTCTCCGGCGCCAAGCGGCTTCTGGCCACTTCGAGCACCTCTTCGAGCTCGGCAATCGCCCGGGCATACTCGCGCTCGGTTTGCTGAAAGCGGACCAGCATCTCGGGCCCCCGATCGAGTCCCATGGCCGGGGTCGGCGCCCGAGGCTGCACCACCATCCGTGTGATCACGGAGGACATCACGACGAGCACGACCGCCGCGGCGAGGAGTGCCACGCGACGAGTCCACGGATGCGTAGGGTCACGTTTCCGTCTCACCACCAAGTTCGATTGAATGTCGGTCCAGAGATCGCGCCCGGGCTCGATGCTCCGCGGCAACCGCGCGACATCGGCCAGATAGCGCCGGAGCCGCCCGACCTCCTCACGACATGCGGCGCAGCCCTCCAGGTGCCCTTCGAGCACCGGCACCGATGCCGCCGGAAGTGTCCCATCGGCATACTCGTGCAGGTTCGTTGCGTCGGGGTGTGTCATCGCTCCAGCCAGCCTCGCAAGAGGGTGCGCGCACGATGGAGCTGGGCCTTGGCCGTTCCGGGCGCAATGTCCATCAGCTTGCCGACTTCGTCATGCGTGTACCCTTCGATGTCATGCAGCACGAGAACCGTCCGAGCCCGTGGCGGAAGTGCGCGGATTCCCGCTTCCAGATCGAGCGCCGTGCCGCCCGCCGGAGCCGGCGCCGCAACCTCGAGCTCGTCCAAGTCCGCCGCCAGCGTTACACGTCGATCGCGGCGCCGCTCGGTCCGCAGTGCTCCAAGCACCACGTTCACGGTCAGTCGGTAGAGCCACGACGAGAAGGCGCTCCGGCCACGAAACGACCCGAGCCTGCGCCAGGTCCGGACGAAGACGTCTTGCGTCAACTCCTCGGCCCGGCTGGGATCGGCCGTCATACGAAGACACAAGGCATACACTCGTCCCACGTGCGCTCGATACAGCTGCTCGAACGCCGCCTGGTCGCCGTCTTGGGCGCGGCTCACCAGCGGATTCATCGCCGGTGCCGTCTGGCCCCCGTCATCTCGGCGACGCTCTCGATCTCCCGCTCGGTCGCACGCGTCCACGGTCGTTCATGAGATGCCGCTGGCTGGGGCAGGGTTTGAAGGCCGTCGCTCCTCTGCCGCCCGCTCCGGCAGAGGTCGCGGGGCGTGCCACACTCGGGGCGGGCGCGGCCAACTGAGGGAGCACTGCCGCAACGATTGGGGCGGCAACCCGCTGGCATCTCCCGTGGCTGTCGAGGCTCTGCGACAGCGCCCTTCCCAGAGTCGCCATCCGAATCGTCGCACGGTTCCCACACCACTGACCTCCGATTACTCGACTTCGTACAGTCTCGTTGCACCGTCGCGCCACTGGTGCGGAAACGGCGGCACATTTCACCGGATTTGCCAGGGTTGAGCGGGCTTGCGCGGTGGTGGGCGCCTTCCTTGCGGAACGACCGTATGTGCCTGTCGCATCGACTCTTCGGTTGTCACGCTGGCGTGGTTGTTGCAACAAAACCGAGTAGCGCCTGGGACGAGATTCGGCCGGGCCGGCGTTCTGTTGGGGAGCAGCACGCCGCGCGGCCCGGTGCTTGCCCCTCTGACTCACAGACCATTCACATCTCTTGGTCATAGGACGGCGAATGACGCGCCCTAATTCGCTCGACAAGAGCGAGCAGCCAGGAGTGCAGTCCATCCCCCCAGACGGCTCGGGGAGTTGGCTGCCCTCGTTGCGTCGCCTCGTGGGAGCCGACCGGCTCGACGGGGATGGGACCGGTCCATCCGGGCGCCCCACGCCGTGGCCACCCGCATTCCTGACCCACCTCCAAGACGCCAAGAGCGATCTCCCCAGCCCTCGGCCCTCGCATGATGGACGCGCTCCAGCGGCGACCCAGCCCATGGGGCCGTCGGAGGGACCACCCCCGCCCCCCAACGTAGAGGCCGTCCATCGTCAAACGACATCGACGCGCGTGGCCGCGGATCAGGCGCTGCAGGACCTCTCGACCCGCACGGGCATCCCCATTGCCGACCTCTCCGAGTGCAGCTCCCAGGCCGTCGCCATGGTGCCGGAGCAGGTGGCCCGACGCTACCAGATCGTCCCCCTGCGTGCGACGGACGGGTATCTGGAAATCGCCACGGCCAACCCGTTCGACATCGACTGCGAGAATACGCTGGCGTTCGCGACGAGCCGCAAAGTGCGGATGCTCCTCTCCGCGCCGACTGCGATTGCGGAAAAACTGAACGAGCTCTATCGACCCGAGAGCGTCATCGATCAGCTGCTCCAAGGCATGGACACCGGCACCGAAGTGACGCAGATCAAGGAAGCCGACGAAGCCGAGGAGCTCAACGCGTGGAACAAGGAGGCGTCCATCGGGCCGGTGGTCCGCATGGTGGACCATTTGTTGTCCGAGGGCATCAAGACCCGCGCGAGCGACATCCACATCGAGCCGGAGCAAAACGGGATAGCGGTCCGCTACCGCATCGACGGTGTGCTCCGACAGGTCATGGCGCTGCCACGGCGCGTAGGCATGCCGCTCATCTCGCGCATCAAGATCATGTCGCGGATGGATATCGCGGATCGGCTCCGACCCCAGGACGGCCGCGCTCGGGTCGCGATCAACGGACAACCGGTGGATCTTCGCGTGTCCACCTTGCCGGCGGCCCTCGGCGAGAAGGTCGTGATCCGGATCCTCGATTCGTCCAAGTCCGTCCTCGAGTTGGAGAAGATGGGGTTCAACCCGGACGAGGACCAGGCAGTCAAAGATCTCCTCGCCAATCGTGATGGCGTCATCCTCGTCACGGGACCCACCGGATCCGGGAAGACCACGACACTCTACTCGGCCATCCGTCATGTCCAGAGCGAGGGTGTCAACATCATTACGGTCGAGGATCCGGTTGAGTACCGCCTCAAGGGCATCGTGCAGGTCCAGGTCCACGAGAAAGCCGGCCTCACTTTCGCTTCCGCGCTCCGCTCGATCCTGCGACAAGATCCCGACGTCGTCCTCGTCGGTGAGATTCGCGACCGAGAGACCGCACAAATCGCCGTCCAAGCATCGCTCACCGGCCACCTCGTCCTCTCGACGCTGCACACCAACGACGCGCCGAGCGCCGTCGCGCGACTTATGGACATCGGCATCGAGAGCTACAAGATCGCGACCGCGGTGCGAGGTGTGCTGGCGCAACGCTTGATGCGTAAACTCTGTCCCGCCTGCAAAGACGTGGCGCTCGAACCCGCACCGCCCAAGCTTCAGCAGTGGATTCAGACCGACACACCGCTCTACCGTGCCGTGGGGTGTCCCAAGTGCGCGATGACCGGCTACCGAGGCCGGTTCGCAATCCTCGAGGTGTTGACGGTTACACCCGAATTGGAACACCTCATCGCGACCGGAGAGACGGTGGACAAGATCGCCCAGGCGGCGCGGCGGGGCGGAATGCACTCTCTGTGGGAGAGTGGCTTGGCGCACGTCCTCCGCGGTGAGTCGACGATCGACGAGTTGCTCCGCGTTGTGGACGCGCCGCTGGAAATGGCAGCTCCATCGGCTGCCGAGCCGGCCACGTCACCACCACTCGCCGCCCCGAGCCCCGTCGCATTTCCGGCCGAACCCGTCGAGCCGGCACCGGCCGTGCACTACCAGGCGCCCGAGCCGGCACCCGAGCCCGAGCGCTACGAGCAGCCCGAGCCGTACGAGCAGCCGGTTCCCGAGTATCGCGAGCCGGTGCCGCCGTATCAGCAGCCCGCGCCCGAGTACCAGCACCACGCGCCACAAGACCAGCCGGCGCCGCCGTACCAACCGCCGGCACCACCATACCAGCAGCCGGCGCCGCAATACGAGCAACCGGCGCAGTCCCAACAGCCGGCACCGCCCCATCAACAGCCATCGGGATATGTCCACGGGCCGGCAGGATCGACAGATCCTTCCGCGGCGGCGTACCACCCGCCGCGCGAACCACAGCAGCCGCCCAGTGGATACCAGGGGGGCCGGTTCCAGCAGCCGCCGGAAGAACCGCCGCGACAGCCGCAGGACGGTCCCGGCCACGGCAACATTCACATTGGACCCTCGGGACACGATCCCGGGACAATGGAGGTACGCCTCGACTCCGGTCACGGTGTCAAGAACATTCAGGTGCCGCCGGACGTCAAAGTGATGGTGGTCGTCGTCGAGGGGCAGCATGGTGGCCCGCCGATGCCCCCACAGATGTATCCGTACGCGTACGGCCAAGCGGTGATGCCGCAGATGTACCAGCCACCGCAAGTGGCGGCGCAGTACAGCCACGCCGTCTTCTATCAACCAACACCACTACCGGGACACTATCCGGGCGTGTTCCAGTACGCTCCCCAGGTCTGGCCGCCGGTGGGGACGGGCCCGGTCTATCATACACCTCCGGCCTGGGGTCCCAGCGGGTTTAGCGCTCCGTACCAGGCGCCCTCTCCCTTCCAGACGCCAAGTCCGTGGGGACCCCACGGCCCGAGTGTGAATTACACGTACCAGCCGGCGCCACAGGCGGCGGCACCCCCGCCCCAACCGCCCGCGCAGCCGCGACAGCCGGTTCAGCAACCCGTTGCCGCCGGCACCGGGTATCAGGGTGCACCCAGTAGCGGTCCGGCATGGCCGCAGCAAGGAGCGGGAGGCAACACCCCGCCAGCGGCGCCAACCACGCCGTACCACGCGCCGCCGGATTGGCACTCCCAGAGCACCTCGCCCCCGCCGAGCGACACGCGACCGCCCGCACCCGCGGGACCGAGTGCCGACGTGAACGGCGCTACAGCACCGTCCAAGGGGGCATCTTCGTGGTCACCGAAAGCGAATGGTGTGGCCCACCCCAATGGGCATCCCAATGGCGGCCCCATCGTGAACGGTGCGAGCCACCCGCCCCCCGCTGCAGGGCCAAATGGCATCAAGAGCCAAATGAAACCGGTCAATGGGCATCCGGCACCGAACGGTGGCCACATCAACGGTCACGCTGCCCCTGCCAATGGGCATGCCCCTCCGGCCAATGGGCACGTCCCACCCGCCAGTGGGTACGCTCCTCCAGCGAACGGGCATGCGGGACCGTCCGCCGCCGGTGGTACGACCAAGCCAGTGAACGGGCATGGTGCGCCAGTGAACGGGCATGCAAACGGCGCCAACGGTCTCGCCGGGCACGCGCGACAGCACGTGGCGCCGCCCACACCTCCTTCCGACCAACGGAACGACGGTATGAACGGCACGACGAACACACAGCAGCGAGAGCGGCGCGTCGCTCAACGGCGCAAATTGTCGTCCTGGGGTGTACGGTCCGATCGGCGGGCGGGACGGGATCGGCGAGCCGGCGAAGATCGCCGCTACCTCGATCGCCGCCGTTTGGCCGAGCCAGTGGCCTTCGAGCGGCGAGCGGCACGGGATCGTCGCCGTGGCGAGCGGCGTCGCGGTGTCAGCCGCCGGAGTGGAATCGAACGCCGCGACACATCGGACCGGCGAGCGAAGGCCTAGCGTCGAGAGCACAGGCCACAGGGACTACCGTTTTCTCATGCACCGAGCGCCGGGGAGCCGGCGCTTTCTTCTTCTGCGTACAAGGTCCTGACTTCAGCACTCCGAGCTCTCACTGCGCGGCTCGGCCCTCTCACCGGCATTCTTCACCCTGTGCCATCTACTCACATCCGTACCGCTCTCTGCCCTCTGCCCATTTGGTCACCATGACGTTCGATCGACCACGATCTTCCCGTCGTTGATCACCATCAGCACGTCTTGATAAGCACCAATGTCCTCGAGCGGGTTGCGCTCCAAGACGAGGAGATCCGCGTCCAAGCCGCGCGCGATGCGCCCGGTATGGTCCGCGACACCGAGCAACTCCGCGGCCACGGTCGTGGCCGACTGGATGGCTTCCATGGGCGACATGCCAATCCCCACGAGCTCGATCAACTCGTGGCTCAGGCGCAGAACGCTCCCCGGCCCGTACCCGGTGTCCGTAGCCGCCACGATCCGAACGCGGCGTCGGTGTGCCTGTGCCGCCATCTCGCGCACCCTCGGGAGCATATGTCGGCCGCGGATATTGAGCACCGGATTGTCGTAATCACCGCCTGGCACCGTCAGATCCGAGACCACGGCGATCGTGGGGACCAGATAGGTCCCCCGCTCCGCCATGAGCGTGAGCGTTTCGCTGCTCAGGTACGTCCCGTGTTCGATACTGCGGACGCCCGCCAACACCGCCGCGCGGCCACCGGCGTCGCCGTGGGCATGCGCAGCCACCGGGATCTCCGCCGCCCGCGCCTCTTCCACCAACGCTCGCAATTCTGCTTCATTGTAGAACGGCTTCCGCGGATCCGTCTCGGGAAGACCTGCCCGTTCGGTGGCATTCGTCTTGATGAAATCGACCCCGCGCTCGATCATCACCCGCCCCATCCGGCGCATGGCGAGCTCACCGTGGACGCCTGTTTGCATGAGATCCGCCAACATGGGTTCGTCGAGAAACAGCGCTTCTGCCGGTTCCGGACGGACGTGATACCCGGCAGCGAGGATCTCCGGCGACTCCACGACGCCAGCCCGCGCAAGCTCCCGCAGCCCCACGTCCGCAAAGTGGGAGACCCCCATGCTCCGGGCGGTGGTAACGCCGGAGTGCAGCGCCCGGCGAGCACTTGCGAAATCGGTGATGTGCACGTGCCCATCAACGAGTCCGGGTACGAGGTAGCGGCCGTCCAGACGGATCACACGCACTCCCGCGGGAGGCGCACCCGGCGTGTCGGTGACACGCAGGATCTTTCCATGGGCCACCAGCACCGTGGCGTTCGCCAGCGATCGACCGCGCCCCGGATCGACCACTGTGGCACCCACGAGCGCGACCGTATCCGTTGCTTCTTGGGCCGTGCCCGACGATCCGATGCACACGCTGCCGGCGATCAGCAACATTCTCGTCACACTCGTGTTCATCCGATCGTCTCCTTGAACAGCCGGTAGAAATTTCCACCGAGGATTTTTGCGATTTCGGTAGGGGAGCGTCCCCTGCGATCCAGCGCCCTGCGAATGGTCTCCATGCGCCGCGGGCCATTGAGTTCCGCAAGGAAAAACGGCCAGCGAAACGTGGCCGCTGTAACTGGCCGGAGCTCTGCCAGCTCGTCAATGAGCTTCTGCTTTTCTTCTGCGGTATCCGGAATCCGTCGGTGTTCCCGGTCGCTCCCAACTCCCACGTGGTCGATCCCTGCCACGTTGATCGCATGGTCCAGATGCATCAGATAATCATCCAGGTCGTTTCGCTCCTTGGCTCCAAGATACGGATTGATCTGATAGATACCGATGACGCCACCTTTGTCCGCTAGGGCCCGCAGCGCTTCATCCGTCTTGTTTCTTGGATGGTCGTAGACTGCCTTGCACCCCGCGTGCGTTACTGCTGCCGGTTGTCTGGAGAACCGGATTCCGTCGAGCGTCGTGGCCTCGCCGCAGTGTGACACGTCGACCAACATCCGTAGCTCGTTCAGCCGCTCGACGACCTCGATCCCAAACTTGCTGAGCCCCGCATTGGTGCGTTCCAGAGCCCCGTCGCCAAGCAGGTTTCTCGTGTTGTACGTGAGTTGAACGATCCGAACGTTCAGATCGTACAGAATCTCGAGTCGCGCTAGATCGTCTTCAATAGGCGTTGCGTTCTGCGTGTAGTACAGAAGGGCGATTGTGTCGTCTTTCGCTGCCTGATCAAAACCAGCGGTGGACGTGGCCCGTGCCAGCCGATCCGGATGTTGCGCGATATGGCGATCGTAGGCCTCGATCTCCTGGCGCATATCCAGGAAGGCTTTGGAGCCATGCAGCGCGGGATTCCCCACTGTGACGACACAGCCGCGCATGCCCGTGGCACGAATCTCGTCGAGAAGCTCCATCTCATAATCGATACGAATCTCACCGAGACCGTCGATGATGATGGCTCGATCCTGCCGGCGGCGCGAAGATCCCCAAGGGATGACCCCGGTCAGCGCCGCCGCTGCTCCTGCGCGGACGAACTCGCGTCGCGTAGCCATGCGCTACGGCCTCGCCTCGGCCTGACGACCGAAGGTCTCGCCAAAGAAATCACCCGGGTGCCAGCGTGGCCGCTCGGGATCGTTGGCCACCGCGTACCCAATGAGAAAGACCGCTCGACTGAAGACCGCACCGGAGTCGAAGTGCATGGGCTGGCTCATATCGTCCTTCGGTGTGTGGTAGGCGGTACCCAGCCACCGCTGCACGGTGACGAGGCCGTTCACCGATGGGTCGGTGCTCTCGAATCCATTGATGAAGAACAGTGCTGGGATGCCTCGCTTTACGAATGGATACTGGTCACTCCTAATGAACAGCGTCTGCTCGGGCATGGGATCGGTACTGACGGTTCTCCCCACACGAGCCGCTCCCCACTTCGCCGCCTCGCCGAGCGTCGAATGCCGATCACCCAAGGCGAGGAGATCATCCGTGGGGAACAACATCAGATTGCCGTCGATGTTGAGGTTCGCGACGATACGTTCGCGCGGCACCGTTGGATACTCGACGAAGTAATCGGCGCCCAAGAGTCCTTTCTCTTCGGCAGCCGTGGCCACGAAGATCACGGAGCGCCGCGGCGGGTCCGCAAGTCTGGCAAAGGCTTTCGCAACCTCGAGCAGGGCCGCGATCCCCGAGGCGTTGTCGTACGCACCATTGTAGATGGAATCGCCGTCCATGGGCTCGCCAATACCTTCGTGGTCGAGATGCGCGGTGAAGACCACATACTCGTTGCGGAGGGAAGGATCTGAGCCATTGAGTACCGCGAGGACGTTGGGACTCGAGACATCCTCGTGACGGCTCGTTACACGGAGGGTCACCTGTCCTGGGAGTCCGAACGATCCGGGCGTCCCGTCTCGCGCCGCTTCGAGGACCGTGCGCAACGGCTGTGGAGCACCGTCGAACAACATCTCGGCACCGGCCATGTTCAAGGTGGCGCCTCCCCGTAGCTCGGATGGTGCGTGAGCGGGGGCACCTTCCCGATCGACCCAACGCATCGAGCCGGTACGCACGAGCCGCTGCAGCACCAGCCACGGCAGTCGCTGCGCATAGCTGGGCGTCCAGATGGACAGGAAGCCCACGGCACCGTGGGTTACGGCGATCTCTGCCTTGGCGATTCCCCCGGAATAGTGCGCTGCCGGGTTGGGCCCAAGCGAAGGCGGCGCTCCGGCCAAGGCCACTACGATCTTGCCAGAGGCGTCGATGCCATCATAGTCGTCGTAACCGAACTCGGGTGCGGTGATGCCATAACCGACGAAGACGGCCGGTGCTGTGATCGCACTCTCTTCTTCCCAGAATCCCGCCGAGCCTAGGTAATGCTCGCCGTAGGTAAGTGTCGTGGTCCCCGACGCTTGTGTCCACGCGAGTGTAGTGCCCTCCGGTACCACCGTCGATTTCCGTAAGGGGACGTGTTGGAAGTAACTCGCCTCCGGACCTGCCGGCTCGAAACCCAACGCCATGAACTCCGCAGCTACATAATGCGCAGCTATCAGGTATCCGCGGCTCCCCGTCCCTCGTCCTTCCAAGAGGTCGCTAGCGAGGAACTCCATATGACCGCGAATGCCATCACCGACGATGGACTCGGCCGCACGGATCTCGGGTGTGGGCGTTTGGGCAGAAAGCTCTATCGCGAAGAGAGCCGCGACCGCAACGCTTGCGACGATGCAGAGCCTCATCGGGGTCCGCGTCTCGAACGTCCTTTTCCCTGCAAACGGCCGCTTCATGGCGCCGTAAAACGGCTGGTGTCGATCCCCGGGATGAGTCGTATCGCGTTCCCGTAATACAGCTTGCGGAGAACCTCGTCCGGGAGTTCCAGGCCATAGAGCTGCCAGAAGGCGTGCCGCCGCCGGTAGTAGTCGAAGTATTCGTCCGCCGTCTCCAGGGTCCGAAAATACACGTGATATTCGCTGGGCTCCCAAGCGTCTTTCCCAAACAGCACCCGGTCCTGGTAGCGAATCAAGAAATCCCTGGCAAACCGGGGTTGGCGGCCCAGCTCCGCCAGGACCGCGCCGATCTCCACGTTCATGTTGGGAAGCGAATCGAGCAGCGCCCCGAGCCGGCCCAGATCGTTCCCGAGCCAGGAAAGATGCGCAGAGATGAACGTGGTTCGCGGATGCCGGTGAATCACGTTCCACTGCTCCTGCATGATCGTTTCCCAACTGGGCTCGGGCGGGCGTTTACGCCGCGGTCGCTCCTTGAGCTCCAGCCACCGCTCGTTGAATCGATCGTGGGGCTCCCAGAACGGTGCAGGATCTCCGGTATGAATCAGCACGGGGATCCCCAACTCCGCACACTTGGCCCAAATGGGATCGAGTCGTGGATCGTCGGTGCGTACGCGATTACTGTCGCGGTCAGTGATCCACATCCCCAGACTCTTGAAGATCTTGAGCCCACTGGCCCCACTTCGGACATCATCTTCGAGTTGCTGCGCCGCACGCCTTCCAAACGTTGGCTCGTCCACGTCCTCGAAACTCACGTTGGAAAAAACCACGAAACGACCGGGATACCGGCCCTTCATGTTCTCCACGATCTCGCGCAGCCGATCGCCGCTCCGGCCGCTGAGATTCACCATGACCGCCATGTTGAGTCCGTCCATGTCCCGGATCAGTTGATCGAGCGAGTCCGGTGGCATGCGCCCGTCAGGATGGGCGTGGACATCGATGAATGGGAATCTCGCGCGAGACACTGGATGCGCGGGGACCACGAGCGTAGATCGGGGCTCGTAGCTCTCGAATGAGATTTCCTGAGACACAAGAGGCAGCCAGGGACTCGACGTGCCGACGATCAGCAGGATAGTGCAGATTTTCATGCTCTGTACGCGCTCACCCGGCTCACGATCTCCCGGACACGGGAAGTGCTGACGGGATTCATGACATCACCGTCGTGTTTGAATGCCGTTCCCACAATGAACCCGTCGGCGATCGTTGCCAAGGTATCGATGGTGGACACCGTCACTCCACTACCCACGACTACCGGGGTCGCGGACGCTGCTCGCTTCGCCTCCCGTACGGTCTCGACGGCTACGGGTTTACCAGTCCCTTCGCCGGACACGATCACCGCATCGGCTTTGCCGCGCCGGATCGTATCCTCGACCTGTGTCGCGAGAGGCCGTCGATCCAGCGAGGCCGAGTGCTTCACCGCCACATCCGCGAGAATCGCGACGTCATGACCAAGCGCCTTACGGTACCGCAGCAGTCCGTGCGCCTCGCCTTCCACGATCCCCTGATCGGTGAGTCGTGCGCCGGTAAAGACGTTGACCCGCACGAACTGGGCGTGGACCGCAACGGCAATGGCCAACGCCGAGAAGCCATCGTTGCGAAGAACGTTGATACCCAAGGGCACGTCCGTGGTTGAACGCACACGGTGCGCAATCATCGTCATGTGGGCCACGGTCTCTGGTGGTACGCGACTTGGATAAAAGGGCGCGTCACCAAAATTCTCGACAATCATCCCGTCCACACCACCAGCGACCAACGCCTCGACATCTCGCAGGACCCACGCTTCGATATCTGCGACGTCGAGACACTGGCCAGGCGCGCCCAAAAGCGGGGGGCAGTGGACGACGCCGATCACGGGCAGCGGTGTTCGAAAGAACCCGATCCCGCCCATCAGACCGCTCGCCGTCCCCTTGATCGGGGTTCGCGCAACCGGTTCGCGAGTTGGGGAAGCACCGTTCCCACCCGCTCCTCGATTTTCACCGTGGCCTGTTCGTCACCCCTGGTTGGTCCCACGTTCACGATGGCGACGGGCCGTCGATCCTCGGTCGCCCGCAGGACGAAGCGGTACCCCGAGAAGACGGCGAGCGAAGAGCCCACGACCAGCAGCGCGTCGGCATCCTCGTACAGCCTCCAGGCTTCTGCCAGGCGCTCCTTGGGAACATTCTCGCCGAAGAAGACGACGTCGGGTTTGAGGATCCCACAGCAAGTCACGCAATCCGGGACTTTGAAGGTTCCGAAGCGTCCATGGGAAACCTCGGCGTCTCCGTCCGGTGCGAATGGCGCCTGCTCGTGGCCGAAATCCGGATTCATCGCGAGCAATCGCTCCTGCATCCGGACACGGGGCTCGATTCCACGACAATGCAGACAGCGGACTCTGGACAGCGAGCCGTGCAACTCGACGATTCGCCGATTGCCGGCGCGGTGATGCAGGCCGTCCACATTTTGGGTGATCACGCCAGATAGCAAACCCATGCGCTCCAGCGCCGCCAGGGCTGCATGCGCCGGATTGGGTCTGGCGCGCGCTACCCGCTGCCACCCCACGGTACTTCGGGCCCAGTACCGCACCCGAATGCTCGGATCGTCCACGAACGCGCGGTACTGCACCAAACGGCGTCGGCGTTTGGCGCCGAGTCCACCATAGTCGGGAATCCCCGACTCGGTAGAACAGCCAGCTCCGGCGAGGACCACCGATCGATGATTTTCCAAGAGAGCGATCAACGCGTTCAGCTGTGAGTCCAAACTGTCCTCGCAGACCGGCCTAGTACATTCAAGATCGGCCTTATCACCTTCTGTCCCTGCAACACCGGCTCACCACCGCGCTAGGGCAACAACTCCTGCATCCTGGGCTTCAACACAAATAGGCCCTCGTGCATGCTCGAAACGATCACGGTGCCGCTTTCGAAGAACGGGAAGGCCGTCCATGCACCGCCAAACCCCGGAGGGTTCCCTTCATACGGTGTGGTATCGAAGTGTCCGATCTCCACGGGATTCTTCGGATCGCTGATGTCCAGCACGCGTAGGCCGGCGTAGTAGTTGGCCTGGTACATGCGATTGCCCTTCACATACAGATTATGATCCGTGGCGCCCGTGCTCCCCAGGTGCTGGCCAACGAGCACCGGATCGTCCAAGTCTGCGATATCCCACACCAGCGTGCGCGTACGATCTGTCCTGCCTACCAGCTCATCGAGCTCGTCGTCCAAGTAGAAATAACGTTGGTCGTCGGTGAGCCAGCCCTGATGCACATAGCTGATCCCCGGATAGGTGGCGGCCGCGATGGGAATGGGGTTTTCCTTGTCTGTCACATCCACGATTCGGAGGGCGGTCTCATTGGCGGCGAGACAAATCTGGCGGCCGTGGTATTGCTCATCAGGTCCGTGGTAGACGACGCATTGGGCATCGTGGGTACGTCCCGGCCAAATAAGTCCTTCGGTGTCCGTGTAGCACCCAGCAAACGTCGGATGCAACGGATCGCGTATGTCCACCATGTGGAGTCCGCCACCGCAGGTGTTGCCGCCGTCGCGGTTGCCCACTGTGAACGCAAAACCGCTCTCCGTATCGATGATCAAGTTGTGCGCGCTTGCGATCTCATCGTACCGGGCGTCAGGCTCGAAGGTGACTGGCGGATTCTCGACCGTGCGCAGACGGGTGAGATCGAACACCAGCAAGCCATGATTCCCCGCCCCGTCACCCGTGAAGAAGAGGTAATCCTTGTAGACCTTGATGTCGCGCGCACCGCTGCGGTTTCCGGGGATCACGCCGAGGTAGCGCGGCCCCGTGGGACTCGTGATATCCACGATGGCCACGCCACCGGAGCGCCCCACCAGGGCGTATTCCTTCTTCGTATGGGGATCGGTCCACCCCCACAAGTCGCTCACGCCCTCGCCTGGCCCACCACCGATGGCGCGAATGGGAAGGAACGCCAGCAAATCGACGTTCTGGCAGGAGAAGCCCTCAGCCTTGCCCTCGGCGCACCGGACCTCCCGCCCCACCACGCGTTCGAGGATAGTCCCGGGACTCAACCACGTTGGCTCTCCCCACGTGCGGTCTGACCGCCGCGCGAACACCACCGCGCGCCCCAAACCACCATCCGCAAACGGCGCTCCCACGACGGCTACTTGTGCGCTCAACGCAACGGATGCGCCGACGCCAAAACGCGGCTCGGCACCCTCGAGCGCAAACGACTCACCGCCGCTCCACTCACCGGCTTCCGTGCGACCATATCGATATAGCCGCCCGCGGAATTCGTCGGCCCGCGGGGCGCCAATCCACAACTCATCACCATGCAGGGCAAGCGAGCTGCCAAAGCCGTCACCCGCAGTGCCGCTCGAGGGAGCGAGGCTGCCTCGACGAAGCCAACTGCCGTCGGTGTTTCTGGCGAACAGGAGGACTTGGCCCGTCGTCTGCCGCGCGCCGGGGACGCCCACCAGAATTGTCTCACCGTCGATCGCAAGCGCGCTGCCGAATGCGCTACCCCGGGGGACGGCAGCCGCGGAATCGGGTTCGAGCTTTCCCGTCTGGTGCCACTCGCCCGCCGTGTGGCGCGCGAAGACATAGACGGCACCGGCGGTCCCGTGCCGCGGCGCCCCGACGACGGCCAGGTCGTCACGGATCATCACGGCAGCACCGTAGAGATCGTTGGCTCCGAGGTCCTGGCCTTCCAGCTTCGCGACTTCGGCCCACTCGTCGGATCGTCGTTCCAGCACCCACACACCGCGGGTTGGCGCGGGGCCGCCAGGTACCGACACGATCGCCCATTGGCCGTGGGCCGCAACAACGCGTGGCGGCGGCTGCATGATGCGCAAGATGGCAGCGAAGTCTAGGGTCGCCTCTGGAGGAAGGCCCGCGGCGCCTTCGGCTCCCGGCAGAACGATGCTCGCCGTCGCGTTCCAGCTCCCTTCCGACGTCCGACGGAAAAGGTGGGCACCGATTCGGACCTGAGGATCTCCACTCGCCACAAACAACATGTCGCCGCTCGTCGCGATGGACTGGCCAAAACCCTCACCGGTTCGATCTCCAGCAGGAACCAGCAGCTGCGGTCCTGGCTGCCACGTCCCGTCGTCCGTCAGACGGTAGACGTACACGGCGGCCGGGCCGCGGCCCAGCGACGGTTTGAGTACATACACCATGCCGTCGTCGGCTGCGACGGCACCACCAAACCGATCTTGGGCGGTCGCGGGAAGCGTGAGGATGGCCAGCGCGAGGATAATCACCGAGGCCGGAAGAACGCGTTGCATAGGGTACGTCCGGTGAAGGGAACGACGATTCGGGGTTCGCGAACTATAGCGCGCGGATGCATGAGAGACTAGCCAAGGCTCCCGAAGGGGCGTTTCTTAGCGAATGATATTCTTCGTGGGTCCAGCGAGGTCGCTCGTGCGTCTTACCCTGTTGCTCATCGTCGGGATCCCTTCGCTGGCGGTGCTCTCCCTCACACCGCCGGTCGCGGCACAGGAAGACCACACGGTCAAGGTTGCGCTGATCAAGATGCCGTATTCGGGGGCGCGGAACGTTCCCGAGCTCTCGATCGTCCCGGACTATCTGGAGCAGGGTGGTATCGCCGACACCCTGCGGGCCATGGGTGTAGGGGTCAAACCGATCGAGACCGTGCGCCTCTTGCCCGAAGAAGAGCGAGACTACGGCGCGTGGCACCGCATGGGACTCGCCAACGGTCACCTCGCGGATATGGTGGCAGCCAACCGCAAGCTCGGGTACCTGCATGTTGGTCTCCTCGCCAACTGCACGTCCCTCATTGGAACGCTCGGCGGCTTGCAGCATTCAGGCCCCACACGGCGTCCCCTCAAGGTGGGCATGGTGTTCATCGACGCACACGGCGATTTCAACACTCCCGAAACCACGTTGAGCGGGATGCTCGGGGGGATGCCGGTGGCCGTGGCGGCGGGAATGGCGCTCACCAACCTCCGATTGAGATCGGGACTCGAGCCGGCCATTCCCACCCGCCATATCGTACTGGGCGCCGTGCGGGACCTGGATCCGCTCGAGGCCGATCTGGTGGATCGCTCCGAGATCGAGATGATCACCGTGCAGGACATTCGCCGCCGTTCGGAGAACCTCCACGCCCAGATGCGCCGTCTGTCGGAGCTAGTGGACATGATCTACGTGCACGTGGATATGGATGTGCTGGATCCCGCGGAGGTAGCCGGTCATCCGCTCACCGTGCCCGATGGCCCAACGAGCTTGGAACTGGCAGCAGCACTGACGGAGATGTTCCGGTACGAAAAGGTAGCGGGTCTTGGGATCGCGTCGACACCTGCGGGGGAACGAGATCCCGAGGGCCGATCGCGGCAGGCAGCGTACAACCTGATCAAGGGAGCGATCAGGGGAATGGAGACGCGTTAGTCCTTCTTCTTCTTCGCTTTCTTCCTTTTCCCCTTCGACGTTTTCCCTTTCGACGGCTTCTTCACCTCCGCGGGCGCCGATCCGGCTCGGTTGTTCTCGAGCTGGACGTGGATCGTTTGAATCCGCTCGATCTTGAGACGCCGCGTGCCGAAGGGAAGCTGGACACCCGCCTCTTCGCCCTGCTGCAGTCCCAAGAGTGCCTGACCCAGGGGTGACGACACGGAGATATGTCCTGCATCCACATCCATGGCATCCGGAATCACCAGCTCGAACACCTCGCGGTCCTGGGTCTCCAAATCCAGCACCGTCACAATGGACCCGAGCCCCACACGGTCACGCGGGATCTTGTTGGTGTCGATGGACGAGAGTCTGCCGAGCCGGTCCCGCAAGTGGCTCAAGCGGGCTTGAATGAACTGTTGGCGCTCGATTGCCGCCTGGAAATCCGCGTTCTCCCGGAGGTCGCCGAGTTCCCGGGCTTTTTGGAGCACCTCGGGGAGGACCACGTGGAGCTCGTGATTCAGTTGCTGGACCTCTTTGGAGAGGCGTTCACGGATTTCTTCGATCATGCAGGGCGCCGATACGGGAGACGGCGGGGAGGGACGCAATACCCCGCCTGGATCACAATGGACAGCTCGAGTCTTGGAGACCCCTCTAAGATGCAGCGTGGAGGGGGTTTGCGCGAGTCCGGGCCCGAGCTGGCGCGCTGTTTCGTGGCGGGAGCCAGAGACGGTTGAGAGGCGAGTCCCGATCTCGCTCATCCGTCGCCTTCGCCTCCAACTCCTCGTGCCGTTTCACACTATGTGCTCAAGATAGGACCCAGCACACGTGGTCGCGAGCGCCCACGCGATGTTCAGACGCGAGCGACGGAGATGCGCGAAGCACCATCGGCGCGCGACCGCTCGTCGCGAGCAGGTCAACCCGTACGAGTCCAGCCGCCCGAAAGATCAGGATGCAGACGGCTACGCTGCCAGCGACAGGGTACGCCCCAGACCGGCGATGGGACAGACGCGACTTCTACTGGACCGGAAACGTCCGGATCTCGTAGTGAAACCCCTCCATGGCGTACGGCGCGATGGTGCCCCGCGGACTGGCGGGCAGGCAGCCGGCGGAGTCAGCGGCCGCCTGACGGCCGCGCTGTCAGGCGCGCTTGGCGGTCTGGAACAACGCCTTCAGTGCGACGATGAGGACCGCGGGCGCAATGAACAGCACGACATTGGACATGATACGCGTCACGAGATCGCCCAGAAACGGCAGCGACCGCACGGCCGTCGCAGAGAGCATGAGTCCAATGGCCGCGAGCAGGAATCCCTGCGTCTCCTCGCCCGTCACGTTCATGAACCCCACGATGAGACCGAGGATCGCCAGCACCCACACGAACCAGCTCGCTTCGAGCCCGAACCCCGCCAACACGGCGATGCCGAGCCCGCCAATGAACGCCCACTGACCGATCTTCTCCATGGTTCCTCCTCTGAAGGATGAGTGATCGGAACGAATCGACGAACGTTCTAAGATGGAACGCGGGCACGCCCGCGACTAGAAGGCCCGGGTTCGCGATCGGCGCCTCGTGGGACGGCCTTGGTCGTAAATACTTGTACAACAACAAATTACAGAATCACGGCGAGGCGGCCGTGGCATCCCTTTGCGCCGCCGTGGCCTTAGCGAGCACGAATTTCTGGATCAACCGCACGTCTTCGGAACTCAGTTGCCGTGCAAATGGTGGCATCCCGTTGGTCCTGAGCGCACCACCGAGCACGATGTCTTCGAACCGCTCGTGCGTCTCTTTGGACGCGTAGCGCAAGTCGGGCACCGCACCACCACTCACCGCATCCATCCCGTGGCACACGATGCAGTGGTACCCATACAGCCGGTTCCCTTCTTTGATCTCATCCGGCGTCGCCGCGACCTCGATGGCCGGAACCGGCGGCGGACGCTCGACTTTGGGAGGGAGATTCAACGCTGCCATTCCGCCCAACGCAAAGGTCACGAGGCGTCCGCCGCGCTTTGCCGCGATCCGAAACGCCGGCTCGTTGAACAGAAGCGGCGGGCCACCCCACCCTGCCAGCACCGACACATATTGCTCACCGTCTACGAGATAGGTGACTGGTGCTGCGATGATTCCGGTCCCCGTGTCGCCCTCCCACAGCTTCTCACCATCGGTGGTACGGTACGCCACGAGCTTGCCGGTGGCCGTTCCGTGGAACACGAGGTTCCCGGCCGTGGAGAGGGTACCGCCATTCCACGGCGCATCCATCGGCACGCGCCAACGGGCCTCCTGTGCAACGGGATCCCACGCTACCAACTCCTCGGTGGGATCGGGTGGGACCAAATGTTCGGGGAGGTCCACGAAGATGCCGACGTCGATCCCCATGTTCCACGTGCGGGAATCGTAGGTCCAGTTCGAATCGGGATTGTGCACGAACCATTCCTCGCGAGCTGGGAAGAACACCAGCCCCGACGCAGGATCGAACGACATCGGCATCCAGTTGTGCGCCCCTCCCGGTCCCGGCGATACCAAGAACGCCTCGGTCACCGTCGCGGCGGGATTCTCCAGGGGACGGCCCGCCATGTCGATCCCCGTGGCCCACGTCACATCGACATAGGGCCTAGCCGAGAGAAACTCCCCGGTCTTTCGATCGAGGACAAAGAAGAACCCGTTCTTGGGCGCCTGCATGATCACTTGGCGCATCTCCCCGTCGATCGCGAGGTCGGCCAGCATGAGCGGCTGTGTGGCCGTATAGTCCCAGTTGTCTCCTGGCGTGGTCTGATAATGCCAGACGAGCGTCCCGTCGTCCGGGTTGAGCGCCAGGATCGAGGCCAGATAGAGGTTGTCCCCACCTCCGGGGCTTCGGACGTGGCGGTTCCAAGGGGAGCCGTTGCCGGTCCCTATATAAAGGAGATCCAGTTCCGGATCGTAGACGATGGCGTCCCACGCCGTCCCCCCACCACCCGCCGTCCACCACTCGCCGCTCCAGGTGCTGGCCGCCGTCTCCAACGCCGGCGATTCGAACCCTCGTGACGGATCGCCGGGGACGGTGTAGACCCGCCACTCGAGCTTTCCAGTCTCTGCATCGTATGCCGATACATAGCCCCGCACGCCGTACTCGGCGCCTCCATTGCCGATGACGACCCTTCCCTTCACAATGCGTGGCGCACCCGTAATCGAATAGTGCATGGTCGTGTCGACGGTCCACACGCTCCATACGGGAGCCCCCGTGGCTGCATCCAACGCAATCATCCGCCCGTCGAGCACACCGCTGTAGACCTTGCCCTTGTACACGGCCACACCACGGTTCACCACATCACAGCAGAAATACTTTGCTTTGTCGCGGGGAACACCCGGATCATGCCGCCAGATGAGACTTCCGGTGCGGGCGTCGACCGCGTGCACCACGCTCCACGTTCCCGTGAAGAACATGACCCCGTCCACGACGATGGGCGTGGCCTCGAGTCCCCGCTTGGTGCCCAGTTCGAGACTCCAGAGGAGACCCAACTGATCCACGTTGGTGTCGCTGATCTGATCCAGCGGGCTGTGACGACGCTCGTCGTACGTCCGCCCGTACGTGAGCCAATTGGCCGTGTCACGATCCGCTGTGGTCAAGCGCGCGTCATCGATGGCGGTGGTCACTCGACGAATGCGCGCCTCCAGGGGCTCAGGTGCTCCCGTGCATGCCGTCTGTCCTGAGAGGATGGCAACCGTGAGCGCGACAACCAACGATCGAAAACGCGACAGCATGCAACCTCCCGAGGTGAAATCGGTGAAGAGAACAGGCGTGTACTCGCTCAGCTCGGACGGGAGAGCGCGATCATTCCATCGCTCTCCGTGCACGGGAATTGGCGGGCATGAGCGCGTTGAAAAAGAGCTTGAAGGTGCCGTGAGGCCAAGCCCGGAAGGTGGGTGAAAAACCGTAGAGCACGACACGCCCCTTCCCGAGTTTCACATCGATCACCGCCGCCTTGCCGACCATGTGCTCCGCTCCCAGCAACCATCCACTCATCAAGAGATCGCCCGTCCCGTAGCGCACGACCGTCTGCACCCGGGGATCGTCCGACTCGTACGCCCTGCTCTTCCGGAAATACCCGGCTCCGCTTCCCGTCATTCCCCAGGCTACGGGATGCGCGACATCCGTCTCGATCGTCACGATGCTCCCGGGTCCGAAAAACTCATTCTCCGGAATGCCTTTGAGCACCTCCTGAACCGGAAGGTCGAAGTACCGGGTCGCGAGGTCAGCAGCTCGATCCACGAGCAACAGCGTTCCCCCCTCGTCGACGAACGTCCTGAGCGCGGCCACGCCGTCCTCCTCGATCCCCCCCTGATACTCGGGTGGTGGCAGATTCTGGTGCGCCACCCCGAACTGCCGTCGGCCGGCACGATATCCACCGACGATGTCGCCGACATCCTGATTGGGAATTACGATCACGTCGAATTTTGTTCTGAGATCGCCGGCCCGCACGTCGCGATTGTGGATGCGCTCGTACGTGAACTCGTGCGTGTCCAACACGAACCGGGTCCAACCCTCGGCGGCTGTCCAGCCGTCCACCCACTCGACGACCCAACTCTGGTAGACGCCAATCCGTGGCCGCGTGACCTCGTGCAGTCTCCCCTGCGGTCGCCGCGCCAAGCCACGAGCATCGACACCCAGTTCAGTGATGAGGCCACGCATATGCTCCCGATTGGCGGATTCCACGAGAAAGGCGCCCGGGGGGACCGTGGTGCCCCCTAGTCGCAACGAATCAGGAGATCGGGAGACGCGCGCGCCGGCTTGCAGAAGACGATTTACCGCCACAAACGTGTTGTTGGTTCGTGGATCCAGCACCCATCCGAACTCAGGGGTCCCGGTTGCGACGCCTGACCGTGTGGGGAATTCCTCAAGCAGCGTCAATTTGGCTTCGAACGACGTCTCGATAGGAACAGCTTCCACCCCCATCTGATAGGACAGCGTCCAACCGGCATTGTCGTAGGGCGGCACCGGCGGTCCACCGGGATACGCCCGGATGTCGGGATAGCGTTGCGGCTCGAGCAGATCCTTGACGAACGGGCGAAACGGTTGGGCGAGCAACACCACGTGGGTGCCGGCCGGGAAGCGCCGACCGTCGGCCGTGAACGATTCCTCTGCGCGGTGCACCTCCACCCCACCACGCATCAGAATCTCCAGAAACTTGGCCGCCACCGGCCCATCGTGCTGCGCTTGCGGAATCACATACGCCACCGGTGCTTCCGACTCTCCCAACGCGATCTGGCGGCTGGCCATCTGATACATGCCATACAGGAGCTCCTCACGGAACTTGGCACTGGCCTCGAGCACCCCCATGGACCCGGTCAGCATGTAGTCGATGGCATCCCGAAAACGAAGCGTTCCGCCCCTCCATGGGCGGGAGTAGTTGGTGGATGGATGGCGAGTGGACCAGCCATTACTCAGCTGTTCCGGCATCGCTGCAGGATCGTAGTCAAACGGAGACGGGGTGTCGTGCGTCGTCTCCGTGAGGATGCCGACCATGTTGTGGAAGTACGTCGTGGTGCGGAGCGACCCGTTGTACCAAGACGAGAACCCGTATCGAGAGATGACCCCGTCTTTGCCCTCACGCTCGAAACGATGCTGCATCACCGCACCGACGAGCTCGATCCCGCGAATCACACCGGGATCGATATTCGGATTGAATGGATCGGGAAACGGCGGGACGAAGATCCGCGTGGGATAGAAACCCTGATGGTGATTGTACATCACCTGGGGGAGCCATTCGCCGTACAGCAGCTCGCTCACGATCTGGGTCTCGAGCTGCGTCTGCGCGAAGAAGTCCCTATTGTTCTCGTACCCTACGTATTCGTTGAACAGCCAGGGCATGGGGCTGTCCTGATGTGGCGTGTGTACCGTTTGTCGGTACCAATCCGCCACGAGATTGAGGCCGTCGGGGTTCACGCAGGGCAGCAACACGAGAATCACGTTGTCTCGGATCCACCGCATCTCGTCCGATTCCCCGGTTGCCACTTTGAATGCCAGGAGCGGTGCGTGCTGGGCATGCGCGGTTTCGGCAGCATGCAGACCGGCGTCGATCCATACGATGGCTCGTCCTTCACGTGCGAGCGTCCGTGCGTCGGTGGGTGAAAGCCCTCGCGGACGAGCCATGCGATGGGCGATCTCGCGGTAACGCTCCACCCGCTCCAGGTTCTGGACCGACGAGATGATGAGTACGAGGATGTCGTTTCCCGCGCGTGTCTTTCCGGCGCTCGAAAGCCTCACGCGTGGCGATGCCTTGGCAAGTGCCTCGTAGTAGCCACGGAGCTGCCCGAAGTCCGCAATCCGAAAATCGTCGCCCGGGGTAAAGCCGAGGAAGTCACGCGGATGGGGAACCGTGCCCTGGGAGAGCGCGGGCCCGGGAACGGCCAGCCCGCACGCCCAAAAAACTGTGAGGATGTTTCGGACGCGGAGCGATGCCACTCTGACCATGCAGAGACTCCGGACGGGGTCGCTGTAAGATGCCGCTCGACAACCACGGCCGCGAGGGTCCGTGGCGAAGCCCTGGCGCTACGCGGTCAGTTCGTGTCCTGGACCGGCGCCACGTGGCACCCGAATGTCTTCTACGAGTTGTTGGATGATGACCGGGGGTGCAGGCGTGTAGCTCGAAACGGCGAGCGCGACGCCGACGTTGAGCAGCATCCCCAGTGTGCCGATGCCCTCGGGCGAGATCCCAAGCCACCAGTTGGCGGCGGTGTTGAGCTCGGGATGGAGGAGCTTGAAGTAGATGATGTAGGCGGCCGTAAACGTAATTCCCGCCACCATCCCGCTCACCGCACCGTACTTGTTCATGCGCTTTGAGAAGATGCCGAGAATGATGGCTGGGAAGAAGGATGCCGCCGCCAGCCCAAAGGCGAGCGCCACCACCTCGGCCACGAACCCCGGGGGATTGATCCCAAAGTATCCAGCCACCACCACCGCCAGCCCCGCGGCGACCCGTGCCGTCAGAAGCTCTCGGTGTTCGGTGATGGACGGCAGGATCGCTTTCTTCAGGAGATCGTGCGCGACCGAGGTCGAGATCACGAGCAGAAGCCCGGCGGCCGTGGACAACGCGGCGGCCAGTCCTCCAGCTGCCACGAGACCCACTACCCACGCCGGGAGCCTGGCAATCTCCGGGTTGGCCAGCACCATGATGTCGCGATCGATCGTGAGCTCGTTCGGCACTTCGGAGGCCGGTCCACGATACTGAATGATTCCATCACCATTCTTATCGTCGAACGCGATTAGTCCCGTGCTCTCCCAATTCGTGAACCAGGTGGGCACCGTCTCGTAGGGAGCGTCGGACACGGTGTTCAAGAAGTTCGTCCGTGCGAACGCAGCGACGGCCGGCGCCGTCGTATAGAGCAGCGCGATGAACAACAGCGCCCAACCCGCCGAGCTCCTGGCCGCGCGGACCTTGGGCACCGTGTAAAACCGCACGATCACGTGCGGAAGCCCTGCCGTGCCCACCATGAGTGCTGCCGTGATGAAGAAGACGTCCAGCGTGGCCTTGGTCCCGTTGGTGTACCGACCGAACCCCAATTCTTCGCTAAGACCGTCCAACCGATCGAGGAGAAACATCCCCGACCCGTCTGACAACGTCCCACCAAATCCGAGCTGCGGAACCGCGACGCCGGTCATGAGCAGCGAGATGAAGATCGCGGGAACGAGGTAGGCGAAGATGAGCACGCAGTACTGGGCCACCTGCGTATAGGTGATCCCCTTCATGCCTCCCAATACCGCATAGAAGAACACGATGGCCATGCCGATCAGGACGCCCTCGTTGATCCCGACACCCAAGAATCGGGAGAACACGATGCCCACACCCCGCATCTGTCCCGCGACGTAAGTGAACGACACGAATATCGCGCACACGACGGCCACCACTCGCGCGGTTTGCGAATAATACCGGTCACCCACAAAGTCGGGCACGGTGTACTTGCCGAACTTTCGCAGGTACGGCGCCAGCAGCAGCGCGAGCAGCACGTAACCGCCGGTCCATCCCATGAGATAGACCGATCCATCCCGTCCCATGAACGCGATCAGCCCCGCCATGGAAATGAACGACGCCGCGCTCATCCAATCCGCAGCGGTGGCCATCCCATTGAGCACCGGCGGGACTCGAGCCGCGGCGACGTAGAACTCTCCCGTGGAGCGGGCTCGCGACCACATCGCCACGCCGATGTAGATCGCGAACGAGACCGCGACCATCAAAAAGGTCCACGCTTGAACGTTCATCGCCCGTCCTCGCGCTCGTCCACTTCATATGCCCGATCCAATCGGTTCATGAGGCCGACATACACAAAGATCAGCGCGACGAAGACGTAGATGGCCCCTTGCTGAGCGAACCAGAAACCCAGCTGGAAGCCACCGATTCGGATTTGATTCAGCTGTTCGACGAACAGGATCCCCGCGCCATACGACACCACGAACCAGATGGCGAGCAACATGGCGACGTAACGGAGATTGGCCCTCCAATACCTACGGTGACTGTCGTTCGTCATCGACCGTCCTCGCCAACGTTGAGGGGCGCGGCGACGCCGCGGGGACGCGACGTGCGCCCCAAGTTCTCGAAGTGAAAGCGTTACGCAAGCCGGATGCCACGACGGCCCGCGTGGGCTGGACTGCGTCCCGCGGTCCGCCCGAGGAGTCTCGTGCGGGTCAGCCGGAGCGCAGCTGCACCCACAACGCTGGTGGTTTGCGGAACTCGTATCCGCGCGGCGCGCTGAGACGCTCGGGATCGAAGGAAAGCTCCGGGAATCGCTCGAGGAGAACGCGCAGCACCGTTTCCATCTCGAGCAGAGCGAGCGACGCTCCAAGACAATAGTGCCGGCCGGCCCCGAACGAAACATGATCCTTGGCATTAGGGCGGCGGATATCGAACCGGGCGGGAGCCTCGAAGTATGCGGCGTCGCGATTGGCGGCGCCGAGCATGCATTGGATCACCTCACCCTCGCGGATCTCGACCCCGCCGATCACCGCGGGTCTCGTGGCGTGACGGGTGCACGACTGGACGGCCGGTTCCCACCGCAACGTCTCATCGATGGCGTTCCTGAGGAGTGAGGGCTCACTCCGAAGCAACGCCAGCTGTTCTGGGTGCCGCAGCAAGGCCCAGACGGCATTGCAGATCGCCGCTTCGGTAGTCTCGATTCCGCCAAACAGAATGATGAGCGCATTGGACACGATCTCCTCGTCTGAAAACCGCGGCGTGGCCCGTGCGAGGTCGGACAAGAGTCCCACGCCAGGGGCCGTCTCGAACGTTCGCAGCAACTCTGTCACCAGCGTGCTGAAGTGGCTTGCAGCCTCGTGGCCACGTTTCCGGATCTCAGGTTGCCCCTGGAAGTTTGCCAACGCCCGGGCAAACCGATCGTACCAACCACGAATTTGGTCGGTCTTGGACTCCGGAATCCCGAGGATCGCGCACACCGTGTGGATTGCCGTGGGCTTCGCGAGGCCCAACCGGATCTCGGCTGGATCTCCGAATGCCTTCACGAGCGACTCCACCTTGGCAGTCACGACGGGAGTCACCTGGGTGCTGAGTTCTCGCGGCCGGAACGGTGGCATGCACGCCCGCTTGTGCCGGATCTGTTCCGGACCGTCCACGGTCATCATGTGCCGGCCGAACATCTCGGCGATGATCGAGTGGGGCGAATCGACGGTATACGTCTCGAAATCTCCCAACACCGAGAGCACATCCGCCCGGCGAGTGACGAACCACATGTTCACTTCGGGCACCCAGGAGACCGGCTCATGCTCCCGAAGCCGATGCAGAATGGGGTAGGGATCGATCGTGAGGTCGGCGAGCCGGACCCGGGCACCGAGGGGGAACTGTCGTATGCGCGCGTCCCCGCCGGTCGATTTAGCGGCCATCGCGGAATCCCGGTTGGGGGCTCACGCCGCGCCTCCCGCGGACGCACTCAGACAGCGCTGGCGCACTTCCACACCCGTCGCGGCACCACGGAGTTCATCCAGCACCATCACCCGTTCCGGCTCGGTCGAGAGCACCCAGATTCGGCTTTCTCGGGGTCCCAGGACGCCGAGGAACTCTTCCCCACCCTCGCCGCTGACGGACACACGTACGCGTTCTGACGACGTGTTGGCAACTTCCAGTCTCCACTGGCGGCATTCGGGATTCACATCCCCTTCACCGGTGTTGGCGGCAGCCATGGCGCAGCCTTGCAGGATCATCGCGCTCACGACGCCCAGTCGTGATCTGAGACTCACAATGCGCATGGATCTCGTACTCCTCTACCCCAGGTATTGGCCGAGGAAAGGGGAACCGCAAGTCGGCGCTTGATCGTGGCGTAATCGTGCCGGTACAATTCGAACCATGACGGAACTCGAGCCCCGCCTCACCCCACCGGCCACGCGCGGCCATACCTCCGTGGCGCGGCTCCCCGCGTTTTGGTACGTCGCGTGCCAATCGCGGGAACTGGGTACCCAGCCCACACGGCGCACGATCCTCGGGATCCCGATCGCCCTCTTCCGCAATGGCCAAGGGCAGATCGGGGCGCTGCTGGACCGGTGTCCCCATCGGAACGTCCCGTTATCCGAAGGCAAGGTCCTCGAGACGGGCTATCTCGAATGCCGATACCACGGTTGGCAGTTCGATGTCACCGGCCTCTGCAAGCTCGTGCCGGGACTCTGTGGGCCAAGTGAGGCCAAGGGACGCCGGGCCGAGGGGTTCCCGGTCCGGGAACAAGATGGTCTGATTTGGGTTTACCCTACTCCCGACGCCGCGCCCCAGCGAGAACCTTTCTCCTTGCCACTCGTGTCGCAGCGCGAATACACAACGGTGGTCCGAGAGGTCTCCGTGACCGCTAGCGTCCATGCGGCGGCGGAGAATGCGCTGGATGTCCCCCATACAGCGTACCTGCATAGGGGCCTCTTTCGATCGGGCACCCGTAACAAGATCGAGGCCGTCGTGCGGCGCTGGCACGATCGGGTCGAAGCGGAATACGTGGGTGAGCCTCGGCCACCCGGACTCGTGGGGCGGCTGCTCTCGCCCAGTGGCGGCACCGTAGAACACTGGGATCGCTTTTATCTCCCGTCCGTTGCCCAGGTCGAGTATCGACTGGGCCCCGAGAACCACATCCTCGTCACGACAGCCATGACGCCCGTGTCGGATTTCGACACTCGGATGATTGCCGTGATCAGTTTCCGACTCCGCCTTCCCAGTCGGCTCGTCAAGCTGTTTCTCACCCCTCTCGCGATGCGAATCTTCCGACAGGACGCCGAGATTCTCGAGCGCCAAACCGACGCGATTCGACGGTTTGGCGGCGAGCAGTTCATGTCCACCGATGTGGACGTCCTGGGTCGTGAAATCTGGCGCCTGCTGCGACGAGCCGAGCGCGGGGAGGCCGAACCGAGCCCCGACGAGCCGACCGTGCGACGTCTCGAGTTGATGGTCTAACGTCCCAACGCTATCTCTCACAACGACGCAAACCGGCGAGCGTGCATGTCCATCACGGCCAAACTGAAAACCATTCTCACGATGGGCGTGGGTGTCACCAAGGGTTTCACCGAGCTCGACGTGGCGGACGATCCGATCGCCTTTTTCGGCAAGTGGTTCGAGGACGCCCGATCGTCCGGGATGCTACATCCTGAAGCGATGGCGGTGGCCACGGCCACCAAGGACGGGACTCCCTCGTCGCGGATGATGCTGTTGAAGGGATTCGGACCTGACGGGTTTCTCTTCTACACGAACTACGGCAGCCGAAAGGCGAGCGAGCTGGACGAAAACCCTCGGGCTTCGCTCACCTTCTACTGGGCCGTGCTGGAACGACAGGTTCGGATCGAGGGCCGCGTCACTCGCCAGACGACCGACGAATCGCGCGCGTACTTTCGCACCCGTCCCCGCGGAAGCCAGATCGGCGCGTGGGCCTCCGAGCAGAGTTCACCACTCGCCAGCCGCGACGAGCTCATCGCACGGGTGAAAGAGTACGAAGCAAAATTTGCGAACCATGAGGTCCCCCTGCCACCCTTCTGGGGCGGCTACCGTCTCACGCCGCGACGCATGGAGTTCTGGCAAGGCCGCTTGAACCGGCTGCACGATCGGCTGGTATATCGACGACAGGAGAGTGGCTGGGAAGTGACACGCGTGGCTCCCTGAACAGGGAGGTGGCACCCCGCCCGCGCAACTCAGGAACCCATCAATTCATCCCCACCGCGGCGGCGACCACCGGATCCAGGCGCACCGCCCGTCCTACGGTCCCGTCTCGACGGGGGTCCGCCGCGCCCACCCACACACCGGCCTCCAGCGCTACGGCGTGGACACCACCGAAGTACGCGTTACGGTCCTGCTGGGCGAGATCGAGACTCGGCTGGCGGAACACGAAACCGAGCCGCGCGAGCTCGTTCGCTGTGGCCAGCGGAACAGATTGGAGCTCCGCATATAGGGAGCTATCCGGCACCACGTGGATGCGCGGCGCCGCCACCGCGCGAGCGATCCCCCCTCCTTCGTCCACCCAACGCTGCACCACCTGCGCAACGGCTGAAATGATGCGAGAGCTTCCCGGGCTCCCAAGGCCGAGCACGGGGCGTCCATCCATCCGCACCACCGTGGGGCTCATGGATGAGTACGGCATCGCCGACCCCCGTAGCGCAAACGGATGATCGGGCTGCCCGAGCTCGAATTCATGCATGTAGCTGTTATAGAGGAACCCGAGATCCGGGCTCGCCGTGCGCGATCCGAAGTAAGCGTTGATGCTCGCCGTGACGCTCACCACCATGCCATCACCATCGACAATAGTGAAGTGGGTCGTTTCCCCCTCAGTCTGCGCACGGCTCTCGCGTTCCTCGGCCAGCAACCGCGCCGCTGTGGCTTTGCCGATCCGTTGGCGGACCTCGCGATCGTAATTGCGAAGATCTGTCACGGGATCGCGCCGACGGCTCCGATGGGCTATCCGCAACGCCTCTGCCAGCCGGACGACCCGCGTGGACGATCCCGGCGCGAGCTCGCTCGGTGAGGACAGCTCGAGAAGATTGAGAATCTGGAGCGCCACCCATCCCCCACCGGGGGGCGGCAGCGTGAGGATCTCCGCGTTCCGAAACGTCCCCTGGAGCGGCGCGAGCTCGCGTGGCTCAGGCAGCGACTCCAGATCTTCCCGGGTGATCCATCCACCATTCGCGCGCATGTCCGCTGCGATTCGTTGAGCGATCTCCCCGCGATAGAAATCGTCGGCACCCCGATCTGCCAGACCACGGAGGGTGGCCGCGAGCACCGGTTGACGAAACCGCTCGCCCTCGATTGGGGAGGTGCCCCCAGACGTGAGGAAGAGACCGGCAACGACGGGGTCCGCACGCAAATCTGCCTCGTGCCGTCGCCAGACCTTGTGTCGAAACGGCCCGACGCCAAAGCCGGCCTCGGCATAGGTGATAGCCGGTCGGAGGAGTGATGCCCAAGCCTGGCTCCCACTTCCGTAGCGGCGCCAGGCGTAGTCCAGTGCGCGAACCGTCGTCGGCACCGTGGTAGCGCGGTGGCCGGTAATCGTCTCCCGTGCAGCATCCGTCGGCGTGCCCCGCGGCGAGAAGGACGTGCCATTGATGACCGCGGTTCGGCCGTCGGGAAAGGCGAGCAACAACTGGGTCTGTCCTCCCAACCCTGACATCGCCGGCTCCGTCACGGCCAGGGTGAAAGACACGGCCACGGCCGCGTCCACCGCGTTCCCGCCGGCCTCGAGCACGGATATGCCGGCCAACACCGCCTCGGGACTCGCCGCGGCCACGACGCCGCCAAACGCCGGCTCCGGAGCTGGAGGAAGACGGGCGCACCCTGCCACCCCCAAAAACCATGGGAGGGCGAGCGCGAGGTAGTGATTCCGCCGGCGCCCGGCCGGGCGGGCGGGCCGGGTCAATGGATTCCGCACTGCGTCAGTTTTCTTGTTCGCGAAGACAGTCGGGACAGACGTCTCCCAGATCGAGACGGAGTTTACCGCAAGAGGAACAGTACGGCAGCATTCCACCCAGTCGCTTCACCTCCGCCAGCTGCTTGCGGAGCTCCATCTGCGCCATCACCTGTCTGGAGAGCGCTTCCAGAGCCGCGCGTTGGCCCTCGGTGAACTCTCGTGGGACCCGGTCGATGACACAGAGCGTCCCGAGACAGTGTCCGTTGTCTGCGCGCAGTGGTGCACCGGCATAGAAGCGGACCCTGGGATCGTCCTGGACGAGGGGATGGTTGGCGAACCGCTCGTCCTGCAACGTGTCGGGGACGATGAGCGTCTCGCGAGCTGCCACCGCGTGGGCGCAAAATGCCAGGTCCCTGGGTGTCTCGGTGATGTCGGTGCCCACGCGGGACTTGAACCACTGACGCTCGCGATCGATGAGGCTCACCAGCGCCACGGGAGTTTGACAGATGTGGGCCGCAAGGAGGGTGAGATCGTCGAATGCCTCCTCGGCAGGCGTATCGAGTATCTCATAACTCGACAAGGCCTCGAGCCGCTCCGGTTCATCGGGCGGGAGAGGTGGGCGCAGGAAGGCCCCGGCAGTGCGCTGTTGGCGCTTGGCCGGAGTCATAAGGTATCGCGTGCGAGCCGAGGCTCGGGCATGATGGCCGCCATCGGAGGGCTAAGAAAGGAATATGCGCGGTATCGCCGCGAGGCGTCAAACACGCGGTGATGACCGCGTTCCATTGGGAACCAGAAATAGGAGCATTCGGGGCTGCTTCACCGAGAATTCACGTCGCATCCGCCACCTTGCGGACGGTGGACGCCATGAGGCTACGAACTCTCGCATTGCCCACTGCATCCCTGTTGGCAGCCGTCCTCGCGTGTGGCACGATGACCGTCGACACGGAGTACGCCCCCGACACGGATTGGGCCGCCCAACAGACCTACCGGTGGACGGAGGTGGCGACCCTCGGTGTTGCCGACACTCGTCTCGACACGGCACATATCAATGCCACGATCCGGGACGCCGTCCAATCGGAGCTGTGGGCCAAGGGATACGAGCAGGACACGACGGCGCCGAACTTCCTGATCGACTATCACGCCATTCTCGAGCACCGGATGGTACAGGCGCTGGCCCAGATGCACCCAGGAGAGGCGGACACGGACTTGGTGAGCATCGGCCCGGGCAATCGCTACGCCCGCGAGTTCGATGTCGGTACCTTGGTGATCGATATGATCGAGCCGTCGACGGAGCGGGTGATTTGGCGGGGGTCCGCGCGCGACGAGGTCGACTGGACGCTGAGCCAGGAAAAGATGGACCGCCGGATCCGAGACGCCGTGAAGCAAATCCTCCAACGGTTTCCTCCAACCTGACGATCGTCAATCCAGGAGCACCGCGCCGAGGGCGTCGACGTCCGCCGTATCGTTGAACACATGAAGGGATACGCGGACTGCGCTTCCCCGGACCGACACGTACACTTGTCGCGATTCCAACCGCTCCTTCAGCACCCTTGGGTCCATCCCGGGGGGAAGTCGAATCCCAAACAGGTGACCGCCTCGCCATGCCACGTCGGTAATCTCGAGCCCCCGGGCCTCGAGTGCCGCGATCAGATCGCCACTGAGCGCGTGTCCGTACGCCTGGATCCGTTCGGGACCCCACGCCAATACCTGTTCGAGCGCCGCGACGAACATGGGCATCAGAGCGAAGTTGCTGACCTCACCCATGTCGTATCGAATGGCCCCTCCTCGGTAGCGCGCCTGATGATGGACGAGTCCGGAAAAGTCGTCGCTGCCCTCACGCCCGATCCATGTCTCCTCGAGAGGTACCCCGTCGTCATAGCGAGGGCCAAAGTAGGCGACGCCCACCGAGTAGGGCCCCATCAGCCACTTGTATGCCGCGCACACGAGGGCATCCGGACGGATCGTCTGGACATCGAACGGCATCGCACCCACGGACTGCGTGCCGTCCACGACGAGGGCCGCACCCACGTCGTCCGCGCGACGCCGCACAGCCTCGAGATCGAAGCGAGTGCCATCTGTCCAATGGACGTGCGCGAGGGCCACCACCGCCGTCTTTCCGCTGATCGCCTCCAAGATGGCTTCGTTCCACGTCGCGGCCCGGCGCCGACCAGCCACTGGTGGTTTCACCACGACTACTCGGCCGCCGCGCTCGGCAGCGATGCGATGCCAGATGTAGACGTTGGACGGGAACTGCTCGTCCGCGAGCAGTATTTCCTGCCCCCGCTCGACCGCGGTATTCCTGGCCACCTGCGCAAGGCCGTACGAGACGGAGGGAATCACCGCGATGCGCTCAGGCGCCGGCACGTGCACGAGTTGGGCAAACAGCGCTCGCGACCGATCTACGTCCTGAAAGAAGTCGCGTGGACGGATCGTAAATGGGACAGCCTTGCGTTGAACCGCTTCGAGCCCAATCGCTACCACCCGCCGAGACAGCGGTGACATATAGGCACAGTTCAGATAATGGCTGCCTTGGGGAAGCGAGAACGCATCTCTCTGACAAGCAAGCATGATGGAACGATGAAACCCGCTACCGGAATGCGCTAGTTGCTTGACAGGCCACGGCCCGTGAGATGAAGCTCTCTCATCCTGCTGCTCTCGAAGAGATCCGCGCATGAAGTCGAATCCCGTACCGGCACTCATGCTCGTGGCGCTTGCCGCGCTCAGCTGGACACCCGCCGGTGCACAACAAAGCGACGTGTCCGGCGCCTGGCTGATTACCGGAGCCACGGTTGTCGATGGCACAGGGGCTCCACCGCGCCCGGCCGCGGTGCGTATTCGAGACGGCTGGATCGTCGAGGTCGGAAACCTGCAGCCCACAACGGGAGAGCCGGTGGTGGAAGCGGGCGGCCTCGTGCTGTCACCTGGATTCATCGACACCCACAGTCATCACGACTGGGGGCTCGATACGCTCCGCGATGCGCTCGCCGCGGTGAGTCAGGGCATCACGACCATCGTCGTGGGTCAGGACGGCAGTTCTCCGTTTCCACTTGCCGACTTTTTCCAAGGCCTCGAGCGAGCCCCGCCGAGCGTCAACGTGGCGGCCTACGCGGGTCACAATACGCTGCGCGGGCGAGTCATGGCTACCCAGTTCCACCGTCCGGCCACGGCAGCCGAAACGGCGTACATGCGCCTCCTGCTCGAGCACGAACTGGCGGCGGGGGCCCTGGGACTTTCCACGGGCCTCGAGTACGACCCGGGGATTTATTCCACCACCGCGGAAGTCATCGACCTCGCGCAGGCCACCGCGCGCGCCGGTGGTCGCTATATCAGCCACATCCGCAGTGAGGACCGCTATGTGTGGGAGGCAATCGAAGAAATCATCGAGATCGGCCGTACCGCCAAGATCCCGGTTCAGATCTCCCACATGAAACTGGCCATGCGCGGGCTCTGGGGCGACGCTGGACGGCTCCTCAGCCGGCTCGACGAGGCGCGGTCCCGTGGCATCGCGATCACTGCTGACGTCTACTCCTACACCTTTTGGCAATCCACCATGACCGTCTTGTTTCCCGAGCGGGATTGGGACAACCGCGAGGCCGTCACGTTCGTGCTCGACGAGATCGTGCCGCCGGAAGGGGTGCGCATTGCCCGTTACCAGCTCGATCCGGAGCTCGAAGGCAAGACCCTTTCCGAGGTTGCGGCGCTGCAAGGCCGGGATCCCGTCACCACGTTCATGACCTTGATCGCCGAGGCACAACGGGTCGGGGCGGACGAGAGCATGCTGGGAACCAGCATGGACGAAGGTGACGTGAGCCGCTTCCTCGCGTGGGAGCATAGCAATATCTCGTCCGACGGCGCGCTCCACGGACGCCACCCACGTGGATTCGGAGCGTTTCCACGAATCTTGGCGCGCTATGTCCGAGCGCGCGACGTCCTGTCTCTCGCGACGGCCATTCACAAGATGACCGGTCTCTCCGCGGAACACGTGGGGATTGTCAACCGCGGTGTGCTCCGTCCGGGCGCCCGCGCGGACATGGTCCTGTTCGATCCGCAGGTGATTACCGACCGTGCCACGCCCGACGACCCCCACCGGACCTCGGTGGGCATTGCCCGTGTGTGGGTAAACGGCGTGGAAGTGTATCGGGATGGCATCGTGACTGGTGCGAGGCCCGGACGGGTCATCCGCCGCGGAGACCCCTGAGGTTCCGACGAAGCCTGGACCATCGTGGGACCGCAGCCCCCACCCCCCGATCCACCCACCGGCGCTAGCCCCTAGCCCCTAACCCTCACCCCGTCCCTCGTCGCACTGTGATGCCGCGCCTCGCAGTTCACCAGCTTGGCACCCGGTGTGACATGTATCACACCTTTCAAACCGCTTGAGACACTTCACGTTAGGCCCCCAGCACCATTCGGGCGTCGGGGCATCGGTCTTGCTGTTTTGCTCGTGGGCCGCTGTAAAGCCGGCCAGCCCTGAGGAGACAGAGGAATGACAGATTTTCGGGACGAATGGCTCAGTAAGACCCTTGCCGACCTCGTCGGAACGGACAAACTCACTGCGCTTCGGGAATCCGCGTTGGAGACCGACTCGCTCTGGGAAGCGGCCGTGGTCAGTGGTGTCGTGACCGACGACGAGATCATGAGCTTGCTCTCGAATCGGTTTCATATCGAGCGCGCCGACCTCGCACACAGTCAGGCGCTCGCGCGGGAGCTGGTGCCCGAGGTAGTGGCGCGTCGCTTCCAGATCGTTCCGCTTCGGCTCAGTGATTCCCATCTCGAAATCGCGACGGCCAATCCGTTCGATTTCGACTGCGAGACCAAGTTGAGCTTCGCCACTGGGCGCGCGGTCCGGTCGTTCCTGGCGAGCCCACGGTGCATTGCCGAGGCATTGGACCGGGTCTATCAGGAGGAAGTCGAACCCGAAAACGTCATCGAGCAGCTGCTCGAAGGTATGAGCTCCAATGCTCAGATCATGCAAGTCGAGGACGATACGCTCGACGAGTTGATCGTGTCGGCCGAGCAGGCGTCGGAGCGCCCCGTGGTACGGCTCGTTGACCTTATCCTTTCGCAAGGCATCTCCGGCGCAGCCAGTGACATCCACATCGAGCCCGAACAACGCGGGGTCGCCGTCCGATACCGGGTGGACGGCGTGCTGCGGCAAGCCATGACCTTGCCGCGGGGTGTGGGACTGCCGGCGATTTCCAGGATCAAGATCATGTCCGGCATGGACATCGCGGACCGCCTCCGGCCCCAGGACGGCCGGGCCCGGGTGGCGGTGAACGGGATTCCCGTCGACCTCCGCGTCTCGACTCTGCCTGCCGCCCTCGGTGAGAAGGTGGTGGTGCGAGTGTTGGATTCCTCGAAGACCGTGCTCTCCCTCGACGCCCTCGGGCTTCCCGAGTATGAAGGTGCCGCCATTCGAGACCTTCTGGACAACCGCGACGGCGTCATTCTCGTGACGGGGCCCACAGGATCGGGGAAGACGACGACGCTGTACTCGGCTATTCGACACATCCAAAGCGAGGGCGTGAACATCGTGACGGTCGAAGATCCGGTGGAATACCGGATGCAGGGAATCGTCCAGGTGCAGGTGCATGAGAAAGCGGGGCTGACGTTTGCCTCGGCCTTGCGATCGATTCTGCGACAGGATCCGGACGTGGTCCTCGTGGGGGAGATTCGAGACCGGGAAACGGGCCAGATCGCGGTCCAGGCATCACTGACAGGGCATTTAGTCCTGTCCACTCTGCACACCAACGATGCGCCGAACGCGGTGACGCGGCTGGTGGATATCGGGGTGGAGAGCTACAAGATCGCCAGCGCACTGCGGGGGGTGATAGCGCAGCGGCTCATGCGTCGACTCTGTCCGGTATGTAAGGAGCCCTGGGTCGAAGAGATCCCCGCCAAGCTCCACCGGTGGATTCCCGCCGACACGCCGCTGTACCGGGCTGTGGGGTGCGAGGATTGTGCCATGACCGGCTACCGTGGCCGATACGCCATCTTGGAAGTCCTGAAGGTCACGCCGGAAGTCGAGCGGCGCATTGCCAGTGCGCAAACCGCTGATCGGATCGCCGAGGCGGCGCGAGAGGGAGGCATGCGTACCCTGTGGGATAGCGGCGTGCAGCACGTGCTGAACGGTGAGTCTACCATAGACGAGTTGCTTCGCGTCGTCGACATCCCTGTTGAAGACGGCGCTCGGACGCTCGACACGACGAAACCAGAGCCCAAGGCGGCGGCGGCGCGACGCCGGGGGCGCAAGCGGAGCGCGGACCTAGTAAAGCAAGTCGATGCGCTACCGTCCTTTTTGACGAGCGCGATGGATTTCGAACTGCTCGACCCGGTGCCTTCCCAACACCCGACATACAAGGTCTTGTTGGTCGACGATGAGGATCAGTTCCGCCGAGTCGTCACCGATCTCCTCGAGCGGGAGGGATTCGAGATCATCGAGGCAAAAGACGGGGCCGAGGCCATGGAGAAGGTGGACCGCCATGCCCCCGATATCATTGTCCTGGACCTCAATCTGCCCGGTCTCGACGGCTATGGGGTCCTCTCGGGGCTGCGCAGCCGCCCACGGACAGCGGACATTCCCGTCCTGGTCCTCACCGCCAAAGGCGACGAGGACAACGAGGTTCGGGTTTTCGAGATGGGGGCTGACGACTTTCTCACCAAGCCGTTCCGCGCCCGAGCCTTGGCCGCGCGGATGCGCGCCATCATGCGCTGCCAACAGGACGTGGTCTCCTAGTTTCGTTTCACGGCACGCGGCCCCAAAGATCCCCCACCGTGAAGCCGTTGGGAAAAGGGTCTGTCGGATCCAAGGTGTACTGCGCCCTTCCCGTGATCCATGCGCTTCCCGCGAGGGTAGATCTCACCGCACGATAAGGACCCACTTGCGCTTCCTCGAGCAGTCGCCCCGAAAAGACCGTTCCCAAAATCCCTTCGTGGTGGAAGCCTTCATCAAGCCCAAGTTCGCCCTTGGCGTAGAGCGCCGCCATCTTGGCGCATGTTCCGGTTCCGCAGGGTGACCGATCGATCGAGCCGGTCCACGTTTCCGGCCGGTCCCAGTCGAGTTCTCCGGTCGAGACGATCACGACGTTCTTTCGCGTCGCGTCGCGCCGGGTGGGAGGCCCTGACAACTGCGCGATCGTCACGCCAGCAATGTCGGGATTCTCCGGATGGACCACCGGAAGCTGCTCTCGCGCGGCGCGCTTGATCATCTCACCGACCCGCACGATCTCCCGACCCTCGTCCGCTGTCAGTCGCAGGCCCAGGGGTTCGGCGTCGGCCATGACATAAAACATCCCGCCGTACGCCACATCGACGGTGACTGCTCCGAGCGTCGGCACCTCCACGGTGGCGTCGAGGTGGACGGCGAACGCGGGGACGTTCTCGAAGGTTACGCTCGTCACTTTGCCGTTGGATACATGGGCAGTCACGGGAATGAGACCCGCGGGGGCTTCGAGCACGAGCTGGGTGACCGGTTCGCGGGGCGGCACGATCCCCATTTCGAGAAGCACCGTGACGACGCAGATCGTATTGCTGCCCGACATGGGTGGATACTCCGTCTGCTCCATGATGATGAACCCAGCATCCGCCTCGTCACGCGTTGGGGGCACGATGAGATTGCAGCAGAGCGCGGGATAGCCCCGTGGCTCTCGTAACATGAGCTGCCGAAGTTGGTCTCCGTGTTGCTCGAGGTAGACCTTCTTCTCGAACATCGTGTCACCGGGGATAGCAGCGACACCGTCGACAATCACCCGTCCCGGCTCGCCGCCGGCGTGGCAGTCGACGGCCGTGATGATCTCGGGGAGACGCATGGTACCTCCCAATTCCCAAGCTGCGCCGTGTGATCCTATCTTATGCCCTTCGCCCACTACCGATCAACGAACTCACCACGAGGCCCTGGCATGTCCTTGCGTCAACCCTTCCACCGCCACGGGTTGGGTGCGGTTCCTGTGGCACTCGCAATCCTCGCGACGACCCCGGTCCTGCACGGTCAGGATCCGTCGGCTCGCCTCCATCAGCTGTTTGATGAGGCTTGGGCCTTCGAGTTGGAGGAGGATCCCATCCTCGCCACATCGGTTGGCGAGAATCGTTACAACGACCGTCTGCCGACCGTCACGGCCGCCGATCACGGTCGCCGTGCGACGGTACGCCGCGAGTTCCTCCGGCGCCTCCGAGCTATCGACCGTGCGCGTCTGGGTTCCGCCGATCAAGTGAGTTACGACATGCAGGCGCGACAACTCCAAGACGCGATCACCGCGTACGAGTTTGCCGCGTACGAAATCCCGATTCTCGTGGACGATGGATTCCACATCGCGTTCGCTCGGCTCCCCAATGAAATGCCCTTCGAAACCGTGCAGGACTACGAGCATTACATCGCACGGCTGCAGGCATTTCCACGATACGTCGACGACCATGTGGCAAACATGAAGAGCGGAATGGCCCGGGGGTTCACCATGCCTCGGGTCGTTCTGGACGGATACGACCTCACGATCAGCTCGCATCTTGTCGACGATCCGACCTTGAGCGTCTTCTACGCGCCGTTCAAGGCATTCCCGCGGGCCGTCCCTGCGGAAACCCGGGCCCGGCTCGAGCAAGCAGGCCGTGTCGCCATCCGCGAGGGCGTGGTCCCTGGGTATCGATCCTTCCTCGATTTCATGGCCGGCGAGTATATCGCGGCCGCACGGACCTCGATTGGAGCCTCCGATCTCCCGAACGGCGCGGCGTACTACGAGTACCTCGTTCGGCATTTCACGACCTTGGAGCGAAGCCCCCAGGCCATTCACGAACTCGGACTGGCCGAGGTCACCCGTATCAAGAATGAGATGACCCGCATCATCGAAGAAGTGGAGTTTCAAGGGGATTTCACCGCCTTCCTCGACTTCCTGAGGACCGACCTACGGTTTTATGCAGATACGCCGGAGGCCTTGCTGCGAGAGGCCGCATACATCGCGAAGCGGATGGACGGGAAGCTCCCCTCTTTGTTCGGAAAGCTCCCGCGACTGCCGTACGGCGTGGCCCCAGTCCCGGAGCATCTCGCGCCCAAATACACCGGCGGGCGGTATATCAGTGCTCCGCCCGGCAGTACCCAACCCGGATATTACTGGGTGAACACCTACGCACTCGAGAGTCGCCCACTCTACACGTTGCCCGCGCTGACCCTGCACGAGGCGGTCCCTGGACACCATCTTCAGTTCGCGCTCGCGCAAGAACAGGGTCACCTGCCGCCGTTTCGCCGCTTTGCCTATGTGAACGCGTTTGGTGAGGGGTGGGGTCTATACGCGGAGTGGCTCGGTCTCGAGGCCGGTATCTACGACGATGCTTACAGTCGCTTTGGACGACTCACGTATGAGATGTGGCGCGCTTGCCGCCTGGTGGTGGACACGGGTATCCACGCCTTCGGGTGGAGCCGAGAACGGGCCATGCAGTACATGGCTGCAAATACCGCCCTGTCACTGCACGAAGTGCGAACCGAAACGGATCGATACATCTCGTGGCCGGGACAAGCGTTGGCATACAAGATGGGAGAGCTCACGATCCGTCGCCTACGCCGGGAGGCAGAGGACGCCCTCGGTCAACGGTTCGACGTCCGCGCATTTCACGACGTCGTGCTGCAAAACGGGACCGTGCCACTCGACGTGCTCGAGACTCAGGTTCGTGCGTACGTGGCGCGGGAAGCCGATCGATGACGAGCCACGCCCGCCGCGAGATCGTGCTGCTCAGCGCACCTCGAATGTCAACGTTGCCCACTTGGACTCGTAATCGATTCCGGCGTCAGGGGACCGTTCCATATAGATGAACTTCACGTACCAGCGTCCCGCCGCGTCCAACGACACACGCGCGATTCCTTCATCATCGGCTCGGGTCGATCGTTCGCGGATGGCGCCACCCGAGCCATGTCCGCCCGCGACGACGACCTGATTGGCCACCGCAACACCATCGACCAGCACTCGCACCGGGAGCGCCGCGCCGACCCGCACGGCGTAGGGATTCTCGAGTGGAATGATCTCCGCGGGGTACCCGAGCACCGTGCCGAAATCGTCGGTCCGACGATCACCCACCTGGAAGACGGCCTTCACGTGCTTGTGATAGCGTTCGACCACGTCGGTTGCCAACTGTCCATCGCGTCGCCTCGCTGCCAACACGTCGGGGATACCGTCATGTTCCAGATACTCGTTGAAGTCCGTGGCGCTCAGAGCAAGCTCGCGTGGCCTGGTGGAAGCCCCCACGACGTACGTTCCCGCTTCCCCAGTCCGAAGGGTCAGCACGGTGGTATCCCCACTGGGGGTCCAGAGCGTCGTGGAGAGGCGCGCGCGACGGCCTGCGGAGACCACGCTCAGATCGCTCACGCGGTCTGCAGTCACCGCGCCCTCGCTCTTGACGAACGTTCCATTGAGGACGGGAACCCGTACTCGTGTTTCCGGCGCCAAGAAATAGGTGTCGAACTTGATGTAGAGATCGTGCGCGGCCGCGAGGGAGGCCGCCACACCAAGGCCGGCGATGATGACACCGGAGCGTGCAAGAGTGGACCATCTCATGTCGAACGCTCGACTCCTTTCAGGGCGGTGAGGCTCTCCGCTACCACGCGACTCCATAGGCTACTCCGGATGCGCCGCACCTCGCGAGAAAAAACTGGCGATTCACGCGCCTTGGTGAACAGGCCCGACTCCAGAATGCGCACGTCGATCCCGATCGGTGAGGCCGCGTACGCATAGCGGACCCAAGTCAGGGCACGGTCCGGCTCACCTACCCAAGCGTAGTAGCTCGCGACATCCTCGGCGCGTAACACGGTCGTAAAGACGGAATCCGAATGGGCTCCACTGGACAGCTCCGCCTCGACAGAATCCACGATCGCTCGCCCCTCCCGCACGTGGCCGAGATCGTGGAGACACATAGCCCGCACGATCTCGTGCGGCCCCAGTTGTAGGCCCGTACACTCCCCAGCCCGATGATTCAACAACAACGCCCGGCCCTCGATCGCCCGAGCCAACATGAGTTCCGGCTCCAGTTCCCTGGCTCGCCGCGCCTCGGTCACCGCGAGCTCGTACCGACCGAGGTGCAGTGCCAGGTAGGCGACCGCGATGCGTCTCCCCGAAGCCAACGGATCGAGTGCAACGGCCCGCTGGGCCTCGCGGAAGGCCGACTCGATCTCACCCGTTTGGGCCAGGACGCGTGCCGACCAGCTCGGGATGTTCGGCGCGTTGGGTTGGAGTGCCCGTGCGCGTTCGAAGTCCGACACACCCAACTCCGGCGGAGCTCCACTCAATGCGCCAATGTAGCCACGGGCCGCCCACGCCGCGGCGAGCGCGGAATCCAGGACGATAGCGCGATTGGCGGCGGCTAAGGACATCCCGGCCGCGCTGAACCCATCGAGACCGATCGCATATCGATACGTCAGGGCAAGAGCGTAGGCGGCCGAAAGACCCGCAAAAGCCGGCGCATATGCGGAATCTGCCGCGATCGCCTCTCCAAACGCTGCGATCGCCCGACGAAGTCCATCGGGGGTCCGCCTCCCGAGCCACCAGGTCCCGAGCAGGTATGCCTCGTGCCCGGGACCGTGCCCCCCGTGCGTTTCCACAACCGCCGGAGCGATCCCAACCTTCTGGACGAAATCTTCGCTCACCTGCTGCGCAATCGTCTCTTGTGCCCGCACGAGGCTGCCGAAGCTCGCCCCGTACGTCTTGGCACCGAGAAGGACATCGCTCTTATCCACGTGTTGCACCGTGACCCGAATGCTTTCTTCGTCCACGCGGAGAGCACCCTCCAGGATGTGGCTCACGCCGAGGGTCTCGGCGAGCTGGCTCGCGGTCAGTCCCTTGCCCTTGAGCGCTTCCACGGAATGCCGGGAGATGACCTTGAGTGGTGCCACCCTTGCCAAGTGGGTAATCACCTCGTCGGCGATCCCCGTGCTAACATGGTCGTAGCTGGAATCCCCCGTGAGGTTGTCGAACGGCATCACCGCCACGGATTCCACGTACGGCCCGGTTGCGGCGGGGATCGGGGATTCAGGTCCCGTCAGGACGAGCCGCAGGGCCACGATGGCCGCCACCGCCACCCCTGCCGCCCCGACGATCAGGTGGACGCGCCTGCGGGGTGTTGCGGGCTCGAGTTTGGGTGCAGACGCGGACCTCGCCCCAGGAGCGTAGCCCCGTGCGGTCATCAGGGCGTCGGCGAACGCCCCAGCGGTGGCGAAGCGGTCCTCCGGTGCCTTGGCCAGGGCTCGCTGCAGCACCTCCTCTACCTCCAGGCCGGCCGGATCGAGCACCTCCCCGAGCGGTGGCATGGGATCGAGCACTTGGCGCGTGAGCACCACCCGGGAACTCTCACCGTCAAACGGCGGGGCACCGCTGAGCATTTCGTAGAGCACACACGCGAGTGCGTACACATCCGCCCGCCCATCGATGCGCGGATCCGCCGTCGCCTGTTCCGGGCTCATATATGCCGGCGTTCCCAGGGTCAGACCGATCTCGGTAATGGGACGCTCCGTCTCGGACGCGCTGATCGCGCGGGCAATTCCAAAGTCCGCAACGAGTGCATGTCCCTCGTGAAGCAAGATGTTTCCAGGCTTGATGTCCCGATGCACCACGTTGCGCTGATGAGCATACTCGAGCGCTTCGGCGACATCCACGCTGATCCGGACCGCGTCATTCACCGGCAGCTTGCCTTCCCGTTGCAGCCGCTGCTCCAGACTCTCACCGGATACATAAGGCATGACGTAATACAGGAGTCCCCCGGCCTCGCCGGCGGCAAAGATGGGCACGATGTGCGGATGCGTCAGATTCGAGCCCAGGTCGACTTCTCGAAGGAAGCGCTCGCGTCCCAAGCGAGCGGCGAGGTCCGGATGGAGGACCTTGATGGCCACGTCACGTTTGGGATGGTGCTCACGCGCCTGATAGACCGTCGCCGCACCACCACGGGCAAGGAAGCGCACGATGGTGTAACGCTCTGGGAGAGCGGCTTGAAGGCGCTCGAGAGTGTCTTGACTCATCCGGACGGCTCAAAAACCAATATCTAGATTAGAGGTGCGGGACGGCGCCCGCAAACAGCGGAGCGGCAAGGGGCACGCTCGACGGGGGTTGAGCATCGAGCAGCGTGATTCCCTCACCTCATTTGCCCATGTGCAGATGCGAACGGCCCAGTTACCCCAATGCCCCCAGACTGGGCGAGCCCACTTCGAGCGCGCGGGGCAACTGGTTAGCTGCCGGCCGCGTTACGCAGCAGCTGCAGATAGAATCGGACCATGTCAGCGTAGACCTCCACGCCGACACGTTCGTCAGTCCCATGAACCCGGCGCAGGTCGTCCGGTCCCACCCGGGCACCGGAGAACCGAATGATCTGGCTCGTGAGACGGGCAAAGTGACGCGAATCGGTCCCCCCTACCACCAACCAAGGAACAACGAGGGCGTCGGGGTGGAGCTCCCGAATGGTTCGCTCCACCGTGCGGAACCCGAGAGACTCGACGTCGGACACCGGAGATGGCTCGCTCACGAATCCGATGGTACGCACCTCGATGGCAGGGTTGCGAATGGTGCGGCGGACGTGCGCCAGGACCGACGCGCTGCTGTCCCCCGGCAGGATCCGAATATTCACGACGGCACGGGCGGATGACGGTAGCACGTTCTCCTTCACCCCAGCCTCGAAGATCGTGGGCGCCATGGTGGTCCCGAGTAACGAGCGCCCCTCCGGAGATCGGCCAAACTCCGCCTCCACGAGCCACCCGAGCAGCCACCGGTTGGCCACCGCGGTGCGGCTGAGGAACGGTAATTCCGGTCCCACGTAGTCGAACATGATCTCGGTGGGACCTCGGATCCCCCCAGGCATGGGACGCCGCTGCAGACGATCGATAGCCGTACTCAGGACCCCGATCGTCGTGCGCGGCGGGGGCATGGAAGAGTGTCCGCCGCCGGATGTTGCCGTGAGCTCAATGGTCAGATAGCCCTTCTCCGCAATCCCCACGAGCGCGACTGACTGATCGATATTCGGAATGAGGGCATCCGCCAGCACCCCTCCCTCATCCACCACGAACGCAGGCAGGACGCTCCGGTCCGCGAGCTGCGCCGCTATCGCCACGGCGCCAAGCTGCCCTCCCACTTCCTCGTCATGTCCAAAGGCGAAGTACACCGTCCGCTGGGGCTGAAAGCCCTGATCGAGCAACATCTCAGCCGCCTCCATGATCGCGATGAGACTTCCCTTGTCGTCCATCGCCCCGCGGCCCCAGACATAACCATCCACGATGTCGCCGCTGAATGGATCGCGCGACCAGTCGCGTTCGGTTCCGGGCTCAACCGGTACCGCGTCCATGTGTGCCATCAACACGATTGGATCCATCGACGGATCCGCACCTTCCCATCGGTACAGGAGACTGTACTCGTTGACCGTTTCCCGCTCCAAGAGCGCATGCACCCGGGGAAAGGCGCTGTCCAGATACGCATGAAAGCGCCGAAACTCATCGCCATCCATGTCCGCACTGTCCTGATACGAAATCGTGCGGTACCGTAGCGCCCCGGCCAGACGCCCAGCCGCACCGTCTGTATCGATCACGATATCGGACACCGGTGGAACGTCCACTTGCGGAGACCGAAAGGTCAGTCCCCGAATCAACACGATCGCGACCAGAAGGCCGATCACCGCGATCAGCGCCAAGCCAACTCTTTTCAGCACGTTACCAATCCCAATGTTCACGTGAAGCTGCGAAGTTATCCCCAACCCGAGGTTTTGCCACCCACCCCGACACGCTCAATTGCCGACACGACCCTCCACGGCGCTGACGCTGGTTCATGATCCCGACTTGGGGTCCGCACACCGCTCCACCGCGTTCGGCAAACACACGGGTCGCGGGCAAAGGGACGAAGCAGGTTTACAACGCCGCGGGACGCGGGAGCTTACGGGATCGATTCTCCCTCTAAGGGCTGGGGCGCGGCGGTTCGCTGAGTAATAAACGCAATGACCGGTTCCCAGTGAGGTCGAGCAGTGAGGTAGGCGTCATGTGCGACACCGGACAAACGCACGAGCTGCGCCGAGCCACCTGCCGCGTCCACGAGGGCCTCGGCATCGGCCATGGGAAACAGCTCGTCAGATTGACTGTGCACCACCAAGAGCGGGCGCCGCAATTGGCGTACTTGCTTCACGTTGTCGTAATGGTTCCACAGCACGAAAGAGAGCAGTCCTGGGACCCGACCCTGTCGAACGGCTGTCCGGCGACTCGACGCGAACGTGCCCACCAGGATTACGCCCTCCACGCCCAGCTGCAGATCCTGGATGGCGTCGAGGAGGACCGCTGCGCCAAGCGACGTCCCCAAGACGAACTTGCGCGCGCCCCGACCCACGCTGTCGACAAACGTGCCAAATGCGGCCACGGCATCCTCCCGCAAATGCCGCACAGATGGCGTGCCGGTGCTGTTGCCAAAGCCGCTGTAGTCGAAAACCATTGACGCGATGCCATGCTCGTACAGCGCGAGCTGAATACCCACCTGCTCGGCGAGACTCGTCCGATTGCCATGGAACACCAGCACGGCGGCACGCAGCGACACCGAATCCGGTGGTCGGACGAGCCACGCGTGGAGCTCACGGTCGCCGCTGGCAATGGTGAACGCAGAATAGGGAATGCCGAGATCCGAGGGTGTGGCCTGCCCCATCGCCGCCGGCGCAATCAAGACACGCTCGGCACGAGCGCTGACGAAGGCCCGGACGGCAAAAAATCCGGCCACGAGCGCCGCGGTCACACCAAGGCCTATGACGGCTTTACGGTTCACAGTCAGCTCTCCGGCGGGCGCGAGTCGGGATCGTGGACCCGATGAATATGTCGCGGCGCCCCGCCACCGTCGAGCGGGTGGACGGACCCTACAACTGCAGGTAGTAGCGCAGTGCCGTGGTCTCGCGGAGCACGCGCCATCCGGTGAGCATCGAATGACTCATCATGTAATAGCGCTTGGGCCGGCCATCAACCGGTGGGCGCCCAGCCACCGCCACCGTTACGCGCACGAGCACGGTGTCGCCAACGCCTCGGGCCCGGATCTGGGTGAGTTCGACCTGCTGCTCCTCCAACAGTTCAGCGCCAAGCGCCTCGAGCTCCGCGGGATCCGCAGACCCGTCCTGCGGAAGGGACGCGAGCGCGGCGCGGGCGTACTCGGCCTGGAGCCAGGTCACCAAGACTTCACGACCCTCCGTATCCAACGTGGATGCCTTCGTGAAAAACTGGAAGCCGAGAAACGCTCCGATCATCACGAGGAGCACGACGGCCTTCCAACCGGTGAGCTTGAACGTCTTTTCTGACATTGCTCCTCCAAGACCCGACGCTCCGTTGGTTCCGGCCGCGACATGCCCGGCCCGCGACGATCTCAGTGTCTCCCTCCCCTCGGCGCATTTCCGTGATCTATTCCGCACATCGGTCATTGATCCCTTGCTCACTTAGGTATCTCGTATCATATTCATCGCCTCACCGTGCTCGGAGCAACGTCTTGCCAGGTAGTGATCTGTACACCGGAACACTGGACACGTTGATACTCAAGGCCCTGAGTTGGGGACCCAAGCACGGCTACGCGATTGGGAGGTGGATCCGGGACGCGACGGATGGGGTCCTCGAGGCGAAGGAGGGCGCACTGTACCCGGCACTCCATCGGCTCGAACGCAAGGACTGGCTTTCGGAGGAATGGGGTCGCAGTGACACCGGGCGCGAGGCCAAGTTTTATACGCTGACCGCCACCGGCCGCAAACAGCTTCAAGCCGAGATGGCCCGCTGGCGGCGGTACACCGACGCCGTGAGTGCCGCTCTGCACACGGCCCGGTCCTGAACATCACGCTTGAGCCACACGTGCAGCGTCTGGTTCGCCCCGCCTTTTTCACCCATCCGTCGCGAGGCGGACGCCGAGATCGCGTTCCATCGCGACATGCTCACGGAGGCGTACCGAGAGCAGGGCGTCTTCCGGAAAATGCAGGTCGCACTGCACTCCCCGCGAGCTGAGCAGGAGTCTTACCATGAGATCCAGTTGGCCACATCGCACATTCACGGCGGGCTTGGTCCTGTCCTTGGGGATGGCTCCCGCGCTCGAGAGCCAGATCGCTCGCTCGATCCCTCAGATCGTCTCGACCGTGTGGTTGGAGGACCGACTCGATGATCCGTCGATCGTCATCGTGCACGTGGCAAACGAGCGTCAGTACGCCGCAGCGCATATTCCCGGCGCGCGATTGCTGGCTTGGGAAGCGTTCACCGAGCGTCAGGGACGGCTCTACGCGGAATTACCGGCCGCGGAGACGCTTCGCCAGGCGTTGGAAAGCATCGGCGTCTCCAACGAGTCTTCAATCGTGCTCTATAGCCCGCGGGGGCATCCGACGGCGGCGGGGCGCTTGTACGTCACGCTTGCGTATCTCGGGCTGGCGCACCGAACGGCGATGTTGGACGGGGGCCTTGATCTCTGGCGGGCGGAGGGTCGGCCGGTCACGACCGAGATGCCGGCCGTCGTGCGCGGAACGTTGGACGTGCAGCCGCGGGACGATGTCGTGGTGCACTTCGATTGGATGCGGGCGCGCTTCGAGGATCCGACGCTGGCCGTGCTCGATGCGAGAACGGACGAGTTCTACACCGGTGCGGCCGGCGTCACCATGCATGCGGCACGCCCCGGCCACATCCCCGGTGCCGGCAATGTGCCCTTCACCAGCCTCACCGACGAATCGGGGCGCTTCAGAGACGAGGCGACGTTACGGCGGATGCTGACCGTCGCCGGGGCCACGCCCGGCAAGCGCGTCGTGACGTACTGTCACCTGGGCATGCAGGCGAGTCTCCTCTACTTCGTGGCAGACTACTTGGGGTACGACGCCCGTCTGTACGACGGGTCGTTCGAGGACTGGAGCGGCCGGCCGGAGCCGCCGGTGGAGCGTAGCCCCGAAACCAGACAGCAATAACGCGCGACGGTCTCCTGCGAGGTACCCGAGGCCTCGGTCACCTCGGGCGCATGGCGCTACCGGCGGAGGATGGGAAGGTAGGCGCTCCACGGCCCCACGTCGCCGGCGCACTGCTTTGCCATGACCCGCGCAATCTGTCCCAGGTGGCTGAGGTCGTGCGCGACCCATGTGGCCAAGAGCTCTCGGAGCGTCACCACGCCGAGCTCGGGATGCCGACCGGTCTTGCCGAGAGCCTCCGCGGTGATCTCGAAGGCAGCGAGCGTCGTGAGGTTTGCGGCTCGAAGCGTGGCAAATTCCGTCAGCAACGCCTCGAGTGATTTTCCCCGACTCGCCTCGAACATCGCAAAACGATCGAAGGGCTCGAACGTCACGTCGGGACCGTGCTCGAGAATCGCGCGCGTCCGCGGAATCCAATCGGTGCGCTCTCCATGAATAAGGTGTCCGACAACGTCGAACGGGCTCCAGCTCTCGTCCCCTTCCCTCCCGCGGACCCACCGATCGGGAAGCCCGTGCAACAGGCTCGACAGCACGCGCGGCGTGCGCTTCAGAACAGCGACGGCATGGTCGAGATCGAGGGACACGGAAGGCTCGAGCGGGCGCGGCCCCGGGTCAGGGCGTACCGCCCATCCGCGCGGCGGGACCAACGAGATGGACACCTCCTGAGACCAGCGCGACCTCTGCGGTTTCCGGGATCCTGACGTAGAGATCCCGTCCGGTCTTGGTCAGGGCGGAATAGCGTTGACCCACATGGGACATCACCGTTGCCAACAGCGCGTCCGGTACCTGGACTCCCCCGAGACTCACGGCCGCGAGCCGGAAGCGGACGGCCCGAGGTCCCGCGGGCAGCAATTCCACCTTGGCCACGACGGGTGTTTCCGCGGGCATCATGGAAAGCAGCGGTCCCAGCTCCGCCCGCGCCTGTTCCGGGAGGTCTCGCGCGCGCCCGTTCAGGATGATGGCCGTGCTGTCGATCGAGACTCGAAAACCGAGGTCGTGCGGAATGGGGATCACACCGAGGCGTGCCATCAGGTACGACGCAAAATCCCCGCTGCCAACCGTCGAGTACGGAAGCGTGCGATCAACGAACACGGAATCGACCACCGCGGACGCACGGTAGATACCGGCCGTCGTCAGGGAATCCCCAAACGGCACCTGCGCGTGCAAGACCCCCGCAACCATCGACCCCGCGGCTATCAGTGTTGTAGGAACGACGAGCTTCTTCATGGAACGAGCATACCCCATAATTCGCCTGATGAGCCCTCGTTGACCGTCAGAGATATCGCTCCCGAAGCACCGCGAGGTGGTGCCGTTCGTGTCCGGCGAGGATATACGCAACGGCGCGCACCGTGAACTCCGCATCGTTCGCAATACCACCCCGCATCCACTCCGCCCGCCCGAAGCCGTGGAACAACGCGACCGTGGCAGCACGCACCGCGGCAAATTCGTCGAGGAGTTGCTCCAACGGTCGGTGTTGAAACTGGCCTGCCGTCACGTAAGCGTCCTGATCGAAGCCCGGCTGTGGCTGGGTCTCGCCGCGCGCGAAACACATGGCTCGATAGCAGAACACCCGCTCCACGTCGTTCACGTGACCCACAACCTCCTTCACGGTCCATTTACCCGGCGCATAGGCATGATCGGCGCGATCCGGGGGCACCTCGCGCAAGAGTGTGACCGTGTCATCGATCTGTTGCGCCAATACCTGCAGCACATCGCCCTCGACGTGCGAGACATAACCCGCGTACGGTTCAGGATACTCCGAGGTCTGCGGCGCCCCCGGAATGGGGGCGTGGAGCAGAGCGCCGCGGCGCGTCATGTCGATTCCTCGAGGGCTCGGAGGACATGTGTCGGGTGTTTCGCCGCATTCGTGACCCGCGCCCAGTGCTTCCGCACGGTTCCATCCGGCCCAACCCACACGGTAGAGCGGATCACACCAACCGTCTTCTTGCCGTACATCGTCTTTGCTCCGTAGGCGCCGTAGCGGCCCATCACCTTCCGATCGGGGTCGGACAACAGCGTGAACGGAAGGTCGTACTTTTTTCGGAAACGCTCGTGGGATGTGGGATCGTCGGGAGATATGCCCAACACGACGGTCCCGCGCGCCCGCAAATCGCTCCATGCATCGCGAAAACCGCACGCCTCCTTGGTGCAGCCCGGGGTATCGTCCTTGGGATAGAAGTAGATGATGACGTCGCGACCCCGAAAATCGTCGAGGGAGACGCGCCGACCACCCTGGTCCGATAGCGCAAACTTCGGTGCGGCTTTTCCCTCCACAACAGCCATCGATCGCTCCTGCTCTGGGCGCCGAGTGTGCCGGCGCGGAATCGAGAGGTACCGGCCGGATTGGGGGAACGTTACCCAGGCCAGGGAGGAGAGGAAAAGCCCTCGCTCGGGCCCCCGTGGCCTCGCCGATGTGCGAGCGCACGCGTCCCATCAGCGGACGCGCGTGATCAGCAGTTCATCACGCTCGATCCGCTGGGGTGCAGATAGTAGGAACAGTTCCCGGCGCCGCCGATGCCCCCAAACGGCGTCCGCCGCGTGTAGCCACTGTATCCTCCACCACCCGCGGACGCGGCCGCCGCCATCAGGTTGAACAGCGCCGGTCCACCCTCGAACCCGCCGATCCCCTGCCAATTCAGCCAATACCGGCCCGGGACGACGTAGCCGTACAGGCCCCTGAGGTACGCCGCTTCCAGTGGGTGAATTTCACGGCCGTTGATGAACACACCCGTTCCACCACCCGAGGCATCGGCTCGAAGCGCTCCACCGAGCAACAAATCGGGCAGGATCTGCCCCATGGTGGGGCCGCCTTCCATGCCCCAGAGACCGGACGTGGGATCGTACCAGTAGCGTCCGGACGGGATTGGGGCCCCCGCCGGGATGCCCATCCGCTGCTGCACGGCCTGGATCTCCGCCGCGGTGACCACGGCACTGTTGATGACGATCTCCTGCTGGGGAGGCATCGGCACCTGCGCCCAGAGCACGGTGGGAAGCATGAACCCAAGGCTGGCGACGGTCGAGAAGGGCGTTCGCATGATGGATTCCTCAGTGGAGCCACATAAGAGGATACCGAGACACGGCACGTGCCGAGGTGAGGAGCGTCACGGAGGCCTCGCCGCGGTCCAGTTGAAGTCTGTACAAACGGTGCGCTACACTTGAGCCATGCCGGGCACCTACCCCCACCGACGAGCGCTGTGACCTCTCCACCCAAGGAGCCGGTTCACCACAGGCGTGAGGTTTTCTACACGCTACTCGCGGGCATCTTCCTCACGTCCCTCACGCTCGGCAATATCGTCGGCGTCACTAAGTTCGTCGATCTCGGTCTCTTCATCATCCCAGCCGGCCTCCTCGCCTACCCCGTGACCTTCCTGGCCACCGACTTGATCAGCGAGCTCTACGGACGCCGGCGAGCACAATCGCTGGTATGGGTCGGATTCGCCATGAACGTCTTCATGCTCTCGCTGATGTGGCTGGGGCACACGCTGCCAGACGCGGCAGGGGTATCCGGCGCCGCAACGACCTTCGATACCGTCTACTCCTATATGAAGCCCAACGTCGTGGCGTCCATGATCGCCTATCTCGTAGCGCAATCAGTGGACGTCCAAGCCTTTCACTTCTGGAAAAAGCTGACCGGGGGCAAACACCTCTGGCTCAGAAACAACGCCTCGACGGTCTTCAGCCAGCTCATCGATACCGGGCTCATCCTCTCCATCCTCTACGCGTCGGCAGGCTTGGGACCCGATGTCGATTCCCTCGGGAAGCTCCTGCCACTCATGCTCAGCTCCTACGCATTCAAGTTCGCCTTTGCCCTCTTCGACACCCCGTTCTTCTATGCCGGCGTGTACCTGCTCAAGGGCCGGATCGGGAGCTCCGACGACGATATCCGGAGCATCCCGGCCACGCAGGGACCGACCCGTGAAAGTTAGACAAATATTCCCTCGATGCAGCTTAAATATTAGACAATAGCTTGACAGATGGTGCCTCGCGGGGTTTATTTTTGACAGTTTCGCATCACGCCGTTCTCGTGTGGAAAGACGATGAACACCGCGGGTTTGATCCAGGTTCAGACCTTCGTCCTCTTGGCCCATGTCGCCGCGACGGGACTCATGGCCGGGATCATCTGGTTCGTGCAGGTGGTCCACTATCCCCTCATGGCCGCGGTGGATGGCGATCACTTCCTTCATTATGAACGGGAACATCAGCGTCGGACCTCATGGCTGGTTGTCCCGGCCATGCTCACCGAGCTCGGGCTCGCCGCCTGGCTCGTGATCACGCCACCATCGGGAGCCGCTCCGCTGGCGTGGGCCGGTCTCGCGTGCCTCGGGCTCATCTGGGCGTCCACCTGGCTCGTGCAGGCTCCAATCCACCGACGCCTCGCACGAGCGTACGATCCCGAGGGGGTGCGATGGCTCACCACGAGTAATTGGATCCGCACGAGCGGTTGGAGCGCGAGACTCGTCGTTGCCCTGGCCCTCATCCACATCCATGGGTCTGTCTGACCCTGCCGCTGGGTTGCGCACCGACGCGCGGTACGAGACGTCGCGGCCCGTGGCTGCGCGGGTATGCATTCGGCCCGACCTGATGCCCGGAGGTGCTTCTGACGACCCCCGATGACAGGCGGTTTACGATCTTTCGGCGCGTCTCGTGATCGTTCGGGCCGGCCTGGCACTCGCCGAGCGAGGGCGGCTGCCCTTGGCCCTCACCCGTCGCGGCGTCCGCCGCCTGCTCACCCGCCGGCTGCGCGGGCTCGAACGGCACGATCGACGTCTTCGGGTTCTCGACCACATGACCGCGGGACCCATCGCCCTTCGACCTGACAAACCCAATCAGCAGCATTATGAGCTCCCGTCCAAGTTCTTTCAGCTGGTCCTCGGGCCACGCCTGAAATACAGCAGCGCGTTGTGGCCCATGGGCACGACGAACCTGCAAGAGGCCGAAGCCGCTATGTTGGACCTGACCTGTTTGCGCGCGCAGCTCGAAGACGGCCAGCACATTTTGGACCTGGGGTGTGGTTGGGGATCTCTGTCCCTACACATGGCAAAACGGTTCCCGCGGAGTCAGATCCTCGCACTCTCCAACTCGACACCGCAACGGCACTACATCGAGGAGCACCGACCGAGTAACCTCGAGGTCGTCACCGCAGACATCAACGAGTTCGATACCGAGCGACGATTCGATCGGGTCGTCAGCGTCGAGATGTTCGAGCACTTGAGGAACCATCGGCTCTTGATGCAACGTCTTGCCGGCTGGCTCCGACCGGGAGGAAAGCTGTTCGTGCATGTGTTTTGCCATCGACGCTACGCGTATTTCTTCGAGACCGAAGGACCGGCCAATTGGATGGGGAGATATTTCTTCACCGCAGGCCTGATGCCCTCCGCGGATCTCGTCTTACAGTTCCAAGACGCACTCGTCCTGGAATCCCGCTGGTTGGTCAATGGCCGGCACTACGCCCGGACTGCGCAGGCGTGGCGACGCAATCTCGAAGGTGCCGAGGACGCGGTCATACCCATCCTCAGAACGGTCTATGGTGACGAAGCCGCCGCGCGTTGGTTCCAGCGGTGGCGGCTCTTCTTCCTCGCTTGCGAGGAGCTGTTCGGATATCGTCAGGGGTTGGAGTGGCTCGTCGCCCACTATCGCTTTTCATCGTCTACACAACCGGTCCATCCTGCAACAGGAGCGTCCGCATGACGGGTACGTCGCGCATCGCCTTGTTGGCCACCGCGGTGATACCGCTGGGCCTCACCGGGTGCCCCTCTGGTGACAGTGACGCCCTGCCGGTGCCGGGCTGGGAATGGTCTGAAGAGCGAATCTTCGCCACTGTCAATGAGGTCCGGGCAGGACGAACGCTCCAGCCTGATGCATGGCCTGATGGTGCACGGGTCGCCGTCCTGCTCTCCTTCGACGTCGACAATGAAACCATCGCCCTCCGATATGGTGAGCCAAGTATCGGTGCATTGTCGCAAGGAGAGTACGGTGCTCGTGTGGGCCTAGGACGCGTGGTGAATCTCTTGGATCGATACGGGATTCCCGCCACGTTCTTCATCCCTTCCATGAGTTTGCGTATCAACCCCGGGATGGCGGATGTGATTAACCGGTCCGGCAGGCACGAGTTCGGCGTCCACGGCTGGATTCACGAACTCAATACGTCGCTTTCTGGGGAGATGGAACGCGAGCTCCTCGTACGGGCCATCGACGAGCTGACGCAACTCACGGGCCAACGCCCTGTGGGCTACCGCGCGCCGTCGTGGAACTTCAGCTCCAACACCTTGGACATCATTCGGGATCTCGGTTTCCTGTACGAGAGCTCATTGATGTCGGACGATCGCCCCTACGAGCTGTTGTCTCACGGCGAGCCCACGGGAATCGTGGAGCTCCCCGTAGAGTGGATCCTGGATGACGCGCCACTCCTCAACCCCCGCGGCGATCGGTACAGCACTCCCCGGGAAGTTCTCCAGGTGTACATCGACGAGTTCGACCTGGCGTACGCCGAAGGAACGATGTTCCTCCTCACGATGCATCCGCATTACATCGGTCACCGCTCGAGGATGGTCATCCTCCAGGGGCTGATCGAGCACATTCGCCAAAAACCGAACGTGTGGTGGGCGACGCACCGCGACGTGGCGGAATACGTGCGGCAGCAGGCCGGCATGGCTCAGTGAGCAATGGGGTGTCAAGCCACCACGAGTCTTCGCCCGGAGCGATCCCATCGCCATTTCGGTGAGGATCCCTGGAGATGCACACCGCCGAGCCAGCGGTCGATCCCGGCCACGGACGCCCAGTCACGCTGCCCCCCCAGCACTTCCTGCCCGAGCGCCGTCAGCAACACCGGCGTGTTCCAGAACCGCCGGTCATCGCGCGATGGCCGCCGTGCCTGCGGCGCGTGGCCCCCGGAGTCCCGCAGGAGCGCGCTGGCTGGCCGGCCGAGCCGTTCCACGTACATCGCGAAGACGCTATCGCCGAGGTAGACACGCTCTTCGCGCTCGTGGTGTGCTGCCTGAAAGAGGCGCTTGGGCATCATCGGCCCGCTCGACAGAGCTTCGAGGATCTGTCGCTCGGAACGCGAGAGCCCGCTCTGGACGTCGGGAAATTCTTGCAGGTGTCGGACCAACGCCTGGTGGAGGTGTGGCAATGCTCCAAGGTCTTGTTCCAATAGCACCACGATGGCGCTGGGATCGGCCGAGCAAAACGCCTCCCACCCGCGAGCTCCCAGCGACAGCTCGGCAGCCGAGACGCGACGCCGGGCCTCGAACAGTTCGGGGAAACGCTCCTCCGCCATGTGCCCCAGATAGTCCGGCGCGTCGATCGTCGAGAGCGGTGGGCTGCCGGGCGCCGCAGCGGCGAACCAACTCAAGACCTGCAGAAGCTGAAGCTGATCGTACAAATCGTGCTCGAACCAGAGCACGACCTCGTCGCACGCACCGCTCGCACGGAGCGTGGCATCGCGCGTCGCGAATGTATTGACGGCGGCATCCCGGGTCGCCCATCCAACCTCGGTTAGGTAGCGCGCACGGACGGCGCTCATCGCTTCCAGCGTCAGATGGGCCGGCACGGGACCCTCATGGAGGACATCGGCCCACGGTAACACGCGACCGGGAACCCGAGCGCGGATTCTGTCGCCTGCGGCATCTCCATTGGTGATGTGGAGGAGACCGTTCGTCATAACGCCCGATGCTAGAAGACCGAAGGCCCGCAACACGTGGCGGGCCTCTGGGTGCAAGCCGGTTACCCGTGAGAATCCTCGACTATCGATACACCTCGAAGTGGAGACCCCCGCGGAAACCTCGAACGTCCACATCCGTCCCAGTTGGGATACCACCGAGCTGCTGGACCGATCCAAACAATGCGCCTCCCTGCAACACGAGGCCGAAGTGCTGACCCACCATCTGACGGAGATCGGCCCCAACGCGAAAGGTTCGGCCCACGTTTTCGAGTGCAGCGTCAGCCGTGTCCGCGGCCGCCCATGAGTTCCGGAACTCCACACGCGGCACGAACGTCGTGCTGGCGCCAAGCGGAATGGCGAACCGCGCACCGGTCGCCAGCAGGTTGCTGCGTGGAAGCAGGGCGGCACCCAATGCCGTTTCTTCTACCCTGGGGTCCGAGCGGAACACGTCGAACAGGTACAGCGTGACCGTCGCGTTGGCCACGCCCTGATCGATGGAGAGGTACCCCATGTAGCGATTGCCCACGCCGTTCGCGGTCGCTTCCGCCACTTCGTCCTTGGCCCTGAACGCCGCGATCCCGGCGAGCCGCATGTACGAACGCGCTCCCAGCGGTCCCTCCAACCCGCCGCGTAGCCGGATCTCGCGCCCGGGTTTGAGCGTCTCTGGCTGTCCCGCGACCGGGTTGTAGGACAACGGCTCGCGGAAGGTGCCGCCGAGACCGAATGCCCACCGTCCCAGTGGCACCGCCCCCGCAAAACCGAACCCCAGGTTGCCCCCCGTACCGAGGGTGTTCGCGGTAAACCCGATGAGGTCACTCGCCAGGATGCTCACCACAGACAGATCTTCCTGGTCGACGGCGTCCACGCCGGTCGGGATCGCGCCGTTGACGAAGACGATCAGATTGCCCGGCACCGCCTGCCATGAGAGACGGAGCTCGGTATCCAGAGCGCCCGAGACCGACAGATCGTCGCTGTCGTCCGACGGCAGGATGTGCACGGTCGTGAACCCACCAGCCACCGAAAAGTCTACGAATCGGTGAAGCGGGATGCTCACGCCCACCGGAACGGTCAGTTGAATGACATCACCCAAGTCGAGGCCTGCGTCGAAGCTGTATGCCTCGACGACGACTGCTGTCCGTCCCACCGGCCCCTGCTGGGCCGCCAACGGCGTGGCCGCGAGGAGGACGGTGGCGGTAATCCAGTTCGCGCGTGTCATGGGATCCGAATGATGATGCGAATGGTGCCCACGATCCCACCGGAGAACTGCACCGCCGTCGGTGGCGGCTGGGAGATGGGAGTGTTGGAGATTTGCTGCGTGGTCTGTTCGGCGCCGGCCGGAGCCGTCTGCTCCGCAAACGTCGATCCGAGGTCACCGAAACCCGTGGCCACGGCACTCGTCGTGCTCGTTGGTCCCAGCGCCTCCTCGGCCGCATCGCCGACGCCCGTGGGATCGTCCACGGTGAGGGCGGCGAGCACTGGCAACTGCGAGGCCGAGAATTGCTGCGCCATGGGCGCGGCGGTCGTCGCCTGGTGCCGCTCTCGGGCAGCTCGGAAATTGGGATCTGCCTGCGCGGCCGCGGCGTAATGGCCCGCGGCGGCTTCGTAATTCCCGCGATCCTCCTCGAGCAAACCGCGCGAATACGCGAGGAACGCGGCCAGGTTCTGCGTCCCGTTCTCGAGGATCAACTGCCGCTCGGCTTCAGAAAGCTGATAGCCGAGACGGCGGGCGAGAATCAGAACGATTGCCTTCTCGAGTTGCATCAGATCCTCGAACCGGCCCGTCGCGCCCGCCGGGTCCAAGACCTCCCCGGTGGACTGCACGACACCCGCTTCCAGCCGCATATCGCCGGTGGGTGGGATGGCCGCGAGCCCCTGGACCAAACGACCCGCCTGCACGAGGTACCCGACGCGGACCGCACTAGCCGAGTCGACTCGCTCCGTCTGCGCGAGCGCCATCTCATCCAGGAGGGCCCCCAACTCGAGCCGCTCGACGAGTGGGAAACGCCGCAGTAACGCGAGATCCGACGTTATCATCTGCGCGAGCCCGCGAGACAACGGCTGATAGCTCGAATCGCCGCTGATCTCGAGCGGCAACACCGCCACCGCCTCGGGATTCGGCGCCCGCCCTGCCAGCACGGCTTCCTGCTCCAATGCCTGGCGGGCTCGAAGACCGGCGCGTGCCCGAGTGGCCATCATCTCCCGCGCTCGCACGGCCGGCACACCGGCTCCCTGAGGATTGCGCTCGAGAAAATCCCGGTAGGCCTGCAGCGCCTGATCGTAGTCCTCGTCACGCTCGGCGCATTCACCGATGACCAAGGGTGCGGTGGCGTCGCTGGGGCGAACCGACCACGCCACTCTCGCCACCACTTTGGCGGTGTCACAGCGACCGGCGGCATACAACGCCGCCGCATAGCGGGCCAGGATCGCGCCGTCCTGCGGATCCTGCGAGAGCCGTTGTTCGAGCTCTGGGATTTCGGCCGGTGAGACCGGCGTTGGGGCACCCACGCCCACTCCGCACGCGGCGGTCCCCAGCGCAAGCGCCAGCGTCACCGCCTTGGGAGAGCGAGCCATGGGCATGGGGCGTCGCGACATGCCTAACTCCAGAATTGCGGCAGGAACCTCTACGTTGGGTCTCGGCTCGGGTGCCGTCAACCCGACCTCGAGCGTGTTCGAGAGCAGCGCTACATCAGTGCCTGCTGCTGCTGCAACATATCCCGCATGCGCCGTGCCAGCGACTCGATCTCCTTGAGCGAGGTCACGGTCTCCTCGTCCAGGCTGTCGGCGCGGAGAAGCAGCAGCTGCGTTTCGGCTAGGAGGGCGGACAGGGGATTCGAGATGTCGTGCCGGAACTTGCGGAAGCGTTCAGCGGTCTCGGAGCTCATTCGACGATCGACCGGTAAAGATCACGTTGATGATGGTCACGGAGGTCGCGGACCGCCTCCCAGAACTCGGGTTCGGTGGCCGCACAGAAGATCTCCGCCGTAGCGGGCGCCGAGGCGTCATCCGCCGCCCCGAAGATCAGACGACCCCGCCACGTCCCATCTTGGCCGCGCCTGACCTCCACGAATACGGCCACCGCCTGCCCCTGGTACTGGAGCGGCGGGAGTTCATGAAGAACAGGTTGTCCCGGTTCGGTCGCGCCGTAGCGGACCGGGCTCCCAGGCATGCGAGGCTCCCCGCAAGTTTGCGCAAATATAAAGGGGTCTATGACTTATGCAATACTACCAGTGGAGCGGCGTGGGGCTAAAGGTGGCCGCCAGGAGCAGCACCGTGGCCCAGCCGAGCAGCCTGCGACGGGTGGACAGCGGCCGATGCCGATCCAGCACCGGGGGGTGGGAGAGCCGGCCCCGCCCGAGGATGAGCACCAGGAGCGCCCAGAGCAGCCAAAAACGCCAGGCGACCGCCAGGAGCACCACCCCCAGAAAGAGCAGGGGCGCTATCGTGCGATGCCGATCCCCGAAGATCGCGTAGAGCACGTGCCCGCCATCTAGCTGACCCAGGGGCATCAGGTTGAGCATCGTGACGAAGATTCCAAACCATCCGGCGAAGGCGATCGGATGGAGCTCCACGGTGCCCTCCCCGACGAACAACCACCGCATGAGGTACATGACAGGCGAATCTCCCAGGTACACCTCGCCGAGCCCCGGCGCCAAGATCAAGACCTGCGGGGTGGGACCGGAGACGTGCGTCACCTCGGAGAGGGGGAGCCCGATGGCCAGGACCACGAGCGCCGTCACGAACCCCGCCCACGGTCCGGCGGCCGCGATATCCACTAATTGCCGCCGATCCACGATGGGGCTTCGCAGCCGGATGAACGCGCCAAACGTGCCGATGAGATTGAGGAATAGGTAGGGGGGCCAGGGTAGGAAGTAAGGAGGAGACGTGTCGATTCCGTAGCGCTTGGCCCGCACGTAGTGCCCCAGCTCGTGGACCAACAGGATGGCCATGAGCCCGCCGGCGAATCCCAGCCCCGGACGGAGATCGGACAGCCAATCCATGAGCCCGGGTCCGGGAGAAAGCACGCTGCCGATGGGGGGAAGCGTGGGAGGCACGGCTCCGGCGATGATCGCGCCACCCACCCACACGGTGAGAAAGGTGGCGGCGAAGAGGGCCACATGCAGCCACCACCGCTCGGGAGCGGGCCGTGCCAGGGTCCGAATGAGGATCAAGCGCCCCGCCCCATCCCCCTCCGCCCAGTATCGAGCCCCGGGCCACGACTCGAGCGCGGCCTCGAGCTCGGGTGAAGGCCCCCGGTGGTCGGGGTGGACGACGGCGTCCACGATCTCCCGATCGCGGACCACGGTAGTACGCCAGAACGTGAAGTACTTGGCGAGCGAGCTCATGGTCCCACTTGACGGTTCCGGCTGCTCACGATAATATGCCCCTTACAACTGCACATCTGCCTAATCCCAGAAAGCCAACTCGCGCAATCATATCGATCGCACATTCCGTGCGCCCCAGGTCCGGGCCACACCGCCGTCGATTTTCAACCAACCCTCCGTCGTAATGGAGTCCCAGTCCCGTGGACATCGCTGAGCTGAAGAAGAAATCTGTCAAGGAACTCCACCGAATGGCCGAGGAGTTGAACATCACCAACTACTCCGGTCTTCGGAAGCAGGACCTCATTTTCCGCATCGAACAATCCCTGCTCGACTCCGATACGGTGCTTCGGGGCGAGGGCGTGCTCGAGATCCTCCCCGAAGGGTACGGGTTCCTGCGCAGTCAGGACTGGAACTACCTGTATGGCCCGGACGACATCTACGTGAGTCCGAGCCAGATCAAGCGGTTCGACCTGCGTACCGGCGACACCGTGCTCGGCCAGGTTCGACCCCCGAAAGAGGGTGAGCGCTATTTAGCTCTCCTCAAGGTCGAGAAGGTCAACTTCGAGGAGCCGGACAAGGCGAAACACCGGATCGCCTTCGACAACCTCCGCCCCCGCTACCCCGATCGTCGCGTTCGCATGGAACGCGAAGACGCCGATCTGTCGATGCGGGTGATGGACCTTCTGACCCCTCTGGGGTTTGGGCAGCGCGGATTGATCGTCGCACCGCCAAAGGCCGGGAAGACCATCCTCCTTCAGAAGATCGCGAATTCGATCACCGAAAACCACCCGGACGCCGTCCTCATCGTCCTCCTCATCGACGAGCGACCCGAAGAAGTGACCGACATGGAGGAGAACGTCCAGGCCGAGGTGATCTCCTCGACCTTCGACGAGCCGGCAGACCGACACGTCCAGGTGGCGGACATGGTCATCGAAAAAGCCCGCCGTCTCGTCGAACACAAGCGGGACGTCGTCATTCTGCTGGATTCCATCACCCGTCTCGCCAGGGCCCACAACGTCGTCGTGCCGCATTCGGGCAAGATCCTGTCCGGCGGAGTGGATGCGAACGCGCTGCAGAAACCCAAGCGCTTTTTTGGAGCGGCCCGGAACATCGAAAGCGGCGGTTCGCTCACGATCATCGCCACCGCGCTCATTGAGACTGGGAGCCGCATGGACGAGGTCATCTTCGAGGAGTTCAAGGGAACGGGAAACATGGAGCTGGTGCTGGATCGGCGGATCGCAGACCGGCGCATCTACCCGGCCATCGATGTCCAACGGAGCTCCACCCGGAAGGAGGAGCTGCTGCTCGATAAGGAGGAGTTGAACAAAGTCTATCTCCTCCGCAACTTCCTCGCCGACATGCCGCCCGTCGAGGCCATCGAATTCCTCCTCGAGCGAATGAAGCGGACGAAGAACAACAAAGAGTTCTTCGCAACGATGCAGCAGGGGTGAGTACACGAGGGAAGGACGGACAAACGGAAGGTCAGTCAGTTCGGTCCACCGACCTTCCAACATTCGACCTTCCTACCATCGGCCGCCTGTTGGCCGTGGACTGGGGCACCAAGCGCATCGGTCTGGCCATTTCCGACCCTTCCCAACACATCGCGCAGCCGCTCGCGACCCTCACGCGACGAGCCGGCAAGCGATTCCCCATGCGACAGTTCCGCAAGCACCTCGAGGAGCACCAGCCCACCGGCATCGTCGTCGGACTTCCGCTCAGCGGGGAGGGAGGAGAGACCCCGGCCACCGATGCCGTCCGGGCGCTTGGCCACCTGATCGCCACAGTTACCGGACTCCCCGTGGCATTGTACGACGAACGCATGACGACGGCGCGGGCGTTGGGCGCCATGCGCGAGCTTGGCGGGCGCCGCCGAGGCCGTGAAGGGGATGTGGACCAGCTGGCGGCCGTGGTCCTGCTCCAGACCTATCTCGACGCGCGGCGCCGATGAGGCGCGCCGCCCTCCTCTTGCTCGCTGCTCCCGGGATCCTGGCCTGCAAAGCACCGGAGGTGTCTGGCGACCGCCACCGGATCACGATTCCGCGGGGAGCTGGCCTCGGCGCCGTGGCCGACACGCTGGCCGCCCGGGATCTCGTCAGGTCAGCCGCACTCTTTCGATTCTACGCCAAGGCATCCGGCCGGGAGCGGCGGATTCAAGCCGGGACCTTCGAAGTTCCCGAAGGCGCCAGCGTTCGGCGCGTCCTGGACATCCTGGTCCATGGGCGCGTAGTCGAAGAGCGTCTCCTGCTGCCGGAGGGACTCATGCTAGCCGAGGTTGCGGCCTCGGTGGAGCGGCAGCTCGGCATCCCGGCTGAGAGCCTGCTGGCGGCTGCTGCGGACAGTGTCCTCCGCCATCGGGTGGGGGCCACGGCGCCCACGCTCGAGGGATATCTCTACCCGAGTACGTACCGCGTTCCCGTGAACGCGTCCGCCCTGGATGTGGTCAGACGCATGGTGGACGAGTTCGAAGCCCGTTGGGAGCCTCGGTGGAACTCGCGCCTCGACTCGTTGGGGATGACGCGAGCCGAGCTGGTGATTCTCGCATCGATCATCGAAGGGGAAGTGCGGTACGCCCCCGACCGGCAGTTCGTTTCGTCCGTCTACCACAACCGTCTCCGCCGGGGGATGCGGCTGCAGGCAGACCCCACCGTCATCTATGCTCTGGGCCGACGCCGACGCCTGTTTGAACGTGACTACGAGACGGTGTCGCCGTACAACACATACCTGATCAACGGACTCCCACCAGGACCCATTAGCCAACCGTCCACGGAGAGCTTGTCCGCCGCGCTGTATCCGGCGGAGACCAACTTCCTGTATTTCGTGGCTCGCCCCGATGGGAAACACGTCTTCTCGCGCACGCTCAGGGAACACAATGCCGCCGTCCGAGAAGTCCGACGGTTGGAAAATCGGCAGGGATAGGACCACCCGACCCCCCGAACGGTGACCGTCACCGGTCGCGGGCAGGCATCAGTGGTGGGACCGCACGATCTCTGACAGCGCTCGAGCCGCACCTTCGATGTCGGTAGCACCAAAAACGGCGCGGCTGACGGCGATGCCGCTGGCTCCGGCGCTCAGGATTCCCGCCGCATTCTTGGGAGTAATCCCACCGATGGCGATCGTGGGCATACCCGGAGGCGCGAGCGCGGCTAACTTCTGAAAACCATCCACGCCGATGGGCTGGCCTGCGTCCAGTTTGGTGTCGGTGGCGTACACGGACCCGATGCTCCAATAATCAACGTCTGCATCGTGTACGAGGCGCGCTTCTTCCGGCGTGCCCACCGATACGCCGATCCGAAACGGTCTGGGAGCGAAGTAGCGGACGATCCTTGCCGGAACGTCCTCCGGACCCAGATGCACGCCGGCCGCGGACGCGGCGAGCGCCACATCGGCGCGGTCGTTGACGTAGACGGGAAGTGAGACCGCCCGACAGATTTCCTGGGTAACCCGGAGAAGCGCGGATGCCGATGCGGCCTTGTGACGCACTTGGATGGCGGTCACACCCCCGGCAGCCGCCGCCCGACACGCAGCGACTAGTTCCGTTTCCGGGAGGACCGGGGGACCGGCAATCGCCAACAGCGCAACATCCACTGACATGAGACGTGATCGATGCCCGTTCGGGGAATACGCGGAGCGACGGTAGTCGCGGAGGACCGTCCAGAGCTCGTCCGTGCCGCCACGCGTGAGCTCCTGGAGGCCATGGTCGCCGCCAACGACATTCAGGTGAAGGATATCGCCAGCGTCATCTTGACGGTAACACCAGACATCACCAGCGAGTATCCCGCCCGTGCCGCCCGCGACCTCGGGTGGACCGAGGTCGCACTCCTCGGGGCCACCGAGATGGCCGTGCCGCACGGGCTTCCCCGCTGCATACGCGCGCTGGTCCACATCAACACCGAGCGCCGGTCCACCCAAATCAGGCATGTGTATTTGCGCGACGCCCAAACGCTGCGCCCCGATCGATGACGGATTGCGCGGTCACCATATCGAGCCGTGGAGCAAAGCGTTGGCGCGGCGGTCACCCGTGGATATATCGGTCCGACGTGGACGATGCCGCATTGCCTCCCGATATCGTGCGGGTTTGCGACGAGCGCGGCCGGTTCCTGGGTTGTGCGTTGTGGAGCCCGTCCTCGGAAATCCGACTTCGGTTTCTCACCGGCGCAGACGTTTCCATCGATCGCTCGTGGTGGGAATCAGCGATTCAGCGCGCCGCGGACCGCCGCTACAACCTCGGCATCGATGCCACCGCCTACCGCGTGGTTCACGGGGAAGCCGATGGGCTGCCCTCGTTGGTCGTGGACCGCTACGGCGAATACGTGGTCGCGCAGTTCCTCTCAGCCGGATTGGAGGCGCATCGGGGGAATGTCCTCGCCGCCCTGGAAGCCGTGCTGCAGCCCCGAGGCGTGCTGTTGCGCAACGATGCGTCCGTACGACGCCATGAAGCCCTGTCGCTGGACGTCGAAGAGGTCGTCGGGACCGTGCCAGACTCCGTGGAGGTCCGGGAAGGATCCGTTCGGTACCGCGTGAACCTCCGGGAGGGACAGAAAACGGGGGCCTTTCTGGATCAACGGGAGAACCGCCACTTGATGGCGGAGGTGGCTCGTGGCCGAGCCCTCGATCTCTTCACCTATCAAGGACTATTCGCACTCCACATGGCCCATCGAACCGAACACGTGCTCGCCGTGGACTCGAGCGGTCCGGCACTCCAGATGGCACGGGAGAATGCGGCACTCAACGGACGAACAAACGTCGAGTGGCTGGAGGGGAATGTGTTTGATCTCGTGCGGGAGCTGGAGCGAACCGACGAGCGATTCGATACGATCGTCCTCGATCCCCGGCCTTTGCCAAACAGCGGGGCGCCGTAGCTCGGGCTCTGGGCGCGTACAAAGAGCTGAACCTCAGGGCGGGAAGACTGCTTCGACCCGGTGGAACCCTCCTGACCTGCTCTTGCTCGTTCCACATGACCCGCGCGCGGTTTGTCGACATGCTGCGCGATGCCGCCGCGGACAGCCGGCGCGTATTGACACTCGAGCGATTGGTGGGCCAAGGCCGCGATCACCCGGAGGTGCTGACGATTCCGGAAACCGGCTATCTCAAGGGTGCGCTCGTCCGGGCAACGTGATTCAGGTCTGCCCGGGAGGGCGGCGCGGAGCACCCCCAGGTGGTGTGCCACCGAGGCGCACGCGATCGGGAATTGACTGGCGATCTCACCGGCCGTGAGATCCCGGTCGCAAGGAGCTCGAGAATCCGGCGTCTCGTCGGGTCGCCCAACGCGCGATGGCCTCAGCTCGTTGTGCCACAAACACTTCCGGGACTGTTGACACGCTCATCGGGCGTCGCGAGCTTGCACCATCATGTCCCTCGCCCGCGCCCAGGGGCGCGACCGTTCTGCTCGGATCCAGCGTGTTCTGGTTGGCATCCTCGTCGCCAACGTCGCGGTCGTCGGAGCCAAGTTCCTGATCGGCACTGCCACGGGGTCGCTGGCCGTGCTGGGCGACGGGGTCCATTCCGCGGTGGACGCGATGAACAACGTCCTCGCGTTGGCCGTGATGTGGGTCGCGGCGCGCGAGCCGGATGAGGATCATCCTTACGGACACGGGAAGTTCGAGACCCTCGGCGCCCTCGCGATCGTCGTCTTTCTGTCGGTGAGTGGGTTCGAGCTCGTGAAGGGCGCGGTGACCCGGCTTGCCGCGGGACCCCGTCCCTTGGAGATCAGCAGCACGCAAATCGCCGTGCTCGCGGGCACGCTCGTTGTCAACACGTTCGTCGCCACCTACGAATCGCGGCGCGGCCGCCAGCTCAACAGCGAGATCCTCCTCGCCGACGCCGCCCATACCAAGGCGGACGTGTTCATTACGACTGGGGTCCTTGCGGGGGTCCTCCTCGCCCGAGGGGGGTACTGGTATGCTGATCCAATCGTGGCAATGGTGGTGGCCGGCGTCATCGTCTGGTTGGCATATGGAATCGTCGCCCGGTCGGTCCCGGTGCTCGTGGATCGGCACGCGGTCCCATCGCCCGACATCCAGGCGGTCGCCGAGCACATTCCGGGGGTGGTACAGGCATATGACATTCGGTCGCGCGAATCTCACGATCAACGGTTCGCGGAATTGACCATCGCCGTGGATGGCAATGCCAGCGTCGAATCGGCGCACCGCATTGCGGACGCCGTCGAGCTACAGCTGCGGCAGGAGCTCCGCCTGCATCAAGTGATCGTGCATATCGAACCGTGCTGACCGAGCCACGGTACCGTCGCCGCGCTGAGCGCCAACAATCCCTCCGACAGGAGTATGGGGAGTTCATCCTCGAGCGCATCGAGGAATTCAAGAACCAGCTGTCGCGGGAGGAGCTTCTCAATCTCGCGGACGAGGCCGTGCGCGAGCTCGAGGTCGGGCCCGAGGGCCAGCTCGTCTTGACCGAGGTGCTCATGCTCGAGCACGTCGATCGACTGATCATGCGACGCCTCAACCTGCCGCCGTTTCGCCGCTGGCGCGAGCGGCACCTCCGGCTTCGGCGAGCGCAACGGGAGCCCACGCACTGGGGGTTGGATCGGAACACGCCGCTGGCGGGGCTCGCGGCGGCGGCAGGCACCGATGTGGCACTCGTGGTCGGCGCTGGCGCGGCCCCGGCGTGCTTCTATCTGGCCGCCCACGATTGGCCCGTCGTCTTCATCGACCGGCAGCTCTCATCGGTCGAGTCCACCGAGACGCGAGCGGCGGCCGAGGCGTTGTCGCGCGATTTCCAGGCCTTGGTCGTCAACCTGGGAGAGTGGTTCCCGGATGTCGAGCCCAGCCTCGCCGTGGTGGATCCGACGACGATTACCACCCTGACCCGGACGGCCCGCGAGCGGTTTATCGAGACCCTCCAACACCGTACCCCACGCAGCGGCATGCACCTCATCCTCCTCCAAGGGCGTGGACGAGCGGACGCGCCGCTTTCCTTCGACACGCTCCGGCGTCAGTACCACGATTGGCAGGTGGAAATCAGTCGTGGGGGAAGCAGCCCCGGGTGGTTTCTGGCCGTGAAACCCTGACCCGAAAACGTTGCGGGGTCGGCAGCGTGCCGACCCCAGGGTGCAACGTAACGAGAAGAAGTCCTGCGGCTAGCGTTTTTTCCGGCGGGCCGCTTTTTTCGTTGCCTTCTTCCGGGTAGCACGACGCTTGGTGGTCCGCTTGGCGGCCTTGGCGGTCGTGCGACGGCGCGCCGTGCGGCGACGCCTCTTGGGGGCTTTCGCGCTTTTGCTCGTTGCGCGACGTGTCCTTTTCCTGGTCGGCATGTCTGCCTCCGCAAGTAAGGGGTGATGGCCTACCCCCGCGGGGGTAGGCCCGGGGTGAGCGGCCACGGGCCGCTCGACCGCGCTTCGCGTCGCGTACGCTCCGCCG